>NZ_FOIP01000002.1:1200000-1800000 GCF_900105215.1 Lacrimispora sphenoides | reverse complement strand
ATCTACCGTAATCGGAGGAAGGATCGGCCCCTCCGCTTTAATTGGCCTTCAAGCGGTCCTGATCGGTCTGGCAGTTGGCCTGACATTGGGAATTATCGCGGCGTGGAGACATAACAGCGGGATTGACTATTTTACTATGATCGTAGCTGTCCTTGGAGTTTCTGTACCTAATTTTGTAGCTGCGGCTCTTTTGCAGTATTACGTGGCCTTAAAATGGGGAATTCTGCCCGTTGGTTTTTGGACTGACTGGAAATGTTCGGTACTTCCGTCCATTGCCTTGTCCTTTTCTGCGACTGCCATGATCGCCCGGTTTATCCGGACTGAGATGCTAGAGGTGTTGGAGCAGGATTACATCGTCACTGCCAAAGCCAAGGGACTTAGCCCAATGAAGGTACTCATGCGCCATGCGGTAAGAAATTCGATCATCCCTGTGGTGACGATTCTGGGGCCCATTGTTGTAAATCTGCTGACAGGCTCCCTTGCTGTTGAGAATATTTATACCATCCCTGGAATCGGCAGCTTATTTGTAGACAGTATAAAGGCTAATGACTATTCCACGATCATGGGAATCACGATCTTTTACAGCGCTTTCTATATTTTTGTAGTGCTGATCGTTGATATCGCTTATTCCCTCATTGATCCCAGGATCCGTCTGGCAGCCGGTGAGGAGGGGTAAGCATGGATGAATTATTTGTAAAGGCATATGTGGATGAATCGGAGAAAGAACATATTGCCCGGCCCAATTTAACAGCCCTTCAGGATGGCTGGCTTCGTTTGAAAAAAAATAAGGCGGCAGTTGTTTGCCTGTTTACATTGATTGCAATCGGGCTTCTTGCAATACTGGCACCGGAGTTTTCAAGATATTCTTATAAAGAAACGAATTATGATATCATTTATCAGATTCCTTCCATGAAGCATCTCTTCGGAACGGATCAGTTCGGACGTGACCTTTGGGTCAGGACATGGATGGGTACCCGGATTTCCCTTCTCATTGCCTTTGTGGCAGCTATTTTGGATTTAACATTGGGAGTGACCTATGGAGCGGTTTCTGCTTTGGCCGGCGGGAAAGTGGATGCTGTTATGCAGCGAATCATTGAAGTACTGGTGGGTATTCCCCATCTGATCATCGTCATCCTTTTGATGATGGTTATGCCGGCAGGTATTTGGACTATTGTAGTGGCTCTCTCCATTACCGGCTGGGTGAATATGGCACGACTGGTCCGCGGATCCATATTAAAGCTTAAGAATCAGGAGTTTGTGCTGGCAGCCAGAGTGCTGGGAACCAGTACTACCGGAATCATATGGAAACATCTGATCCCCAATACAGTGGGAGTCATTGTCATCAATGCCATGTTTACCATTCCGTCCGCCATATTTACAGAGGCATTTTTAAGCTTTATCGGCATCGGCATGCAGGAACCAAAAGCATCTTTAGGAGTCTTGATCAACAACGGATACCAGGTGCTTCGCAATTTTCCCCACGTATTGATTTTCCCGGCAATCGTGATCGTCCTGATTATGGTATGCTTCAGCATTCTTGGAGACGGCTTGCGGGATGCTCTGGATCCAAGAATGAGAAAGTAGGTGAGACGTCATGAGCAGATTATTGGAAGTCAATCAGTTGCAGGTACATATAAAGACACAGCATGGCGTAGTCCATGCGGTGCGCGGGATTAGCTTTTATCTGGATGAGCAGGAAACTTTGGCAATCGTGGGAGAATCCGGCTCCGGTAAATCCATTTCCGTGAAAAGCATTATGGGCCTGCTTCCGAAGAATGGAAAGATCGTGGGAGGCAGTGTTCTCCTGGAAGGTAAGGATCTTTCTAAATACAGCGAGCGGCAGATGCAGACGGTACGGGGATCGGATATTTCCATGATATTTCAGGATCCTATGACCTCTTTAAACCCTACTATGACCATAGGAAAGCAGATTGTAGAGGTATTAAAAGAGCATCGGAAGGATATGACTAAAGTTCAGATGAAGAATCGGGCTCTTGAGTTGATTTCTCTGGTTGGAATTTCCAATCCGGAAACAAGGTTTGACCAATACCCTCACCAGCTTTCCGGCGGCATGAGACAAAGAGTCGTGATCGCAGTGGCTTTGGCCTGTGATCCAAAGATTTTGATCGCAGATGAACCGACCACGGCTTTGGACGTAACAATACAGGCACAGATTCTGGATCTGATGAAGGACTTGCAGAAGAAAATTAAAACCTCTATTATTATTATCACCCATAATCTGGGAGTTGTAGCGAATATTGCGGACCGGGTTGCCGTTATGTATGGAGGCCAGCTGGTGGAAAGCGCTGATGTGCGTGAGCTGTTTTACCAGACGGAACATCCTTATACGAAGGGACTTCTTGCTTCCATACCAAAAGCTTCCCATAAAGGGGGAGAGCTGACGGCCATTCATGGGACTCCGCCGGATCTGATGGATCCGCCAAAAGGCTGCCCATTTGCAGCCAGATGCACAAAAACCATGGAGGTCTGCAGACAGTATCCTCCGGAGGATATGCTTTGCGGCGAGAGCCACCATGCGCGCTGCTGGCTTCTTGATGAGCGGGCAAAGGCTTTCAGGGAATAGGAGGAAATCATGATGTCGGCAGAAAAGAAACCATTATTAGAAGTAAAGCATTTGAAAAAATATTTCCAGGTGGGAAAAAATCAGATATTGAAAGCAGTGGACGATGTCAGCCTGGATATATATAAGGGAGAAACCCTTGGTCTGGTGGGAGAAAGCGGCTGCGGGAAGTCTACCTTTGGCCGGACCGTAATCCAGCTGTATGAGCCAACGGATGGCCGGATCGTATATGACGGACAGGTAATTAACAGCAGTTTGGCGTCAGCGGAGCGTCATAGCTTCACAAGAAAGATGCAGATGATTTTTCAGGATCCTTATGCATGCCTTAATCCGCGGATGAAGGTTATAGATATTGTTGCAGAGGGAATTGATGCTCATGGAATCTTAAGCGGGGAGGAACGGAGAAAGAAGGTACTTGAACTTCTGGAAACGGTAGGGCTTTCCGAAGAGCATGCAAACCGTTTCCCTCACGAATTTTCCGGCGGACAGCGTCAGCGGGTGGGGATTGCCCGGGCATTGGCTGTGGATCCGGAGTTTGTGATCTGTGATGAACCTATTTCCGCGCTGGATGTTTCCATTCAAGCACAGGTGATCAATTTACTGAAAGAGCTGCAGGAGAAGAGAGGGCTTACCTATCTGTTCATCGCTCATGATCTTTCTATGGTTAAGCACATCAGTGACCGGATCGGCGTTATGTACCTGGGGGCCATGGTGGAACTGACAGACAGTGAGAGCCTGTTTGAGGCTCCGCTCCATCCCTATACCCAGGCATTGCTTTCCGCAATTCCTATCCCTGATCCTGATGTGGAAAAGAGCCGCAGCCGGATCATGCTGGAGGGAAGCCTGCCAAATCCTGTTAATTTGAAGGAAGGCTGCCGGTTTGCTTCCCGCTGCCCTTACGCAGAGCAGCTGTGCCGGGAAAAAACACCGGAAATGAAAGAAGTCAGGCCAGGGCATTTTGCAGCCTGCCACAAGGCAGTGTAGAATGCCGGCAACAAAATATAGATGGTTAGGAGAAAATAATGAAAGACTATATCTTGGAGGTCTGTGTGGATTCTGTGGAATCCGCTAAAGCAGCGGTACAGGGAGGCGCCGACAGGCTGGAGCTCTGTGCAAATCTGGTGATTGGGGGAACTACCCCTGGCGTTAGTCAGTTTAATCAGATCCGCAAAGCCTGTGATGTTCCAATCAACGTTCTGATACGGCCCCGGTATGGAGATTTTCTGTATACAGATCATGAATTTCAGATGATCTCAGAGGATGCGCAGATGTATCGGAATCTTGGCGCGGATGGGATTGTCGTGGGATTTTTAAAACCGGATGGGGATCTTGACATGGAACGGCTGAAAGTGCTCAGAGAAAAGGCGGGAACGGGAAATATGACCCTGCATAGGGCTTTTGATGTATGCCGGGATCCTTACAGGAGCCTGAAAGAGGCCATTGAGGCAGGGGTGGATACTATACTGACCTCCGGACAGCAGAACACCTGCATGGAAGGTAAAAAGCTTTTAGGGGAGCTGATGGAGCTGGCGGCTGGTCAGATCGACATTTTGGTAGGCAGCGGAGTCAATGTAGATGCCATTGCCTGCCTGATGGATGAGATAGATGCCCGGTGTTTTCACATGTCTGGAAAGACAATCGTTGACAGCGGCATGATCTACCGGAAGGAAAATGTAAATATGGGAATACCGGGAATTGGGGAGTATGATATTTTCCGTACAGAAGAGGAACAGATTCGCCGGGCAAAAAGGCTGATGGAGGAGAAAGAATGTTTACGGAAGAACGTTTAGACAGGATTTTACAACTCCTTCACGATCAGGGTATGGTGAAAGTAAAGGATTTAAGCGCCCTTTTTCAAGTGACAGAAGACTGTATACGCAAGGACTTAAAAAACTTAGAAAATGCAGGAAAGCTGAAACGGACCTATGGCGGAGCCTTATTATCCCAGGATTATCCTCTGAAACGGGATGTGATTGACCGGAGAGATACAAATATTGAAAAAAAGAATTTAATTGCTCAGAAGGCTTTTGAACTGATCAGAAGCAATGAAACCATATTTCTGGATATTTCCACCACGAATATCATGGTGGCGGAACGGCTTGCCAAATCCCACAAACGGTTGACCGTGGTGACGAACATGATCGATATTATGCAGACACTGGCAGTAAATCCGGATATCACCTCCATTGGAACCGGAGGAATCATGTACCGCACGGTAAACGGCTTTATGGGGGCAGCTGCCATTGAGATCATCAAACAGTACAGCTTTGACAGAGCCTTTATCGGGACCTGCGGCCTGGACCTTACGGACAATTCCATTACCACCTTAGGAGTGGAGGATGGCCTGACAAAAAAAGCGGCCATTGCCAGCAGCAGGCACAAATATCTGGTAATGGAAAAGGATAAGTTCTACTTTAATGATTCCTATAAATTTGCTCATTTTGATGACATAGACGGAATCATCACGGACTCCATGCCTGATGAGGCAACAGCCAGAAAGCTTTACTCTGCAGGAGTTACTATTCAGTAACTTCCGCAGGACTGCCCGGGTCAGAAAATAATTAATTGATTTCGCAAAGGAGAATATAGTCATGTTTTCAGAACATTTGCAGAGATATGCCCAGGAAAAATATGAGCTTAGACTTCCCTTTCTTGGAGGTCTTAAGGAAGAAGTTGAAAGGGCAATGGAACGGTGTACTCCCATAGAACAGGTACTCATGAAATTTTTATATGGGACAATGCCCTTACGGGATGCCGGGGAGTATGATTTTGACCTATTTCTTGGATATGTTAGGCATTCCATCATGGTTTATGAACAAATGGAATGGTGCCAGGAAATTCCGGAAGATATGTTCCTCCATCATATTTTATATTACAGGATCAATACGGAGAATATCGAAGACTGCCGAAGATTTTTCTATGACAAATTGATTGACCGGATCAAAGGACTTTCCGTAAGGGAGGCGGTGCTGGAAATCAATTATTGGTGTGCGGAGAATGGAACCTATGAGGCTTCAGACAACAGAACCATATCTCCTGTGACTGTGTATAAATCCGGGAAGGGCAGATGTGGGGAAGAATCCACGTTTGCTGTAACGGCTTTCCGGAGTGTGGGAATTCCTGCCAGACAGGTGTATACCCCCAGATGGGCTCATTGTGATGACAATCATGCATGGGTTGAAGTGTTTGTGGAAGGAAAGTGGCATTTCCTGGGTGCCTGTGAGCCGGAAGAAGTGCTGGATAAGGGGTGGTTTACCAATGCTTCCTCCAGGGCATTGCTGGTACACACCAGAACCTTCTCCGATTATTCCGGTGATTCAGAGATGGAATGTCTGGGGAAGGAAGATTTAATGGTCTATTATAATGGGACAGCAACCTATGCCCTGACCAAATCTTATGAGATCCAGGTGCTTGATGAGGATAAAAACCCAGCAGAGAATGTCCATGTTTCTTTTGAGATTCTTAATATGGCGGAATACTGCAGCGTGGTAAACTTATATACAGATAGGAATGGAAAGGTATCGCTTACCGTTGGTCTTGGAGATGTTCATGTCCGTGCTATGAAGGAAGGGTTATGCTGTGAGGCGTGGATTTCTCCGGAGGATGAAGATGGAACGGTCCTTGTGTTAAAGAAGGAAGCGGAGAAATCCGGAATAAATGCCTGGGTGGATGCGGACGTCAGAGCTCCAAAGGATTACCCCGTAAATCCGGTGAAGCTTACAAAAGAACAAAAGGAAAGAAACAGAAAACGAATCCAAGAGGCTAATCAGATGCGGGAAGGCAGGATCGCAGGGTACTTTAAGGAGGGAGAGGCTTCCTCATATCCTGATGAAACAGAGATCCTCCGGTTGTCTGCCGGTAACTTTGACGAGATTTACAACTTTCTTTCCAAGGATCAAAATCCGGATCGTAAGACCATGCTTAACAGCCTGACTGTAAAAGATTATAAGGATGCACGGGCAGAGATTCTGGAAAGCCATCTTACAGGGGCCGCCCCATATCGTAAGAAGTGGGAGGAGAACGGACATCTGGATATTTATGTAAAATACATTCTTTGTCCAAGAGTTTTGCTGGAAGAAATGACCGATTACAGGGGATTTATTGAGGGATTTTACAATGAGGACGAAAAGGAAGAATTCCGTAAAAATCCTGAAACCATCTGGGAATATGTGAAGCAGCATATCGGTTTTGAATCAAAGCTGGACTACAAGACGATTTGCTCCACTCCGGCAGGAAGCCTTAAGCTTTTACAGAGCAATCTCCTTAGCCAGAAGATATTATTTGTCTCTATCTGCAGGACGTTTGGCATTCCGGCCCGGATCAACCCGGTGAATCTGGAAGCTGAGGTTTATGAGACAGGAAGATTCGTATCAATATCCGGGGCAGATGAGATCGTAAAAGACAGGATCGAAGAGACAGGAAAGCTGGTACTTTATGGGGAAACAGACAATCTGTGGACCTATTACCAGACATGGACCATTGGAAGGCTAAAAGAGGGGCAGTTTGTGTCTCTGGATTATACCGGCCTAAAATTTTCCGGCGGCGTTTTAAAGCTGGACTTAGAGCCTGGTATCTACCGTCTGATCACCTCTGTCCGTCTTCCCAGCGGGAACCAGAACGCCAGCGAGTATGTCTTTGAATTAAAAAAGGATGAAGAAAAGTCTGTGACCATGCGCCTGCGGGCCGGAAGCCTGGATGATATGCTGGTTGATAACATGCTGGATGATTTTGAAGTAACCATAAAAGAGGAAAATGAGAAAGAAAAGACGGTTCCGGCATCAGTGCTTATGGAAGGAAAGAGCAATATTCTTGCCATCCTGTCTGAGGGTCAGGAACCAACCGAACACGTTCTTAACGAAATGCTGGAACAAAAGGAAGCCTTGGAATCCCTTGATACTCAGATCATTTTCCTGCTGCAAAGTGAAACGTCATTACAGAACCGGACCATCAGTAAAGTTCTGGAAGCAATTCCTCAAATAAAGGTGGGTTACATAAGCTTTGACGATACGGTAGAACCACTGGCCAGAAGAATGTATGTGGATCCGGAGAAGCTGCCTCTTTTAATTGTAACGGACCCTGGCTTGAAGGCTGTCTACGGATGCAGCGGCTACAATGTTGGAAGCGTGAATCTAATGATGAAGCTTCTGGGGTTAAGCAGGAATAGGCTTTAAAAGAACATAAGTGTATAGGAAGAGACGCAGAGAATTATAAAATAAGAAAAAACATTTTGCAAAATATATAAAGATGTTATATACTGTTTGTTGGAGTACTACTGGAAGTCAAATACCTCGCAGCAAGCTGGGGGCCATTTGACTCCGTTGGCAGCTGCCAAAGTCAGGCTCGCTTGATCTTGGCTCATTGCCTTCATGAGAATAACAGACAAAAGGATGGTTTGAACATGGCTATTTTAGAAAATTGGAGAAACTTGGCATACGGCGATGGGCTGGATGATAAAGGAAAAGAAGAATTATGGACCGAGTATTTCAAAGTAGAAAAGGGAATCTATGAGCATATTCTTTCCAAACCAGAAGAAGCGGTAGAGGGAACGGTAGAGGATCTGGCAAAGAGATATGGTACAGATGTCCAGACAATGACCGGATTTTTAGATGGAATTAATGAAAGCTTAAAGGGATATGAGAATCCTATTGAGACCATGGACGAGCAGACCGTGGTAAAAATAGAGATCGATCCGGAAAAGCTGTATTATAATATGGTAGAGGCTAAAGCAGAATGGCTGTATAGTCTTCCTGAGTGGGAGGCAATACTGTCAGAAGAAACGAAAAAAGAGCTTTATAAAAAGCAGAAAGCTTCTGGAACCATTGTTAAGGGAGCAAAGGTTGGAAGAAACGATCCATGTCCATGCGGCAGCGGCAAGAAATATAAAAAGTGCTGCGGATCCAACCAGTAATCCAATGCTGCCATGGCAGCAGGATAAAGAGACAGGAAGGCAGGTACCTCTTTATGAGTTACCTGCTTTGTTTTTGGATACCTTAATAATGCCCGAAAAGCATGGACAAGAGAGAGGAAACTGTGAATGGAAGCGTACACTAGCTTTGCAGAGGTCTATGACCGGTTTATGGACAATATTCCGTATAAGGACTGGTGTGAATACGTGACTGGTCTGTTGAATGAATATGGAATCAGGGATGGCTTGATTCTTGACCTGGGATGTGGTACGGGAAGCCTTACGGAGCTTCTTGCAGACCGGGGGTATGATATGATCGGAGTGGACAACTCCGAAGACATGCTGCAGATAGCCATGGAAAAGCGGGAAAAGTCAGAAAAGGACATCCTTTATCTTATGCAGGATATGAGGGAATTTGAGCTTTATGGCACGGTGCGGGCTGTTATAAGCATTTGTGACTGTATGAACTATATTCTGGAATATGAGGATTTGGCGGAAGTTTTCAGGTTGGTAAACAATTATCTGGATCCAGGAGGAATTTTTATATTTGATCTGAACACCATATATAAATATGAAACCCTTATGGGGGACTCTACCATTGCGGAGGACCGGGAGGAATGCAGCTTTATCTGGGATAATTATTATGATAAGGAATCCAGGATCAATGAATATGACCTATCCCTGTTTATCAGGCAGGAGGAAGACTTATACCGGAAATATACGGAAAATCATTATCAAAGAGCATATTCTCTGGAGGAGGTAAAGATGGCGATAAAAGAGGCCGGCATGGATTTTGTGGCAGCTTTTGATGCTTTTACCAAAGCTCCCGTAAAGGATACCAGTGAAAGAATTTATATCATAGCAAGAGAGCGCGGAAAGGAATTATAAAATGGCTGATTATATTGTCAGAGCTACGGCAGGGGATCATCAGATCCGTGCTTTTGCGGCTACTACCAGAGAACTGGTAGAACAGGCAAGACAAGCTCATAATACAAGCCCTATCGCTACGGCTGCCTTAGGCAGGCTTTTAACTGCGGGAAGCATGATGGGCATTATGATGAAGGGGGAAGATGATTTACTGACCCTAAAGATCCAGGGAAGCGGCCCTATGGAAGGTCTTACGGTGACAGCAGATTCAAAAGGAAATGTAAAAGGCTATGTTTACAACCCTGGCGTCATGCTTCCTCCCAACCAGGCAGGAAAGCTGGATGTAGGCGGTGCAGTAGGTGAGGGAGTGTTAAGTGTAATTAAAGATATCGGACTCAAGGAACCTTACGTTGGACAGACCATACTGGTGGGCGGTGAGATTGCAGAAGATCTGACTTATTACTATGCTTCTTCTGAGCAAACACCTTCATCGGTGGCATTGGGCGTCTTAATGAACAGGGACAATACCGTAAAACAGGCCGGCGGCTTTATCATCCAGCTCTTGCCGGGAGCCTCTGAGGAGATCATTGGAGGACTGGAGAAAAAGCTGGGAGAAATTACTTCAATCACAGATCTGTTAGATCAGGGAAATACACCGGAGATGATCCTTGAACATATCCTCGGAGAGTTTGGCCTGGAACTGATGGAGCAGGTTCCTACCCACTTTTATTGCAATTGTGATAAAGCCAGGGTGGAAAAAGCCCTGATCAGCATTGGAAGGAAAGAACTTCAGGAAATGATTGACGAAGGAAAGAGCATTGAGGTGAACTGCCATTTCTGTAATAAAAATTATGAATTTACAGTAGAAGATTTAGAAAGTCTTCGCGATAAGTCATAAGACAAGGACATCAAAAAGAGCCATCCACTGGATGGCTCTAATCGTAATCATGTGAAACAATATAACTTCTTCCTATATTGAAAAAAGGTACACTGATGAGTCAATGATTATAATTTGGTAACGTTTGTAGCCTGTGGTCCTTTAGCTCCGTCTACAACATCGAACTCTACCCCAGCGCCTTCATCTAAGGATTTGAAGCCGTCCATGCTAAGACCTGAGTAGTGAACAAATACATCGTTACCCTGTTCGTCGGAAATAAATCCGTAACCCTTTTGGTTGTTAAACCACTTAACTGTACCTTTCATTATGATACCTCCAAAATGAATAAAAAATTGTACTGTTACAGGATATCTGTAACCTCCCTAAGAATAGCATAAAAAGGGAGAGGTGTCAAACGTTTTCCGTCTTAAAAATCAAGAATTCTTCTTTAAAAAATAAAGGGGAAATAAGTGGCGAAATCCGAGAAATTTGTGGTAAAATGGGAAAAGATTCTTTTGCAAGGATAAAAAGGTGAATGCAATGAAATTTATGAATTTTTGGGGTCATTTATGCACGATCAATATACATAAGATCAGAGTCATGAAAAACTGTTTTCGTGTGGGTCTTGTTAAGCAGGGACTGCTTCATGATTTGTCAAAATACAGTCTGGAAGAGTTTGTTCCAGGCGTTCTTTATTACCAGGGGACAAGAAGCCCCAATGCTGCGGAAAGAGAGGACAAGGGTTTTTCTAGAGCCTGGCTCCATCATAAAGGCCGCAACAAGCATCACTACGAATACTGGATTGACTTTACCACAGATATGTCGGAGGGTCTGGTAGGCCATAAGATGCCACTAAATTATGTCATCGAAATGATGATGGACCGGATTGCAGCATCGAAAACTTATAAGGGCAGGGATTACACCGATGCATCGCCCTGGGAATATTACATGCACGCGAAAAGCTACATGGTCATTGCCCCTGAGACAAGGAATTTGTTGGAGGAGCTTCTTTTGATGTTAAAAAACCAAGGGGAGCAAAGGACATTTTCTTATATCAGACATTTATTGGAAAAAGGAGATTACTAGTTCATATAATATAGGGATTTAAGTGAATCATTCTTATCCTTGAACGAAACGTATTTATAAATACTTATGAAAATGATGGGAGTAGGGTGAATGAATGACGATGTAAAGAATTACATTGACCAATACAGGAAAGAAATAATAGAACTATTTCATATTTTACGAAATTTAATTATTAGCAGCGTCCATGAAAATGTGAAAGAAAAATTATGGGCCAAATTACCAAGTTATTATATTGAGGATAAATTTATAAGGTTAATTCCATTTAAGGATCACATAAACATTGAAGCAAAATCAATATTGCAATATAAAAAGGAATTGAAAGAGTTCCAAATAACACCTAAAGGTATGCTGCAAATATATATCGACCAGGAGATACCAGAATCTCTTTTGCAAGAGATATTTAAAGCATCTTTATTGGAATAAAAATTTTAACGATAGGTATATGGCAAAGATAAAAATGAATATGCAAAAATTACTAACGATCAGTATAAAGCTGATCGTTTGATTTTTCATACTGAAATTTAAATCCAATAGGCTTGGTTGTGAATCTTTTGGAAGGCCGGCAAAATCCGGAAATCCTACCGATGAATATCATGTACAGATCGATCACTTTATATTTATATTTATCATATATTGTAAAGAATAATATAAGCGGAGATTTAAAGTGAATTTCGCTGTAAACAAGCTCTTACAGAGGTCATGCATGCAGCAAGCTCCATATAAACAGAGGGAGCTTGATCCAGATAGAATAAGTGTACCTGTAGGTTATCAAATAGAAGTATTTGCTCAGGGATTAAATGCACCTATTGGTATGGTTTTTACAGAAAAGGGTGATATGTTAATTGCTGACTCCGGAATGGCTACAATGAATCCTAAAGTTATGCGTATTAGCAATGGAAATATAGATGTTGTAGCCGATGGCTTTAATGTCCCCATAACTGGTATCAATTATAAAAATGGATATATATATGTATCGCATAAAGGCGTTGTAACAGTTCTTAGTCCGGATGGTACAAGACAGGATATTATAAGTGGCTTGCCAAGCAATGGAGACTTTAGCAACAACCGTGTCGAATTTGGTATTGATGAGAAAATATATTTTGGACAGGGAACAATAACGAATTCCGGTGTAGTAGGACTGGATAATAGCTGGGTTCTTGAGCATCCTCATTTACATGATTATCCAGGTTCCTATATATTTCTTAACTACACTAATTTTGAAACTAAAAATGTATTGATACCAGCCATGGGGACGGCTGTTACCGGAGCTTTTTCCCCTTTTGGAGTTCCCAATATTCAACAATATCAAGTAAAAGAAGGCAGAACTTTAGCCTCTGGCAGTGTATTAAGGGCAAATATGGATGGATCTGATATAGAACAGGTTGCATGGGGGCTTCGTAATCCGTTCTGTATGAAATTTGATGCCTTGAAACGGCTGATCATATCAAACCAGGGAATGGATCCAAGAGGAAGCAGACCGATTGCCAATGCATTAGATGAATTACATTTGTTAAATATAGGTGCGTGGTATGGCTGGCCAGATTACACAGGAGGAGTTCCTGTAACATTACCCAGGTTTACGCCGATCAGAGGCAGAAAACCAGAACCATTACTTCATACCATTCCATCGGTACCGCCCACACCAATTGCAGTTTTTCCGTCTGGATCCAATATAATGGGATTTGATTTTAACGAGTCATCAGATTTTGGACTGATTGGCGATATTTACATTGCATGTTTCGGTGGAATCCAATACGAAGAGCTTGGCGATATACGTTCAGGTGTAGGACATAGGGTATTGAAAGTTAATGTTGTTAATGGAGAAATAGCGACATTTGCTATCAACAAATCAGGATTTCCGGAAGAAAGAGGGCTAAGCAGGCCCACTGATGTTGTTTTCGGACCTGATCATTCCATGTATATATCGGATATGGCGATCGCTGACTTAGATATGCAAAATATTTATTTACCAAACACAGGAGTCATTTGGAGAATAAGAAAAATAAAGTTTTAGATATAATTTAAGGGAAGTCATTTGGCTTCCCTTAAAACATCCAAATATTCAACATTGATTTAAACAAAAGCTATAAAATGCGTGCCCAGAAAGCATTCGCTAAAGTGCCGGAAACCGGGGAAAACGATTCTAAATTAACGGCACAGGGAATCCAACAGGTGACGGACGTAAATTCGAAGCTTTTCGCCATCCTCAAAGAAGTCCGGTTCATAGGAAACATAAGTGATCTTATCCTTGAATTCCATTTGCAGGCAGGGTGTCCACAAGGAGGTAAACTGGGGAAGATAACAGCCGGCCCTGCGGGTATAGCATGTCTTAGCCGTAGCTTTTATCCGGGCTTCCTTATCCACGTATTCCGCCACGCTTTTGTGAATGGCCTTGTCTTCATAAATCAGATAATAGTAATTTTTATAATCTGGATAAAAATATTTCAATTCACCCTCATAGAGGTCTATGGTTATGGTCAGGTGTTCTCCATCCGCTTCCATGGAGACCAGGGAATTGGATTTGGAAAATCCAACGGGAACGGCAAAGCCATTTTTGCAGGTGAGCCGTAAAGAGTGGAACTCCCGGCCGAAGATGTCTTCCTGGCTTAAAAACTCCTGATGTTCAAGGAGAAAGCTGTGCCCTAAAAAGTCCGGGTAATTCAATATAGGGAGGATTAATGGCATTCCTTTTAAATCATCTTCATTATGTAATATTAAAAGATCAAATAGAAATTTATCATGGGAGATAAGATAATCTTTATAAACTTCGATCAACTGCCCGCCGGAATAAAGATCCTTCCGCTCTACTTTTAAAAACTCCTCAATGGCTTTTTGTTTCATGGAAGGAAGTCCAAGAATTCCCCGGTAAGGGCGTATTTTTTTGTAAATATCCAGGCTATCTACACCGGAAAAATTATAAGACATGCCATGGGCAAGGCATCGCTTCAAAAGATAGGGAATATCGAAACCATCCCCGTTAAAATGTATGACTGTGGTAAAATTTTCTAAGAATTTAAAAAAGGTTTCCAGCAGTTCTTTTTCCGAATCCAGGGTGTCAGCGAACCACTGGACCAGGTTCCAACAGCCGTTTCTGTAATAAACACATCCGATCAGATAAAGGGTAGAATACTCCCCGGAGAAGCCTGTGGTTTCTATATCAAAGAACAGCAGATCCTCTTTCCGGCCGATCCGGTCAAAGGGATATGTCTCATGAAATGCAATGGTTTTCTGTAAGGTGATCATGTATGATTCCGCCCTTTCCTTAGTACTGTCCATGTTTTTTGAACAGGGCAAACCCCGCTTTACCGGGTGTATGGGGATACCCGCAGGGTAATTTCTCTCCCAATATTATAGCGGATTGGCGCCGGTCCGTCAACGGAAACAGAATATTTGTTCGACTATCCGCTTGCATAAGAACAGGCTGTATGCTATGATAAATAATATAGATTAGATTTCCAGCATAACAAAAGGAGACAGAGGTCGTGATTTCTTTCGTAAAAGGGCCATTGGTTGAAATATTTGAAGATATCGTTGTTATAGAGAGCGGGAACGTGGGATATGAGATACATGTTCCCATATCCGTGATTCAAAATATGCCGGGAATTGGCGTAGAGACAAAATTGTATACATATTTTCAGGTAAGAGAGGATGCCATGTGCCTCTACGGTTTCTTAAACCGTCAGGATCTGCAGATGTTTAAGCAGCTCATAAGTGTGAACGGGATTGGCCCCAAAGGAGCCTTGGGAATTCTTTCTGCCCTTGACCCGGATGATTTAAGAAGGGCCATTGTTTCAGGAGATGCCAAAGCCATATCCAAAGCGCCGGGGGTAGGAGTAAAGACTGCTCAGAGGATTATATTGGATTTAAAAGATAAGATTGACATCGCTGGAATTCTCCCTTCCGGATTTGTGGAGCAGGGGAACGGGCCTGTTTTATCCGGCGGCGGGGTGGCAGGAGAAGCCATGGAAGCACTGGCTGCTCTGGGATATTCCTCAGTTGAGGCGGGCAAGGCGGTTCGTCAGGTGGAAGTAACGGAATCCATGACGGTGGAAGATGTTCTTAAGGCCTCCTTAAAGCATCTGGCATTTATATAAAATAACGGGTAAAGGCAGAGATGGAACGTAGAATTATAACCACAGAGATAACAGAAGAAGATAAAAGAATAGAACCAAACTTAAGGCCCATGTGTCTTGCTGAGTATATTGGACAGGAAAAGATACGTACCAATTTAAAAGTATACATTGATGCCGCCAAAGCCAGGGGGGAATCCCTGGATCATGTTTTATTTTACGGGCCTCCCGGCCTGGGAAAGACGACTCTTTCAGGGATCATAGCCAATGAAATGGGAGTTAACATGAAGGTTACATCAGGACCTGCAATTGAAAAACCAGGAGAGATGGCCGCCATACTGAACAATCTCCAGGAAGGGGATGTGCTGTTTGTGGATGAGATCCACCGCTTAAACCGCCAGGTAGAAGAGGTTTTGTATCCAGCCATGGAAGATTTTGCCATAGATATCATGCTGGGAAAGGATTCTTCTGCCAGATCCATAAGACTGGATCTTCCTAAATTCACATTGGTGGGAGCGACTACCAGAGCGGGGCTTTTAACCGCTCCGTTAAGAGACAGATTCGGTGTGGTGCAGAAGCTGGAATTTTATACGCCCCAGGAGCTAAAGATTATTGTTTGCCGTTCTGCCAGAGTCTTACAGGTGGAAATCGAGGAAGAAGGGGCAGCAGAGATTGCCAAGCGGTCCAGAGGAACCCCCAGGCTGGCCAACCGCCTGTTAAAGAGAGTCCGGGATTTCGCCCAGGTAAAATACAACGGTATTATTACAAAAGAAGTGGCGGATTTTGCCCTGGACATTCTGGATGTGGATAAGTTTGGCCTGGATTATAATGACCGGGCGATCCTGACCACAATGATTGAAAAATTTGCCGGAGGTCCGGTAGGACTGGATACCCTGGCTGCTTCTCTGGGAGAGGATGCCGGGACGCTGGAAGATGTTTATGAACCATATCTTCTGATGAACGGTTTTATAAACCGCACCTCCAGAGGGCGTGTTGCCACGGAACGGGCATATAAACATCTTGGAATCTCCCTGGGTTCATAATCTGCATGAATTTTAGAACTTTCCTATTAGTTAGCCGTACTTTTTGGACATAAAGGTATGCAGGCAGGGCTTTTCTATCTGCACAAAATATGTTATAGTAAAAAGGAGCAAATGAAACAGGGAGAGAACAGCATGGATTCCAAACGCAGTACAGAAGTTTTAATAGATGGCAAGATTTATGCTTTGGGCGGAAGTGAGGAAGAAAGTTATATCCACCGCCTGGCAAGCTATATCAATGAGATGATTATAACGCTGAAGCATCAGGAAGGGTTTACGAAGCAAAGCGCAGAATATCAAAATATCATGATTCAGTTAAATATGGCGGATGATTACTTCAAGGCCAGAGAACAGACCGCCAGACTGGAGCAGCAGAAAGCGGAGATGGAAAAGGAGATTTATAGCTTAAAGCATGAGCTTGTGGCCACTCAGATGAAGCTTGAGTCGGCAAAGCTGGAACTGGTGGAAACCAGGAAATCTGCGGATTCCGGTAAGAAAGAGTAAGTCAGGAGGGGATGTTGGGCGGCAGGGCCGTGACATCCTCTCTTTCATCAATAAAGGGCAAACAGGAGGAACTTGTGAAGAAAGCAGTTGAAATTCTTGCTCCGGCAGGATCATTTGAAAGTATGAAGGCAGCGGTGGCGGCAGGCGCCGATGCGGTCTATATGGGCGGCAGCCGGTTTGGGGCAAGGGCTTTTGCGGAAAATCCCGAAGAGGATAAGCTGCTGGAAGCCATTGATTACGTCCATCTTCATGGGCGAAAACTGTACATGACCGTTAATACGCTGATGAAGGAGCAGGAGATAGGGGAGCTTTACGATTATCTTGTTCCATATTACAGGCAGGGCCTGGATGCAGTCATCGTACAGGATATGGGAACCTTCCGGTTTATCCGGGAGAATTTTCCGGAACTTCCCATTCATGCAAGTACTCAGATGACCATTACCGGCGCTTATGGAGCGAGGATTTTAAAAGACTTAGGAGCTGACCGGGTGGTTACTGCCAGGGAATTATCCTTGAAGGAAATTGCAAAGATCCGTGATCAGGTGGATGTGGAGATCGAGAGTTTTGTACACGGCGCATTGTGCTACTGCTATTCCGGTCAATGCTTATTCAGCAGCCTCATAGGAGGGCGAAGTGGAAACAGGGGAAGATGTGCCCAAACCTGCCGCCTGCCCTACGAGGTGAAGCGGGAAGGACAGGTTCTTGGAGGAAGAGATGACCGTTATTGCCTCAGCCTCAAGGATTTGAGCACTTTGGATATCATACCGGACATGATAGAAGCCGGAGTTTATTCCATGAAAATCGAAGGAAGAATGAAGAGTCCAAGGTATACGGCTGGAGTAGTGAGCATTTACCGAAAGTACGCGGACCTTTATCTTGCTAAAGGAAGAGAGGGCTACCGGGTCGAAGAGCAGGATAAAAAAATACTTCTGGATCTATTTGACCGGGGAGGTCAGACCGACGGATACAATAAGCGCCAAAATGGGCGGGATATGGTGGTCTGGAAAGAAAAGCCTGCTTTTCGGGAAGGCAATCAGGAGTTGTTTGATTTCCTTGATAAAAACTTTGTAGAAAAACAGGTAAGAGAGCCGGTGATTGGAACCGCGCTTCTGGAAGAAGGTCAAATGGTCTCTTTGCAGTTAAGTGCCTGCGGCCATAATGCCGCTGTCGCAGGCGAGATCGTGCAGACCGCCCAAAATCAGCCTGTAACAGAGGAAAAGGTAAGGAAACAGTTTGATAAAACCGGAAATACACCTTTTTATTTTGAAAATCTTGATATAAAGATAAATGGGAATATATTTTTACCAGTTCAGGCTCTTAATGATCTGCGCAGGCGTGGATTGGAAGCCTTGGAATATGAGATTCTTAAAGATTACAAGGAGAACAGGCAGGCAGAACCGGTGAAAGCGGTAGATGAGGCTGTTTATAGCCGAAAAGTTGCCTCAGAAGGCCCTAAACTAACGGTTTCTCTGGAGCGGCCGGATTGCCTGGAAGAAGCGGTGATCAGCCCTGATGTAAAAAGAATTTATATTGATGCTGCAGAATTTAAGCCGGAACAATGGAAAGCGTCTGTGGAGGCATGCCACAAGGCCGGTAAGGAGTGTATGCTTACCATGCCTCATATTTTCAGGATCAGGGCAGAACAGTTCTTTGATAAACATTTAACGGAGTTGAAAGCCGCTGCATTTGACGGATTTCTGATCCGTTCTCTGGAGGAAACAGGTTATTTAAAAGAGAAGGAAGTCAAGGGAACCCTGGTATTTGATTATGGAATGTATGGGATGAACAATTATGCTCAGGAGATGCTAAAAGAACTGGGAGCGGACGAGCTTACCTGGCCGGTAGAATTAAACAGCCGGGATTTGGGAAAACTAAAAGTTCCTGGGGAGCTTTTGGTATATGGCCGGCTGCCAATGATGGTGACCGCCCAGTGCCTGCATCAGGGAATGGAACAATGTGATAAAACACCGGTTGTTTTGACATTAAAGGACCGGATGGGGAAAGCATTTCCTGTAAAAAACCATTGTACTTTCTGCTATAATTCTATTTATAATTCAGCGGCCGTCTCCCTTCTTGGCTTAGAAGAGGCGGTAAAGGGATTATCTCCCTCATGGTTACGGCTTCAGTTCACCACAGAGAACAAAGCACAGACAAAAGCGGTGATACAAAGCTTTTCTGACGGATTCCTTAACGGAAGAGAAGCAAAGTTGCCGTTTGAAGAATTCACAAGGGGTCATTTCAAACGCGGTGTAGAGTAGGTGACATATGATTAATTTGATTATTGACATCTCCAGATATCTGATGATACTGTTGATTGCATTATACACATATTTGAATTTTCGTTTTTTTTCCTTTTCGGATGAAATCAGGAAAAGGAAGATTTGCAGACGCCAGAATTTTGCTATGTTTCTCATTCATCTGCTTGGCTATTTGGTCATCTGGCTGGAGACAGAGGATGAAAAGATGCTGGTTTTTTACGTGGCCCAGGTAATTTTCTTTTTCAGTTACCTTTTCCTGTACCGGCTGATTTATCGCAATGTATCCAGGCTGCTGGTCAATAATATGTGCATGCTCCTTACCATAGGCTTTATTATGCTGACCAGGCTTTCTTTCGACCGGGCCATGAAGCAGTTTGTCATCGTTGCTGCCGCGGCTCTGGTGACATTTGCCATCCCCTTTGTCATTGACAGAGTATGGCAGCTAAGTAAGATTCCATGGATCTATGGAATAGGAGGAATTCTTCTCCTGGGAATTGTATGCCTTGCCGGAACCAGCAGTTACGGTGCCCAGCTTTCCCTGGAGTTCGGAGGTTATTCCTTCCAGCCCACGGAATTTGTAAAGATCATTTATGTCTTTTTTATAGCCACGATGTTTTACCGGTCCACCAGCATGAAGACGGTTCTTATTGTCACCTCGGTGGCGGCCCTACATGTGCTCATTCTGGTGGCGTCCAAAGATCTTGGAAGCGCCCTCATTTTCTTTGTAACTTATGTTTTCATGCTCTTTGTAGCAACGGGAAAATGGTGGTATCTTCTGGCCGGAGCAGGAGGAGGAACTTTGGCTTCTATGCTGGCCTATCAGCTGTTTGGGCATGTAAGGACCAGAGTATCGGCATGGTTAAACCCCTGGTCGGATATTGCAGGAAAGGGGTACCAGATTACCCAGTCTTTGTTTGCCATTGGCACCGGGGGCTGGTTTGGTATGGGTCTGTACCGTGGGATGCCAAGAAGGATCCCGGTGGTAGAAAAGGATTTTATATTTTCAGCGATTTCGGAGGAGCTGGGGGGCATCTTTGCCCTGTGCGTCCTTCTCATCTGTCTGGGATGCTTTTTGCAGTTCATGATGATTGCCAGCCGGATGCAGGCGGTATTCTATAAGCTGATTGCATTTGGCCTTGGAACAATTTATATCATTCAGGTATTTTTAACTGTGGGAGGAGTAACGAAATTTATCCCTTCCACAGGAGTAACGCTTCCTTTGGTCAGTTATGGAGGAAGTTCCATCCTAAGCACCTTTATCATCTTTGGAATCATCCAGGGACTTTATATACTCAAACGCAATGAAGAGGAAGAAGAAAAATATGAAGGCTAACCCGAATCCAAAAGCAAATCACCATATCCTGATACTTACCTATGGGGTCGTACTACTTTTTGTAGGGCTTGCGGCTTATTTTGGTTACTTTTTGCTTGTGAAAAGCGACAGTGTGATCAATAATTCTTATAATGCCAGACTTGACAGCTTTGCCGACCGGGTGGTACGTGGAGAAATCTACAGCAATGACGGCAGAATCCTTGCCAGGACTGAGGTGGACGGAGAGGGAAAGGAAACTAGAGTTTATCCCTATGATTCACTGTTTGCCCATGCGGTGGGATATTCCACCAATGGAAAGACCGGTCTGGAAGCCCTGGCTAATTTCTATCTCCTGACAAGCCATGTAAATCTTGTAGAGCAGGTGGCAAATGAGCTGTCCGGCAAGAAGAATCAGGGGGACAGTGTTGTCTCTACTCTTGACGTGGATCTTCAGAAGACGGCTTATGATGCCTTAGGTAAGCGAAAAGGGGCGGTGGTAGTGATGGAGCCGGATACCGGCAAGATCCTTGCCATGGTATCCAAGCCCGATTATAACCCCAATACCCTGGCTGAAGACTGGAGTCATCTGGTGGCGGAGGAGAACACTTCAGCACAGTTATTAAACCGTGCGACTCAGGGACTTTACCCTCCGGGGTCCACCTTTAAGATAATTACGGCATTGGAATATATAAAGGAAAATCCGTCCAATTATAATGATTATACCTTTGACTGCAAAGGGATTTATAAAAATGGGGATTATACCATACGGTGTTACCATGAGACGGTCCATGGACACCAAAATCTGGAACAGGCATTTGCAAATTCCTGCAACGGAGCATTTTCAAATCTTGGTTTGCAGCTGGACTTAAATGGGTTAAAGAATACTGCGGACCAGCTTCTCTTTAATACGGATCTGGCCTTACCCATTGCAAGCAGCAAAAGCTCTTATACCATGGGAGGCGGCGCTGATACGTGGCAGATCCTTCAGACTGCGATTGGCCAGGGCCAGACTCAGATCACACCCATTCATAATGCCATGATTGTTGCGGCTATTGCCAACGGCGGAACTCTTATGAAGCCTTATTTTATTGACCGGGTGGAGAACGTAGGGGGAGATGTCATTAAGAAATTTATGCCTCAGTCCTATACGAGTCTAATGACTGCCGTGGAAGCTTCTGAATTAACCGAGTTTATGCGGGATGTTGTAACAGAAGGAACAGGCTCCGCTCTTAGGACCGATGCCTATACGGTAGCCGGAAAGACCGGATCTGCGGAATTTGAAAAAGGTAAGGAAACCCATGCTTGGTTTGTGGGATTTGCTCCGGCAGAGCATCCAAGAGTTGTTATAACTGTAATTGCAGAAGAGGCCGGCTCAGGCGGGCAGGCAGCGGCTCCGATTGCCAGAGCTCTTTTTGATGTATATTTTTCCAAACAATAAAAAGAATGATACATGTTTACAATAATTACGCACTTGCATATGAAACCAAAAAGAGGTATACTAGAGCCAGTCTGTGTGACACACCAAAACCGGGCTTCCCATGGGAGTTACGGTTTCACTCTGGAGGAATTGCAATGATAGAAGCAACGAGTTGTGGCGGTGTGGTTATTTTTCGAGGTAAAATTCTGGTTTTATATAAGAATTACAAAAATAAGTATGAAGGTTGGGTTTTGCCAAAGGGAACAGTAGAAGCGGGTGAAGAGTATAAGGAGACGGCTCTCCGGGAAGTAAAGGAAGAGACAGGCGTAAGTGCGTCCATAATCAAATACATTGGAAAGAGCCAGTACTCTTTTAACACACCTCAGGATATGGTGGAGAAGGATGTGCACTGGTATCTAATGATGGCCGACAGCTATTACAGTAAACCACAGCGGGAAGAATATTTTATTGATTCAGGATATTACAAGTTCCATGAAGCGTATCATCTTCTAAAGTTTTCCAACGAAAAACAAATATTGGAAAAGGCCTACAATGAATATCTGGATTTAAAGAAGAGTAATTTGTGGGGCAATAAGAAGTACTTCTGAACGGTCAGTCCAGGGAAGTACCTGGGCTTTCACTGGGAGAGCCGGAAAAGTTTAACAGCAACTTTTCCGGCTCTTTTCATATTGAATCATCTTTTAATAAGCAGCTTCCAGTTCTTTTAATTTGGCTGATAAGGACTTTGTGTTCAGCTCGAAGATAAGACCTTCGCTTTTAGGACTTTCCATTACCTGATTGATATAGGAACAATGGCTTACCATGAGATCCTGATCCCTGCCTGCAATCGTATCAAGCTCTTCAACGGAAACGATCTCGTCAACCACGATTCCCCATCTGATGCCATCCAGTATAAGAACCATCTCTTTGTAAATCGTTGAACGGAATAATTCCTTTGTCTGGTCCAAAAGGTTGATTATGGTCGGCATGGATTCTTCCTTTACCCGTTTTAAAATTTTAAGGAGGCATTCCTCTCTCTGGCAGTTTTCGCAGTCCTTTTTGCAGCGGTCTGCTTCATCGGCAGCCAGATGAAGCTTTTCATGAGGCTCCTCTATTTTGCGCAGATGATTGGTGATGGTAAGGTTGTCAGTTTTAAAACTGTCATACCACTTTCCCAAAGCGCACTGATGGGGATCTGTTGCCAGGTGGAAGGAGCCGCCTTCATTAATAAAACGCTCCAGTTCCTTTACCCAATTAACGTGGTCCTGTTTTCTGGCATCAATCATATCTTCAAAATCCCTGCACTCATCGGAAATGGATTTTAGTCCAAAAGTAATCCGTAAGTCAAGCATTTGTATGACTTCGTTCCGGTATTTGAACATTCCGGTCACATTGGCCGGAGCGGCCGGTATTGTGCTGTAGTCTGGCAGCTGTACAATGGTTGATATGTATTTACTGTTGATGCAATAGAGGGAACCGGCAATTTTAAATAAAATATACGGACATCTGATCTCTTTTTCCATTTTCTGATAGTACCTTCCCTTTTTTTTATTCTTGATATCTGTATTATATAGCCTATTGCTACATAGTTCAACGTCTTTTGAGGAAAATTATATTTTAAAACTTAATGATTGGACTATGAATAAATGGAAATTCAGAGTATAATGGAAGGGAATATCTGATCGGGATAGCACATATTTATCAGGGAGGAAGGATCATGGTAAAAGTAAGCTCTTTAAGCCGCAGCATCAATGCGTTTTATGTGGAATGGAGTGCTCTCAATCACTACTTGTCATCCTATGAATGCGAGCGGAATGGAGTACCATACATCAGTTTTGGGGACCCTCGCGTCCAAAAACTGTGGAAGGGATTATCTGCTCAGGAGCGAAAAGAAGTCATGAAACGCCTGGGCGCGAAAAATGAAATAGAACTGCAGAATTATTTTACCTGATTTTGCTAAGATTTGAAGAAATGGAGAAATACATGTCTGAAAGAAAATTTGTAGTCGTTGACGGTTCCTCTATGCTGTCGACCTGTTATTACGCGGTTTTACCAAGGGAGATCATGTTTGCAAAGTCAGAGGAGGAGAAACAGAAGCATTATGATAGGATCCTTCATGCAAAGGATGGCACTTATACCAACGCTATTTTCGGTATGCTTAAGATGGTGGTATCTCTGATGAAAAAGCAGCAGCCGGATCACATAGCCTTTGTATTTGACAAAACCAGGGATACATTTCGAAGAGAGCTGTACCCCGATTATAAAGGAACCCGGGGAGTGACTCCGGAGCCGTTAAAGAGCCAGTTTGTCCTGATGGAAGAGATCTTAAAAGACGTGGGCTTTCAGGTGCTTTTAAGTGAACAGTATGAAGCGGATGATTATGCCGGAAGCCTGGTTATGAAATTCCGGGAGGAGATTTCCATGATCCTTCTGACTAAGGACCACGATTATCTCCAGCTGGTAAACGATGAATACAATGTCCGTGCGTGGATGGTTCAGTCACGGCAGGAGAAAGCGGATGAGCTGTACAAAAAATATTATTCTTTTTACGGTGTAAAAAAAGATGAAGTCAACCTTCCTGAAAAGGTTTTTGAATATACCTCTAACACGGTGCTTATTGAAGAGGGTGTCCGGCCGGAGCAGATTGCAGATTTAAAGGGAATCCAGGGAGATCCTTCTGATAATATCCCGGGAGTAAAGGGAGTCAGCAGTGCGGCGCCTCCGCTTCTTCGGGAATATGGCACAGTGGAAGAGATATACCGTTCCATTCACGAGGCTGAGTCTGATAAAAAGAGCCTGAAAGCACTCCAGGATTTCTGGAAAAATGAATTGGGAATCACCCGTTCTCCTTATAAATCGATGACAAAGACCAGCGAAGAAGAATTGTGCGGGGAAAAGGCGGCCCTGCTTTCTAAAACCCTGGCGACCATGAAAATGGATATTCCTATTGATATGGAGCTTGAGGATTTTTCTGCAAAAGCCTATCAGGAGGAAAAAGTCAAAAAATGGCTTAAATCCCTTGATATAAAAGAAGCTTCCATTTTTGGCACCGGAAAATGATGCTTTAAAAAGTATTTTTTCATCCTGCCTGGGGACACTCATACAGAGCGTCCCTGATTTTGAGTCAAATACTAGGTATATTACTTATAGAAATAAAGGAGAAACAGATTATGAGCAAATCTTATGAGATTTTGTCCTCTTTGCTTGAAAAGACTATGGCACTTCAAACTTCCCTCGTTCTTTTTGAATGGGATAATGAAACTCTTGCACCGGAAGGTGCCGGTTCCTACACTTCAAGGGTAATCGGTGCGCTCTCTGAGGAATATTACAGGGTTATAACAGGGGATGAGATGGAAAAAGCCATTGCCGACTGCGAGGAAGATAAGAGCCTGTCTGATGTGGAACGGGCCATTGTCAAGGGAGCAAAGGAAGCCAGAGAAGAATTGGTGTGTATTCCGTCAAATGAGTACCGGGAAAATGCCCAGCTCATAGCTGAGGCAGCCAGAATCTGGTCAAAGGCAAAAAAAGAGGAAGATTTTGATTCCTTTGCACCGACACTTGAAAAAGTAATCGGATTTAAAAAGAAGTTTGCTTCTTACCGGAAGAAGGCAGGCCAGAAGCTTTATGATGTTATATTGGATGAGTTTGAAAAAGGATTTAATATGGAGCTTTTGGATGAGTTTTTCAGCCGTCTGAAAGAAGAAATTGTTCCCCTTTTAAAAGAAATAAAGGAGAATGGAAAGAACATTGATGATTCCTTTTTATCAGGCGGTTATCCTGAGGAAAAGCAAAGAGAGATGGCACACTATCTCGCGGAATATGTTGGTTTTGACTTTACAAAGGGTGTGCTTTCAGAAAGTGCCCACCCATTTACGACAAATCTCCATAATCACGATGTGAGAATTACGACCAGTTATCGTGAGAAGATGGATAACGCTATGTTCTCTGTGATCCATGAAGCCGGTCACGGAATTTATGAACTGGGAATCAGTGATGAGATCACCCAGACACCGGTAGGGCAGGGGACCTCCATGGGAATGCATGAATCCCAGTCCCGGTTTTTTGAGAATATCATCGGCCGCAGCCAGGCTTTCTGGACCCCTCTTTATGGAAAGCTTCAGGAACTTTATTCTGAAGAATTAAAGGGAATCTCCATTGAGCAGTTTATGGATGCAGTCAATAAGGTGCAGCCAAGCTTTATCCGGACAGAGGCCGACGAACTTACCTATAATCTTCATATTATGATTCGCTATGAAATTGAGAAAATGATTATGGAAGAAGATGTGGACTTAAAGAAGCTTCCGGAAATCTGGGCAGATAAATATGAAGAATATCTTGGAGTACGACCGGAAAATCCATCAGAGGGAATCCTGCAGGACATCCACTGGTCTCAGGGGTTAATCGGTTATTTCCCGTCTTATGCCCTGGGAAATGCTTTTGGAGCGCAGTTATATTACCATATGAGAAAAGAAATGGATTTTGACGAGCTTCTTGTAAGTGGAAAGCTTGATGTTATAAGAGATTATTTAAGAGAACATATCCACAAGTTTGGTAAGTTGAAAACCAGCCGTGAGATATTAAAAGATACTACTGGAGAGGATTTTACCCCGGAATATTTCATTCAGTACCTGAAAGAAAAGTATTACAGCCTGTATGAGCTTTCATAAAGCCCTGGCTGGGGCGGCAGGTCCTGTCCTGCTGAAATAAAAAGGGAACGAATAGTTCGCAGTTGAAAAGAGGATGAATATGGAAAATATCAAGAAAAGTGCATCAGAACTGATCGGCCATACACCCCTGGTAGAGTTCTCCAATTATGGAAAAAAGCACCATGTGACGGCTGCCATTATAGCAAAGCTGGAATATTTTAATCCGGCAGGAAGTGTTAAGGACCGGGCCGCTCTCTATATGATTCAGGATGCAGAAAAGTCCGGCACTTTAAAGCATGGTGCCACGATCATAGAACCGACTTCCGGCAATACGGGCATCGGTATTGCGAGCATAGCTGCTATGAGAGGATACAGAGCGATTCTTACCATGCCGGAGACCATGAGCGTGGAACGGCGCAATCTGTTAAAGGCCTATGGAGCGGAAATTGTATTGACAGAAGGATCAAAGGGAATGTCCGGCGCCATTGCAAAGGCGAAAGAGCTGCAAACAGAAATAACCGGTTCCATTATTCTGGGACAGTTTGATAATCCGTCCAATTCCAGGGCTCATTATGAAACAACCGGCCCGGAAATATGGGAAGATACCGATGGTATGATCGATGTTCTTATAGCTGGTGTGGGAACCGGAGGTACCATTACCGGAGCAGGAGAATATTTAAAAAGCAAAAATCCTGAGATAAAGGTGATAGCAGTAGAACCTGCCGCATCGCCGGTTCTTTCCGGCGGAAATCCTGGACCTCATGGAATTCAGGGAATCGGAGCCGGATTTGTCCCGTCGATCTTAAATACAGATGTTTACGATGAGATCATACCGGTGGAAAATGGAGATGCATACGAGACGGGAAAGGAAATCGCGCAAACAGAAGGGATTTTAGTGGGAATTTCTTCCTCTGCAGCCGTATGGGCAGCCAGGGAAGTTGCGAAACGTCCGGAATATGCCGGAAAAAGGATTGTTGTAATTCTTCCCGATACAGGGGACAGATACTTATCCACCCCTTTGTTTACCTGAACAATTTAACTATAAATATGAAAAACCAGGGCTGCCTTTTTCTGCAAGCCCTGGTTTTTGATTAAGAGCGCATATGCTCCCTCCAGTTTAAAGAATAATAGTAATTGATTTCAGCACCATAAAACAGGATGCAGACACAGGCATAAATCCACAGCATTAACAGCACAATGGCTGTAAGGCTTCCGTACATGACCGAGTAATTGCCGAAGTTATTAAAATAAATGGAAAACGCAAAAGAAGAAGCGATCCAACCCAAGGTACAAAAGGCGGCTCCGGGCAGCTGGCTTAAAAAATGTTGCTTTTTTTCCGGAACATAAGTATAAAGGACAGCAAAGCAGATCGTCATCATGAAAACGAGCATGGTACGAAACGTAAGAACATACTGGGTGATCTCGGCCAGCAGCGGAAAGTGGTGGTTCATAAAGCTCTGAATGGTACCTCCAAGGACCAGCAGAACAAGGGTCAGGAGACAGATAATCATAAAAATAATGGTATAAACGGCGCAGATGATCCTGGTCACGATATAGTTTCGTTTTTTCTCCTGGCCAAATACCCGGTTTAATCCCCGTTCAATGCTAAGCATCCCCTTGGAAGCGGACCATATGGCAGCCACTGCGGTCGCGGATAAGACAGCTACCGGAGAATT
Organism: Lacrimispora sphenoides; assembly: GCF_900105215.1. Lineage (NCBI taxonomy): Bacteria > Bacillati > Bacillota > Clostridia > Lachnospirales > Lachnospiraceae > Lacrimispora > Lacrimispora sphenoides. The sequence goes on along the minus strand of NZ_FOIP01000002.1, from coordinate 1,771,761 downwards.
CGTATAAAGGTCATCGATAACAGATACGATTAAGCTGTTCATTTCCAGTGTACTTGGGATGATCGTAATCATAAGCTGGAGTAAATTTGCTTTCGTAATGGATGGGATGAGCTGTATCAATGCCAGTAAAAGCATCATAAAGGGAAATGCTGCTATAATGGTGAAGAAGGAGGCCTGGGCTGCATATACAGTCATTTCATCCCTGCTGTATTTATCATAGATTTGTTTACAGCGCAATAAAAATCGAATCATAATATCTCCTTTTCCTGCCATAATTTCTTCGCTAGTATTAGCATATTATCATGGAACAAAAAAAATATCAAGGCATTCTGCCGATAGGTAAAAATACGTACATGATTGACAGATCCTGCCATAAATCATAAAATAAAACCAACAAGTATCAGGCTCGAGGTGAAGAAAGGAACGAAAACGAATGGAGTTTATTCCTGCAAAGACCATAGTGACAAGAACAAAAGGCTCCCAGTGGTTTGGTATTGACTATAATATGAATATCTACAAAGGATGCTGCCATGGCTGCATTTATTGTGACAGCCGCTCAGACTGTTACCGGATTGATAATTTTGATTCGGTGCGGGTCAAGGAAGATGCCCTTAGGATCATCCGGGATGATTTAAGGCGTAAGGTAAAAACCGGCATTGTTGGGACAGGAGCCATGAGCGATCCCTACAATCCTTTTGAACAGGAGCTTGAATTAACACGGCATGCCCTTGAGCTTATTGATGCATACGGCTTTGGGGCGGCAGTGGCTACGAAAAATGCCCTTCTTAAGCGGGATATAGATATTCTAAAAGGAATCATGGAGCATTCCCCTGTCCTGTGTAAGGTGACGGTTACCACAACAGATGACAATCTGGCGAAAAAAATCGAACCACATGCATCCAGCCCCTCGGAGCGTCTGGCTTTGGTTGAGGCATTAAGGAAGAACGGAATATTTACGGGAATCTTATTGATGCCGGTTCTTCCGTTTCTGGAGGATAACGAGGAAAATATCCTTTCGATCGTAAAAGCTGCCCATGAAGCCGGAGCCAGCTTCATTTATCCTGCTTTTGGCGTGACTTTGCGCAATAATCAAAGAGAATGGTATTTTGACCGCCTAAAAGAACTGTTCCCCCAACAGGATTTGGTGTCGGAATATATCAGGCGGTATGGCAACAGTTACCAATGTACAAGCCCGGGAGCCAGAAAGCTATGGCAGGTATTTTCCCGGGAGTGTGAGCGGTATGGGATATTATACCGGATGAAAGATATCATTCATGGGTACAAAAAGAATTACGAAATAACCCAGTTAAGTCTTTTTGATTAGGAAAGGGACATCAACTCACCGAAATAGGAAACAAATTCTTTGGCTATGTTTGAAACATAGCCGTTTTTTTTATATACGGCAGCCATTCTGGTAACAGTATCCGCAGAGTCGATCTCCCTGAATACGAGGTCCGTGTGTTCTCCTATTTTGCTGATGGATTCAGGCACCAGAGCGATTCCCAGGCCGATGCCTGCCCATTGGAGACAGGTTCTGGCATCATCATTGCGGCAAAAAACATTGGGCATGATACCGCTGTTTTGGAAGGCAAGGGAGATGATGGAATCAAACCGGCGGTAATAGATCAAGGGCTTGCCGGAAAGGTCTGTCAGCCTGATTTTATTCTTGGAGACGCCTGAAAAAAAGGACGGGTTTCCAACCGCTATTAATGGTTCCTCTTTACCGTACACGCATTCAAATCCCTCTGCATTAAAAGGAGTCCTGATAATCGCGCATTCCACAATCCCATTTTTCATCTTTTCCAGAAGCTCGTAGGTATTTCCTTCTGTGACTTCAAACCGTACCTTTTTATGGGTGCAGCAGTATATCTTTAAAAAGTCGTGAAGCAGATTGCCGGAAGATGAGATGGTTCCCAGCTTTAAGATTCCTTTGGAAGCAGTCGGAAAATGATCGAGTTCTTCCACAATGGAGTCCATCATGGATAGGATGTCTTTAGCCCGGGAATAGAGAAAAGCACCTGCTTCCGTCAGTTCTGTTTTTCTGGAGCCGCGTTCAAAAAGCTTTACTCCAAGCTCTTCTTCCAGCAAAAGGATCTGCTTACTTAGTGGTGGCTGGGATAACCCCAGCTTTTTTGCTGCGGCTGTAAAGCCTCCGGTTTCTGCAATTGTTGTAAAATAATAAAGCTGCTTTGAATTAATTGGATTCATTGGGATATCCTCTATTTCATATTTATGTATTGTATTATTATACCAAAATGGTATAATGTTACAAGGTATTATTCCAAAAATGTATTTAATTTTTAAAAGCGGAGGAATATTAGGATGAAAAAGCTCCTGAAATATTTAAAGGACTATAAGGCAGAAAGCATTATGGGGCCGTTATTTAAGCTTCTGGAAGCCTGCTTTGAATTATTGGTGCCTCTTGTAGTAGCAAAGGTGATTGATGTAGGGATCAAGTCTCAGAATATGCCCTATATCCTTAAAATGGGCGGATTATTGGTGCTGCTTGGCGTCATAGGCCTTGTCTGTTCTATTACGGCCCAGTATTTTGCGGCAAAAGCAGCGGCTGGCTTCGGAACTTCTCTCCGAAATGATTTGTTTGCCCATATCAACAAACTCTCGTACCAGGAAATAGACTCCACTGGGACTGCGACTCTGATTACCCGTATTACCAGCGATGCCAATCAGGTACAGTCTGGAGTGAATTTATTCCTTCGTCTGTTCCTTCGTTCCCCGTTTGTGGTATGCGGCGCCATGATCATGGCATTTACCATCAATGCCAGGGCAGCTCTTGTTTTTGTGGTACTTATCCCTGTTCTTTCCATTGTAGTATTCGGCATTATGCTGATCAGCATCCCATTGTACAAAAAGGTGCAGAAGCAATTGGACCAGGTGCTTTTGGCTGTTAGGGAGAATCTGGAAGGAGTCCGTGTCATCCGTGCGTTTGACCGTCAAAATGATGAAATACGCAGGTTTGATGAGGAAAATGGCCTTTTAGTACGCTTTCAGGTTTTCGTAGGAAAAATTTCAGCCTTAATGAATCCCCTTACCTATGTGCTGATCAACTTAGGTGTCATCGTTGTGATAAACACCGGTGCCAGACAGGTGCAGAGCGGCATCATCACTCAGGGAGCAGTGATTGCATTAGTAAATTACATGTCCCAGATTTTAGTTGAACTTGTAAAGCTGGCAAATCTGATCATCACGATTTCAAAGTCCTTAGCCTGTGCAGGCCGGATTAGCGCTGTGTTTGAACAGAAACCAGCCATTACAGAAGTTACTCATAAGGCTGTAGAAGAGAAACAGGATGCTCCCAAAGTAGAATTTGACCATATGACCTTTGCCTATGCAGGTGCCAAGGATGCGGCATTAAGCGGTTTATCCTTTCAGGTCATGAAGGGGGAGACCATTGGAATCATCGGAGGAACAGGTTCTGGTAAGACCACCCTGGTTAATTTAATACCCCGGTTTTATGAGGTCACAGAAGGATCCGTAAAGGTGGGAGGAGTTGATATAAGACAATATCCTTTGGGCCAGTTGAGGGAGCTGGTGGGAATTGTCCCCCAAAAGGCAGTGCTTTTTAAAGGAACCCTTCGGGAAAATATGAAGTGGGGGAAAAAGGAAGCAACGGATCAGGAGATTTATGAGGCTCTTGCAACTGCCCAGGCAAAGGATTTTGTAGAGGAAAAAGGAGAAGGACTGGAGCTTCTGATCCAGGCTGGAGGAAAAAACCTTTCCGGCGGACAGCGGCAGAGGCTTGCCATTGCCAGGGCATTGGTAAAAGATCCTCAGATTCTTATCATGGATGACAGTGCTTCTGCCCTGGATTTTGCTACTGATGCCAGGCTTAGAAAGGCAATTAAAGAAAGTACCGGGAATATGACTGTGTTCCTGGTATCCCAGAGAGCTTCCAGTATTAAAAATGCGGACAGGATCCTGGTCCTGGATGACGGGCAGATGGCAGGCTGGGGAACTCATGAGGAGCTGTTAATTTCCTGCCAGGTTTACCGGGAAATATGCTTATCCCAGCTGTCAAAAGAGGAGGTGCAATAACATGGACGTAAAAAAATACAGATCCACTGTCAGCCGGATCTTTCAATGCATTGGCCGCTATAAATGGGGAGTTGCTGCTTCCCTGGCCTGTGCCTTTGTCACAGTTTTGTTGACTTTATATGTTCCCATCCTCACAGGCCGGGCCATTGACTGCATTGTGGGGGCAGGGGCTGTTGATTTTGCCGGCATGTGGACGATTTTAAAACAAATCGGAGTCATCATTGCAATAACAGCGGCAGCCCAGTGGCTTATGAGCCATATTAACAATCTGGTCACTTACCAGGTGGTAAAGGATATCAGAACCCAGGCATTTAATAAGCTGGAGATCCTTCCTTTAAAATATATTGACTCCCATTCTCACGGAGATATTATAAACAGGATTATCACGGATATTGATCAATTTTCCGACGGACTGTTAATGGGCTTTACCCAGCTGTTTACCGGAGTCCTTACCATTTTAGGAACCTTGGTTTTCATGTTTTCCATGAATTCGGCCATAACGGTTGTGGTGGTTCTGGTAACACCGGTTTCCCTGTTTGTCGCCAGCTTTATTGCAAGAAAGACCTTCCGCATGTTCAAGATGCAGTCTCAGACCAGAGGGGAGCTGACTTCTCTTGTGGAAGAGATGCTGGGAAATCAGAAGGTGGTGCAGGCTTTTGCCCATGAAGCCGATGCACAGGAAAAATTTGAAGATATTAATGAAAATTTGCGTGTCTGGAGCCTGAAAGCCACATTTTTTTCTTCCATTACTAATCCAGCCACCCGCTTTGTGAACAGCCTGGTTTATGCCAGCGTTGGAATCGCCGGAGCCTTTGCGGCTGTAAAAGGACTTTTAACCGTAGGACAGCTTTCCAGTTTTTTAAGCTATGCCAATCAATATACAAAACCATTTAATGAAATATCAGGAGTGGTTACTGAGCTTCAAAATGCCCTGGCCTCTGCTGCAAGGGTGTTTGAACTGATTGACGAGGAGCCTCAGGTCCCGGAGGAGCCGGACGCTGCAGTTCTTGGCAACGCAAAGGGAGAGATTTCTCTGGAACATGTGTACTTTTCCTATAATCCTGAGGTCGCCTTAATTGAGGATATGAATTTAAACGTACGTAAGGGCCAGAGAGTAGCCATCGTAGGCCCTACGGGCTGCGGAAAGAGCACGGTGATCAATCTTCTCATGCGTTTTTATGATGTGGATTCCGGTTCCATCCGGGTAGATGGGACAGATATACGCCATATGACCAGACAAAGCTTAAGAACCAGTTACGGTATGGTGCTGCAGGAGACATGGCTTAAGTCAGGGACCATTCGTGAAAATATTGCATATGGAAAGCCGGATGCGGATGAGGAAGAGATCATTCTGGCGGCAAAGGAGGCTCATGCCCACAGTTTTATCAGGCGTATGCCGGAAGGATATGATACCGTTATCTCGGAAGACGGCGGAAATTTATCCCAAGGCCAGAAGCAGCTTTTATGCATTGCCAGAGTTATGCTGTGCCTTCCTCCCATGCTGATTCTTGATGAAGCCACTTCATCCATTGATACCAGAACCGAGATAAAAATACAGAAGGCATTTGGAAAGATGATGGAAGGGCGTACCAGTTTTATCGTCGCTCACCGTCTTTCTACGATTAAAGAAGCGGATGTGATACTGGTAATGAGGGATGGCCATATCATTGAGCAGGGAACTCATGAAAGCCTGCTTTCCCAAAATGGATTTTATGCACAGCTTTATAACAGCCAGTTTGCTGTGTAGTTTCCATAAGATAATAAAAAACAGCGTCAGAAAGATATCTTGGATATACTTTCTGACGCTGTTCTTTTTTTCTCTGTTATGATATACTTTATAAAGTTCGATATTAGTAATAATAACTATATAAAAGGCGGTAGGATTATGTTAGAAATCATTATGGAAACCAGGAGAGTCTGTTTCAGCCCCGTAAGAATTCCTTTGCAGTTCACGGATAAGGGGAGGGGGGATGGATGATTATTATGATCACATTACAGGCGGTTTAAGATATTGATTCTGTAAAAGACAGTATAAAAGTCTTGGCCGATTTTATGGTTTAAAAGAACAGGGGGAAAAAATGAGTTTTTTAGATATTATGTTGTTGGGTGCACTGTTAACAGAGAGTGTGCTTTTAGTTGCGTTGGCCCATTTTTACAATAAAGAAAAAGAAAAAGTTCAGATTGAGAAAACAAAAAGAGCCGAAGATAAGGAGTATATTGATATTTTTATAGAGCACCTGGAGAAACGGGCTGAAACCTATGAAATACTCCTTGAATTTAAAAGAATTTTAGAAGAAACTTATAAAGATGCGATTTAAGAAAGGAAAACGGGCAGAGACCCGACGTATTTCCTTCTGATATAATCCATATGAAAATAATCCTTGACATTTTGAACATCCGTTATTACAATGGTACGTAACGTTACAATTAAAAACATCAAATGCAATGAAGGTGTAAGTAAATCCTTATTTTCTTCCAGAGAGAAGGGGCCATCGGCTGTAAGCCCTTTTAAGTTCAGCTAAGAGATTGAATTTCCCACCGAAGCAGCATGATTGAAACCAGTGACAGCTTTGGCTGCCGGTCTGGCGGGTAAGTCATGACGTCAATACACGTTACGTATACCGAGTGCCTGTGTCATACGCAGGAATCAGGGTGGTACCGCGAATATAGCTTCGTCCCTTTTTGGGGCGGAGCTTTTTTAGTTATTTCGCTGTTAAAGCAGCAAAAGTAAAATTTGATCATGAAAAGAAGGAGAGCACGATGAAGGACCAATTGGAAAAAATCAAACAGGAAGCGTTAAAGCAGATTGAAGCTTCCGATGCGCTGGAAAAATTAAACGATATTAAAGTTGCTTATCTTGGAAAAAAAGGTGAGCTGACCAGTGTATTAAAGAGTATGAAGGATGTTGCTCCGGAAGACAGGCCAAAGGTGGGGCAGATGGTAAATGACGCCCGGGCCATGATCGAGGGGAAATTAGAGGATGCCATATCCGCCCTGCAAAAAAAAGCCAGAGAAGAACAGCTGAAAAAGGAAGTAATTGATGTAACCCTTCCCGGCAGACGGAATAAGGTAGGCCACACCCATCCAAATACCATTGCTCTGGAAGAGGTTGAGAGAATCTTCGTTGGTATGGGATATGAGGTCATTGAAGGACCGGAAGTGGAATACGATTCCTATAACTTTGAAAAACTGAATATACCTAAGAATCATCCGGCAAGAGACGAACAGGATACCTTTTATATCAGTGACAACATCGTATTAAGAAGCCAGACATCACCGGTTCAGGTCAGGACCATGGAAAAGGGCAAGCTGCCGATCCGCATGCTGGCTCCCGGCCGTGTATTCCGGTCTGATGAGGTGGATGCAACCCATTCCCCTTCCTTCCACCAGATTGAAGGACTTGTGATTGATAAAAATATCACATTTGCGGATTTAAAGGGAACACTTGCAGAGTTTGCAAGAGAGCTTTTTGGTCTGGAGACAAAAGTAAAATTCCGTCCGCACCATTTCCCATTTACAGAACCAAGCGCGGAGATGGATGTTACCTGTTTCAAATGCGGCGGAAAAGGCTGCCGTTTCTGTAAAGGTTCCGGCTGGATTGAGATTCTTGGCTGCGGCATGGTTCATCCAAATGTGCTTACAATGAGCGGAATCGATCCCAATGAATATTCCGGCTTTGCATTCGGAGTTGGATTGGAGCGGATTGCCCTGTTAAAATATGAAATCGATGACATGAGATTATTATATGAGAACGACATCAGATTCTTAAAACAGTTTTAAGGAAAGGGAGATAGATCAATGAATACACCATTATCATGGATTAAAGCATACGTTCCGGATTTAGACGTGACGGCACAGGAATATACAGATGCTATGACGCTTACCGGATCAAAGGTTGAGGGCTATGTTTGCCTGGATAAAAACTTAGAGAAAATTGTAGTTGGACAGATATTATCCATTGAACGTCATCCGGATGCGGATAAACTGATCATCTGCCAGGTTAATGTTGGAGCGGAAACCGTACAGATCGTTACAGGTGCATCCAATGTTAAGACCGGAGATAAAATTCCTGTGGTATTAGACGGGGGCAAAGTGGCAGGAGGCCATGACGGCGGCGCCCTTCCGGAAGAAGGAATCCAGATCAAGAAGGGGAAACTGAGAGGAATCGAATCCTGCGGCATGATGTGCTCCATTGAAGAGCTGGGCTCATCCAATGAAATGTATCCGGATGCACCGGAAAGCGGGATTTACATTCTTCCAGAGGATACGGAAATAGGTGCTGATGCTATAGAAGTGCTGGGCCTTCGTGATTCCGTATTTGAATATGAAATTACCTCAAACCGTGTGGACTGCTACAGTGTAATAGGAATTGCAAGAGAAGCAGCTGCTACCTTCCGTAAGCCCTTTGTACCTCCGGTGGTAACAGCAACAGGAAACAGTGAGGATATCCATGACTATTTAAAGATTTCCGTAGAGGATAGCCGTCTTTGTCCCCGCTATTGCGCAAGAATGGTGAAAAATATCAAGCTTGCTCCTTCCCCGGCCTGGATGCAGAGACACCTTGCTGCATGCGGAATCCGTCCTATTAATAATATCGTGGATATTACCAATTATGTAATGGAAGAGTATGGTCAGCCAATGCATGCCTTTGACTATGACCTGCTTGCAAATCATGAAATCGTTGTAAAATGCGCGGGAGAAGGCGATACCTTCCAGACTCTTGACGAACAGGAAAGAAAGCTGGACAGCACCGTTCTCATGATCAACGACGGAGAAAAGGCAGTAGGAATCGCCGGCATCATGGGTGGAGAAAACTCCAAAATCACCGATGAGGTGAAGACCATGGTGTTTGAAAGCGCCTGCTTTGATGGAACCAATATCCGTCTTTCTTCTAAAAAAGTCGGATTAAGGACCGATGCTTCCGGTAAATTTGAAAAGGGTCTTGATCCTAACAACGCTGAGGAAGCGATTAACCGCGCGTGCCAGCTGATTGAGGAGCTGGGCGCAGGAGAAGTCATAGGCGGCATGATTGACATATATCCTGAGAAACGGGAGGGGAAAAGACTTCCTTTTGAGCCAGAAAAGATGAACCGGCTTCTGGGTACTGAGATCGAAGCGGAGACAATGCTTGAATACTTTAAAAAGCTGGATTTGGAATACAATGAGACAGCAAATGAAATCCTTATTCCCACTTTCCGCCAGGACTTAGACTGTATGGCGGATCTGGCGGAAGAAGTTGCCAGATTTTTTGGATATGATAAGATCCCCGTATCCCTGCCCACAGGTGAGGCAACGACCGGCAAGCTGTCATACAAATTAAGAATAGAAGAGGTGGCAAGAGAAGTGGCGGAATTCTCAGGATTTTCCCAGGGAATGACCTATTCCTTTGAAAGCCCCAAGGTATTTGACCGTCTGCTGATCCCGGAGGGCAGTCCGCTCCGTGAGACAGTGAATATATTAAATCCATTGGGAGAGGACTTCAGCGTTATGAGAACCTCCCCACTTCATGGAATGTTAAACTCCTTATCCACTAATTACAACCGCCGCAATAAGAATGTCCGCCTTTACGAGCTGGCCAATATTTATCTTCCAAAGGCGCTTCCATTGACCGCGCTTCCCGATGAAAGAATGCAGTTTACCCTGGGATTTTACGGCGACGGCGATTTCTTTGATATGAAGGGCGTGATTGAAGAATTCTTCGATAAAACCGGAATGCACAAACGGCCTCATTATGATCCAAAGAGTGGAAAAACATTCCTTCATCCAGGAAGACAGGCAGATATCATTTATGATGGGGTAACCATCGGATATCTGGGAGAAGTCCATCCGGAGGTGGCTGACAACTATAAGATTGGGGACCGGGCCTATGTGGCTGTGATCGATATGCCATCCATGATCCCGTTTACAAGTTTTGACCGGAAATACACCGGAATTGCAAAATATCCGGCTGTTACCAGAGACATCAGCATGGTGGTACCAAAGGAAATTCTGGTCGGACAGATCGAAGAGATCATCGAACAGCGGGGAGGAAAGATACTGGAAAGCTATGAGCTTTTCGATATTTATGAAGGAACCCAGATTTTAGCAGGATATAAGTCCGTCGCTTATTCCATCACCTTCCGTGCAGGTGATCACACCTTAGAAGAGCAGGAGGTTCTTGCTGTAATGAAAAAGATCCTTAACGGATTACAGGGATTAGGAATTGAACTTCGGGCATAAATAATGCCGTTTTACAAGTAAATCTTTAAAGAAAGATGCCAGGATGAAAGAAAAACCTCCTGGCATCTTTTTTCTCTGTACCTGCATGGATGTGGTAAATTCCGTCAATCCTTACTGTAAGAATGTAAGAAAGGACAGGGAGTCAAAAGGATGTTTAACAGCCTTGATATTATAGAAATAACAGGAAGGATTGTCCGGGATTCCTGGGGGTATCCCGGAGTGGAAGCTGAAGTGATCCTGGAAAACGGCGCTCATGGAAGAGCGACGGTTTCCCTGGGAGACACCAGCAGAGCAGAGAAACAGGCAGAACTTGTGAGTGGCTGGCTTTCAGAAGCAATATTGTTTGAGGATGCATCAGACCAGGGAAGGATCGATCGAATGCTTTCCAAGGCAGCAGAGGAGAACCGGGCAGAAGAAGTCGGGAACCAGGGAGTTCTTGCTATATCCATGGCGGCTGCAAGGGCAGCAGGGGCAGGACTTCATCTGCCGCTTTACCGTTATCTTGGCGGAACCTCAGCTCCTGTGATGCCGGTTCCCATGATGAGCATGATCAGCGGAGGAGGCGGGGAAAAAGGTCTTGATTTCCAGGAGATCATGATTGTGCCTCAGGGAGCAAATTCCTATTCGGAAGGACTCCGCATGGGAGTAGAGATTTACCAGACATTAAAAAGGCTTTTATCCATAAGTGGCTTTAGCACTTCCACAGGAGATGGCGGCGGCTTTGAACCGGATATGAAAAACTCAGAAGAAGCACTGCATTATTTAATGGATTCCTTTAAGCTTACCGGATATAAGCCAGGGACAGATGTGCTGGTGGCCATCAATGCTGATGCAGACCATCTGTACGTAAAGGAAGATGGCACTTACTGTTTTTCAAAGGAAAGCAGGAAGGGTGGAATCTCCATAAACAGGGCACAAAAGGATATGCTCGCCTATTATCTGAGGTTGGCAGACGGCTTTCCCATCTGTGCGTTCCTAAACGGACTTTGGAAAGAAGACCTGGAGGGAAGAGAGCAAATGATGAAGCTCCTTGAACACCGTACGCTTTTGGTGTCCGATGATTTTGCTGCGGCGAATGCCACGATCATCCGTATGGAACAGGCGGGGACGGTAACCGGGGCATTGGAAATGGTAGAGAAGGCAAGAAAAGCCAGACATAAGGTGATCATTGCCAGTGATGGAAAGGATACGGAAGAGTCTTTCCTTGCGGATATGGCAGCAGCTGTCGGTGCTGATTATGTGAAGAACGGAGCACCGTGCAGGGGAGAATGCACCGCCAAATACAATGAACTTCTGCGCATTGAAGATTTTTACAGGAAATTTGGACGGGCAGTCATGGAATATTCTTTTTGACTGGCTAATGGAATAGAAAGAGCAGTAGTGTTTGGTACAGCATGAAAAAGGCAGCGGTTGGTTTTACAGTCGCTGCCTTTTTTCTCTCCCCAATCGCCGGTACAGTTATTACCGGGGGCATCCGTTTAAAATTTAAGCATTGGCAGCCCCGCCTTTTTGCCCAAAGATGGTGCGAATGAGATGGTTTACATGATTGCTCCTTTCTGCCTGAAAAAAGCGTAAAAAATAAAAGCGCTGCCAATTGGCTTTCAGAAAGACAGCGCCAATTCTGTTATTATAGGATATCGTTACTTATTCTTCGTCATCGTGAGGAGCTTCAGGCTGCGGAGGCATATGCCTGCCGTCACCATGTCTGCCAAAGCGATTGGAACCGTGTCCGTTGAACCTTGGATCATTGTGGCCCGGTTCAAAATGTCCAGCACCGTGCGCACCTTTCGGTCTTCTGTCTGGGCAGCCATGAAAGCATTCTCTGCGGTCAAAAGGACGCCTGCCCCCGCGCATAAACATCATGTCAAACCTTTCATCACCCAGTCTTTCACGGGCAGAGCGCATCCATTCAAGCCTTTCGTCGTCTTCATCATCACCAAGCTGGGCTTCAAGTGCCGCAGCCACGCGGTCGAGATACTCACCGAAGACCATTTGTTCCTCCTCGTTAAGACAACTGAAAATATCTCCGCAATCCGGGCGGGGCTGCTGTTCATTTTCCCCTTTTTCTGTTAGCTGCACCAACATGACGCGTCTGTCGGCTTCCGAAGGGATGCGGGTGATATAACCGCCTTTCTCCAGTTTGTTAAGAAGCTCGTTAAGAGACTGTATCCGAATGCCCAGCAGATAAGACAGGTCTTTTGTGCTGATTTCAGATTGCATTTTGAGCATTGCTAAAACCCTGCCTTGCCCGCGGGTCGGATCCGCCATGGGACCATGTTCTGCATGTTTCTGTAAATGGTGGCGCTGCAAGAGCCATTGCAGCTTTGAGAATTTTTCGTAAAGTTCTGTAAAGTTATCTTCCATCATATTTAAAACCTCCTAAAGTTGAATATTCATCAGGTACCTTAAATATATTGTATAGGTACCTGATGGAAATGTCAAGAAAAATTTTATCAGGTACCTGTATATTTTTTGCACCTTATATTTTTGCTATAAAAAAATTCCATAGTGATGCATAAGGAAATGTAAAATTCCGAAAATTCCGAAAAAGCCTGAATATGGTATGATGGAAGAACATACCTGGAACATAGGGCCAAAGATGAAGAATAATGATATAATATAGATGGATACGAAGAAAATCATTTTATAATAAATTTTGCAGGGAAAAGAGGTAAATGCTTATCAAAGGTGAGTGAACGATAAAGAAGCTTCTATATATAATAAGCAAAAAAAACAGGGAGGGCTTCTTGATGAAACATGATTGTTGCCAAGGGGCGTATCACCTATAGAATATAAAAATATAAAAATATATTGTATTTTCAGAAAAATTATGGTATGATATCCTTTGTTTGACTATAGGAGGTGGGAAACGTGATCAGGATTATTTTATCAATCATATTTGTTATCATATGTGTTGCTTTATCAGCAATAATCCTTTTACAGGAAGGAAAGAGTCAGGGCCTGGGTTCTATTGGCGGTATGGCTGATACCTACTGGGGCAGAAATAAAGGCCGTTCCATGGAAGGAAAACTGGAGAAATTCACAAAATACGGTGCAGTCCTGTTTTTCATTCTGGCGCTGGTACTGAATCTGAATATACTGTAAAGATTAAACACTCTTGTGATATGGCAACAAGGGTGTTTTTTTCGCATTAAGGGGAAGTTTCGTAATACCTATTGGTAAAGTGCAGATAATATATTATGGCTTATTGGAGCTTGTAAAGCAAGTTTCGATAAAAGGGCCGTTTTTCAGCCCGTCCATCCGATTACCGGAAGTGCTTCTTACTTCCGATAATATAGAAAAAATTAAAATAGATAAAAATGATAATTAAGAGAGGAAGACAATGACAGAAGAACAGTTAACGCAAAGAAAAGCCATGCTTCTCCAGCTGATAAATGATCCTGCCTATGCACCTATGAAATTAAAAGAGTTAGCCATTCTCTTTGACATTCCAAAGGATCAGAGGGAAGATTTAAAAGAGGTACTGGATACTCTTTTGGCAGAAGGAAAGATGGGTATATCACAAAAAGGAAAATATGGAAAGCCAGATATCGGCTCCATTGCCGGAGTGTTTTCCGGACACTCCAAGGGCTTTGGGTTTGTAGCGGTAGAAGGGCTGGATCAGGATATTTTTATACCGGAAGACAAGACAGGCGGAGCACTTCACGGTGACACCGTGCTGATATCTGCCGAATCAAAGCCAGGAAACGGAAAAAGAGCTGAGGGCCATGTGATCAAGGTGCTGGTCCATGCAAATGAACAGATCATAGGGTTCTATCAGAAAAATAAGAGTTTTGGTTTCGTTATTCCGGACAACCAGAAAATTTCAAAGGATGTGTTCATTCCTCAGGGCAAGGACATGGGAGCCGTGACCGGACACAAGGTGGTGGTTAGGGTTACGGATTTCGGCGGGCCGGAACGGAAACCGGAAGGAATGATAACGGAAATAATTGGCCATGTCAATGATCCTGGTACGGATATTCTTTCGATTGTAAGAGCATACGGACTTCCGGAGGAATTCCCGGACAGCGTAATGAAGCAGGTGGAAGCAGTAACGGATGAAGTAACCGGTAAAGATATGCAGGGCCGTCTGGATTTGAGAAATTTACAGACAGTTACCATTGATGGAGAAGATGCAAAGGATCTTGACGATGCAATTACTTTATCAAAAAAAGATGGTGTCTATACCTTAGGCGTTCATATCGCTGATGTTACGAATTACGTAACGGAAAACAGCCCATTGGATGAGGAAGCATTAAGAAGGGGAACCAGCGTTTATCTTGTGGACCGGGTAATTCCCATGCTGCCCCATAAGCTGTCAAATGGAATTTGTTCCCTGAATCATGGAGAAGACCGGCTGGCCTTAAGCTGCATCATGGACATTGATGAAAACGGCAATGTAATGGGGCACAGGATAGCAGAAACCGTCATAAACGTGGACCGGAGAATGACCTATACGGCAGTCAACGCCATTATCACGGACCGGGATGAGGCGGTTATGAAGGAATACGAAGCCTTTGTTTCCATGTTTGATCAGATGAAGGAACTGGCTGATATTCTGCGGGAAAAGAGAAAGAAGAGAGGCTCCATTGATTTTGATTTCCCTGAAACAAAGGTGATTCTTGATGAACGGGGAAAGCCTTTGGAAATCAAGCCCTATGAGAGAAATGCAGCAACTAAAATCATTGAAGACTTTATGCTGATGGCAAATGAGACGGTTGCAGAGGATTATTTCTGGCAGGAGATTCCCTTCCTTTACCGGACTCATGATAACCCGGATCCGGAAAAGATGAAGAGTCTTGCAACTTTGATTAATAATTTCGGATATTCCATCCGTTTTCACAATGGTGAGGTTTACCCGAAGGAAGTCCAAAAGCTGCTTGCTAATGCGGAGGATACGCCGGAGGAAGCTCTTATCAGCCGTCTGGCCCTGCGTTCTATGAAGCAGGCTAAATATACGGTGTCAAATACCGGGCATTTTGGCCTGGCAGCTAAATATTACACCCACTTTACCTCTCCGATCAGAAGGTATCCGGATTTACAGATCCATCGTATCATTAAGGAGAACTTAAGGTCAGGCTTAGCCGGGAAGAGAATCAGCCATTACGATAAGATCCTTCAGCAGGTAGCCGTCCAGTCTTCTGCCATGGAGCGTAGAGCCGATGAAGCAGAGCGGGAGACCATTAAACTTAAAAAGTGTGAGTATATGTCAAAACACATTGGGGAAGAGTTTGACGGAGTGATTTCCGGTGTGACAAACTGGGGGCTTTATGTGGAGCTTTCCAACACCGTGGAAGGCTTGATTCATGTGAATCAGCTCCAGGATGATTATTATCATTTTGATGAAGAACATTATGAGCTGGTAGGTGAAATGACAAGGAAAACCTTTAAATTAGGTCAGCCTATCAGGGTCATGGTATTGGGTACGGATAAGCTTTTGCGTACCATCGACTTTATTCCGGCAAAGAGTTTAGAAGAGGAATAACAGGAGGAATGAAAATGGGGAAAGAGAGTTTCAAATTAATTGCTAATAATAAAAAGGCATATCACGATTATTTTATTGATGAAAAATACGAGGCAGGCATTGAACTTGCCGGAACAGAAGTAAAATCCATCCGCATGGGCAAATGCAGCATCAAGGAATCCTTTGTGAGAATTGATAAAGGAGAGGTTTATGTCTGCGGCATGAACATCAGCCCGTATGAAAAAGGGAATATCTTTAACAAAGATCCGCTGAGGGTCAGAAAGCTGCTGCTACACAGGACTGAGATCGGAAAGCTGGATGCAAAGATTGCCCAGAAGGGCTATACCCTGGTCCCTCTGCAGGTATATTTTAAAGGAAGCCTGGTGAAGGTGGAGATCGGCCTTGCCAGAGGTAAAAAGCTATACGATAAGAGAGATGACATTGCGAAAAAGGATCAGAAAAGAGAACTGGAAAGAGACTTTAAGGTGAAAAATCTTTCATAGAGTGCCGCTTTAAGCCTCCTGAATAATCTGTACAGAAAGCTGTTTTAATGCTAAAATAACCTTAGAAAATGTTGGAGGGAAAACGGATGGCATTATATGATTACGTAGGGGCGTTAAAGCGGGGCCGCAGGCAATATCAGGCTTCCGTGTCAAAAGGAGAATATCCGTATCTGCCGGTCTTGGATCAGATCCTGTCCTATACGGATATTGTTTCAGAAGTGAACTTGGGAATCATGGATGTTCCTCTTGAAAAGGTGGTAGGCACGAAAACGGAGGGACGCACCAGCGCCTTTGCCAGTAATTTCATGCCTCTATTGTCGGAGAAATCGGAATTTGGGGCGAAATGGGCATATTTATATGACCATCAGATTGAAGAGGGGATCCATGATCCCATCCAAGTCTTTGAATTTATGAACCAGTATTACGTTCAGGAAGGCAATAAAAGGGTCAGTGTCTTAAAATATGTAGGTGCTTTCAGCATCTCTGCCTCTGTCACCCGCCTGATTCCAAAGAGGACTGATGATTTAGATAACAGGCTTTATTATGAATTCCTGGATTTTTACCAGGTTTCCTTTAACTGCGATGTCTGGTTCAGCAAAGAAGGAAGCTACGACAAGCTGATAAAGGCCATGAATAAGAATCCGGGAGAGCCTTGGAGCGAGGATGACAGGATCATCTTCAAATCCGCTTATGACCGTTTTTCCAAAGCATTCCATGCCTTTGGTGGCGATGATTACGATATGACATGTTCGGACGCGTTTCTTGTTTACGTCGAACTATTCGGATACCGAATCGTAAAAGACCGGATTGAGGGGCAGATAAAAAAGGACTTGATCAGAATTAAGGATGAACTACTCCTGGCCTCCAGAGGCAATAAGATCACTTTGGTTGAACAGCCGGAAGAAATAGAGGAATCATCGGATAATAGTCCTCTTAAGCTCATTAATTGGCTGCGCCCGTTCCAGTCCATTGAACCGGAGATGTTAAAAATTGCATTTATCCATGCGAAAACAGCAGAAACTTCCAGCTGGACTTATGGACATGAGCTGGGCAGGATGTACTTAGAACAGGCTTTTAACGGAGCCATACAGACGATTGCATTTTTTAACGCAGATTCTGAGCCGGAGATCGCTAATGCCATTGAACTGGCCATTGGGGCCAGGTGTAATGTAATATTTACTACGGCCTCCCAGATGATCAATTTAAGTGTGAAAGCTGCAATCGATCATCCGGAAGTAAAGGTGTTTAACTGCTCCGTTAATATGTCTTATTCATCCATCTGCACCTATTATGGAAGAATGTATGAATCGAAATTCCTTATGGGGGCCTTGGCAGCTTCCATGTCCCAGGCTGAGAAGATCGGATATATTGCTGATTATCCGATCTACGGCACCATTGCCAATATCAATGCCTTTGCCCTGGGAGCCAGAATGATCAATCCTTATGCCAAGGTGTACTTAGAATGGTCAAGGGTAAAGGACCGGGATGCTCACGCGGAGTTGGAAAAAGAGAACGTTGCCTTTATTTCAGGTGATGACATGATAACTCCTCAGACGCCCACCAGAGAATACGGACTTTACCAGAAGCATCCGGATGGAAGCCTGAAAAATCTGGCGACTCCTATCTGGCATTGGGGAAAGTTTTACGAAAGAATTGTTAATATAATATGCCATGGGGATTTCGGCAGGAAGGAAATGAAGGGGAAACAGGCCATCAATTACTGGTGGGGGATGTCGGCAGATGTGATCGACGTCATTTGCTCTCATAATCTGCCACACGGAACCAGCCGGCTGATTACATTTTTGAGAAATTCCATACGGGCTGGAAGCTTTCAGCCCTTTGAAGGAATTATTTATTCTCAGGACGGACAAATCCAGTGCGGGGAAAACGAAAATCTTACTCCGGAAGAAATAACCACCATGAACTGGCTGACAGAAAATGTGGTGGGACAGATTCCGGAATTTGATGAGCTTACGGAAGAGGCTCGGTCTCTGGTACGTCTCCAGGGACAGACAATATACGAGAACATGGATATGGAGGAACAGCGTGAAGATCCTGGTACTGTCTGACCATGAGTCAAAAACACTTTATGAATACTATTCACCGGAAAAATTGCAGGACATTGATTTAATTATTTCCTGCGGAGATTTACGAGCGAATTATCTTACGTTTTTTGCAACTTTTTCCCATGCCCCGGTCTATTATGTCCGGGGTAACCACGATTGCAGGTATGAGGACTGTCCACCTGAAGGCTGTACCTGCATTGAAGATGATATCATAACCTATAAGGGAATCCGGATTATGGGGCTGGGCGGTTCCATGCAGTACATTCCAGGTTCGCCGAACCAGTACACGGAACGGGGAATGGAGCGGAGAATCAAAAAGATGTGGTGGAAGCTTAAGAAGAACAAAGGTTTTGATATTCTTGTCACCCATGCTCCGGCGTTTGAACTCAACGATTTACCGGACTTGCCTCATCAGGGATTTACCTGTTTTAAGGCACTGATGGACAAGTATTCTCCCAAATATTTTCTTCATGGACATGTCCATGCCAATTATGGAAAGAGCTTTAAGAGGGAAGACCAGTATGGCTGCACAAAGGTTGTAAATGCCTATGAGTATTATATTATTGAGTATCCGGAAAATCCGTAACATCCTGGACCCTGGATTACATATAATATTATAGTGCCTGATGGATGAAACCTTATAAGTAGTATTAAAAATCCGGCTCTATTTTATAAGTTGTAGAGACACTCTTTGCACTGCATAAATCTACAGTACAAACTGAACAGGCGATAGCTATCTTAAGCTATAGGGCCGGGTTGCCAAGTGCGACAGCGGATGACTTCATTGCATCTGTGGGACAGTAGTTTACTCGATTGTTCCATAGGTGCATTTTTTGTATCACAAAATATAAAAAAGTGCCATGGGCCTATCTTATTCAATAGGAGGTAACTTTTATGGAACCGATTTTTAAAAGGAAAAAAGAAAGGAACTCAATAGGCATTGCCATGCATGTATCAATGGTCACCATTGTGATCAATCTGCTCCTTTCAGTATTTAAGCTGACTGCAGGTATCCTGGCAAATTCCGGAGCCATGATTTCTGATGCGGTACATTCGGCATCTGATGTATTGAGTACAGTTGTCGTCATGATAGGAGTAAACATAGCCGGTAAAAAGTCAGATAAAGAGCATCCTTACGGTCATGACCGCATGGAATGCGTGGCTGCTATCATCCTGTCTGCCATGCTTATGGCTACAGGAATTGCAATTGGCATAAACGGGGTCAAAAAGATCGCGGCGGGAAACGGAGAGGGAGCAGTTATTCCTGGGCTGTTAGCGCTATTTGCTGCTGTATTGTCCATTGCTGTAAAAGAGTGGATGTATTGGTACACAAGGGCGGCAGCAAAAAAAATAAATTCAGCAGCTGTCATGGCTGATGCATGGCATCATCGTTCTGATGCGCTGTCTTCTGTAGGAGCCATGATAGGCATTGCCGGAGCAAGACTTGGCTATCCGGTTCTGGATCCGGTGGCCAGTGTGGTGATCTGTTTGTTTATCGGCAAGGCGGCAGTTGACGTCTTTCGGGATGCTATGGATAAGATGGTGGATAAAGCCTGTGATGATGAAACGATCCAGAAGATGAAGGAATCCGCCTTGGCGGTAATGGGAGTGAAACAGATTGATGATATCAGGACCAGGATGTTCGGGGCCAAGGTGTATGTGGACATTGAGATAGCGGCTAAGGGAAATCTGTTTCTTGTGGATTCCCATGAAATCGCTGAGAACGTACATTTATCCATTGAAAAACATTTTCCTGATGTAAAACACTGCATGGTACATGTAAATCCATTGCCTGAACCGGAAGATCAAGAAAATGACCGGGAGTGCCTGTAGGTTTTCCAAATAACCAAAGAAGAACTTAGTACCATTCTGGAAGAAGGCAGCTTTGCCCCGTCGGCTATGAACCGTCTGGCTGTGGTCATAGTGGCTGGGGAATCCAGGATATTATGAAGGGATCGGTCATTGCATACTTGGGTATGGAAATATGGGATACCCCCAGGCTAGGCCAAGGAAAGAACATGCAATTATATATATAGAAGAAACAGAAATAAAGAGGACTGCGTATGATAAGACGCGGCCCTCTTTGCTTTATTTTCAGGTATAACCTCAAATTATAATACACATTCCTATTAATTAGTTGACAAATAGATGTTGGATTGCTATCATTTAAGTTACTATACAAAAAGGCGGGGATATGGATGGAGAGAATCGTATTATCATTGTTGGTTGATAACACCTCCGGCGTTTTGAGCCGTGTAGCCGGACTGTTCAGCCGCCGTGGCTATAATATTGAAAGCCTTACGGTGGGTGTGACTGCGGATGAGAGATATTCCAGAATGACGGTAGTGTCCACAGGCGATCAGGAGATTTTAGACCAAATTGAAAAACAGCTGAGAAAGCTGGAAGATGTCAGGGATATCAAAGAATTAAAGCCAGGCTATTCTGTTTACAGGGAGCTTATTCTGGTCAAGGTACATGCGAATGCCGGCCAGCGTCAGGCGATTTGTGCCATAGCTGATATTTTTAGAGCTACCATTGTTGATGTTGGCAAAGATTCCGTAACCGTCATGCTTACAGGAGATCAGTCCAAGCTTGATGCAGTTCTTAACCTGCTTGAAGATTACGAAATTTTAGAGCTTGCCAGAACTGGTCTCACAGGACTTTCCAGAGGCTCTGACGATATTCGGTATCTGCCTTAGGCAGTCAGGATTTGTAAGCTAGAGGTTATTGCCAAAGGCGGACAGTGAGCCGTCGGCATGGTTCCTTTAACAAAATATATCAAGAGTCAGTATATGAGGAGGAAATAAAAGATGGCAAAGATTTACTATCAGGAAGATTGCAACTTATCCTTATTGGAGGGTAAGACCATTGCAGTTATTGGATACGGCAGCCAGGGCCATGCCCATGCACTTAATTTAAAGGAGTCTGGATGCAATGTCGTTGTAGGACTTTATGAGGGAAGCAGTTCCTGGGCAAAGGCAGAGGCGCAGGGTTTAACCGTTTATACAGCAGCAGAAGCTGCAAAGAAGGCTGACATCATTATGATCTTAATCAATGATGAGAAGCAGGCTGCTATGTACAAGGAATCTGTAGAGCCTAATTTAAAGGATGGGGACATGCTGATGTTTGCCCATGGTTTTGCCGTTCATTTTGGACAGATCGTTCCTCCTAAGAATGTTGATGTTACCATGATCGCACCAAAGGCTCCCGGCCATACCGTAAGAAATGAATATCTGGTAGGCAGAGGAACCCCATGTCTGGTCGCTGTTCATCAGGATTATACAGGCAAGGCAAAGGACAAGGCTTTAGCTTATGCATTGGCCCTGGGCGGAGCAAGAGCCGGCGTACTGGAGACAACCTTTAAGGATGAGACAGAAACAGACCTTTTTGGCGAGCAGGCTGTATTATGCGGAGGCGTATGCGCTCTGATGAAGGCAGGCTTTGAAACTTTAGTAGAAGCAGGATATGCTCCAGAGAATGCTTATTTTGAATGTATTCACGAGATGAAGCTGATCGTAGACCTGATTTTTGAAAGCGGCTTTGCAGGCATGAGATATTCTGTTTCCAATACTGCTGAATACGGTGATTACATCACAGGACCAAAGATCGTTACCGATGAGACCAAGAAGGCGATGAAGCAGGTTCTTACCGATATTCAGAATGGAAACTTTGCAAAGGACTGGCTGCTTGAGAACCAGGTAGGATGCGCTCACTTTAATGCGGTTAGAAAGAAAGAAGCTTCCCACCAGTTAGAAAAGGTAGGCAGCGAGCTCCGCAAGCTTTACAGCTGGAACGACGGCGGAAAGCTGATTGATAACTAAGTTATATAACAACAGGCAGCGGCCTGTTAAATAATAAAGCCCGGAAAAAGCAAGTCTTTTTCCGGGCTTTTTATTTACTTGAGCAATGATCCGGCCCCTCTCATGGCATCAAAAAAGTTCTCCATAGCCGTGGATAATCCATTGGGATTATAACCGAATCCAACGGTTCTCTTTTTAATCGCTGTTTCCATGGGAATCTCAACCAAATCCCCCCGGTCCAGTTCCTCCTGGACAAATTCTTTGATCACACATCCGATCCCTAGTCCGATTTTGGCAAATTCGATCAGCAGATCCATGGTAGTGACCTCCAAAAGCTGATTTGGCACAATCTGATTTTCTTTCATATATTCGTCAATATACTTTCTGGTCATGTTGTTCTTATCCAAAAGAAGGATATTCCCTGTCTGAAAGAAATCCGTATCCGGTCCTTCTCTTAAATACAGGTTATCCAGATAAGATTTTGTAGCCACGAAAATATCCTGGACGTCCATAACCGGTTGAAACAAAAGAGGGCGCCGGTTGCTTGGCTCTGCAATCAGACCCAGATCAATCCGCTGTTGTTCCAACATAGTGATCGTATGGGAAGTGGACTGGCTTTCAATGGAAATCTTAATATGAGGATACTTCTCAATGAATCCCTTTAAATAAGGAAGAAGAATATATTTGCAAAGAGTATTGCTGACACCTATTTTCAAGTGTCCGATATTAAAATCCTTCACCCGCTTCAGTTCCAGTTCCCCGCGGTTTAATTCTTCAAAGGCCGCTTTTGTATGATTATATAGAAGCTTTCCTTCTTCGGTAAGCTGGACGCCTCTTGAATTTCTCGTAAATAAGGTTACCTCCAGGCTGTCTTCCAGCTTGCTGATGGATTTACTGATGGCAGGCTGGCTGATATAAAGTTCTTTGGCCGCTCTTGAGATATTTCCGGCTTTGGCAACTTCATAAAATATCTTATATTGGGAAAGGTTATGATCCATATTAAGTCTTCCTCTCATTGAACGATACTTTTCGTTCCGTTTTATAACTAACTATTATATTAAATATTCGTATTATGTATTTCTATTATACCAATAAGTGTGTTAAAATGTAAAGCGAGAAAAAGATGTTACAATTTAAACTGTAATGGTGATAAATTAACAGGAGGACGCAGACAATGGGAATGACGATGACCCAGAAAATATTGGCAGCCCATGCAGGGCTTTCCAAGGTAAAGGCAGGCCAGCTGATCGAAGCGGAACTGGATCTGGTATTGGGGAATGATATCACATCTCCGGTTGCCATTAAGGAAATGGAGAAATTTGATAAAGATACGATCTTTCATAAAGATAAGATTGCCCTGGTCATGGACCACTTTATTCCAAATAAGGATATTAAATCCGCGGAAAACTGTAAATGCTGCCGTGATTTTGCCGGCAAACACGAAATTACCAATTATTTCGATGTAGGACAGATGGGAATCGAACATGCCCTTCTTCCGGAAAAGGGGCTGGTGGTTGCAGGAGATGCAGTCATTGGAGCGGATTCCCATACATGTACCTATGGAGCACTGGGAGCTTTTTCCACCGGTGTGGGCAGTACGGATATGGCGGCAGGCATGGTAACTGGAAAAGCCTGGTTCAAGGTACCGACCGCAATTAAGTTTGAACTGGTGGGGAAACCCTCCAAATGGGTCAGCGGCAAGGATGTTATTTTGCATATCATAGGCATGATCGGAGTAGACGGTGCTTTATATAAGTCGATGGAATTTTCCGGAGAGGGTATCAGGAATCTATCCATGGATGACCGTTTTACTATTTGCAACATGGCCATAGAGGCCGGCGGAAAGAACGGTATTTTCCCGGTGGATGACCTTGCCATCCAGTACATAAAGGATCATTCAAAGCGTGATTACAAAATCTATGAGGCGGATGAGGATGCAGAATATGAGGCGGTTTATACCATTGACTTATCCAAATTAGAGCCAACGGTTTCTTTCCCCCACCTTCCTGAAAATACCAGGACCATCGGCACGTTTGGTGAGATTAAAGTGGATCAGTCGGTAATCGGCTCCTGTACCAACGGCCGGCTTGACGATATGCGCATAGCAGCCGCTGTCATGAAAGGACATAAAGTGGCAAAAAATGTGCGCTGCATCGTGATTCCAGCTACCCAGGAAATCTATTTGCAGTCCATGAGAGAGGGGCTTTTAGAAATCTTTATTGAAGCCGGAGCTGTAGTCAGCACACCAACCTGCGGTCCGTGCCTTGGTGGCTATATGGGTATTCTGGCGGCAGGAGAACGCTGCATCTCTACCACCAACCGTAATTTTGTAGGTCGGATGGGTCATGTGGAATCAGAGGTATATTTATCCAACCCTGCAGTGGCTGCTGCAAGTGCGATTACCGGCCATATATGTGCGCCGGATGAACTGGGATTATAGGAGGTTGTAAATATGAAGGCATGTGGATCTGTTTTTAAATATGGAGATAATGTGGACACGGATGTTATCATTCCGGCAAGATATTTGAATATTACAGATGGGAATGAGCTGGCTAAGCACTGTATGGAGGATATTGACAAGGATTTTATAACCAATGTAAAAAATGGAGACATTATTGTCGCAAATAAAAACTTTGGATGCGGTTCTTCCAGAGAGCATGCGCCCCTTGTCATCAAGTGTGCCGGAATAAGCTGCGTGATTGCCGAAACTTTTGCCAGGATTTTCTACCGGAATGCAATTAATATCGGCCTTCCTATTATAGAATGTCCGGAAGCTGCCAGAGCCATTCAGGCAGGAGATGAGGTTATGGTTGATTTTGACAGCGGCATTATCACCAATAAAACTACCGGTGAATCCTTTGAGGGGCAGGCGTTTCCTCCCTTTATGCAGGAGATCATTTCAGCGGGAGGGTTATTCCCCTATATTAATAAGAAGAAATAGCTTGTTTTTCCATGGAAAATTAGTCCGTAACTGTCAGGAATTGTATTTGACAGTTGCGGACCTTTTTGCTGTGGGGTATTCTGGCATTGCCAATAAAAGAAATGCGTATTATAATTAGAAAAAATTCAAGGAGTTGATCTATATGGTAAAGACAAATGCAATGAGAATGCTTGACAAGGCAAAGGTTGAGTATACCACCAGGGAATATGAAGTGGACGAGCAGGACCTTTCCGGCAGCCATGCGGCGGATATGATGGGGGCGGATCATGGGAGCGTATTTAAAACTCTTGTATTAAAAGGAGAAAAAATAGGATATCTGGTCTGCTGCATTCCGGTTGATGGGGAACTGGATTTAAAAAAAGTGGCGAAGGCTGCCGGAGATAAGAAGGTAGAGATGATTCCTATGAAGGATTTGCAGGGAATCACAGGATATATACGCGGAGGCTGTTCTCCTGTCGGCATGAAAAAACAATTTCCTACATTTGTCGAAGAAACGGCCCGCTCTTATGAGGAAATTGTCGTCAGCGGAGGCTTAAGAGGACAGCAAATCGTCATTTCTCCCCAAGCCCTTGTTGCGTTTATAAAGGGCAGTTTTGCCCCTCTTACCCACAATTAGTTTACATAACACAAGAAATGCTGTGGACAAGTCATACGGGTGAAGTTGAATAATTAACATAAATGTAACACTATTGTAAAATATGAGTGCAATAATAGCATAAAAAACCAGGAGACTCATAGGTGAAAATAGTGCAAAATATACAAAAGAAAAAAGGAGCTGAAAATTTAGAAATTAAAATATCACAAAAATGTTAAATGACCATTGACTTTTTTGGCAGGCTTCTTCTATAATTACGGACGTCACCATGAAACGGCTGTGGAATGTAACCCAGCCCAGGCAAGTGATATAAGAGAAAGAGGTGTATATATGCTTACACTACGCTCTATCCTTCAGCAGATTTGTCAATTTTTCAGAGGGATGTCCTTTAAGGTCACAAAGCGGATGTATCGTTCTTCCGCAGTTTTTATGGCGGGTGCGGCAATTATTACTGTTGTGGCGTTTACCTCAGCAGGATTTGGAAGCGGCGGCAGAAATGCTTTAACAGCATTTGCGGAAACGCCGGAGTCAGATGACTCTACGGATAATGAAGATGTGAAAGATGAAACAGCGAAAGAAGAAACGGTTACCCAGGAAAAAGCCCAAATAAAACTTACGGAAGTCAGAATGCAGGCTCAACAGCTGGCCGGTGATTTCCTAGAGAAAGATGTGATCCAGAAACAGGAACAGGCGGAGGAGTCCAAGGCAGAGATTGAGCGAATCAATACGAAGATCGCCATGGAAGAAGAGGCTAAACGGCAGGCAGAAGAAGCAGCTAAAAAAGCGGAAGAAGCAAAGAAAGCGGCAGAAGAGGCAGCAAAGAAGGCAGAGAAAGAAAAGGCCGCCCATTCAACGTCTGTGACTCAGGACGATTATCAGGTCTTGTTAAAGATCGTGCAGGCGGAAGCCGGTATTTGCGATGACAAGGGTAAGATCCTTGTGGCCAATGTTATAATTAACCGCGTAAAGAACGGAAAATTTCCCGACACGGTGAAAGGAGTCGTTTATGAACCCTCCCAGTTTTCACCGGTATCAAACGGCAGTATTAATTCCGTAAAAGTGACAGATGATACGAAACAGTGTGTTGACCGTGCGCTGGCAGGAGAGGATTATTCCGACGGAGCCCTGTATTTTATGAATCGGGGAGGCTCCAGAAGAGGTGCTATCAGCTGGTTTGATTCCCATCTGACTTATCTGTTTCAGCATGGCAACCATGAATTTTTTAAATAAAAACATTGTAGAATATTCTGCTTTAGGTGTATACTATATGTGCATAGCAGGTACCCCTTGAATCTGCGGCCAAACTAGACGATACATAAAAGGAGAGTAGGATTATGATTTTTGATTCAGCAAAAAACCTTGATTTTTACAGAGGCCTTGGAGTGGACGGAAGATACGAAAAGGCAGTTGATTTTCTTAAGAACACTGATTTAGAGAGCCTGGCGCCAGGCAAATATGAGATTGACGGCAAGAATGTTTTTGCGAATGTAACAGAGTATACAACGGTTCCCTGGGAGGAAGCCAAGTACGAAGCTCACCATAATTACACAGATATTCAATATGTGATATCCGGTTCTGAAACCATGACATATGCACGGATCGATGAACTGAATGAAAAGGTACCTTATAACGAAGAAAAAGATGTTGTATTTTACGACAATGAAAATCCAGGCTTAAAAGTAGTAGTAAAAGCTGGAGAATATATGATTTTCAATCCCTGGGATGGTCATAAGCCAAAAGCAGCTGCAGGTGAACCGGCTTTGATTAAAAAAGTGATTGTTAAGATCAAAGAGAACTAAATTAAAAACGGGATCCGATCCTTTTTACAAGGGATCAGCTCCCGTTTTCGTTTTATGGATTCCAGTTGTCCGAACCGGACAGAACTGCTTCTTTTGAGAATCTTTTAAGATCAGTTTCTGTCAGCCGGTGAATCCAGTCCGGTCGTTTTTCCATCACGGCACCAGGGCCGTAACTGCCGTATTCGCCGAAGAAGGTATGTTCATGGGCAGCTTCCTTGTTCCAGTCATGCCAGCCTTCTTTGCAGATATGGTCATCCAGAAAGCAGTTGATCAGCACGGTTTTTCCATACTCTCTCCATGGACGACCAAGGTAAGCGTTGTCAGCGGGGCAGTTGCTTTCAAAGCGGCAATTTTCCATGACATAGCCATATTCCTGTCCCTTTGGAGTGGAGGCGGCAGTTACATAGCTGCTGATCTCCATTCCCGTATATTTGGAAAAGAAGGTACAGCCTTCAAAATAAGCGGTTGCGCTACCAAAAATAAAGTCAATATCCCCTTCTAAGTAACAATTTTTATAATAGTGCCGTCCGTTGATCCGGGGGGAATGCTGCTTCGGTCCGATAAAACCATTGGGTTCGATTTCCTTTGGAGGAAGGGGACCTGTAAAAAGAGTATCCTGGTTTCCTAAGAAACGGCAGTTTTCAAAGAACAACCGGTCTCCATCGGCATAAAGAGCCAACGCCTGTCCAACATCGGTACCAATTCCCGCGCTGTTTTCAAATGTTAGATTCTTAGCGGTAAAATCATGGGTATCGATCAGGCAGGAATAGGTGCGGAAGGTGCCGCGCTTCATCCCATCCTCCATGGTCATGCGGGCATAAAGGCCGTAAGAGAGAATGGCGCTTTCTGCATCTTCCCCAACAAAAGTTACGTGAGGAACCGTTACGGTAATCTGCTCTTCATAAAATCCCTTGTGTATGTAGAGGACCTGTTCCTTCGTATGATCAGATGGAAGAGAACGAAGTGCCTCTCCAATGCTTTTAAAATCTCCTGTACCATCTTTTGAAATATGAATCATAATTATCCTTTCTTTTGCTTATTGTACACAAAATGCATAATATATATATAATATATCCATTATTTAGGAAAATTGCAATGAAAATCATTGACTTTTTCTTAACAAAGTGAGATAATAGTGACAAATTTGGATTTTATAAAAGGAGGAATTTTCTATGTCAACAAAAGCATATTATCCAATTAATGAAATTGGAAAAGGCCAACCAGGTTTTGCAACTACGCGTTCGATCATTGAAGCTCCGTTTTATGGAAACAACGTAATTAAGGTTACTACACTTAGAGAGGCATATGAACTGGCGAAGAATTCACCAGGAACCGTGGTAACGGACATGCCTGTATACAGGGGAGAGGAATTTGGCCTTGATAAAGATGCCAAGGTTCTCTTATTTAATGATGGTGCGATTACCGGACGTTATGCGACTGCAAGAAGAATCGCAGGAGAACCCGGTGTAAATTGCGGCGCTCTTGACAAAGTTGTTATGGACGCAGTTTATGAAACCCGTTGGAAAACAATGTATCATGCAGAGGTTTATGCCGGACTTGATCCTGAATTCATGGTGAAGGTACATCTCCTTATTCCGGAAGGCGAAGAAAATATTCTGTATAACTGGATGCTGAACTTCCAGTATATGTCTGATGAGTATGCGAAAATGTATAAAGCTTCTAAACCAGTCGGCGATGGAAAAGAAGCAGACATTTATATCTTCTCTGATCCTCAGTGGAATGGTTCCGACCGTCCTGGAGTAGATCTGTCCTGTTTAAGCGATCCAAAATGTTTATGCTACTTTAATACGGACCAGAACTGTGCGGCAATCCTGGGTATGAGATACTTTGGAGAGCACAAAAAAGGCACCCTTACTATGGTTTGGGCTCTTGCTAACCGCAACGGATATGCTTCCTGCCATGGCGGACAGAAAGAATACAACTTAACCGATGGTTCCAAATATGTTGCATCTGTATTTGGTTTATCCGGCTCAGGTAAATCCACCATTACCCATGCAAAACATGGCGGAAAATATGATGTTACCGTTCTCCATGACGATGCATTCATTATCAATACCGACACCTGCTCATCTGTGGCAATAGAGCCTACATACTTTGATAAAACACAGGATTACCCGACTGGCTGTGATGATAATAAATATCTCTTAACTGCCCAGAACTGCTCCTGTACCTTAGACGAAGACGGAAAGATCCAGCTGGTAACAGAGGACGTCAGAAACGGCAATGGACGTGCCATCAAATCAAAACTGTGGTCTCCTAACCGTGTGGATAAGATCGAAGCACCGGTCAATGCGATTTTCTGGATCATGAAGGATCCTACCATTCCGCCGGTAGTAAAATTAAAAGGCGCTTCCCTGGCATCTGTTATGGGTGCAACTCTTGCAACAAAGAGATCAACAGCGGAAAGACTGGCACCGGGAGCTGATCCCAATGCTCTGGTGGTTGTGCCTTATGCCAACCCATTCAGAACCTATCCTCTGGCCAATGACTATGAGAAATTTAAAAAACTGGTAGAAGAGAAGAACGTAGATTGCTATATCATCAACACCGGTGATTTCATGGGCAAGAAGGTTCAGCCAAAGGATACCTTAGGCATCCTGGAAGCCATTGTGGATAAGACTGCCCAGTTCAAACAGTGGGGACCTTTCTCAGATATCGAAATCTTTGAGTGGGAAGGATTTGTTCCGGATCTTCATGATGCCACTTATGCGGAGCAGTTAAAGGCCCGTATGGAAGACCGGGTGAAATTCGTTTCCAATATCGCCACGGTTAAGGAAGGTTATGACAAGCTTCCGGATGATGCTTTGGCAGCACTTCAGAAAATTGTTGATGAATTAAAGTAAAAATTTCATAGAGACGAAAAAGGAGCTTTCCTTTTTCGTCTCTGTTTTTGCTCGGATACCGCAGCAGCTAAGAAAAACCCGCAAAGCGTGTTTTTCTTAATTTCACCATACAGGAGGCACCATGAATAAAGAATATTTGTTGTTTGATTTAGATGGAACCCTTACGGACCCCAAAGAGGGCATAACGAAGTCTGTCCAGTATAGCCTCCGGCATTTTGGGATTGAGGTGGAGAATTTAGATGAGCTTTGCTGCTTTATCGGGCCGCCTTTAAAGGACAGCTTCATGGAGTATTATGGCTTTAGCGAGGAACAGGCAAAAAAGGCCATTGATATTTACCGGGAATATTTTTCGGAAAAAGGATTGTATGAAAATAAAGCCTATGAGGGAGTTTTGGATGTTCTGCAGTCCCTTCTTAAGGCAGGGAAAAAGCTTTATGTTGCTTCCTCTAAGCCGGAAGTGTTTGTCCGGATGATCCTTAAACATTTTGAGTTGGATTCCTGCTTTTTATTTATGGGAGGTGCCAACATGGATGAAACCAGGGTAAAAAAAGCAGATGTGATCCGTTATGTTTTAAAAGAATGCGGAATTACCGATCTGAACAAGACGGTGATGATCGGAGACAGGAAGCATGATGTTCTGGGGGCAAAAGAAATCGGAATAGCATCGGTAGGGGTGTTGTACGGCTATGGAAGCAGGCAGGAACTTACAGAAGCCGGAGCGGATGTTCTGGCAGAAACAATTTTTGATTTGCAGAATCTATTATAGTATGTTATACTAGGTCTCTAACATTTTAAGCAGGAGGAATACAAGAGATGAAAAAGGTGGAGATCGGATTCTGGGGAGTTGAGTCCATCCTGGAATTTGTCTCAATTGCGGGAGCGTGTAAAGAAAAAATAAATTTGGCCTGCGGAGAAAGAACGGTAAACGCAAAATCGTTGCTTTCGGTGCTGTCTTTGGCCACTGCGGAAGGGTTGGAACTGATCATTCAAGAAGACTCCAGCGACTCTCTTTTAAGACTTCTGGAACTGTATGTAGAGCATGGAAGACTGCTTGGCAGCAAACATATTGCTGTCTGATCCAATAGATTAAAATCAAAACTGACAGGAAAAGGAACTTGAAAAACAAATCAAAGTAGTGTATACTAAGACCATAGAAAACATGGGAAGGTAATTCCTGAAATGTGCGACACTCTTACCTTTTTTGAACCTACATTATGACTCATGGGATTCCGATATTTTCAGGTGGATGTCAAGCCTCCGTTTGCAGTGGAAGGCAGAAACTTGAGTGAGGTTGCCCACCTAGCAAGGCTAGGCGTCAATAAGTAAGAACCGGCATTTTGGGGTTACCAAAGAAAAAAGCAGCGAGAAATCGCTGCTTTAATTTTATGTAAAAGTATGGTAGAGTATAGGATAGACATTAGTCAATCTTAAAAACTTAGGAGAATTTTTATGAAAGAGACAAAATTTCGGAATTATTTATGCTGGGGAGTCACAGCACTTTCCGTTATTGCTTTGAGCATAACCTTTGCCTTTTTTCTTTCCAGATTCCAGGCTGTGAAGGGTACGGTAAAAATAATTGTGGGGATTCTTATGCCTGTCATTTACGGGGCAGTCCTCGCATATCTTTTACTGCCGGTATATAACAAGTCCAGAGACATTACGGTACGCCTGCTTTCTTCCAGATGGAAAAATAGGAATGGGGTAAAGTCCATATCCCGGGCCGCGGCAACTGTGGTCAGCTTGATTTTTCTGTTTGTGATAGTAGTCGGACTTTTCTGGATGATCATCCCCCAGATTTATACAAGTGTCATGGGACTCCAGGAATCACTGGGCGAGAATATGAATGATCTGGCTCTGTGGCTTCAGAAGATGCTTGAGGATAATCCTTCTGTGGAACGGGCGGTCATTCCCATATATGACCGGCTGACAGGCCAGCTGCAAAACTGGATGACTTCTGACCTGGTCCCCAACATGTCCATGTTGATCGGCAGCCTTTCCAGCGGACTGCTAAGCGTGGTACTGGTTCTAAAGAATATACTGATCGGTGTAATCGTAATGGTTTATCTCCTGAACATAAAGGGAACGCTTTCTGCTCAGGGAAAAAAGATCATTTACAGTATATTTCCTATTAAAACGGCTAATCAGGCAATTGATGAAATCCGTTTTGTTCATCGGGTGTTTGGCGGGTTCATAACGGGAAAGATTTTAGATTCCCTGATTATCGGGATTATGTGTTTTTTCCTTTTGAACGCTATGAATATGCCTTACACACTGTTAGTAAGCGTAATTGTTGGCGTAACCAATGTGATTCCCTTTTTCGGTCCGTTTATCGGAGCCGTTCCCAGTGCATTTTTAATCCTGCTGGTCAGCCCTATTAAGTGTCTGTATTTCCTGATATTTATTCTTTTGCTCCAGCAGTTTGACGGAAATATCCTGGGTCCGAAAATATTGGGACAATCCACGGGTCTTCCCAGCTTTTGGGTGCTGTTTTCCATCCTGCTTTTTGGCGGACTGTTTGGTTTTGTGGGAATGATCATTGCGGTTCCGACCTTTGCGGTGTTTTACAGCGTAGTTTCAAGGCTGGTGAACCGTTCCCTGACGAAAAAGGATCTCTCCCTTAAAACGATGGACTATTTTGACCTGGAGCGGATTGATGAAAACAAAAAAACTTATATGAGATAAGAGGAGCGCATGAATAAAAAGACATTTATCGGATTTATAGTCGGTATTCCTCTTTTGGTTTTGATTCTCATTATTATTATTCTGGTAAATGAACCGGAACCGGAGGGAATATCAAGGGGGGTAGCATATAAGTCAGCTGCTCTTCTTCTTACCGATAGAGAAAACTGTGAAAAAATGCTGAAGGAACATAGCCAGGAATACTTTCCGGAAAAGGAACAGAATAACTGGTATGTGAAATACATGAATTACCTGTATGCAGGCAGTTATCTTGACCCCCATGAAATTCCGGCAAAAAGTGATACTGCGGAAGGCTTTTTGACCTACAAAGAGGCGGAAAGCCTGGCGGAAGCTCTGGTTCCCGGATCAGGAAAGAAGATCCATGAAAGCAGCAAAAAACAAAATAAGAAGCTTCCTGCGGATGAATGGTGGTATTTGTATGAAGAATTGAGGCAGGCACTGGATAAGGAAGGAACGATCAGAGTGCTTGACGTGTTTCTTTATGGCACTCCTACCAATGTAAAAACTGCAACAGCCTGGACTGCCTATACCAGCGAAGGGAATTTTCAATTTGAGGGCATCAGCCTGGATTCTTACATAGACTGGGAGTTAAAGCTTCTGGTAAAGGGCAATGAGATCATTGCATTAAAAGAAGCGGTGACAGATTCCATAACCTATAAAAATGTCTGGCTGACCACAGGAACGGGAGGAACGTTCGGTGTATACTTAGGGTCAGTGGAGCGTACCTTCCCCCTTGAGGCCTCTTTGGGGCAGCCGGAGGATTTTGCCAATAATATTGCGGATATCAGTTTAAAAAGAGGAAGCCTTCAAAAGGTCACCTTGAAGAAAAAGAAGATATCGGGAAAGGTTCTCGCGGTGAAGGATGATTCTATTGAGGTTGAGGGGTATGGCAGCTTAAAACTGGATAAAGATTTTAAAGTATACCGGTTATACGGTCAGCTTGAAGAACGCAGTGTCTCCGATATTCTGGTAGGATATGATATACAGGATTTTGTTGTTGCCCATGGCAGGATATGTGCTGCCTTGCTAGTAAGGGAATTTGATGCAAAGAGCATTCGTGTCCTTTTGATGTCCACCAATTTCCAATCGATCTTTCAACCGTCTGTAACCCTGTCTGCTGAAAGCGGCCTGTTATTGACCTATGGCGAGAAGGCGGTAAAAGTGCCTCCAAAGGCAGAAGTGATTATTGATACCTCAGATGAGCGGCTAAAGGATGGACGGATTGTAATCGCACCTTTAGAAAAAGGAGACTCCATTTCCGTTAATTCCATCCAGAGGTCCTATGGCACCCCGGCCTATGACGGTACGATTGAGATACGTAAGGAAGCCGATGGGCTGCTTTTAGTCAATGAGTTGTACCTGGAGGATTATCTGACAAAGGTTGTTCCCAGTGAGATGCCTGACAGCTATGAAAAGGAAGCCTTAAAAGCTCAGGCTGTCTGTGCCAGAACCTATGCGTTCCGTCAGATCCAGAGCAACACCTACAGCAAATACGGAGCCCATGTGGATGACAGCACCAGATTCCAGGTTTATAACAATCTGCAGTCCGCATCAAAAACAGAAGAAGCGGTACGTGAGACTTATGGAAAGCTGTTGTTTTATAATGATAAACCTATAGAAGCCTTTTATTTCTCCACCTCTTGCGGACATACGACCGACGGGAGCATATGGGGAGGTGATCCGGCTGGGTTTCCCTATCTGGATGGCAGTCTTCTACAGGATAGCAGGGGAGTATTAAATCTGTCGACAAATTCTGATTTTGATGAATTTATAAAGAAAAAAGATTATCCAGCCTTTGATTCAGGATTCCCCATGTACCGATGGGAAACCACCGTCACGAACCGGCAGCTGGAGGAAGAGATCACCGAAGTAGGATCGATCCTGAACATTACTGTAACAGAACGTGGAGTAGGCGGAATTGTTAAAAAACTAAGGGTCGAAGGATCCGACGGCGTCATGACCATCAATGGGGAAGGACAGGTAAGGGCAAAGCTTGGAAATAAATATATGACCATTACAAAGCTTGATGGTACTCTCATGAAGAATTTTGACTCCCTTCCCAGTGCCTATATTGCAATAGAAAATCAGGGCGTTGATGACAATAACATTACAACCTTTCATATCTACGGGGGAGGCTTTGGGCATGGTGTTGGAATGAGCCAGAATGGGGCTCAGGCCATGGCAAAGAGCGGAAAGAACTTTGAGGATATCTTAAAATTCTTCTATCACGACACGGAAGTGCGGGAAGCAGAGCAGAGTAAGGAATGAGAATGACAGTTCCAGCGTAGGATGATAGAAAAAACACAGGAATGTCGTATGCAAGATCAAAAGCTGGAAGTCCTGTTAAATCTTGCCCTCAGCGCAACTCCTGAAGAGCGTGAAAAATCAGGCAATTTAAATGTAGGATATAATCCCGAGGAAAAAACTTGGGATGTGATCGTTAAGCATTCCGGAGATATAAGCAATCTTTCCCTTATTGGAATCCGGGTGGAGCAAATGGTAAACGAATACTCCATACTTACAGTTCCGGAATCCCTTATTGACCAGTTAAGTGCCTTGCCTCAAATCGAATATGTTGAAAAACCAAAGAGGCTGTTTTTTGCCATCAACCAGGCAAAGTCGGCCTCTTGTGTCAATTTGGTCCAGCAGGGAAGCAATCCTCTTACCGGAAGGGGAGTTTTGGTAGCCATCATTGATTCGGGGATTGATTATTACCACGCTGATTTCCGGAATGATGACGGTACGACCAGGATCGTAGCGCTGTGGGATCAGACACTGGACCGGGTGTTTACTGCAGAAGAAATCAATGCCGCCCTGGCTACCGGTAGCAGGACAGAGGCCAGAAAGCTGGTTCCAAGCGTAGATATCTCCGGCCATGGCACAGCCGTGGCATCCATAGCGGCCGGAAACGGAAGGGAAAACAGGGGACAATACCGGGGAATCGCTTTTGAAAGCCCGCTTTTAGTTGTAAAGCTTGGAGTTCCTCAGGAAGGCGGGTTTCCCAGGACAACAGAACTTATGCGTGCGGTCAATTTTGCAGTACAACAAGCGGTAAGTATGCAGATGCCCCTGGCCATTAATTTAAGCTTTGGTAATACTTATGGATCCCATGACGGCACCAGCCTTTTAGAGACCTTTCTTGATGACTTATCCAATTACGGGAAGACAGTGATTGTGGTAGGAACAGGTAACGAAGGGGTGGCTGGCGGCCATATTTCCGGAACCCTGACAATGTCAAGTCCCGAGGAAATTGAGCTGAGCGTGGGACAATACCAGCGAAGCTTCAGTGTACAGCTATGGAAATCTTATGCAGATTTATTTGACATCAGCATTATAACACCTTCCGGAGTGGTGATCGGACCCATCAGCAGCAGCCTGGGACCTCAAACCATAAACTATGGAAATACAAGGATTTTGCTGTACTATGGGAAGCCCGGACCTTACAGTGTGGCACAGGAAATTTATATGGATTTCCTTCCTCTCGATACCTATATTGACAGCGGGATATGGAAATTCCGCCTGACTCCCAGACAGATCGTGGAAGGTAAATACGATCTCTGGCTCCCGTCCGCCGGAGTGCTGAGCGAGACTACCAGGTTTTTAAGAGCCACGCCTGAAACCACTTTGACCATTCCATCTACGGCCAACAAGGTCATTTCCGTGGGAGCATATGATGATACTTATCAGTCTTATGCGGATTTTTCCGGCAGAGGATTTACAAGAAGAACCAATCTGGTAAAACCGGATCTGGCTGCTCCAGGAGTGGGGATCATTGCGGCAAGGGCCGGAGGCGGATATGAGTCGGTAACAGGTACGTCCTTTGCAACTCCTTTTGTCACTGGCAGCGCCGCCCTTTTGATGCAGTGGGGAATTGTGGATGGAAGGGATCCGTTTCTGTTCGGGGAAAAGGTTAAGGCTTATTTTATTCGCGGTGCCAGGCCTCTGCCCGGAATTACGAAATATCCCAATCCTGAGCTTGGATACGGCGCTTTATGCGTGAGCGACAGCCTTCCTGTATAACATGGGAAGAACGCCCTGACAGGAAGATGAAAAGCCATTGGAAAAATATACAAAATGATTTATAATAGAATCAGTACTTTTGGGGAGGTGTGAAATGGAAGTCAGGCATGAACTGGTCATTCCCAATGATGATTTGCCTTTCCGGCTGTTTATTTTTGAGGGGAGAGATGGAAATTACAAGGTCACGAAACACTGGCACCATTCCGTTGAGATTTTTCTGGTTCAGGAAGGCAGGATTGATTTTTATATCAACAACAGCCACCTATCCCTTGAAAAACAGGATTTTGTGCTGGTTAATTCTAATGAAGTCCATTCCATTGAATGCCCAAATCCTAATATCACCATAGTTCTTCAAATACCGGCGGAAACCTTTGAGGAGTATATGGGAGAAGAAAATTATGTGAATTTTGAGAAAAAGGATGAGGTCCAAAATAAGAGACTGACGCAGCTGGTGATTTCCATGTTTTCCATATATGAGGAACAGGAATATGGTTATAGCCTGAAGGTAAAAAGCCTGTTCTATGAACTTCTGTATCTTTTGGTTACGGAATTTAAGGCGGAGACCATGGATAAGGAGGTCATCCGCCAGAAAAAGCAGCTCGACAAGCTGTCAAAAGTGACTCAGTATATGAGAGAAAATTATGACCAGGACTTAAAGCTTGACGAGGTGGCAGGGCGATTTGGCTTCAGTCCTACCTACCTGTCCAGAATCTTTCAAAAATATGCGCAGGTCAATTACCGTACCTATCTTATTGACCTGCGTGTCAAGTATGCGGTCCGGGAACTCGTAGGGACCGGCGGTGAGATCGGTGAGATCGCCATGAAGCATGGATTTCCGGACAGCAGGGCCTTTTCCAAAGCATTTAGGAAGCGGTATGGCTGTCTTCCCAGTGAATACAGGAAACACCTGGATGCAGGCAGATGACGGAAATGCAATTATTTTAATATAGGGTGTTATAATTACTGAAAATATGATATAATGTACCATAACTTTGGGCGAAGGATGTGATTGTATGAATATCAGGGAATCCACTGAACAATGGGAGGAAGCATATTTAAGTCCTTATGCCGCTTTCAGTAAGAACAGTAAAGGAAGAGAGCGGGAAGAGGACGCTTGTGATATCCGGACTGCCTACCAACGGGACCGGGACCGGATCATTCACTGCAAGGCATTTCGCAGGCTGAAACATAAAACCCAGGTTTTTCTGGCCCCGGAAGGGGATCACTACAGAACCAGACTGACTCATACCCTGGAAGTATCCCAGATAGCCAGAACCATAGCAAAATCTTTGCGCATGAACGAAGACTTAACCGAGGCCATAGCTTTGGCTCATGATCTGGGCCATACCCCATTCGGCCATTCCGGGGAGGCAATTTTGAATAAGATCTGCTCCCAGGGCTTTGCCCATTATAAGCAAAGTGTACGGGTAGTAGAGGTTTTGGAAAAGGATGGCATGGGCTTAAACCTTACCTGGGAGGTCCGGGATGGAATCTTAAATCACCGCACCAGCGGTCACCCTTCCACATTAGAAGGGGGCATTGTCCGCCTGTCGGATAAGATTGCCTATATCAACCATGACATTGACGATGCCATCAGGGCAAAGATGTTTGTGGAGGAGGATCTGCCGGAGTGCTATACGGGCGTCTTGGGTCACAGCGTTCGTGAAAGACTTAACAATCTGATCCATGATATTATCCGCAACAGCTATGGAAAGCCGGAGATCATAATGTCTCCCGATATGGAGAAGGCCATGCAGGGGCTGCGCACCTGGATGTTTGAAAACGTTTATAAAAGTGATATCCCAAAAGCAGAAGAAGGGAAAGCACAGCATCTCATCGTCATGCTTTTTAATTACTATATGGAACACCCGGACAAGCTTGCGGAGGAATACCGCACCTTAATGGAGGAAGGGGAAGAAAGCCGGGAACAGGCGGTCTGCGATTACATTGCAGGCATGAGTGACAGATTTGCGATTGATAAATTTGAAGAGCTGTTTGTCCCAAAAGCCTGGAAAATGGTTTAAAGCAAATGAAACTGAAAAGGAGAAAGGAGAAATGAAGCTTCATGCGATATTCGGAAGAAGTAATTGAAGAGGTCCGGATGAAGAATGACATCGTGGATGTGATCTCGGGATACGTCAAGCTGCAGAAGAAGGGAAGCAATTATTTTGGTCTCTGTCCTTTTCACAATGAAAAGTCCCCTTCCTTTTCCGTATCTCCCGCTAAACAGATGTACTACTGCTTTGGCTGCGGTGCAGGCGGAAATGTACTGACGTTTATCATGGAATATGAAAACTATTCCTTCTCTGAGGCCTTAAAAGTTCTGGCAGACCGTTCAGGCGTGAAGCTTCCTGTGGCAGAGTACAGCAAGGAAGCAAGAGAGCAGGAAGATCTTAGGTCCACTCTTTTGGAAATCAATAAGCTGGCCGCCAGCTACTTTTATTACCAGCTTAAAAAGCCTCAGGGTGATACCGGCTACCGCTATTTAAGGGACAGGCAGCTAAGTGACGAGACCATCACAAGGTTCGGGCTTGGCTACTCAAATAAGACCAGCGATGATCTTTACCGGTATTTAAAGGGCAAGGGATATGACGATAGTCTGTTAAAGCAGACCGGACTGGTGACCATAGAGGAGCGGGGGACCTATGATAAGTTTTGGAACCGGGTCATGTTTCCTATTATGGATGTGAACAACCGGGTCATTGGTTTCGGTGGCAGGGTCATGGGAGCCGGGGAACCAAAGTATTTAAACTCGCCGGAGACAAAGCTTTTTGACAAAAGCCGGAATTTATATGGTCTTAATTATGCCAGGCTTTCACGGGAAAAGTACATATTAATCTGCGAGGGCTACATGGATGTGATCGCGATGCACCAGGCCGGTTTTACCAATGCGGTGGCTTCTCTGGGAACGGCATTTACCACCCAGCATGCCCAGCTTTTAAAACGGTATACGGATAAAGTGGTTCTCACCTATGACAGCGACGGCGCTGGCGTTAAGGCTGCCCTCCGTGCCATTCCCATTCTTAAGGAAGCGGGAATCTCCATCCGTGTGCTTAACATGCAGCCATATAAAGATCCGGATGAGTTCATAAAGAATCAGGGGGCAGAAGAATTCCGTAAACGGATCGATGAGGCCCGCAACAGCTTCCTGTTTGAAATTGATGTGCTGAAAAAGAATTATAAAATGGATGATCCGGAGCAGAAAACAGAATTTTATAATCAGGTAGCCAGGAAACTTCTGGAATTCCCGGAAGCCCTGGAACGTGAGAATTATTTGGAGGCGGTATCCAGGGAATATTTTATCAATTATGATGATTTAAAACGTCTGGTCAACCGCCTGGGCGCTTCTCTTGGACCATCAGTTTCTGCTCAGAGGGAAGAAGAGGGAAACTTAAAAAACAAGAGGAAAAAGGAAAAGGAAGACGGTGTAAAGCAGTCCCAAAGGCTGCTTCTCACCTGGCTCATTGAAAATCCATTATTATTTGATAAGATTGAAGGAGTTGTTACTCCTGATGATTTTATAGAAGAACTGTATCACAAGGTGGCACGGATGGTTTTTGACGGACACGCTGCCGGAACATTGAATCCGGCCGAGATCTTAAATCATTTCATTCATGATGAAGGTCAATACCGGGCAGTCGCAGGTCTTTTTCATGCGAGCTTAAAAGAGTCCCTAGATAATGAAGAGCAAAAAAAGGCGTTTTCGGAAACAATTATGAAAGTGAAAAAAAACAGTCTGGATTATGCCAGCCGTCATGCAGCGGGGATTTTGGAACTGCAGAATATTATAAAGGAACAGGCTGCGTTAAAGGATTTGCATATTTCGCTGGATTAGGGTGTACACTATAGGCAGGCTGTGGAAGGATGGAAGAACATGGACGATAATGTGAAGAAGGCAGCAGATAAAATGGTGGGGTCAAAAAAAACGGAAGAGGAACAGGCTGCAGAGCTTAAGGCTTTGGAGTCAGCCGCTGCATTTGAGGAAAAATTAAATCAGCTTCTTCTCCTTGCAAAAAAGAAACGGAATGTGCTGGAAAACCAGGAGGTTCTGGATTTTTTTGTGGGAGAGAACTTAGACTCGGATAAGCTGGATCAGATTTATGATTTTCTGGAAAGCAATAAGGTAGATGTACTTCAAATCGGCGGTGAGGAACTGGATCTTGATGAGGATCTGTTCATAGAAGAAGATATCGAGGATGAAGAAGAAATCGATATGGAAAGTATTGATTTATCCGTTCCGGAAGGTATCAGTGTGGAAGATCCGGTCCGCATGTATTTGAAGGAGATCGGCAAGGTACCTCTTCTTTCCAGTGAAGATGAAATTGAGCTCGCCAAAAGAATTGAGCTGGGAGATGATGATGCAAAGCAGAGGCTGACAGAGGCCAATCTGCGTCTAGTGGTCAGCATTGCCAAGCGCTATGTCGGGCGGGGAATGCAGTTTTTAGATCTGATTCAGGAAGGAAACTTAGGACTTATTAAGGCTGTGGAAAAGTTTGATTACCGGAAAGGTTATAAGTTCAGCACCTATGCGACCTGGTGGATCAGACAGGCCATCACCCGCGCCATAGCGGACCAGGCCCGTACCATCCGGATTCCGGTTCATATGGTGGAGACCATCAACCGCCTGGTTCGTGTGTCCAGACAGCTTTTACAGGAGCTGGGCAGAGAGCCGGTGCCGGAGGAAATAGCAGCCAGAGCAGATATGCAGGTTGACCGGGTCAGAGAAATCATGAAGGTATCCCAGGAACCTGTATCCCTAGAGACACCTATCGGAGAGGAAGAGGACAGCCATCTTGGAGATTTTATTCAGGATGAGCAAGTTGCAGTTCCGGCCGATGCCGCCACATTTACCATGCTCCATGAACAGTTAATGGAGGTGCTTGACACCCTGACCGAACGGGAGCAAAAGGTCTTAAAGCTGCGTTTCGGACTTGATGACGGGCGGCCCAGAACCTTAGAAGAGGTAGGGAAAGA
The DNA here is from genome assembly GCF_900105215.1 of Lacrimispora sphenoides. Classification (NCBI taxonomy): domain Bacteria; kingdom Bacillati; phylum Bacillota; class Clostridia; order Lachnospirales; family Lachnospiraceae; genus Lacrimispora; species Lacrimispora sphenoides. Next base: position 1,729,763 of record NZ_FOIP01000002.1, on the reverse strand, counting down.
ATTTAATGTTACGAGAGAACGGATTCGTCAGATAGAGGCAAAAGCATTGCGTAAACTGCGCCATCCCAGCAGAAGCAAGAAGCTTAAGGACTATCTGGATGATTAAAGATACAAGACGGAGTTTAAGATGAAGTTATCAAGGCGTTTGGAAACGATCGCTTCCTTTGTTCCGGAAGGAAGCAGAATTGCAGATATTGGAACGGATCATGGTTATATTCCTATCCATCTGGTACAGGAAGGAAAAGCAAAATATGCCATTGCCATGGATGTGCGGAAGGGCCCCTTGTTAAGGGCCCAGGCCCATATCCAGGAGGCAGGTCTGCAAACTCATGTGGAAGTCCGTTTAAGCGACGGACTTTTAAAATTAGAGCAGAACGAAGCAGACTGTGTGGTCATAGCTGGCATGGGCGGTGAGCTGATCATACATATACTTGAGGAAGGCCGTGATTTATGGGAAGGCATTTCCTACTGGGTCCTATCCCCTCACTCAGAACTGGACAAGGTGCGCAGATTCCTGGAAGAACAGGAATTTTTTATTGAGCGGGAGACTATGATAAAAGAAGAAGGAAAGTTCTATTCCGTAATGGGAATCAGCAGAAAGATAAAAACAGGCGATAAAGATGAACGCGAGATTTCCTACCGCTATGGAAGGAGCCTGCTGGAATCCAAAGATCCTGTTTTAAAAGAATATTTAATAAAGGAAGAAGAGCAGCTGGAGCAGATCATGAGAGGGCTTTCCGGGAGCCAGACGGAGGCAGCGGTCAGAAGAATGGAAGAGCTGAAGCTGGAACTAGCCTATAACAAGGAGGCACAGGATGCAGTGCGATAAACTCATAGAAAAACTGGAACAGCTGGCGCCGCCAGTTTGTGCCTGTGATTGGGATAATGTGGGCCTTTTAGCAGGCCGTAGTGATAAAGAAGTAAAAAAGGTTTTTATTGCCTTAGATGCTACTGACGAGGTGGTGGAAAATGCTGTCCGGTGGGGAGCGGATTTATTGATTACCCATCATCCCCTTATTTTCAAGCCTTTGAATAGAATTAATGATAAGGATTTTATATCCAGACGTATTATAAGCCTGATTCGCAATGACATCTCTTATTATGCCATGCATACAAACTTTGATGCCGCTCCTGGCTGTATGGCTGATGCGGCCGCACAAAAGCTTGGGCTTACAGATTTAAACGTGCTGGATAAAGAAGGCGTGATGCTTAAAGAAACAACGGAAGGTTCCAGGGAAATGGTATATGGAATCGGGAAAACGGGGTATCTTAAGGAAGAGATGACAGTAAAGGAGATCGCTGTTCTTGTGAAGGAGCGGTTTCATCTTCCCTTTGTCACTGTTTATGGAGAGGCAGCACCAGGAGCGGCCGTACGTTTTGTAGGCATAAGTCCTGGATCCGGAGGAAGTATGATCAAACCGGCTCTGGCTGCAGGTGTGAAAGTCTTTATAACAGGCGATATCGGCCACCACAGTGGGATTGATGCCGCTGCAAACCATATGGCTGTCATTGATGCCGGCCATTACGGCCTGGAATATCTGTTTTTGGACTTTCTGGAAGAGTATCTGGAGAAAGAAGTAGGGGAGGACTTAGAAATCTGCAAGGCGGAAGTAGAATTTCCTGAAACATTCATATAAGGAGGAAGCGAATGGCAGTTGTTACTATAAACGGTGTAGAAAAGCAATACCCAATTGGAACGTCTTATCAAGAGATTGCAAAAGAATATCAGCCCCAATATGAAAATGATATCTTACTGGTAAGCATAAACGGAAAATTAAGTGAGCTCCATAAAACAGTCCAGTTCGACTGCAGCCTTCGTTTCTTTACAGGGAAGGATCAGCCCGGAATCCAGACTTATCACAGAAGCGCAATATTTGTTATGATGAAAGCCTTTTACGATGTGGCTGGCGCAGAAAATATTGAAAAAGTGACTGTGGATTTTTCTCTTGGAAAAGGCTATTATATAGAGGCTCACGGAAAGATTGGACTGACTGAGGAACTGCTTTCCCGGGTAAAAGCCCGCATGCAGGAGTATGTGAGCCAAAAAATCCCGATTATGAAACGGAGCGTAAACACGGACGATGCCATTGATTTATTTCACAAGCACCGGATGTATGACAAAGAAAGACTGTTTCGCTACCGCCGGGTTTCCCGTGTCAATATCTACAGCATAGGCGGCTTTGAAGACTATTATTATGGATACATGGTACAGAATACCGGATATGTTAAGTATTTTGACCTGATATTACATGATGACGGCTTTATGCTCATGCTGCCCCAGAAGGAAAACCCCAAAGAAGTGCCTGTATTCGAGCCGGAAAAGAAGAAGAAGCTGTTCCGTGTGCTGAAGGAGAGTGTAAAATGGGGGGAACGGTTGAATGTATCCCATGTAGGCGCTCTGAATGAAGAGATTGCATCGGGTAATATCAATGAACTGATTTTAATTCAGGAGGCCTTACAGGAAAAGAAAATTGCTGAGATCGCGGAACGAATTGGCGCTGACAGGAGCAAAAAATTTGTAATGATCGCCGGACCGTCCTCATCCGGAAAAACCACCTTTTCCCACCGGCTGTCCGTTCAGCTAAAGGCTCAGGGAATGATCCCTCATCCCATTGCCGTGGACGATTATTTTGTCAATCGGGTAGACAGTCCGAAAAATCCGGACGGAAGCTACAATTATGAGGTTTTAGAAAGTCTGGATATTGAACAGTTTAATAAAGACATGACGGCTCTTCTGGCCGGAGAAACAGTGGAAATGCCGCGGTACCAATTTAAAACAGGGGTCAGGGAGTACCGAGGTGATTATCTTAAACTGGGAAAAGACGATATCCTGGTTATCGAAGGGATCCATTGCTTAAATGACAGGCTCTCCTATACCCTGCCAAAGGACAGTAAATTCCGTGTATATGTAAGTGCACTGACTCAGTTGAATATTGATGAACACAACCGGATTCCAACAACCGATTGCCGCCTGATCAGGCGGATGGTACGGGATGCCAGGACAAGGGGCGCTTCCGCGCAGGACACCATACGCATGTGGCCGGCGGTGAGAGCAGGAGAGGAAGAGTATATTTTCCCCTTCCAGGAATCTGCGGATATGATGTTCAACTCGGCTACGGTCTATGAACTGGCTGTGCTGAAGCAGTATGCAGAACCGCTGTTATTTGGCATTCCCAGAGAATCCCCGGAATATATGGAAGCAAAGCGCCTGCTAAAATTCCTGGATTATTTTCTTGGGGTTAATTGTGAGGATATCCCACGCAATTCCATTGTCAGAGAATTTATAGGAGGAAGCTGTTTTAAGGTTTAAACCGGAAAGTAGCTTTACAAATTAAGAAATGTATGATATGTTAGTATAGCTTATGAGAAGCTGTCTTTTTCGCTTCTCATAAAAGGTGCTGTTTTTTAGCACCGTCCATCCGATTATGAAAACAGTTTTTCATAATATAGTTTTGAGTAAGACAAATGGCCGCAGCTGCAAAGCCGAAAGGCTGCAGGTGAGGAAAGTCCGGGCTTCACAGGGCAGGATGCCAGATAACGTCTGGCGGAGGCGACTCCAGGGAAAGTGCAACAGAAATATACCGCCGCTTAATGCGGTAAGGGTGGAAAGGTGGTGTAAGAGACCACCGCCCTTCTGGTAACAGGAGGGGTCCATGTAAACCCCATCCGAAGCAAGACCGAACAGGGAGCATAAGGCGGCCCGTCTGCTCCCGGGTAGGTCGCTTGAGCCTGCTGGCGACGGCAGGCCTAGATAGATGGCCATTCAATGACATAACCCGGCTTATCGTCTTACTCAAAACTTAGAGAAGTGGATACGTATGTAATGTCTCTGTTCCTTATCAGAGCAGATCATATGGAAAGAATAAAAAACTGCCTTCCTTATATTCCGGGAAGGCAGTTTTTGAATTATTTAGAATATTTTTCTTCGCAATACCGACAGCGGTAAACTTCTTTCTGCTCATCGGCAAGATAGAATACATGAGGAAGCCCCTGCTCGATGGAGGTAATGCAGCGGGGGTTTTTGCATTGTATCACGTTGGTGATCTTATTAGGAAGGCTTAAGGTCTTCTTTTCCACAATCAGGTTATCCTTAATAATGTTAACCGTAATGTTATGGTCAATATATCCCAGGATGTCTAAATCAATGTGGTCTAAGCCGCCTTCAATTTTTATGATGTCCTTTTTTCCCATCTTATTGCTTCTTGCATTCTTAATGATGGCGACCTGGCAGTCCAGCTTGTCCAGACCCAGGTTATAATAGATTTCCAGACTTTTGCCGGCTTCAATGTGGTCTAATACGATTCCTTCTTTTAATCCGCTGATATTTAACATGATTTTTCTACCTCCAGTAATGTCATGATAAGAGCCATACGCACATACACGCCGTACTGTGCCTGCTTAAAGTAGGCGGCTCGGGGATCCTCGTCAACCTCCACTGAGATTTCGTTGACTCTTGGAAGAGGGTGAAGAACATACATATCTTTTTTCGCCAGTTTCATTTTCTTTTTGTCCAGAATGTAGCAGTCTTTCAAACGGATGTAATCTTCCTCATTGAAGAAGCGTTCCTTCTGAACGCGGGTCATATAGAGGATATCAAGAGAAGGCATGGCATCGTCAAGGCTGTCCATTTCTACAAATTCAATGTTGTTGGCTTTCAGTACATCTTCTCGGATGTATTCAGGCACCCGTAGCTCTGGGGGGGAAATTAAGATGAATTTGATGTTTTCGTAACGTACAAGAGCATTAATCAGAGAGTGAACCGTGCGGCCAAATTTTAAGTCGCCACAGAGGCCAATGGTCAGATCATTCAAACGGCCTTTTAAAGAATTGATGGAAAGCAGATCAGTAAGGGTCTGGGTCGGATGCTGGTGGCCTCCGTCACCGGCATTGATGACCGGTATGCTGGAATGGTTGGCAGCTACCAGTGGAGCACCTTCCTTTGGATGTCTCATGGCACATATGTCTGCGTAGCAGGAGAGAACCCGAATGGTATCAGCAACACTTTCTCCTTTTGCGGCAGAACTGGAGTCGGCAGAAGAAAAGCCTAGTACACTGCCGCCCAGATTTAACATGGCAGCCTCGAAACTCAAACGAGTTCTTGTACTTGGCTCATAAAATAATGTCGCTAATTTTTTTCCATCGCATACATGAGAATATTTTGGAAGATTTTCCTCGATATCTTTCGCCAGGTCTAAGAGTTGTCCTGTCTCTTCCACACTAAAGTCTAACGGGTTAAGTAAATGTCTCATAAGAATCTCCTTTATCCACTAAATTATGGTTTAAAATTCTATCCCATCTATTATACAGTATCCGTTAGAAAATTTCCACACTTTTTTAAAATTTATGATATAATCTTTTCGTATGCCATTTTTCCAGAAATTAGCAGCTTCCCTCCTGTAAGGAATATTTAAGGAAGCTTAAGAAAATAAAGAATGACCGATGGAAATATCTTGTTGTATAATGTGTATGCAAAGTCAAGTGTCCTGCAACAGGTACAGGATCGTTGACACTAGCAGCATTCGCCAGATACAAGAATGTCTGTATTCCTGTGCCTGGCTCATTGCTTGCATAAATAAAGAAAGGGGGTATCTATTTTGGCGGAAAAAAAGTCACCTATGATTCAGGTCAAGAATCTCTACAAGGTGTACAAAGTGGGAAACACAAAGGTCTATGCGTTAAACGGCGTGGACTTTACTATATATAAGGGAGAGTTCTGTGCGATCGTGGGCCCCTCCGGTTCCGGTAAATCCACTCTCTTAAATATGTTGGCCGGCCTTGAGAAGCCGTCAAAGGGAGAGATTGTCATTGGAGGGAACCATATAGAAAAGCTTTCGGAAAATCAGCTGGTATCATTCCGCAGAAAGCACGTGGGTTTTATTTTTCAGTCCTATAATCTTATACAGACTATGAACGCGGTAGAGAATGTGGCTATGCCTCTGTCATTTCGGGGAGTGCCGAAGAAAACAAGAAATGAAAAGGCAAAGGAATACATAAAGCTGGTGGGGCTTGAGAAACAGATGAAGCATATGGCCAATGAGATGTCAGGAGGTCAGCAGCAGAGAGTCGGCATTGCAAGAGCTTTGGCAGTGGATCCTAAGATCATCTTTGCGGATGAGCCAACTGGAAACTTAGATTCCAAGACCACCAGGGAAATTTTAAGTTTAATGCAGAAAATCGTTCGGGAGCAGAATCAGACTCTGGTCATGGTTACACATGATAATTATATTGCAAAGTTTGCAGACAGACAATTCCATATAGTAGATGGAAAGATCGTTAAAATCGAAGAACAGCATCATGAGGAACAGCATCATGAGGTTACGAAGGAGGACATGGGATATGAAGAAGGTTAGGAAAGGGATTTTATGGCTGCTTGCGGCCCTTATGATCATAGGAGCCATGCCCGGTGCGGCTTTTGCCCAGTATGACCTAAGCAAAAACACTTACATAGATGTTAAGAAGACTCCGTCAGGAAAGACCGGGGAAAACGTTACCATTAATATGGTTTTTACGAATAATAGCGGCAATGATTTAAACAATGTGGCTGTGAGGTTTGACCGGGATCTGGCGGAACAGGAATACCGGGCAACGGAAGACGCAGATGAAGATTCGAAATATACTGGATCAGTCTTTCCTTTTGAAATTACTTCCAGTACTTTTGACAACAAAAAGCTGGGAACAGTAAAGAGCGGATCATCTAAGAGTATTTCTCTTACTGGAAGGGTTCGAAGAGATATTGCAGAGGGTTATTACCTGGTACCTTTGGAAGTCGTAACGGATGCATCAAAAAAGGATGACGGCGCCCATTCCAGCTACGAAAAGGTCAACATCTGGATCACAAAATCCTCATCAACCACGGAATCCGGGAAAGATGAAGGGACGATCCAGTTTGAGCTGGGTGAAAACCAGAATACGCCTTTTGGCATCTATCCTCAAACCATGAATTTTAATATGAACGTCCGCAATGCCTCCCAAGTTACGGCTTTTGATGTGAATGTCCGGATGAAGCTGGACCAGGACAGCACAAAGTTCCCATTTGATATTAACGATGGTAACTACACCAGACATTATGACCGCATGGGCGGCGGTGAAACGGTGGAGATTCCCTACAGCATGAATATCCGCAAGGATGTTTACAGCGGATACTATCCCATTACCTTTACGATCGAATACCGCGACAGCACGGACGGTGACGTCCAGAAAGCGGAAGAGACCTTTTATGTCAAAGTTCAGAATAAAGACAAGGAAGAGGAGACCGGTGATTTCAATGCCAATGACAGAACAAAGGCCAGAATCATTGTAGATGGGTTCCAGACGAACCCGGAGACAGTTTATGCCGGGGAGGAATTTGAAATGATCCTCCATATGAAAAACGCCTCCGAAAACGTGGCAGCAACCAACCTCCTCTTTAACCTGGAATCAGAAAAAGTTACAGACAGCGCGGTATTTACCATGGATTCCGGTTCCTCATCGATTGTTGTGAATTCTCTTCCCGCAGGCCAGACCACGGATATAAAGTTAAAGCTTCGGGCGGGAGCATGGGTGGATCAAAGAACCTATGCCATCACCATCAACGAAAAGTACGACAGCCCTGAATTTAAAAACGCGGAAGAAAAGGTGACAGTAAACATTCCTGTTAAGCAGGTTTCCAGGTTGAACACGGGAACGATCGAGGTAATGCCAGATACGATTTCCGTAGGTTCAGAGACAAATGTAATGTTTCCCATTAATAACACGGGAAAGGTTCTCCTTTACAACGTAATGGTGGCCTTTGTGGGAGATTCCATCCAGCAGACCAACAGCTATGTAGGAAATATAAAGCCAGGAGAATCTGGAAATGTGGATGCCATGATCAGCGGAACAGCGCCGACCATGGATGATGGGAAAATTAAGATTATGATCACCTATGAGGATGAAAATGGGGTGGTCAGCGAACCCGTCGAAAAAGAGATAAGTTTAACGGTAACGGAACAGGAAGATTTAGATCCCGGAATGGATGGTTCAGGAGAATTTCCGGCAGTAACAGAGCCGGAAGGCACTTCCAAATATGGAAAGATCATCATTCCAGCGGTGATTGCCGTCCTGGTGATAGGAACCATTGGAACCGTATATGTGCTAAAAAGGCGTAAAAAGAAAAAGGAAGCACTGGAAGAATTAGAAGAGGAAAAAGACAATGAAATTTAGCGATTTGCTTTCCATGAGTGTAAATAACTTAAGACGCAGGAAGCTAAGGACATTTTTAACGGTTCTGGGAGTTTTGATCGGTACGGCTTCCATTGTTGTCATGGTGTCTTTGGGGATCGGCTTTAATGAACTTACCATGGAACAGATCGCTTCCTATGGAAGCCTTACGGAAGTTTCCGTATATTCCAATGCCATGTGGGGAGGAAATGAAAGCAGCAAGGACCCAAATTACATGACGGATGATGTGATTGCACAGTTTGAACGGATCGATCATGTGAATGCAGCATCCCCCCTTCTGGAAACCAGTGTTATGATGACTCAGGGTGCTTACCAGGCTTATATCAACCTGATCGGAGTCACCCAGGAGTACATGAAAAATATTCCCTTAAAGGAAGGGCAAATTCCAGAAGCGGGAAAAAAAGACTTACAGATGATTGTAGGGAATATGGTTGCCAGGAATTTCAGCAACCCTAAAAGCAATCGTAACAACTATTATGACGATTCCTCCAGCATTCCTGATATTGATTTTATAAATAGGCCCATGTTTGTTATTTTTGATATGGATGCCTATTATCAGTCCCAAAACGGGGGAACTGGGGAAGGCGGTGTAACCGTCAAACCGCCCAAAAAGTATCTCATACCAACGGCCGGCCTGGTGGAAGGCGGGCCGGAGGATTGGAATAACTACAGTTATAGCGTTTATGTGGATTTAGAAGCGCTGAAGTCCCAGTTAAAACAGATTTTTAAAAAGAAGCCCATTCCCAACCAGCCAACCAATAAAAAGGGAAAACCCTACAACTATTTTATTTATCAGCAGGCGGTTGTGGAAGTGGATGATATGAACAATGTAACAGCGGTACAAAAAGCGATTACAGATATGGGCTTTCAGGCCAATAGCAACATGGAGTGGCTGGAGCAGTCTCAGAAGCAGGCCAAGATGGTTCAGGCTCTTTTAGGAGGAATCGGAGCTGTATCCCTATTTGTGGCGGCAATTGGTATCGCCAATACCATGATGATGTCCATTTACGAAAGAACAAAGGAAATCGGGATCTTAAAGGTCCTTGGCTGCGATATGAACAATATCAGGAACATGTTCCTTCTGGAGTCAGGTTTTATCGGATTTTTAGGAGGCATAACGGGAATCCTGTTCAGCTATGGGGTTTCTTTCCTTATTAACAGATTCCTTTCGGGCCGTTTTATGTCCAATATGCCTGGCGATCTTTCCAGGATTCCTCCCTGGCTTTCCCTAACAGCCGTTGGTTTTGCTGTTTTTGTAGGAATGGCCGCAGGATTTTTCCCTGCCCTAAGAGCCATGAAGCTAAGTCCTCTTGCAGCCATAAGGAATGAATAACTAAGGGGTTTACTTGACTCGGGTAAAAAAGAGGGTTGCTTTTTTTTAGAGAATATTATATGATGATGTACAAGGTACGTGCGACTGGCGGATAAGTGGATTTTTACCACGGGGAGCACGATACGTAAAAAGCCGACCGCCTGGGCACCCTATGGGATGCCCAGGCGGTTTTTTGCGTGAACAGCGAGCCAAATGAGTTCATTGTGTTTCATTCAGAAAGGAGACCAGATCTGATGAGTTTGATTTCTTTACAAGACGATTTAAAGAGTAATTCCTATCCGGGAAGAGGCATTATTATGGGAAAAACGCCGGATGGAACAAAGGCGGTTGCCGCTTATTTTATTATGGGAAGAAGCGATAACAGCCGCAACCGTGTATTCGTAGAGGAAGGGGAAGGAATCCGTACCCAGGCCTTTGATCCCTCGAAGGTCACAGACCCCAGCCTTATTATTTACGCTCCGGTGCGGGTTATGGGCAATAAGACCATCGTGACAAACGGAGATCAGACCGATACCATTTACGAGGGAATGGACATACAGCTGACGTTTGAACAGTCCTTACGGTGCCGGGAATTTGAACCGGATAGCCCGAATTATACGCCCCGTATTTCCGGGATCATGCACATAGAAGACGGACGCTTCAACTACGCCATGTCCATCATAAAGAGCAATCGTGGGAACCCGGATTCCTGCAATCGTTATACCTTTGCCTATGATAATCCTGAGGCAGGTGAAGCCCATTTCATTCATACCTATATGCATGATGGAAGTCCTTTGCCAAGCTTTGAAGGGGAACCAAAGGTGGCAGCTACCCTTGATGACCTGGATGAATTTACTGCCATGATATGGGAAAGCCTCCATGAGGAGAATAAGATTTCTCTCTTTGTAAGATATATTGACATAGAATCCGGAGCTTATGAAACACGGATTGTAAATAAAAATCAATGACAGGAGTACAAAAGATGAACGAGCTGGAATTAAAATATGGCTGTAACCCGAATCAGAAGCCCTCAAGGATTTTTATGCCACGAGGGAAAGAGCTTCCAATTAAGGTCTTAAGCGGCCGGCCGGGATATATCAATTTCCTGGATGCCTTTCATGGATGGCAGCTGGTAAAAGAATTAAAGGAAGCGACCGGCCTTCCTGCGGCGGCTTCTTTTAAACATGTGTCTCCGGCCGGTGCCGCAGTGGGACTGCCTCTTGACCGGATCCTTGCAAAGATCTACAGGGTAGAGGATATGGAAGGGCTTTCCCCCCTGGCCTGTGCCTATGCAAGGGCAAGAGGTGCCGACCGTATGTCTTCTTTCGGAGATTTCATTTCCCTGTCGGATATCTGTGATACGGATACTGCCAGAATAATCAAACGGGAAGTGTCGGACGGCGTTATCGCCCCAGGGTATGAACCGGAAGCCCTGGATATCTTAAAGTCAAAGAAAAACGGCAATTACAACATCATTCAAATTGACCAGGATTACCAGCCGGAGCCGCTTGAGAGAAAACAAGTTTTTGGGATTATGTTTGAGCAGGGAAGAAATGAAGAGAAAATTCATGAAGATCTTTTAAAGAATGTGGTGACAAAAAACCAGGATATCCCCCCATCAGCAAAAATTGACCTGATTATTTCCCTTATTACTTTAAAATATACCCAGTCCAATTCTGTCTGTTTTGCAAAGGACGGACAAGCGATTGGGATCGGGGCTGGTCAGCAGTCCCGCATCCACTGCACAAGGCTGGCAGGAAATAAAGCGGATAACTGGTTTCTTCGCCAGGCACCACAGGTCTTGGAGCTGCCGTTTGTGGATGGCATCAGTCGTGCCGACCTGGACAATGCCATTGATGTCTACATTGGAGAAGATTATATGGATGTTATTGCTGACAACAGATGGGAAAATATTTTCAGGGTAAAGCCAGCCGTATTTACAGGAGAAGAAAAGAAGGCCTGGCTTAGTCGGCTGACTGAGGTTTCCCTGGGATCTGATGCTTTCTTCCCATTTGGCGATAACATTGACCGAGCATACAGAAGCGGTGTAAAGTACGTAGCCCAGCCTGGGGGATCGGTCCGTGATGACCAGGTAATTGAAACGTGTGACCAATATGGGATGGCCATGGCTTTTACAGGGCTTCGTCTGTTCCATCATTAATGGAAAGGAAAATAAGTACCAGCCTATATTTTTTGTAAAAGCACTTTAAAGAGAAGGCCGGCATAAAATGAGAGTAAGTAAGTTTAAGGTGGCTTTCTTTGAAAACTTTTCCCAAACCTTTAACTGCGCGAGAAGAACGAGAGTGTCTGGAACGATACCAGGAAGGGGATCAGGAGGCGAGAGCCACACTCATCGAGCGAAATATGCGTCTGGTGGCACATGTGGCAAAAAAATATCAGAATACAGATTATGATATGGAAGATCTTCTTTCCGTAGGTACCATAGGACTTATAAAAGCCGTCAATACCTTTCACCCGGACAGAGGCTCCAGACTAGCCACTTATGCGGCCAAGTGTGTGGAGAATGGTATCCTATCATAGCGGCTCCATACGGGGCGAAAGCAAGGAACCGGTGTATGCCTGCAGCAGCAGAGCATACACCGGTTCCTGACGGTTATATATTAAATTCTAAGATCATAGCATGCAAATCTTCGGCGAGACCGGATAAAATGTCGCTGGAAGCTGCAATTTCTTCTAACACATCGGCTTACGATATTTTGACCAAATCCATGGTTGATTCCTGATCAGTATATCCTTAAAGTGGTAAGGGTGCAAGCTTGATTTTTCGAAACAATTGCAAAAATATGTGCAAAAGAAACAAAAGTTTATGAAAGTTTATGTGAGTAATGCATAAAGGTTTTGGGAAAATCATCCTAATATTTCCGGAACGTATCAGGAATACAGCCACCTTTCCGCCAATAATCCCCCCGGCAAAGAATATTTAAATTTGTCCAACATATATATTGATAAATAACAATTTTGAGAAGGGGGCAAGGGTATGGTGAAGTTAGTTGCTATCGGCAATCGTTTTATGAAGGATGACGCCATAGCAATTAAAGCTGCCGAAATCTTGGAAGACCGGCTGACCCGCCAGGATATTCATGTGATCATTGGTGAAACCGATTTTCAAAACTGCTTTTATTTACTAGATAAGGGTGACTTTGTTTTCATCCTTGATGCACTTTCTTCTGGAGCGGAGCCGGGAAGCGTTCATCTGACCAGCCTTGAAGATGTGATGTCACAGCCTTCCTTATTCTCCATGCAGCATGATTTGAGTATGGTGGAACTCATGAAGCTATATGGCAGTCCATTTAAAGGGTACCTGATGGGCATAGAAATCTGCGAAATCGGCTTTGACCAGGAAATAAGCACTGTTTTAAGGGATAAACTGCCCCAGATCTGCAGGGTAATTGAATGCGCAATAAAAAAAATCATATCGGAGGAAATCACTAATGCATGATACGTTCCTAAATCAGAATATATATGAAGCAATTGTCGAAATATGCGGGGAGAATTTCATTGAGAAGATTTTTTATTTAACAATTACGGTACATACAAACAGCCATATAAGTGAAGACAGCATCCGTGACTATTTTTCAGAAAGAAATAATACGCTGATTGGAGACTGGACAAACATACAGGTTCTTAAACAGGATATAGAGCCGCTTACTGCGGTTATAGATGAAATTGAAGGTGAGATATCCCAATGAGAAAGGCCTGACTGTTGTCCGGTAAAAATATCAATCATTCAGTATTTTATTATGGGAGGTTATTTCATGGAATTAAATATGTTTTTGAATTATATCGGGAACTGCATCAAGCACATGAACGAGGATATAGAGAGACTTCATTCCAACCAGTACAACAATAACGTTGTGTTGGATCATTTGAGCAGTGAAGTGTTTATGCTGGAAAGTCATATCAAATATTTTAGCCAGACAAATCAAGTGGATATGGAAGAAACACAGTATCCATATCAGAACATCCATGCAAATCAAGCTGAGGAGGAAGTTCCAAGATACTTTACCCTGGAAGAGTTATCCCTATACAATGGAAAGAACGGAGCTCCGGCTTATGTAGCGGTAAACGGAGTGGTGTATGATGTGACAAATAATTCCGTCTGGAAAGGAGACAGCCATTTTGGTCTTGATCCAGGAAATGATTTATCAGTTAATTTTGCAACATGTCATCCGGGAGCAATGGTCCTGACCAGATTACCGATCATCGGCTATTTGGCTACAGAGTAAAGCTGGTGAAACGTTTGGATTGCGGAAGCTTTGAATGTCCTTATCAGGAAAGCAGGTTAAAAACAACGGAAAGTCTTGTGAACAGGGTAAGGGATGAAATCGCTGGTGAGACGCGGCAAAAGCGGAATCTTGTCTGGCTTGAATTAAATGGCTGCTCTGGTAATACCATCTCCCTTTTGGACGGGCAAAATCCGGATTTTAAGTATCTGCTCACTCAAATGACTAATTTTATATACAGCAACAGTCTGATGAATTCTTTTGGAAACAAGGCCATGGATCAGTTGTTCAACGTGATAGGCAGTGATTATATCCTTGCTGTGGAAGGTGCAGTATCTTTAAAAGACAACGGTTCTTATAACGTCATCGGCCGGCACAACGGCAGGGAGATTACCGGATATGAGGCGGTTAAAAGACTGGGTGAACAGGCGGCCCATGTGATTGCCGTGGGAGCCTGCGCTTCCCACGGAGGCGTGTCGGCGGCAAGGCCCAATCCAACTCAGTGTGTGGGAGTACAGGAGGTTTTGCAGAGAAAAGTGATTAAATTAACAGGCTGTCCATGTCATCCGGACTGGTTTATGGGCACTCTGGCATATCTGATATTATATGGGGAACCCCCGCTTGATAGCAGAGACCGTCCCTTGATGTTTTACAGCATTACCATTCACGACAGATGTCCAAGGAGATCTTATTTTGACAGCGGCATCTTTGCAACGAAGCTCGGACAGGAAACCTGTATGTACATGATGGGCTGTAAAGGTCCGGTTACCCAGATCGACTGTCCCATTCGCCAATGGAACGGGCATGTCAACTGGCCCATAGGAGGTGATTCGCCCTGCATCGGGTGTGCTCAGTTTGGATTTCCTGATGCAATGGAGCCTTTTATCACCTATGACACTATGAGAGGGGAGTAAATATGGCCGAGAGAATAACCATTAATCCTGTGACCCGTATCAGCGGCTTCATGGAAATTGATGCCGATATTGAAGAACGGTCAGTGGTGGATGCAAAAATGAGAGGCCTGATGTTCCGTGGATTTGAAAAAATGCTTCAGGGCAGAAGTCCTTTTGATGCTGTTTATTTTACACAGCGCATCTGCGGTATCTGTTCAACCGCACATTCCATGGCTTCTGCTCTTGCCCTGGAAGAAGCATTGAACATTGTCCCCTCTGAGCAGGGAAGGTATTTAAGGGACCTTCTTCATGCCTGCGAGTTCCTGCAAAATCACTTAAGACATTTTTACCAGTTTACCTTGCCGGATTTTGTAAAGCTTCCTGAGGATTATCCGCTGTTTAAGACAGATCACAATGATTACAGGCTTCCAAAGGACATAAACGATAAAATGGTAAACGATTATTTTGAATCCCTTCAGTTCAGCAGGGCTGCGCATCAGATGCTGGCCATTCTTGGAGGAAAAGTTCCTCATAATCACGGAATATTCATTGGAGGGATCACTTCGCCGATCTCAGCAGATAAGATCATTACCATAAAATCTATCCTATATGACATTGGACAGTTTATCATTGAAAAAATGGTTCCGGACGTATACACAATCGGAACCTTTTATCCGGAGTATTATCATTACGGCGGAGGCTACGGCAACTTACTTTCCTATGGGAGCTTTAACCATTATAAAAATTTAGGAACGCTCTATGTGGATCCTCTGGTTTATTCTAATGGACAGACATCCCCCTTTGATCCTGCCCTTATAACTCAGGAAGACGAATACGCCTGGTTCAACGAAAATGATGAACCGGACAGAAATAAACCCCAGGCATATTCCTGGATAAAAGCGCCGAGATACAATAATATCCCTTATGAGGTAGGGCCGTTGGCAAGGCAGTGACTCTCCGGCGAGTACAGAAACGGGATCTCTGCCATGGACCGGACCATTGCAAGAGTGCTGGAAGCTAAGAAAATTGTGGAAATTATGCAGACCCTTATCGATCATCTGATCCCGGGAGTATCCATGCAGAGGGAATATGAGATTCCTGTGCAGGCATCGGGGAAAGGACTGGTGGATACGACACGGGGAGCCCTGGGCCATTGGCTGTATATTGACAACAGTAAGATAGCCTTTTACCAGATCATAACCCCGTCTGCATGGAATCTGTCAACACAGACAAATGGAATGAAGGGAACCGGAGAACAGGCACTGATGGGGGCACCTGTAAAAGATGCAACAGAGCCTATGGAAATCGGAAGGATCATACGGTCTTTTGATCCCTGCGTGTCCTGCGCCACTCATGTTTTCTTAAGCGGGAAGTATATGAATACAATTCAGATTGTGTGAAGCTCTTCCATAAGAGCCTGTTTTTGGTCATTCGGGCAGGAAAGCTGCTGGATGTATTGAATGACAGCCTGACTATGCAGGAGTGCAGCTTTTTTTCTCAATTCTTTTCTGTCTTCTTCTGTTTTGGGCTGATATACGATCATATTCATAAACGGACCTGATATAGACTGTTATTATAATGTATGTTGCCTCCCATGTCCTGTATGTTTGGGATTAAGGGGGCAAAACGCAGCGTAATGCTTTAGTAAGGAGGAAGGGCCAGGTGGAAGCCGGGAAAGAGCGGTTTGCAATTTATTCAAGAAAATCAAAATTTACCGGAAAAGGAGAGAGCATCGGAAACCAGATCGAGCTGTGCAGACAATACATTTCCGCACATTATGGAGCGTGTTTCGCTGACAGCGCCTGTGTATATGAGGATGAGGGGTTCTCCGGTGGAAACCTTGAACGGCCTCAGTTTAAAGTCATGATGCAGGAAGCAAAAAAGAAGAAATTTACGGCGGTGGTATGCTACCGTCTTGACCGGATAAGCCGTAATATCGGTGATTTTGCAAATCTGATTGAAGAACTTAATGAACTTCATATTTCCTTTATCTCCATAAAAGAGCAATTTGACACATCCTCTCCCATGGGGCGGGCCATGATGTACATTGCTTCTGTTTTCTCTCAGTTGGAGAGAGAGACAATTGCGGAACGCATCCGGGATAATATGCTGGAGCTCTCCAAAAGCGGAAGATGGCTGGGAGGAAATACTCCTACGGGTTATACGTCGGAGAGCGTGTCCTCCGTGACCATAGACGGTAAGGTGAAAAAAGCATTTAAGCTTAAGATGATTCCGGAAGAGGCAAATCTAATCAAGGTTATTTACGAGAAATTCTTAGAGACAGGATCACTGACTCAGACTGAAACCTATTTGCTCCAGAATGGTCATAGGACAAAATATGACCGTTTATTCAGCCGTTTTGCATTAAAAGGAATATTGACCAATCCGGTTTATATGATTGCAGATCAGGAGGCCTATGAGTATTTACGGGAAAAGAACGTGGATCTGTTTGCAGAAAGAGAAGCCTTTGACGGAAACCATGGGGTGATTGCATATAACCGTACCCTTCAAAAAGCCGGAAAAACTCACGAGATGAAAGATATGGAAGAATGGATCGTGGCAGTTGGAAAGCATAAAGGAGTGATTTCCGGCTCCATGTGGGTCAAGGTTCAACTGCAGCTGGACCAAAATAAATCAAAAAATTACCGGAAACCCCGCAGTAATGTGGCTTTGCTGTCCGGAATTCTCTTTTGCGGCGGCTGCGGCGGTTATATGCGGCCAAAGCTGTCCGGCCGGTACAATGACGAAGGGGAACAGATCTATTCTTATTTATGCACCATGAAGGAAAAAAGCCGTATGAAATGCTGCGGAATGAAGAATGTTAATGGAAATATGCTGGATCAGATGGTCTTGGAGGAAATCAAAAAAATATCTGTGGATTGGAGTGAATTTCAAAAGCAGCTTTGCCGGAGCAAAAAGGCAGTGGATGACAGCAAAGAGGAAGCGGAATGGGATATATCCCGTTTAAAGGGTGAACTGAAGAATATGGAAGGAGAAATAAACGGACTGGCGGCCTCCCTTGGAAAAGCCGGAGGAACCGGGGCAGAAGGATATATCATACAGCAAATCGAAGGACTCCATAAAAGAAAAGGGGAAATGGAGCGACGGTTATGGGAGCTTTCCCTTAACACAGAAAATAAAGAGCTTTCCGATACAGAATTACAGTTCATTAAGCAGACCCTGTCTTCTTTTCAACAGGTGATAGACCTTATGGATGTCCGGCAAAGACGGGCGGCGGTCCGTACATTTGTGTATAAGGTCATATGGGATGGAGAGAATGTTCATCTGTACCTGTTTGGCTCGAAGGTGCCTGAATTACCAGAGCCGCAAGGTGACTCTAGCAAATGAAATCCTAATGCTTCTTCGTGCGAACAAGAAATATTCAAAAGAGGTTTCTTTGTTTGAACCCATCGGCGTAGACAAGGATGGAGAGACTGTAAGTCTAGTAGATGTCATTGAAATGGAAAATAAGGAGACTCTGGAATCTATTATTTTAAAACAGGATATTAAGGAACTGTATGAGGCCTTTGACAGTTGTCTTAAGGAAAATGAAAAAACCATAATCGGAATGAGGTACGGTCTGCATGGAGGAAAAGAGTATACACAGCGGGAGATCGCGGATGTCATGGGAATCTCCAGATCCTACGTATCCAGGCTGGAAAAAAAGGCTTTGGAGCGGTTGAGAGACGAACTTAAAAAGAATTGTATTTAAAAAGAAGCATTATTAAATTATCCCATCTCTGATGGTTGAGTAAAAAGTCTGGGAGGCCTGATAAACAGGGCGTTCCGGACTTCTTTGCTGTCATGAAACAGTGTGTAAGACGATTAGGGTGTTCTTATAAGGACTTGCTGCAGATTGTAATTAATATGGTTGACAAAAAAACAAAATCATAATACTATGTAAAAAAGGATATTTCATACTAAACATATATGTATTCTTAATATAAGAAATGCGTACAATGCGCAGGACAAATATCTGAGAAAATTATGTTTATTTAAGGAGGAGGACAATTATGAAAAAAGTAGTCTTTCAAAAACTGCATAAGGTAATTGGATCCATGCTTGTTTTCGGCATGGTAGTATCTCTTGCGGCCTGTGCAAAGCCAAATTCCAATCCGGGAGCTGAGAATCCGGCTAAGGGAAATGCGGCAGAGGATAATTCCGCAAAAGGTGAGAGTTCGGAGGATAAGATCGTTAATATTGGAATGACCGATTCTATCAGCAGCGTCAACCCACTGTTGATGGATGCAACTGAGATCATGAAGACCTCCACGGCAATGGAATTCCTGCCTCTTGTTGAATTAAACAGCAATCTGGAGTTTGAGGGGATGCTGGCTTCTTCTATTACTACGGAGGACAATATTCATTTTACAGTGAATATTGATCCGAACGCAAGCTGGTCCGACGGTCAGGCAGTAACTGCGGATGACGTCGTATACACCGTTCTTAAGCTGTCAAGCCCTGTCCGTGCCAATGCAAGCATGGCGCTCTATGCCATTGAAGGCGTGGGCGACGATGGATTTTCGGAGGCGGGAGCGACGGAGATATCCGGTGTTAAAGCAATCGACAATAAAACCGTCGAATTCACGACCAAATATCAGATGGCTCTTACCACCTTCCAGAATACATATGGACGCTATATACTGACACTGCCCAAACATGTTCTTGAGAACGTAGCGGATGAGGATCTGGCAGGTTATGACTGGTTCAACGCTCCGACGGTAGTTAACGGACCCTACCGCATCACTTCCGTTGATTTGCAGCATTATGTGTCCTATGAGGCAAATGATACATACTGGAAGGGCGCTCCAAAGATTAACAGGTTAAATATCAAGATCGTACCTGCGGCACAATTGCTGACCGGGCTGCAATCAGGAGAGATTGATTTTGTGCAGCAGACCACCGGCAATATCCTGCAGGAGGATTATGCCAGCGTAGAAGCCCTTGCGAATGTGACGGTCAACTATGGTGCTCCTGTTATCAACCAGTCGATCTTCTTTAATACCACCACGGTTACGGATCCCCGCATCCGTCAGGCGATTCTTTATGGAATTGACCGCCCATCCATAATAACAGGGCTTTTAAACGGAAAAGGCGAAGTGGTTGACGGTTTCCTGTCCAGTGCGGGACCTTTCTATGATGAGGGCCTTACGCCCGCTGTTTATGATCCGGAAAAAGCAAAGGAATTAGTCGCCCAGGCAGTTGCAGACGGCTGGGATGATTCAAGGACATTGAACTTCTATGTAAACAGTGGAGATTCCACTTTCTGCCAGGCCGCAGATTATATCGCTGCGAAGCTGCAGGAAATCGGACTTAAGATTCAGGTGACAACCGTGGACTTATCCAGCTTAATGACCAAAGCGGGAAGTAAGGATTTTGATTTGCTGGCAGTGCAGTATACCTATGCACCGGTAGATCCTTATCCGGACGTTAACTGGTTATTATCTGCGGACGGTTGGACCGGCTATGTGAATGATACCGTAACACAGGCCCTGGCGGCAACCCAGGCTACCAGTGACATTAGTGAAATCAAGAAAGAATATAGAAAGATCGATACCGTCATGCAGCAGGAGGCCCCAATGATTTCTGCCTATATCATAAGTGCAATCGGAGCTGTGAATAAAAGGGTGGAGAATGCAACGCCGGATGTATATGGCTCTTTTAATAATATCCACCAATGGGATGTGACACAATGACACCGCTGCTGGAAGTAGATTCGCTGGAAATGGCGTTCTCTACCGGTGCCGGAGATATCAAATGTTTAGACAGGGTCAGCCTTCGTGTAAATCAAGGTGAGATCCTGTGCATCGTTGGAGAATCCGGCTCCGGCAAGAGCGTTACGCTTCTGTCGGTCATGGGTCTGCTTGGAGAAAATGGTAAAATCACAGGAGGTAAGGTGGTCTTTGACGGGCAGGAGCTGCTTAATCTGCCGGATGAGGAATTGGACCGTATTCGCGGAAGTAAGATGACCATGATCTTTCAGGATTCCATGGCCAGCTTAAATCCGTTATTCACCATTGGGAACCAGATCATGGAAGCTATGCGAATACATATGAACCTGGACAGGAAAACAGCGAAGGAACGGGCACTGCTCCTCCTGGATAAGGTGGGGCTTCCGGATCCTTCTTCTATTATGAACAAATATCCGCATACACTGTCTGGAGGAATGCGGCAACGGGCAATGATCGCCATGGCGCTTGCCTGTGATCCGAAGCTTCTCATTGCGGATGAGCCAACCACTGCGCTGGATGTTACGATTCAGGCACAAATTATGGAACTCTTAAGGAACTTGCGTGAAGAGCTTCATATGTCAATCATTTTAATTACCCATGACATGGGACTGGTTGCAGAAATGGCGGACCGGGTTATGGTTATGTATGCCGGACAGATTGTGGAGGAGGCAGGCGTTCTCGATTTATTTAAAAAGCCGGGACACCCTTATACACAGGCTCTGCTGAAATCCATTCCCAGTATCAGAGATAAAGAAGAGAGAGAACTGCTGACGATTAAGGGTACTGTTCCAGAGCATTACGGTGAGATCACCGGCTGCCGCTTTGCAAACCGCTGCCCGTATTTGGCCGATGGCTGTGATCTGGAGCAAAGTCTGGTTGAAATAGAAGATAGTCACGGGATAAGATGCTGGCGGGCAGAAGAAATCCGGGAGAAGAAGACGCAGGCGTCAGGAAGGAATTAACAAATGCAAAAGGAACGACAACCTCTGGCAGAGATAAAGGGATTAAAAAAATATTATCCGGTTCGCGACGGTATTATTCCACATACAGTTGGGTTCATCCATGCTGTGAACGGTGTGGATTTTGAACTATATCCGGGAGAAACTCTGGGACTGGTAGGTGAATCCGGCTGTGGCAAATCCACCATAGGGCGGCAGCTGGCAGCGTTAGAAACTCCCACAGAGGGCAGCATTGTATATGAAGGACAGCCGTTCACGGACCGGTCGGCGGCTGGAATGAGGCAAATCCGCACCCAGATACAGATGGTGTTTCAGGATCCTTATACCTCCCTTAATCCGAAAAAACGTATTTTTGAAACTCTATCCTATCCAATGCTGTATCATGGCGTCACTACAAAACAGAATGTCCATAGGGAGGTTGACCGCCTGCTTGATATGGTGGGACTTCCGAAAAATACGAAGGGGCGTTATCCTCATGAGTTCTCCGGCGGGCAACGGCAAAGGATTGGAATCGCAAGAGCGCTGTCTCTTAACCCCAGGCTGATCATCTGTGATGAGCCGGTCAGTGCCCTTGATGTATCAATACAGGCTCAGATTCTTAATCTGCTTCGTGATCTGCAAAAGGAGCTAAAGCTTACCTATCTGTTTATTGGCCACGGTCTGGATGCGGTCAAATACATCAGTGACCGAATTGCCGTCATGTATCTTGGGAAAATTGTGGAGCTTGCGGATGCAAAAGAACTGTTTGATAATCCGGTGCACCCTTATACGCAGGCATTGTGCAGTGCAGCACCGATTCCCGATCCTGAGGCCAGAGGCAGAAAAAGAGTAATATTGCAGGGGGAACTGCCTTCCAATAAGGATCTTCCTTCCGGCTGTCATTTTCACAGCCGGTGTCCCTATGCCATAGAGGAATGCAAACGATCGGAGCCGGCGCTGATCCAGGTCCAGCCAGGAAGCGGGCACCTGGCGGCCTGTCCGGTGCTGACCCTGGGTAAACGGCCAAAGGAGGGTGCGGATGCTTAAATATATTATTAAGCGTATTCTTATCGCTATCCCGGTCCTGATAGGCATAACCGTAATCGATTTTCTGATCATGACTATGGTAGGAAGTCCATTGGAACTGCTCCAGGGCCCCAGAGTGTCCGAGGCGGCCATCGAAACGAAAAGAATAGCTTTGGGCCTTAATAAGCCTGTCTATGTACAATACTGGATCTGGCTGACAAATCTACTTCAGGGCAACATGGGATATTCCATGAAGAGTTTCCAACCGGTAAGCCAAATGATTAAAATCTATATTGGGCCAACGTTACTGCTCATGTCCGTCTCGTTATTTGTCAGTATGCTGATTGCGGTACCGGCAGGAATCTATAGCGCAGTCCACAAATATACACCGCAGGACTATACCGTAGTTACGCTTTCCTTCCTTGGAAGCAGTGTCCCCAGTTTTTTCCTGGCATTGGTGCTGATCTATCTTTTTACCGTCAGGCTTGGCTGGCTGCCCTCCAGCGGTATGTATACCCTGGGAGCGCAGAAAAGTGCCATTGATGTCCTCAGGCATATGATCATGCCTGTGATTGTATTGGCGACCTCCATGGCGGGGACAAATATCCGTTATATCCGCAGCGCCATGCTTGAGATACTTCGGATGGATTATCTGCGAACGGCAAGGGCAAAAGGAATTGGCCGATTTCTGGTGATTAATAAACATGCGCTTCGCAATGCGTTAATTCCGGTCATTACTGTATTCGGGATGCATATACCGATCTTGTTTGGCGGAGCCATCATCATAGAACAGGTATTTTCCTGGCCAGGGCTCGGGATGATGACCATGAGTGCAATTATCAGCAGAGATTATCCGGTCATTATGGGCGTCTGTCTGATGTCCGCCATTGTTGTTCTGGTGGCAAACCTGCTGACAGATATCATCTACGCACTGGTAGATCCGACGATTACGTATTAAAAGCAGGAGAAAATGTATGAATAGAGATAAAACAATAATCAGTGAAGATAATGCATACCGCAATACGGTAATGAGGCGGTTCTTAAAACACAAATTGGCTGTGGCCAGCACCGTGTTCCTGGCTATAATCCTCCTATGTGCGCTGCTGGCGCCGGTTCTTTCGCCTTATGACCCGAATAAGGTGGTCGGTGGATTCAGCGATCCGCCTTCCTTAAAGCATCTGCTTGGAACCGACCAGGTGGGAAGGGATGTATTAAGCAGAATGCTGTACGCCGTTCGAATCTCATTGTTGGTAGGATTTGCTGCTACTGCTGTATCCACGGTTGTGGGTGTGGTTCTGGGCCTGGTATCCGGGTTCTTCGGAGGAATCCTTGATATGATTATCATGCGGTTTACTGATATGGTCATGTCCTTTCCTTATATCCTGCTTGTATTAGTTTCTGCCGCGATCTTTCGCCCGGGCCTTTTAAATATTATTCTGATTCTCGGTTTTGTTGATTGGCCCGGAATTGCCCGGCTGGTCAGAGGGAATGTTTTATCCATCCGGGAGATGAATTTTATTCAGGGGGACCGCGTCGCAGGAATGCCAAAGCGTTATATCCTGTTTTCTGAGATACTTCCCAATACGGTCGCACCCATTCTGGTATATGCGACTTCGGTTATCGCCATATCGATGTTAGATGAAGCAGCCCTAAGCTTTCTTGGTATGGGGATTCAACCGCCACAGTCCAGCCTTGGCAATATGTTAAATGGAGCTCAATCCATCTCCATCCTCACTTCCAAGCCATGGTTGTGGGTACCGCCGGGACTGATGATCATATTGCTGGTTGTCAGTATTAATTTCATTGGAGACGCTTTAAGAGATGCTTTTGATCCTTCGGGAAATTAAAGGAGAGAGGATTTAGGCAAAAAATCGAGGAATTATAAAAAATATAAATAATGTATAAAATTTTATTGACTTTTTTGAAATAACTGGTATAGTTATAGCAAGGATATATAAAGTGGATTGTTACTGGAAAGCAGGCAAAACCAATTTTGATTATGGAAAATGAAATTTTATTTTCGTGGTCGAAGTTGGTTTTTTATTTTATAGGATGGGACATTGTATGAAAATTGACAAAATAATCAATAACAATATTGTCAGTGCGCTGGAGCCGGATGGAAAAGAAATTATAGTCATGGGCAGGGGAATCGGTTTCGGTATGAAGCCGGGAAAAGAGATTCCGGAGAGCGCAGTTGAAAAAGTATTCCGTCTGGACAGCCAGAACAATGTTGACAAATTTAAAGAATTGCTGGTGAACCTTCCCCTTGAACACATCCAGGTTTCTACGGAAATCATAAATTACGCGAAAAGCGTATTAAACAGGAGTCTTAATCAAAACATATACATAACGCTGACGGACCACATCAATTTTGCCATTCACCGATTTAAGCAGAAGATGAAGTTTTCTAACCCTCTGCTTAATGAGATAAAAACCTTTTACAAAGAGGAATACTTAATCGGTGAATACGCCATCGCATTAATTGAGCGGAGGATAGGAATAACCCTTCCTGTTGACGAGGCGGGATTCATTGCGTTTCACATCGTCAATGCGGAATTTAATACCGCCATGCGTGATACCATTGATATCACAAACCTGATCCAGAATACCGTAGGGATTGTGAAAGAATATTTTTCAATGGAACCTGATGAAATGTCTTTAAATTATCAGCGGTTTGTTACCCATTTAAGGTTTCTGGCACAAAGAATCGTTACAAAGGAGCTGTTAAACAGCGGGAATGTTGAATTTAACCAATTAATATCCGAGATGTACCCGGAGGAATATAGGTGCAGTTTAAAAATTAAGGATTATATCATGGAAACATACCATCACGATGTAACAGAAGAAGAGACCGCATATCTGGCGGTTCACATCAAGAGAATGAGGCTATAGTAGAAAGGAGAATCATTTATGTTTGATTCATTAAAAAAAATATTCGGTGGAGGGGGAGAAAAAGAAAGAGAAAAAATTCTGGCCCCGGTTGAAGGAACAGTAGTACCCTTAAGTGAAGTGAATGATCCCACATTCAGCCAGGAGATTCTTGGAAAAGGAGTCGCCATTATTCCGGCAAAAGGTAGAATTGTGGCTCCGGCCGACGGAATCCTGACGGTGGTGTTTGAGACAAAGCATGCTGTCAGCATAACGACTCCGGAAGGCGCTGAGATCATTGTCCATGTAGGACTTGATACGGTCAATTTAAAAGGGGAGCATTATACTGCTCATAAAAAGCAAGGAGACAAAGTGAAAGCTGGGGAGCTTCTTCTTGAATTTGACATGGCAGCCATAAAGGAAGCAGGATATGAGGTGATTACTCCGGTTATCGTCTGTAATACGCCGAATTATCCGGATATGGTATGCCATACAGGGATGCAGGTAAAGGAACTGGAACCAATCATCGAATTATAGGTATTAAAATGAGGGAGTATTTGTATGAATTAAAAGATCCCCTGGGACTTCATGCCAGGCCGGCTTCCATGATCTTTATGGAAGCAAGGAAATATTCGTGCAGCATAGAAGCCCAGTGGGAATCAGACAAAGCGGATTGTAAAAGCCTTTTGGCATTAATGGGGCTTGGAGCCAAAAGAGGAAGCATCATCCGGTTTCGGTTTGACGGAGAGGATGAGGCGGCGGCCATGACCGCGCTTTGCACCGTTTTGGAAGAAATGTGATCTGAACCTGCTTGGCAGCAGGTGTGGATAAAAAATGTCCGTTAGGACAAAAAGAAAGGGGTTTCTTTATTATGATGAAGTATTTGCAAAAACTAGGTAAGTCATTGATGCTTCCGGTGGCATGTTTGCCTGCGGCAGGCATCCTGATGGGAATTGGTTACTGGATTGACCCCACCGGCTGGGGGGCTAACAGTGCCATTGCTGCCTTTTTAATTAAGGCAGGAGGCGCCATCATCGATAACATGGCAGTTCTGTTTGCAATCGGTGTAGGTGTTGGTATGGCAGATGACCATGAGGGTACCGCAGCACTTGCAGCCATTGTTTCCTGGCTGATGATTCAGACGATTCTTTCACCTGGAGTGGTTGCCATGCTGAAAGGAATTGATGTCAGCGAAGTGAATCCTGCTTTTGGTAAGATTGGAAACCAGTTTATCGGTATCGTATCCGGTATTATCGGTTCCAGCTGCTATAACAGGTTTAAGAATACCAAGCTTCCTGATGCGTTGGCATTCTTCAGTGGTAAACGGTCTGTTGCCATTGTCACAGCACTTGTTTCTTTGGTAGCCTGCCTTGTTTTATTCTTTATATGGCCGGTTGTATATTCAGGATTGGTTGCATTTGGTAAGGGCATCCTGGGATTGGGCGCAATAGGAGCTGGTATTTATGGTTTCTTCAACCGTCTTCTGATCCCGGTAGGTCTCCATCACGCACTGAACTCCGTATTCTGGTTTGACGTTGCAGGAGTAAACGACCTTGGTAATTTCTGGTCAGGAAATGGTGTCCTGGGTCAGACAGGTCAGTACATGACAGGATTTTTCCCGGTTATGATGTTCGGTCTTCCGGCTGCAGCTTTGGCTATGTATCATACCGCAAAACCTGGTAAAAAGAAAAATGCATATGGTTTATTGCTTGCAGCAGCAGTTTGTTCCTTCTTTACAGGCGTAACGGAACCTCTGGAATTCGCTTTCATGTTCCTTGCTCCAGGCCTTTACTTAATCCATGCAATTTTAACTGGTATTTCCTTAACAATCTGCGCCCTGCTTCCTGTACGTGCAGGCTTTAACTTCAGTGCAGGTTTCGTTGACTGGTTCTTGAGCTTTAAGGCTCCTATGGCTGTAAATCCTCTGCTTATTATCCCGCTGGGCCTTGTTTATGCAGCTGTTTACTACTTCGTGTTCCGCCTTGCAATCTTAATGTTTAACTTTAAGACTCCGGGACGAGAAGATGATGATGTAGATGAAAACATAGTCACTCTTTCCAATAACGACTATACGGCAGTTGCTTCCATTCTTCTGGAAGGACTTGGCGGTAAGAATAACATCACCAGCATCGATAACTGTATTACAAGATTAAGACTGGAGATCAAAGATTATACTCTGGTAGACGAGAAGAAGATCAAATCCGCAGGCGTTGCCGGTGTCATCAGGCCAGGTAAGACCAGCGTACAGGTTATCGTAGGACCCCAGGTACAGTTTGTTGCAGATGAATTTAAGAAGCTGTGCCAGTAATAAACAGGCAAGAAGCAGGGGCATATTACAGCCCCTGCTTTTTTGTTCTTGTATAGGAGTGGAAAATTCGATAGATTCCGGGGTCCCAGACAGGCCATGAATGAATATATTAAAATAAAAAGGTAAGTTTGCCAGGATATGCGTGATATATTAATTCTTGTGCTGGCGCTTTGCACCGACACCTTTGTTGCCAGCATTGCCTACGGGGCTAACCGTCTGAAGATTTCCTGCGGAAAGGTTATCGCAGTAAATTTGATTTGCAGCGGCTGTCTGGGAGCTGCTCTTATATTTGGAAGCGTGATCAGCGGATTGGTACCGGAAAGTTTTGCAAAAGGGGCTGCATTTTCCTGCCTGTTTCTTCTGGGCATTATAAAGCTTCTGGATTATACCATTAAAAAATATATTAACAACCATGTAAACGTTCAAAAGAATCTTACATTCTCTATTTCCGGCCTGAGCATCATCATAAATATATACGGGAATCCTTTGGCGGCAGACTGGGATCACTCGAAGTCTCTGTCCTGGAAGGAAACCATCATGTTTTCCCTGGCCATGTCCTTGGACAGTCTGGTAGCTGGGGCTTTATCCGGATTTCTGATGATTCCACCGGGGCTTACGGCCCTTTCCGCCATGGTTGTGGGTACTGCCGTCATGTATATCGGCCTATTTCTGGGACATAAGATTGCAGCGTTAAAAGGCTGGGATTTGACCTGGGTCAGCGGTATACTGTTTTTGTTCCTTGCATTTGGGAAATTATAATCTGATTATAAAATGGGGTTCCGCTCATTTAAATGGGTTGCACCCCATTTTTATTTGAGGTATAATCGTTATCAAAAACAGGAGCAATTATTTATGCAGTATACAATACCTCATTATTATAATAAATTCCGCTGTGTAGCCGGAGAGTGCCCGGATACCTGCTGTGCAGGCTGGGCCATCATGATCGATGATCATACTAAGAAACGATACCAAATGCGAAAGGATGCTTTTGGCAGAAGGCTTAATCAGTGGATTGACTGGAAAAATGGCTCCTTTAAGCAGTGTGACGGCCGGTGTGCGTTCTTAAATAAGGACAATCTGTGCGATATCTATAAAGAAGCCGGCCCGGGAATGCTTTGCAAAACCTGCCGGGATTATCCAAGGCATATAGAAGAATACGAAGGGGTCAGGGAAATTTCTCTGTCCTTATCCTGTGAGGAAGCTGCCGGTCTGATTCTTGGCTGTAAAGATCCTGTCCGTTTTTTTACAAAAGAGGATGAAAGAAAGGAGTCCTATCCTGATTTTGATTTTTTATTGTTTACCAAGCTTATGGATGCAAGGGACCTGATTTTATCCTTCCTGCAAAACCGGGACATGGATTGCAGTCTGCGCACTGCCATGGCACTGGGGTTTTCTCATGATATGCAACGGAGAATCAATGAGGAAAAATTATTTGAGTTGGATGAATTAATGAAACGGTATCAAGGGACGGCCGGAGCCGAGATGGTAGAAAAGAAAATGGCTGTTCGCAGGATAGAAGACAGGATCCGTTATAAAAAGATGAAGAAATGGTTTTCTCTGTTTGGAAAGCTTGAAGTGCTTAATGAGAGCTGGCCACAATATTTGGGTACTCTTAAAAGGATATTGTTTGATGCCGGTGCAGAAAGCTATGAGGAAAACAGAAAAGCTTTTCACTGGTATTTAATGGAGGATGAAGGCCGTAAGCGTCAATGGGAGCGGTGGAGCGAACAGCTTATGGTATACTTTATCTTCACCTATTTCTGCGGAGCTGTTTATGACGAACACCCCTATGTGAAAGTAAAGCTTGCCGCAGTAAGCACAATTCTTATTCAGGAAATAGCCCAGGCTGTTTTTAAAAGAAATGACGGCAGCCTGGATTTTAAGGAATTTGTTCATCTGTCTCACCGGTTTTCCCGAGAGGTAGAGCATTCGGATGTGAACCTCAATGAAATGGAACGAATATTCCGGACGGATAAAAACTTTGGTCTGGAGGAGATTCTTCAAATGCTTTAGGGTTAATCAAATATAGAATTAACAGGTCAGACAACAGGAGGTTTAAAAAGCATAACTTTTGAAATTATGCTTTTTAAACCTCCTGTTATCTTTGCAAGTTAATCCCTTCTCAAGCAGAACTCTTTGAGATGGGAGAGGATATTACAGGAAGCCAGAGAATACAGAAGCAAATATAACGGTACAAAGTCCGGAGGTTGCTATGGCAAGGCTGCTCATAGCCCCTTCGATTTCCCCCATTTCCAAAGCTTTTGTAGTTCCCACGGCATGGGAAGCTGAACCGATGGCAATGCCCTTGGCAATGGGGTCCGTAATTTTAAATATCTTGCACACAGCTTCCGCAATGATGCTTCCCTGGATGCCAGTGATGATGATGCTGGCTACCGTTATGGTCACATATCCCTTCATTTCCTCCGTAATTCCCATTGCAATGGCTGTGGTAATGGACTTTGGCAGAAATGTAACATACTCCTGATGATTTAAACCAAAGACCAGAGCCAGAAGCAGTACGGTGGTCATTGTGGTGAAAACCCCGGTCAGGGTTCCGGCTATAATGGCTTTTGAATGCTTCTTAAGCAGTTCCATCTGGCGGTAAAGAGGGATTGCCAGGCAAATGGTGGCCGGCGTTAAAAGATAACTGATGTATTTGGCGCTTTTATCGTACACCTCATAATCAATGTGAAATACAGACAGAAATACCATGACAACACAGATGGATATTAAAAGAGGGTTGAAGATAGCCCATTTGAATTTTTTCTTTAAACGGAGTCCCAGCTCATAGCTTAAGAGACTGAGCACTGCACCAAAAAACAAAAAATCACTTACTGTATTACTCATTTTTTTCTGCCTTTCCATTTCTGTTGTTATTAATAAATAGCTGAGTCACTTTTCCGGTAATTACCATCACGATGATTGTGGAAAGCAGGGTGATGACCAGAAAAGGAACTAAAATGGGCCTTAGTACTCCCCAGGAATCCAGAAGTCCGACGGCCGCCGGGATAAACATCAATGGCATGATGTCTATGAGAAATATGCTGACGTCCTCGACTGCCTCCAATGGAATCCATTTCTTCCTTAACCCGATCAGCATGATCAGTAGACCATAGATGCTTGCGGGGACCGGAAGAGGAACCAACAGATGTATGATTTCTCCTGCCAGAGATATAAATAGAATTATAGTGAATTGTCTGATGTATTTCATTAAATAGCCTCCTTAGTGTCCTTCCTGACTTTTCAACTATGGTTTATCCTAAACTTAAATTTAGGGCTTGTCAAATGGTTTTATTATCATGGCAATTTTTTTGTTGTTAAATTTAAGGAGAACAATGTATAATAGATACTAGTGCCTAATATTTCTCTGCATTCGCCAAATGCCGCTAAAGAGGAGGTTGGCTCATTGCTTGATATAATAGACACATGAATGAAAAGGAGTAAAAAATCATGATGGCTGGTACGGAATTTGGTATTCTGTATTTTTTACAATCGTTACATACTCCCTGGCTGGATGTGCTTATGAAGGAGATAACCAGTCTGGGAGATCACGGGATTTTCTGGATCCTCACCGGAGTTATTTTGCTGTGTTTTAAAAAGACAAGAATCGTGGGACTTTGTGTTATTTTATCCCTGGCAGCCGGCTTTTTGGTTGGAAATACGTTCCTTAAGAACGTGATTGCCAGAGAAAGGCCTTGTTGGATCGACAGCAGCGTGCCCCTTTTAATTCATAATCCAAGAGACTATTCCTTTCCCTCCGGGCATACCCTGGCATCTTTTGAAGGAGCTGTTAGCATCTGGCTTTACAATCGGAAATGGGGAACTGCGGCCCTGATACTGGCGGCGCTTATCGGTTTTTCCAGAATGTATCTGTTTGTTCATTTTCCCACCGATGTACTGGGAGGGCTGATTCTTGGCGTTTTGATCGCTTTTTTTGTTCATTACATAGTGGAGAAAGGAAGAAAATCTAAAAAAAATATTTGCTTTCCAGGAAATCTATGATATACTGATGGCGTTACAAAATACAATTTAATAGTCGCAGAGTAGACCCGTGTGCGTTAAGTGCCAGCTGAACAGGGAGTTGTCAGCCGGACGAAAAGATTTTCTTGCGGTACATCGGTCGCATCCCGCTGCATCAGAAGATAGGAATATTATCTCCGGTTGTAGTTAGAGGTCTGCAAAGGAGGTATTTTTTATGAAAAAATTCGTCACTTTGTTCACCGATTCTTACAGAGAGCTGAAGTCTGTAAGAACCATTACCACAGCCGCCATGTTTGGCGCAGTAGCAATTGTTTTGGGCATGTTTTCCATTAACATGGGAAATTACATCCGGATCAGTTTTTCTTCCATTCCCAATGGAATGGTTTCATACCTGTTTGGTCCGGTAGTAGGAGGCCTTTTTTCCGGAAGTATGGATGTGCTTAAATACCTCTTAAAGCCTACGGGAGCATTTTTTCCGGGACTGACCCTGGTAACTGTTCTGGCAGGTATCATGTATGGCTGCATGTATTACAGAAAGCCGATCACCTTAAGAAGGGTCCTGGTTTCCAAGCTTTTAGTCATGCTGGTATGTAACGTGATACTTAATACCATGTGTCTTTCTATCCTGTACGGAAAGGGCTTTATGGTACTTCTTCCGGCAAGGGCACTTAAAAACCTGGTCATGTGGCCGATTGATTCCATGATTTTTTATTCCATGTCAAAAGCGCTGGATACCATGGGGGTTTTTAAAACTATCCGTAATGTTAGGACTGCGGGAACAAAATAAAAAACAAAGGCCTGTAGCGTCATTGATGACGGCACAGGCCTTTTGCCAAGAATCGGATATTTGCAATCTGCGGCCCTGCTTGCTCACAGCGTGCCACGCTTCACCGGGCATAACCTCATAGCTGCTATCGCAGCTTGTCGGAACGGCCCAAAACGTCCTTTTATCTTCCTTTGCGTTGCAAGTTCAGATAAGATATATTATAATCTTAAGTGTTTGCATGTTGTGACGGGCACAGATAAGAATAATCAGATTAAGAAGGAATGATGGAAAAGTGGAAAAGAAGATAAAGGCCATTTTTTTTGATATTGATGGAACGCTTCGGGATTTTCAAACAAAACGGATTCCGGACAGTACAAAAGAGGCACTTTTGGAAGCCAGAAAGACAGGAATCCTGCTGTTTATTGCAACGGGTCGCCATAAGCTTGAAATGGAAGAAGAAAACCTTCTGGAGGGAATTCCCTTTGACGGCTATGTGACGCTAAACGGCCAGTATTGCTATAGCGGGGACAGGATCATTTATGATCTGCCCATAGATCCTGGTGAAGTTGAGAGAACTTTAATGTTTTTGGAGGAAGAGCCATTTCCATGTATGTTTATGGAAGGGGACCGCATGTACATCAATATGGTGAATCATGTAGTGGAAAAGGTCCAGTCAGATATAGGAACCAGGATTCCTCCGGTTTTAAATGTAGAACGGGCCAAAAACCAGCGTATTTACCAGATAATACCTTATGTATCCTACGACATGGAGCAGAAGCTGAAGAAGTATCTTTGCGGCTGTGAGTTCATGCGCTGGCATGATGAGATGGGCTGTGATGTGATTCCCGCAGGCGGAAGTAAGTGGAACGGGATCATGAAGATGGCAGAGCATTACGGCTTTTCTGCCGGTGAGATGGCTGCCATTGGCGACGGCAATAACGATATTTCCATGATAACCGGTGCGGGCCTTGGTATTGCCATGGGAAATGCCTCTGACGAAGTAAAGAGTGCGGCCGGTTATGTTACGGATTCGATAGAAACAGATGGCTTAAAAAAAGCCGTCTTCCATATATTAGACTATAATTCATTAGGAGGAATCATCAATGAGTGAGGTAAATTGTACTCATAATTGTAATACCTGCCAGGAGAACTGCGGCAGCCGAGAGGAACAGGTAAGCTTTTTAGAACCCCTTAACCCTGCCAGCACAGTAAAAAAGGTAATTGGGGTTGTAAGCGGAAAGGGCGGCGTGGGCAAATCCCTGGTAACGTCCCTGATGGCTGTAGGTATGAACGGGAAAGGTTATAAAACGGCAATCCTTGATGCGGATATAACCGGCCCTTCCATTCCAAAGGCCTTTGGCCTTTCGGATTACGGTGTGGGCATGACGCCTGGTGGTCTTATGATCCCGGCTATCACGGCAACAGGAATTGAAGTGATGTCAGCGAATCTGATTCTGGATCATGAGACGGATCCTGTCATTTGGCGGGGGCCGGTCATTGCAGGAGCTGTGAAACAGTTCTGGCAGGAAGCCCTATGGGATAATATTGACTACATGTTCGTGGACATGCCTCCGGGAACCGGAGATGTGCCCTTAACCGTGTTCCAGTCCCTTCCTGTGGACGGAATTATCATTGTCACCTCTCCTCAGGAGCTGGTTACCATGATTGTTGAAAAAGCGGTAAATATGGCGAAAAAGATGAACATACCGATTCTGGGGCTGGTGGAAAACATGAGTTACTTGATTTGCCCGGACTGTGGGAAGCAGATTTCTGTATTTGGGGAGAGCCGCGTAGATGAAGCAGCCAAAGTGAATGGTCTTACTGTTCTGGCTAAAATCCCCATTGATCCACAGATCGCAGCCGCAGTGGATGGCGGTACGGTCGAGTATTTAGAGGTGAACTGGCTTAACGAGGCAGTTTCGGCAGCAGAGAAAGCTTAAAGTAATGTAAGTTTCGAGGGATAAGAATGAATATTAGCATGAACCCCAATAGTGAATTGAACCAGTCCATTGTGAATGTTCCCAATCTGGTTCAGGTTCCGGACCCGCTTATGAAGCAGGCATACCAGTTTCAGGAAGCTATGATGATGTATACCTGTGCCATCCGGGAGATCAAGACAAAGCTGGAAGTCCTTAATGATGAACTGTCAGTTAGGAACTCCAGAAACCCAATTGAAATGGTTAAATCAAGAGTAAAGAAGCCCATCAGCATTGTGGAAAAGCTGCAGCGCAGAGGGTTGCCGGTTTCCCTGGAATCCATGATGGAAAATCTGGATGATGTTGCAGGAATCCGCGTAATATGCTCGTTCCTTGATGATATTTATGCAGTGGCAGATATGCTGGCACGCCAGGATGATGTACATATCATTGCCATTAAGGATTACATCCGCCACCCCAAAAAAAATGGTTATCGCAGCTATCATATGATCGTAGAGATCCCCGTGTTCTTTTCCGACCAGAAAAAATGGATGAGGGCAGAGGTCCAGATCCGTACCATTGCCATGGATTTCTGGGCCAGTCTGGACCACCAATTAAAATATAAAAAAGAAGTGGAAGAGTACTCCCAGGAAATCAGCGAAGAACTGCGGGAGTGTGCGGACGTGATCGCACAGACCGACGAAAGAATGCTGGGTATCAGAAAGAGAATTGAGGATCATGGAATTGCAGTTTCTAAATAAATAAAAGAAGGGAGCAATTGAGGTAAAAACCTGCAATTGCTCCTTTTTTATGTTCTGTTTATATGTTGGCGGGAAGAGAGGGGAAGGCTGACGGTAAAAATAGTTCCTGTTTCAAGGCTGCTGGTCAGGTTAATCTTTCCCTTATGGTGGTCAACAATGGTCTTTGCAATGGAAAGGCCAAGTCCATAGCCTCCTTCCTTACGGACTCTTGATTCATCCGTCCGATAAAACCGCTCAAAGACATGGATCTGCTCCTTTTCGGGAATAGGGTCTCCCGTATTTTGAACGGTCAAGACGGCATTATGGGATGATTTCTTTAAGCTGACAGATACGGAACCATGTTTTCCAGCGTATTTGCAGGCATTGTCCAGCAGGATGTTGATTACCTGCTTTAGCTGGACTTCCCAGCCTTCCAGGATAATGCCGGGATCAATTTTATTTTCCAGGTTCACCTTATTTTCAAAGGCAACGGATTCAAAAAGCAGGACTCCGTTTAATACGATGTCACTGAAATCCAGAGGAGCCATTGCCATCTGGGAGGCCTGGACGGCCCCAGTATCGGAGCGGGCCAAAAAGAGCAGTTCTTCCACAAGCTGTTTCATGCGTTCTGCCTCTTCTTTTGTGTTGTTCAGCCATTTCTGCTGATCCATGATGGTGCATTCCTTATGAAGGGAAAGAATCTGTAAATTGGCCAGGATCACAGTAAGAGGTGTCTTAAGTTCATGGGATGCATCGGCAATGAACTGGTTTTGCATCCGCCATGCGGTTTCCGCAGGCCTTAACGCCAGACGGGAAAGGAAAATACTCAGGATCAAAAAAAGAAAAACCGCCGCAAGAAAGACCAAAAAACAATTGATCAGGAGGGCTTTTAAATTATTCCGTTCATATCTTTGGTCTGCAAATACTATTTTCGTACCCTCTGCGGAGGAAACTTTAAGGTAGCGAAGAGAATAATCCTTAAGTTCCCCCTGGGAAGAGTCATTTGCTTTTGCCAGCTCCACCAGGGTAGAAGCCAGCTCCCTTGTAACCGTTAAATTGTTTTCCCTTATGTTTTCTATGGAGTTGCGATTGTTTAAATTAACCACGAAAATAGGGACAAGAGGCGGCAGATTCCTTTGAGGTCTGCGGGTGATTTCCACCTTATCCGGCAGATGGTCCGGCTGGTTTCGGTCGGCGGCCTGGTAAAGAGCCATGACGGTCTGCCGCTCGATGCGTTTAAAATTGGCGTAGTAAAAGATACCAAGAACTGCGGAAAGAATGGTTATTACAAAAATCATGTTAACCAAAACTAACCGTCTTCTTAATTTTTTTATCATGTTGTTTCCTCCAGGCGGTATCCGACCTTTCGGAGAGTGCTGATTTCCACCCTTGAACCCACAAAATTCAGCTTTTTGCGTAAAAAGGAAATATAAGCCTCAACATTATTGTCCTCTGCGTCGGAATCGCTGCCCCATACCCTTGAGATGAGAGTTTCCTTTGAAACGATCCTTCCGGAATTGCTCATAAGGATCTTTAACACTTCAAATTCCTTATATCCAAGATGAATGGATTTGGTGCCGCAGCATAAATCATTTGCGGAGAGAGTAAGTGTCAAGTCTCCGAATTTCATTTCTTCTACAATCACTTCTCCCTGGCGGCGGGAGAGGGCTCTGATGCGGGCTAACAGTTCTTCCGGTATAAAGGGCTTTGTCATATAGTCATCAGCTCCTCTGTCAAGTCCGGTTACCTTATCCTGAATGTCATCCCGAGCGGTCAGCATGAGAACAGGAGTCTGGATGCGGGCCTCTCTCAGCTTTTTCACCACTTGAAAACCATTTTCTCCCGGCAGCATGACATCTAAAACAATGACGTCATATTCCCCGGAAAGACCGCAGGACAAACCGTCAGTACCATTATACACAATATCAGCCTGGTAATGTTGTTCCTTCATAATCTGTCCCAAAGCATCGGCCAGCCTTACTTCGTCTTCTACAATCAATACCTTCATGATTCGATTCTCCTATATTTATTATTATGTACCTGTTGACATCTATTATAAGCTGAGACTGCCTGTTAGGCAATCTTACATTTTTGTGCGTACAAATATGCTCGCATATTTATTCGGAGAACGCGGCAGTTAAGAAATTTTCCTTAGTTATGTTAATCATAATGGATTAAGCTTAAAATAAGCTGAAATAACATACCCAGAGTCTGCTATGGTATAAAGAATACGAGGAACTTTTCGTCAGAAATACCAAGTTTCAGGTTAATTTCAGCTTACTGTCACAAAACAGACATAAGCGCCTGTTAAAATAAGTTTCAGATTTGAATGATGAGAGGAGAAACTGGATGAACGGACGTAAAATAGCGGCTTCCCTGGCTTTTGTAATGGCCGCGACGGCAGTCAGCCCTATGATAACTGAGGCGTCAAGTAGTTTTGATTTAAGAAAAAAGGTAGTCGGAGTTTCGGGAATCATGAACACCGGGAATCTGAATCTGTCGGTAACGCGGGGAGAATTTGCCAGCATGCTGGTAAATGCATCCTCCTATCGAAGCACGGCCGGCAAGACCAGCAACACTTCCGTATTTGCCGATGTTCCAAGAAACCATGAATATGCATCCCAAATCAGGATTGCAGCGGAACAGGGGTGGATGAACGGATATTTAGGAGGAAATTTTAAACCAGACGATTCCATAACACTTCAGGAAGGGGTAAAAGGAGTTTTAGGACTTTTGGGCTATGTAAATTCTGACTTTACAGGTGACCAGACCGGTTCCAGGCTTTCCAAATATCATTTTCTGGAATTGGATGAAAATCTGAATAAAGAAGCTTTGGAAGTCTTAAATAAAGAAGACTGCATCAACCTGTTTTATAATTTGTTAAAAACAGATACGAAATCTGGAACCATGTTTGGAAAAAGCTTGGACTGCGAATTGACCAGTGATGGGGAGATCGATCCGTTTTCAATGGTCGACAACAGCATCAAGGGACCGAAGATCGCAAAAAGCAGCAGCAGGCTCAAATCCATTCTGCCTTTTAAGCTTAGTGAAGCCAATATTTATCTTGATGGAGAACCTGTTAATAATTCCAGCAATGCGATTGATGTTTCCTTGGAAAGCGAAGACGGAGTTCTGGTATATTATCATACCATTTCTAAAACCGTGTGGCTTTATACCATTGGAAACGAAAATGAAAGCGGACGCTCCGCCGTATTTGGGGAAATCACAAACGTTGTTTATGATTCTTCTGATTTAATGACACCGGGAGCAATCATACTGGATGACGGCAACACCTATGAGCTTACCAGCACTGAGATGAAGTTTGCATTTTCTTCCTATGGGGACCTTCGGGTAGGTGATACCGTGAATCTGGTCTATACCCTGTCTGTAGATAAGGATGGAAATGAAACCCGGACTGTCATTGATTATATAGAATAGAAGATTAACAGGAGAAGCCGGAATGAAAAAAGTCATTCAGAAATTATTTTCAAAAGAAAAAAGAAAAGGTCGGATAAAGGGAAAAAAGATTTTGATCCTTCTTATCAT
This sequence comes from Lacrimispora sphenoides, assembly GCF_900105215.1. Taxonomy (NCBI): domain Bacteria; kingdom Bacillati; phylum Bacillota; class Clostridia; order Lachnospirales; family Lachnospiraceae; genus Lacrimispora; species Lacrimispora sphenoides. Next base: position 1,691,294 of record NZ_FOIP01000002.1, on the reverse strand, counting down.
AATCCTTGCGGTGCTGGCAGGAGTGATGGCGGCGGCAAGCTTTAAAAAATCAAAGGAAGCATCCGCCGAATCAAAGAGCATAAGAACTGCAAAAGTTACGAAGCAGGACATTGTCTCTGAGCTATCCTCCTCTGGAACCATTTCTCCTCAGAATACCTATGACATTACCTCTTTGGTGGAAGGAGAAGTCATTGCAGCAGATTTTGAAGAGGGAGACGAGGTAGAAAAGGGACAGATCCTCTACCAGATTGATACGTCATCCATGGAATCGGAGATGACATCGGTGAATAACTCCCTGTCCAGAGCCCAGGAAAATTATCAAACTGCGCTGAATGATTATAATTCTGCTTTAGGTGATTACAGCGGAAATACCTATAAATCCACAGAGAGCGGGTACATAAAATCGCTTTCCATTAAGGAAGGAGATAAAGTAGGAAACAATACGGAAATTGCCTCTATTTATGATGATAAAACCATGAAGATCAAGCTTCCGTTCCTCTCCGGAGAGGCAGCCCAGATAACGGCCGGACAGGCGGCAGTTCTGACCCTTACAGATACGGGAGAGCAGATTCAGGGCGCAGTCACTTCTGTCAGCAATATGGATGTAACCTTAACAGGAGGGCGTATCGTTCGTTATGTCACCATTGAGGTTACAAATCCAGGCGGTCTTACCACGGAAACCCCGGCTACGGCAGCGATAGGCGATTATGTGTGCAGTGTGGAAGCAACGTTTGAACCCAAGCTTGAGTCGACCATGAAAGCGGACTTATCCTCCAACGTGGAGGTAGGAACCCTGCTGGTGCATGAAGGTGATTATGTAACGAAGGGCACTCCTCTATTTACAATGGAAAGCAAGTCTGCGGATAAACTGCTGCGCACTTATAAAGATACCATGGAAAAGGCCCAGGAAACTCTGGAAGGAGCAAAAAGCAAGCTGGAGAGCACCGAGAATACTTATGATAACTACACCATTACCGCTCCTATATCCGGAAAGGTCATTACAAAAACCGTGAAAGCGGGAGATAAGATTACCAAAAGCTCCAGCGGCAGTACAACTCTGGCAGTCATATACGATATGTCCGCCTATACTTTTAAAATGTCTGTGGATGAATTGGACGTAAAGTCCGTGAAAGTAGGCCAGGAAGTAAACATTACGGCAGATGCCGTAACCGGTAAAACCTTTTCCGGAACAGTTACCAATGTCAGCCTTGAGAGTTCTACTTCCAATGGTGTTACCAATTATCCTGTTACTGTCACCTTAAATGATGGCATGGATGAGCTTCTCCCCGGTATGAACGTAGATGGAGTGATCATTCTGGATAAAGCTGCTGACGTCCTTGCCGTACCGGCCGATGCGCTGATACGGGGAAATCAGGTCTATGTAAAGGATGATACGGTGAAGGAGCCCCAGGGGAATATTCCGGCAGGCTTTCGGGCGGTAGAAGTTACCACAGGCTTAATCAGTGATGATTATGTGGAAATTACCAGCGGGTTGGAAGAGAACCAGGAGGTCTACGTTGCACAAACCACTGTAGGCACCTCAACAAACATTATGATGCCGGGAGGTATGGGCGGTGTAAACGTAGGCCCAGGCGGCTCCGGCTCTGGTTCCGGAGTCAGGTACCGCAGTGAAGGCGGTGGCTCCGGTAGCGGAAGCCGCAGTACAGGCAACGGCGACCGCCAGCCTTAAGGGCTGCAAGGAGGTTATATAGCGTGGAAAATACCTTGATTGAATTAAAGGATATCTATAAAGTATATCAGATGGGAGAGGAGGAGGTCCGTGCAAACAACGGCGTATCCTTAACCATTTGCCACGGGGAGTTCGTGGCTATTGTAGGAAAGTCGGGAAGCGGAAAATCCACGCTCATGAATATTATAGGCGCACTGGATGTCCCCACGTCAGGAGAATATCTTCTGGGCGGTGAGGATGTGGGCAGGATGTCGGATAACCAGCTGGCTGGGATACGGAATAAGATGATTGGCTTTATCTTCCAGCAGTACAATCTGCTTCCCAGACTGAATCTTCTTGAAAATGTGGAACTGCCCCTATTATATGCAGGGGCAGGAACCAATGAACGTAACAAACGCGCCATGGCCTCTCTGGAACGGGTTGGCCTGGCGGAAAAGTGGAAAAATTTCCCCAACCAGCTTTCCGGAGGCCAGCAGCAGAGGGTTTCCATTGCAAGGGCGCTGGCAGGAGATCCCTCCCTGATTCTGGCCGATGAGCCTACGGGGGCTCTGGATTCAAAAACCAGCCGGGAAGTCCTTAATTTCTTAAAAAAGCTGAACGATGAAGGGAATACCATCGTTATGATCACCCATGACAGCGCCATTGCAAAGGAAGCCAGGCGGGTGATCCGGGTACACGATGGTAAGATTAATTTCGATGGAGACGTAAATGAATATTCTGCAATCCTTTAAAATGGCTTTAAAGAGCATCTGGGGCAATAAGATGCGATCCTTTCTCACCATGCTTGGAATCATTATCGGCGTGGCATCGGTCATCATTCTGGTGAGTCTTGTAAACGGACAAATGTCCTATATGACGGAACAGTTTACCAGCATGGGTACCAACCAGATTAATGTGAACGTAACCAATCTTTCATCCAGGTCCGTAACCGTGGATCAGATGTATCAATTTTATGAAGACAACAAAAATCTTTTTTCTCAGATGACGCCAAAGGTTTCCTTGTCCTCTACCTTAAAAAACGGTACGGAATCCCTGACCAATACTTCGGTATCCGGTGTCAGCGAGGAATATCTGGAGATGAAGGATCAGACCCTGGATTCAGGGCGGTTCCTCCAATATTCCGATGTCATATCCAGGCAAAAAGTTTGTGTTGCAGGGTATTATGTGGCCTGGGAATTATATGGAGGAGCAGAAAAAGCCATTGGCCAGACCATAAAAATAAACGGTTATGCCTATCAGATCGTTGGTGTGGTATCCAGACAGGATGAGGATGAGCTTAAGGACGGCGGTTCAGACGACGTTTTGTACCTTCCCTACAGCAGTGCCGCCAAGTTGAACAACACTGCAGACATAAACAGCTATGTCTTTGCCACCGCCGACATGGACCATTCTACAGAGGCCAAAGAGGCCATCAATACCTTTCTTTATGGGATTTTCAAAGATGAGGACCTGTACCGGATTAATGCTATGAGTGAGCTATTAAACTCCCTAAATTCCATGATGTCCATGATGTCCATGATGCTTGGCGGAATCGCCGGAATCTCCCTTTTAGTTGCCGGAGTTGGAGTTATGAATATCATGCTGGTGTCCGTAACGGAGCGTACCAGAGAAATCGGAATCAGGAAGGCGCTGGGGGCAAAAAAACGTAACATCATGCAGCAGTTTGTAATAGAGGCCGCAGTTACCAGCTCTCTTGGCGGGGTTGTGGGTATCCTGGTGGGCTCCGTGGCAACTACCATCATTGGTTCTGCCATGGGAATGAATGCCACACCAACGTCCGGTGCCGTCATGGTTTCCTTCAGCGTATCCGTAGGGATCGGCCTTTTGTTTGGCTATATGCCTGCCAGAAGGGCTGCTGATTTAAATCCCATTGATGCTCTGCGAAGCGAATAATAAACCGAACATTTTCTTGCAAATATATCATATTGGTGATACTATTTGCATAGTTACCAAAGGAGTAGCTCATTTTTGGGCTGCTCCTTTTGCGTAGAGTAAATACTTTGAATTATGAGAAAGGGAAGAATTTATGAAAGTTGTTGATATGCATTGTGATACCATTTCAGAGCTTTTTTACCGGAGGGAAGAGGGAAAGGTCTTTTCTATCTTAAAAAATGACTGTCATATTGACTTGGAGCGAATGAAAAAAGGTGATTATTGCTTACAGAACTTTGCTTTGTATACAAATCTCGCCAGGCAGGAGCATCCGTTTGAATATTGTATGAAGCTTGTTGACCTCTTTTACACGGAGCTGGAACAATATGAGGATATCATTGGTATTGTAAAAGGCTACAAGGATATTGAAGAAAACCGGAAGAATGGGAAGATGTCTGCCATGCTTACCATAGAAGAGGGAGGCGTCTGCCAGGGAGAACTGGCATTCTTAAGAAATTTTTACCGTCTGGGAGTTCGGATGGCCACTCTTACATGGAACTATAAAAATGAGCTGGGGCATCCCAACCGGATCTGGGAGGAAAACGGAGAGGCCTTTTTTGAGCCGGAGATGGAGCATGGGCTTACGGAAAAGGGAATCGAATTTGTTCAGGAGATGGAACGGCTGGGAATGGTTATCGATGTCTCCCATTTGTCAGATGCGGGGATAGAAGATATGTTCAAGTATACGGAAAAACCATTTGTAGCCAGCCATTCCAATGCAAGAACCATTGCCTCCAATCCCAGAAACTTAACGGACGATATGATTAGAAAGCTTTCCGAACGAGGCGGCGTGACCGGAATCAATTATTGCGCTGATTTTCTTCATGACTGGAAGAAGGGGGAAGGAGCCTTAAGCCGGGTGGAAGATATGGTTTTACATATGAAGCATATGAAAAAGGTGGGAGGCATCCAGTGTATTGGGCTTGGATCAGATTTTGACGGCATCGGGGGAAATTTAGAAATGAAATCTCCGGAAGACTTACCCCTATTGGAAGTTTATATGAAAAAAGAGGGATTTTCGGAAAGCGAAATTGAGGCAGTTTTTTATGGAAACGTCCTTCGTGTCTACAAAGAAATTTTACATTAAGACAAAAATTTACATAAATTTTACATTTATGTGCATTTTACTTTACATAGTTTTGATATAGTATTTACAAAAATGTATTATCATGAAAAACGGAGGATGCTATGTCAATCGCAGATTTACAAATGCTATTTAAATTCATTGGGGGACTGGGAATGTTCCTTTATGGAATGGATGCTATGGCCGATGGGCTGCAAAAATCAGCAGGCCACAAAATGCAGCAGCTTTTAGGAGTCCTTACCAGCAACCGGCTCATGGGTGTGCTTTTGGGAACTGGAATTACCGCCATCATTCAGAGCAGCTCGGCCACCACAGTCATGGTGGTAGGCTTTGTAAATGCCGGGATCATCAATCTGCAGCAGGCCGTTGGTATTATTATGGGTGCTAACATCGGAACAACTGTCACCAGCTGGATCGTATCCATGAGTGAATGGGGAGAGATGATGAAACCCGAGTTTTTTGCTCCGGCACTGGTAGGCGTGGGCGCTGTTTTAAGCCTTTTTACCGGAAGCGGGAAGAAAAAACAGGTTGGAGAAATTCTGGTAGGCTTTGGTGTGCTGTTTATAGGACTTTCCTTTATGTCTGACTCCATTACGCCTTACCGGAACGCACCAATTTTCAGCCAGGCCTTTTCTGTTTTAGGAAGAAACCCTTTTCTTGGAATTTTGGCAGGCCTTGTTGTTACCGGTATCATTCAAAGCTCCTCAGCATCTGTAGGAATTTTGCAGACACTGGCTCTCAATGGTATCGTAAACTGGCAGTCAGCGATATTTATCACTTTAGGGCAAAATATCGGTACCTGTGTTACTGCCCTGCTTTCCAGCGTTGGAGCTAATAAAACCGCAAAGCGTGCCGCTGTCATTCATCTTCTTTTTAATGTGGTGGGTGCTGTCATTTTCGGATGCGTCATGTTTGTCGTGTTTAAACTGAATCCGGTTTTCGCAGCATCACGAATCAGCAGTGTGGGAATATCCATCTTCCATACGATATTTAATGTGAGCAATACCATCATTTTATTCCCATTTGCCGGGCTTTTGGTAAAGGCTTCCGGTCTGCTTGTACGGGAAGATCAGAAAGAATCACCGGTTGATTCTGATACCCAGATGAAACGTCATCTAGATGAAAGAATTTTAGAAACCCCTTCCTTTGCTATCGAGAATGTGAATCATGAAGTTGTGAGTATGGGATATGCTGCCATGGAAAACTTAGATCTTGCGGCGGCGGCTCTTCTTGGCAACAACAAAGCAGAGGCAAAGCTGGTGGAAAAAATGGAACAGAAAATCAATGATTATGAAAAGATACTCACAGATTATCTGATAAAACTTAATAACCAGTCCTTAAATGAGGAGCAGCATCTTCTGGTTAAAAACTTATTTTATACAATCAGTGACTTTGAGCGGGTCAGCGATCATTGTGAGAACTTATCTGAGCTGGCAATAGAAAAATACAACCGGAACATAATTTTTTCAAATGGTGCAGAAAATGAAATCAAGGAAATGCTCAAGGAAGTTCGTTCCTCTTTGGAGCATGCCATAAAAGCCAGGGAGACTGGAGACATGTCAGAGGTCCGCGCAGTGATTCAGAGCGAAGAACGTGTGGACAGCCTGGAGGAGGAATTAAGAGAACGTCATATCGAACGTTTATCCGCTCAGACATGTAAACCGGAAAATGGAATTATCTTTTTGGATGCACTGAGCAATCTGGAACGTATTTCAGACCATGCCCATAATATCGCCGGTTACGTGAGGGATGAAATGTAACAGAAAGCGTGGGCGGGAAATAAGAAAGGAGAATGTATGGAACGTATCTATGTAATTGAAGACGATGACAATATCAGGGACTTAATTAAAATTGCCCTGGAAGGTTTTGGCTATGAAGTATCCGCTTTTGAGATGGCGGAAGATGCCTTAAGGCATATTGAATCAGATAAACCGGCACTGGCTGTGTTTGATCTGATGCTTCCTGGTATGGACGGACTGACAGCCATTCGCAGGATTCGGAAAAATGAGTCTTTGAAAGATATTCCCATTCTTATTCTTACCGCAAAAGACAGGGAGTTTGATAAGGTGGCAGGACTTGACGGCGGAGCAGACGACTACATGACAAAGCCATTTGGAGTCATGGAACTGGCAGCCAGAATCCGGAGCCTTTTGCGGCGGAGCACCAGGGGAGAGGCGAACGCAAACGAATTGAATCAATATTGCTTAAGTTTAAATAAAAAAACAAGAGAGGTCTATTGTGACGGCGTTAAGGTTGAACTGACGTTAAAAGAGTTTGAGCTTTTGCAGTATTTAATGGAGAACCATAATAAGGTCGTTACCAGAGATGAGCTTTTAAACCACATCTGGGGGTATGATTACGATGGAGAGACCAGGACTCTGGACATGCATATCCGTACGCTCCGGCAAAAGCTGGGAGAAAACGGGGGTTCCTGCATCAAGACAATCCGCGGCGTAGGCTATCGTTTTATTAAGACGGAAGAGTAGGACAATCAATCGTCTGGCTATATCCGCAGAATGAGGGAATCTATGAGAAGCGTGATCTTTAAAAAATTTATCCAGATCATTCTGGTAGTGCTGATACTAAGCAGTTCTGTATTTTATATTGCTTCCAGCAGCGCATTGCTTAAAAATTCCAGAAAAGACATGACATACACCTTAAGAGCTATGGATGAGATTCTGGATTATTCCAGTAATCTTGCCGGTGAAATAGGGGATTTAAAGCAGGTACTCAGTGAGAATGAGAGCCGTTTTACAATTATACGCATGGATGGAAGTATTGTGGCCGATACTGGGAATGTACCGGCCGCTTCCCTGGATAATCATCTGGACAGGGAAGAAGTGAAGGAGGCTCTTGTGGAGGGAACGGGCACAGCCAGACGCTATTCCAAGACCCTTAAGGTAAATATGCTTTATGTGGCGATCCGCTCCTCACGGGCGGATTATATTCTTCGTATGGCAATTCCCTATTCCGGCATGAAAGAATACCTGATGCTTCTATTACCTTCGATCTGGCTCAGCTTTCTGATGGCCATTATGTATTCCGCGTTTTCGGCGGACAGCTTTTCAAAATCCATTACAAAGCCGTTAAAAGAAATTTCTCAGGAGATGTTAAAAGTAAACGGGGACTATACAGACCTATCTTTTGAAAAATACCAGTATCCGGAAATTAATATTATTGCGGAAACGACAACGGAAATGTCTAAGAACGTAAAAGAATATTTAAACCAGATTGAGCTTGAAAAGCAAATTCGCCAGGAATTTTTCAGTAATGCTTCCCATGAGTTAAAAACCCCAATCACATCGGTTCAGGGCTATGCGGAGCTTTTAGAAAGCGGGATCATTCAGGATGAAGAACAAAAGATGGATTTCATAAGACGCATCAAAAAGGAAGCGGTCAACATGAATCATCTCATCAATGACATCCTTATGATCTCCCGGCTTGAGGCTAAAGAAGCAGAGGTATTAAAAAATGATGTGCGCCTGTCCATTCTTGTAGGCGACATCGTCGAATCTTTAAAGCCACTGGCTGCATCCCATGAAGTCACTGTCCATGTGGATTGCAAACCACTTTGTATTTACGCCAATGGACAGCAAATGAAGGAACTATTTGGAAATCTCATAAGCAATGCAGTAAAATACAATAAGCCGGGCGGCGAAGTTTGGGTCACGGTGACAGAAGAGGACCGCAATGTAATAATCCGTGTGAAGGATAATGGAATGGGTATTCCAAAAGAATCCTTAAGCCGTATCTTTGAACGCTTTTACCGGGTAGACAAAGGACGGAGCAAAAAACAGGGCGGAACAGGCCTTGGACTATCCATTGTAAAACACATTGTAAATTTCTATCATGGGACCATTACCGTTCGGTCGGAGCTTGATATGGGAACGGAATTTATGGTAAAGATTCCAATTCAAGAGAAAATATGATAATATTGATTCAGTAAATGATAGGAGGTGTGCAGATATGGGAAGTTTTATTTTAACCTGCTGTTCTACGGTAGATATGAAGAAGGAATTTTTTGAGCAGCGCCATATTCCCTATGTGTGTTTTCACTATACAATGGATGGCGTTACCTATCCGGATGACTTAGGGCAGAGCATTCCCTTTCCTGAGTTTTATGACCGGATCGCCAAAGGTGCGACCCCAGTGACTTCCCAGGTAAATGTGGAAGAATATTGTGATTTTTTTGAACCATTTTTAAAGGAAGGCAAAGATATATTGCATCTCACTCTTTCCTCCGGTATTTCAGGAACCTACAATTCTGCATGCGTAGCCAGAGAGGAAATGAGTTCCAGATATCCGGATAGAAAGATCGTCATTGTGGACTCCCTGGGCGCTTCTTCCGGCTATGGTCTTCTGACCGATTCAGTGGCAGACTTAAGGGATAAAGGGGTCTCCCTGGAAGAGGCCACCGAATGGACGGAGAATAATAAATTGTTCGTGCATCACTGGTTTTTCTCCACAGATTTGACCAGTTTTAAGCGGGGAGGCAGGATTTCAGCCACATCCGCAATGCTTGGCACGGTGCTTAATATCTGCCCTCTCATGAGCATTGACAACACAGGACATCTGATTCCAAGGCAGAAGATCCGTACCAAGAAAAAGGCCATCCAGGAGATTATAAACACAATGGAAGCCCATGCAAAGGGCGGGAGAGATTACAGCGGCAAATGCTTTCTTTCTTATTCCGCCTGTGAAAATGATGCCAGGGAGGTAGCGGTCCTGGTGGAGGAACGCTTCCAAAAGCTTTCCGGAAAGGTACTGTTAAACAGCATTGGAGCAGTCATCGGCTCCCATACCGGACCGGGTACTGTGGCATTATTTTTCTGGGGTGATAAAAGAACAGATTAGTTCCAATCCCGGAGAGCACTTTCATAATAATGAGGATGCTCTCCGGGATTTTCTTTTACATAAATGTCAAAGTGTGATAAGATAAATGCTGAATGCAGGAAAAAGGAGAGCTCTTATGAAAGTAAAAAATTCAGCACATGTGGCAGCGTTGTACGGAATGCTGATTGCACTGGCGTTTGTTCTCAGCTTTGTAGAAACCCTGATTCCCATTTCCCTTGGAATACCGGGTGTAAAGCTGGGGCTTGCCAATCTGGTCACGGTTGTGGGGCTCTATACGGTTGGGACAGGCGGAACGGTTGTCATTTCACTTTTGCGGATCGTTCTCACCGGATTTACCTTTGGAAACTTGTTTGCCATGCTCTACAGCCTGGGAGGCTGGAGCTTAAGCCTGCTTCTAATGGTTCTTTGCAAGAGAAAAAACTGGATGGGCACAACGGGAATCAGTATTCTTGGAGGCGTGGGGCATAACATCGGACAGGTTTGCGTGGCTGCCCTTGTGGTCAAACAGGCCGGAGTATTCTTTTATCTACCCTTTCTTTTGATCGCCGGTACAGCAGCCGGACTTATCATAGGGATCCTGGGCGGCATGATTATAAGCCGGATCAGTAATTTTATTAAAAAAATGCAATAAAAACAAAATATAGGATATTGTTTTGCCGCTTTTGGAAATGTATAATGGGATAGGTATATTAGGATAAAAAAAACCAGGAGGAACATCACAATGATTTACGAGGCAATTAAGAAACTGGTACAATATGGACGGAACACAGGCTTGATCGGAGAAGCGGACCGGTATTATGCCCTTAACCAAATCCTTGATGTAATGATGATGGACGAGTATGAGGAGTCTGATGGAGTACCGGAAGATATTGATCTGGAAGCTGTTTTGCAGGAATTACTTGATTATGCATGCCAGGCCGGAATCATAGAAGAAGACAGTGTTACATACCGGGATTTGTTTGATACAAAACTGATGAATTGTCTGATGCCAAGACCTAGCGAAATAGAAAAAACATTCTGGGAGCTGTATCAGGGCCAGTCGCCTGAGGCTGCAACCGGATATTATTATAAACTAAGCCAGGATTCCGATTATATCAGGCGGTACCGGATTAAAAAGGATATGCGGTGGGTGACCCCTACCAAATACGGTGACCTGGATATTACGGTGAATTTATCAAAGCCTGAGAAGGATCCAAAGGCGATTGCCGCAGCAAAGCTTGCAAAACAAGGCGGTTATCCCAAATGCCAGCTTTGTATGGAAAATGAGGGCTATGCCGGAAGGACCAATCATCCGGCCAGAAATAACCACAGAATCATCCGTCTTGAAATCAATAACAGTGAGTGGGGCTTTCAGTATTCCCCCTATGTTTATTATAACGAGCACTGTATCGTTTTCAACGGAAAGCATATTCCCATGAAGATAGAGAGAGATACCTTTGTAAAATTGTTTGATTTTGTCAAAATGTTTCCTCACTACTTCCTTGGTTCCAATGCAGATCTTCCCATTGTAGGAGGATCCATCCTGTCCCATGACCACTTTCAGGGAGGAAATTATGATTTTGCCATGGCAAAGGCCCCCATGGAGAGTTGTTTCCAGTTGGAAGGCTTTGAGGGAGTGGAAGCCGGAATCGTGAAATGGCCGATGTCCGTACTGCGCACCAGAAGCAAAAATCCGGAGGACCTAATCGCCCTTGGAACTAAGATTCTTGATGCCTGGAGGGCTTATACGGACGAGGAAGCCTTTATTTTTGCAGAAACAGACGGAGAGCCTCACAACACCATCACCCCTATTGCCAGAATGCGGGATGGTGTATACGAACTTGATCTGGTCTTAAGAAATAATATCACCACAGAAGAATTCCCTCTTGGAGTTTACCACCCTCATCAGGAGCTACATCATATCAAGAAAGAGAATATCGGCTTAATTGAAGTCATGGGATTGGCTGTCCTGCCTTCCAGGCTGAAGGTAGAGCTGAACCTGCTGGCTCAGTGCATTGTGGAAGGGAAAAGCATAAGAGATGAAGAAGCCATTGAAAAGCATGCAGATTGGGCGGAGGCTTTCCTTGGAAAATATGAAGAAGTGACAAAAGAAAATGTGGATGAAATTTTAAAGAAGGAAGTTGGCCTGGTATTTGAACGGGTTCTGGAGGATTCCGGCGTATACAAATGCGATGAGCAGGGACGGAATGGGTTTGGACGGTTCCTTGCCAGTGTCGGATTTACTCCTTGTTCACAATAGAAAGACTGTGAGAATATCAGATGGAATTGTGTTTGTAATTACCGCCCCTTTGAGGTATAGTCGAGTGGGAGTGAAAGGAAACTATAAATTCACTCAAAAACGTACAGAACCGGCTTAAAGGAGCCGGAGGGAGATAGACAAACAGTCATGAAGCAGATAGAAAACAAAACACTGAGAACGCTTGCAGAGTATGGACTGATCACGTTCAGCATCTGGATTATGGTAGTGGGGATTTATTTCTTCAAATTCCCCAATAATTTTGCATTCGGAGGTGTCACAGGGTTTGCGACGGTTATCAGTGCATTAACCCATTGGTCGGCCAGTGAGTTCACAACCATTGTGAATACAGTTTTACTGGTGGCTGGCTTTCTCTTCCTGGGACGGAGCTTTGGGATTAAAACGGTTTATGCCACCCTCATGATGTCCCTATTTCTTTACTTTTTGGAACGGCTGTATCCGATTACAAGGCCTCTTACCAGGGAACCACTTTTGGAACTGATCTTTGCGATACTTTTGCCAAGCGTAGGTTCTGCGCTCCTTTTTAACACCGGAGCTTCCAGCGGGGGAACGGATATTATCGCCATGATTCTGAAACGGTACACCAGCCTTAATATTGGAACCGTGCTTTTGCTGGTGGATGTGACAGGAGTCATTCTGGCCTACTTTGTATTTGGACCGGAGACAGGGTTATTCTCTTCCCTTGGTTTATTAGCCAAATCCCTTGTGATTGGCGATGTCATCGAAAACATTAATCTGTGCAAGTGTTTCAGCATCATTTGTGATGATCCGGGGCCCATCTGTGATTATATCATTCATGGACTTAACCGGAGTGCCACGGTTTATGAGGCACAGGGCGCGTTCAGTCATCATAAAAAGACAGTCATCCTGACGACCATGAAGCGTTCACAGGCACTTAAGCTAAAAAATTATATACGTACTGTGGAACCAACAGCGTTTATACTGATATCTAATTCCAGCGAGATAATAGGAAAAGGATTTCTTGCCAATTAAAAAAAACCGGAGAACATAGATTCTCCGGTTTTTTTAATGAATAAAGCGGGAAATGTGGGACCAGCTTTCGTCATTTTTTACAAAAATGTACTTTAGCACATTAAAAACGCATAAATTTAAAGCAATAAAATTGACGGCTAATCTTTTTTGTAGTATGATACGAATTAAGTTCCAAAAAGGACGAAATTTTGGAAGGAAGAGGAGAGAAGATTATGAAGAAATCAGCAAATGTTTTATCATTGGTCCTTGCCGGCGCAATGATGTTGTCCTTAACGGCATGCGGCAGCAAAGCACCAGACACGGCGACCTCAGCTCCGGAAACCACGACTGCAGCAGAAAAAACAAGTGAAGCAGCAGAATCCACAGGAGAAAAGACAGCAGATGGAAAGCAGTATAAAATCGGGGTTCTCCAGCTTGTACAGCATGCAGCCTTAGATGCATCCAATAAAGGCTTTATCCAGGCGCTTGATGATGCAGGTCTTAACTATACCGTTGACCAGCAGAACGCCTCCGGTGACCAGCCTACGTGCCAGACCATTGCCAGCAAGCTGGTTAATGACAACGACGATTTGATCCTCGCGATCGCAACACCGGCGGCTCAGGCTGTGGCAGGAGCCACAAGCGATATCCCGATTCTGTTGACAGCGGTCACTGATCCGGCATCATCTGATCTGGTTGAGAGCAACGATAACCCAGGAGGAAACGTAAGCGGCACCTCTGATTTAACTCCTGTGAAAGAGCAGATAGCTCTCTTAAAAAAGATTCTCCCTGATGCAAAAACCGTGGGAATTCTTTTCTGCTCCGCAGAATCCAACTCTGAAATCCAGGCTAAGATGGCAAAAGATGCAATTGAAGCGGAAGGCATGACAGCGGTAGAGTACACCGTTTCCAACTCCAACGAGATCCAGACGGTTGTTACCTCCATGGTAGGCAAAGTAGATGCACTCTATACTCCTACCGATAATACCATTGCAGCAGGTATGGCAACCGTGAGCATGGTAGCGAATGAAAACGGTATTCCGGTAATCTGCGGAGAAGAAGGTATGGTAAATGCCGGCGGTCTTGCTACATATGGCATTGATTATTATGAACTGGGTTACTTAACCGGACAGCAGGCAGTAAAGATCCTGACAGAGGGTGCGGATATCTCCAAGATGCCGATTGAATACCTTCCTTTGGATAAGTGTAAGCTGACTGTCAATGAGGAAACAGCAAAGACCCTGGGAATTGATATTTCCAGCCTTAAATAAGCGGTTTAAAAAATGAGCGGCAGGCGGGACCTGTTTGAAGGGTCCGCCTGCCGGCCATAGATGCTTTACATAAAGGATGGGCTTTCATTCTTTATGTAAGGCATTTATGTCTATGAAAGCCCTTTGGGCATTGCAGGAAATATGAAACGAGAAAATACGCGGAGGAATGATTGATGAGTGGTTTGTTGGTATCCCTTCAGGATGCAGTTGTTCAGGGGGTTTTATGGGGGATTATGGTTTTAGGAGTTTACATTACCTACAAACTATTGGACATTGCCGATTTGACGGTAGATGGAAGCTTTGCCATGGGCGGCTGTGTTTGCGCCGTTATGATACTTAATTTTAACGTTGATCCCTGGATTGCCTTAGGGATTGCGGCAGTGGCCGGGATGGCAGCCGGGGCAGTGACAGGGTTGTTGCATACGATCTTTGAAATACCGGCGATACTGGCAGGAATCCTGACACAGATCGGTCTTTGGTCCATAAATCTCCGGATTATGGGTGGAAAGAGTAATGTACCGCTTTTAAAGACTGATACAATTATGTCTAAATTCATAGCGGTAACCGGGTTAAGCAAGCAGGCCGCCGCAATGATCATCGGAATCGGCCTGGCAATCGTAATGATTTTCTTTCTTTACTGGTTCTTTGGAACAGAAATCGGCAGTGCCATGCGTGCTACAGGGAATAATCAGGCAATGATACGCGCTCAGGGCGTCAATACAAACTGGACAAAGCTTTTAGCCCTCACCATCAGCAACGGACTTGTAGGACTTTCCGGAGGACTGGTCTGTCAAAGCCAGAAATACGCGGATATCGGTATGGGCACCGGTGCGATAGTCATTGGCCTTGCGGCTATTGTAATTGGTGATGTGCTGATGGGAAAACTTCGTTCCTTTGCAAGTAAGCTTATCTCTGCAGTCGTGGGTTCTGTCATATATTTCGTGATCCGTGCCATGGTTTTAAGAATGGGTATGGATGCCAATGATATGAAGCTTTTGTCGGCTGCAATCGTTGCAGTGGCGCTTTGCGTGCCAGTCATGGTGAATAAATGGCGCATCAGGAAATCTTATACAGAAGGAGGAGAATAACCGTGCTGGATATTAAGAATGTCAGAAAAACATTTAATAGGAACACCATCAATGAAAAAAAGGCATTGAATGGCATTGACCTCCATCTGAATGAGGGTGACTTTGTTACGGTGATCGGCGGTAATGGAGCAGGGAAATCCACAATGTTAAACATGATAGCAGGAGTGTACCCGATTGATTCCGGTAAGATCCAGATTGATGAGATTAATATTTCCAGGGACCCGGAGTATAAAAGAGCTAAATATATCGGAAGGGTATTCCAGGATCCTATGCTGGGAACTGCCGCCGGAATGGAAATACAGGAAAATATGGCTTTGGCTTATCGGCGGGGGCAGGGAAGAGGCCTTGCCTGGGGAATTAAGACCAGCGAAAAGGCTTTTTACCATGAGGCGATAAAAAAACTGGGTCTTGGACTTCAGGACCGTATGACCAATAAGGTCGGGCTTCTTTCCGGAGGCCAGAGACAGGCGCTTACCTTGTTGATGGCGACCTTAAAAAAGCCAAAACTGCTTCTTCTTGATGAGCATACCGCTGCGCTTGACCCCAAAACTGCTAAAAAGGTTCTGGAAATTACACAGGAGATTGTGAAAGAGCAAAATCTCACGACTCTTATGATCACTCATAACATGAAGGATGCGATCCAGATCGGCAACAGGCTTGTCATGATGCATGAAGGACGCATCATATATGATGTGTCAGGGGAAGAAAAAAAGAAGCTGGAAGTTGAGGACCTTCTTAAGAAATTCGAAGAGGCAAGCGGTGAGGAATTTTCAAATGACAGAATGATTCTGGCGAAATAGCCGTTGAAAAAACAGGACATGGAACCTTTTATAGGGTTTCCTGTCCTGTTTTTTGTTCTCGTGCCTGGAGGCTTATGATTCAAATCTGCCTTTTCCGGATGTATCTTTCTTAATATATGTAACATAATCTTAATAATTTTTTGTTGTAGTTATATCGCAAATAATGACATTTTATGCTATACTTAGGCAGATAGACTTTTAGTCTGAATTGGCTTTCCGCTAGAAAACAGGAATATGGAGAGAAAGTACAGGATGGAAAATAACAACGAGAAAAAAGATTATATAATTCGTTTGGATAAGGCAAGAAAAAAACGCAGTAAGAATGATTATAAGAAACTTTTGGCAATGGGAGGTACAGTGGTTCTCTGTGTAGCAGTTATTTCCGCAGTGGGGATGGCGGTGAAGAATCACCTCTCTGCAAAACCTGCAGGGCTTGCAACAGGATCCGAGGCCACAGCAATAAAGCTGGAGGAATCAGCAGGCATAAATGCAGAAGCCGAGTCTGAAGCTCAGGCAGCAAAGGAAAAGGACGAAAAAGAAAAGGTTGTAAATTCCTATAAGAATTTAGGGATCATTCAGGTATCAGGATACTTAAACGTGAGAAAAGCGCCGGGAACCGAGGAGGATGTAATCGGAAAACTCCAGGGAGACAGTGCCTGCGATATCCTGGAGAATACGGAATCTGGCTGGTGCAAAATATCTTCCGGCGGGATTGAAGGATATATAAATTCCGAATTTGTTTTAACTGGGGAAGACGCAAAAAAGAAAGCAATGGATCTGGTGAAGTTAAGAGCTATCGTTCAGACCGATAGCATGAACATCAGGAAGGAACCCTCCACCAGTTCAGATGTGGTAGGCCAGGCGCTTTCCAATGAGCGGTATGAGGTCTTAGGACAGACTGAGGGCTGGATACAGATCCCGGCCGGGTATTTATCCGCGGATTACGTTAAAATGGAATATGGACTGAATGAAGCCAGAAAACTGGATCTAAAGGCCATGATATTCAATCTCTATAAGAACATCGGTATTTCCGACGTGGATAATTATTTGAATGTAAGAGAAGAGCCGAATGAAAACGGCAAGGTTATTGCAAAGATGCCAAGCAAAGCCGCAGGAAATATTTTAGAGACGACGGATGGCTGGTATAAGATTCAGTCCGGTAACATTACCGGCTATGTGAAGTCTGATTATATCCTGACAGGACAGGCGGCAAAGGATGAGGCTTTGCAGGTTGCAGAGTTGATGGCCATCGTCAACACGGATATGTTAAACGCCAGGACCGAGCCTTCCACTGAATCAAAGATATGGACACAGATATCCAATAACGAGCGGTATCCGGTTTTAAAGCAGATTGACGGCTGGATACAGATCGAGCTGGAGGAAAACAGCAGCGCCTATGTATCCACAGATTACGTTGATGTCCGGTATGCTCTTCCTGAGGCAATCAAATTCTCTCCTTTAGAGGAAAAAGCCAATGCCCAGGCATCATTTAGGACCCAGATCGTCAATTATGCCCTGCAGTTTTTGGGAAATCCTTATGTATGGGGCGGAACCAGCCTCACGAAGGGGGCCGACTGCTCTGGGTTTACCATGTCAGTTTATGCTCATTTTGGCATTGGACTGCCTCATTATTCCGGCTCTCAGGCCGGTATGGGTAAGGCAGTAAAATCCGGCGAAATGAGGCCTGGGGATCTGATCTATTATGCAGACAGCAAAGGGACCATTAACCATGTGTCCATGTATATCGGTAACGGACAGATCGTCCATGCGGCCAGCAGACGAAGCGGTATTAAAATTTCCACATGGAATTACCGGACACCGGTAAAAATCCGTAACATGATCGGTGATTGATGTAAGGTCCCCGGATTGAAATTTAATTGATGTTTTGATTAACTTTCAATCCGGGGGCCTTTTGTTTTTTACTTTTTATCGGGTTTACAAATTCTGGAAAAAGGATTATAATAAATAAGGCCGTTGTATTTTTGAAAATATAACGGAAAGGCGGGATCCGATATGAAGATAGGTGCAGTCATTTTCGCGGCGGGGCATAAATGTGCCACCAGTACATTTAAACCATTGATGCCCATTGGAGGCACCACCGTTATTAGACGGATAATCATGACGCTCAAAAGGTCTGGTGTAGATCCGGTCGTGGTCATAACCGGAAAAGATGCAAAGGAATTGGAAAAACACATTTCCAAGCTGAGAGTGATCTGCCTCAGAAATGAAAATTATGAAAGCACTCAGATGTTTGACAGCATCTGTACAGGCCTTAATTACATTGAGGATTTGTGCGACCGGGTTCTTATTCTTCCGGTAAAATTCCCTATGCTGTTGCCGGAAACCATTAAAAAAGTTATGAACAGTAGCCGGCTGGCTGCTTGTCCGGTCTTTGACGGCCGTAGAGGCCATCCGATAATGATCAGCAGGGAGCTGATTCCTGCCCTCCTGTCATACGATGGTAGACAAGGGTTGTGGGGAGCTTTCAAGCAGACGGAAATAGATGTCTTAATTGATGAAATCCCAGTTGATAATAAGGGAATCATAGAGTCCATGGAAACGGAAGCGGATGATGCAGAAAACTATGATACGGGACGGGCTTCCATGCACCCCACTGCAAATCTGTTTCTGGAATGCGACGAGATCTTTTTTGGGCCGGGGATTGCCCAGTTTTTGATGCTGATTGAGCATAACGGGTCCATGCAGACGGCTTGCCGGCAGATGAACATGTCTTACAGCAAAGGTTGGAAAATCATAAAAGAGGCAGAAAAGCAGCTTGGGTATCCTCTTTTGATCACCCGGTCGGGCGGAGCGGAGGGAGGATTTTCCCAACTTACACCTAAAACAAAGGATTTTCTAAACCGGTTCTTAAGCATGGAAAAAGAATTAAATGAAAAAACTGAAGAATTGTTTATAAAATATTTTGAGGGGGTATTAAAATGAGAAAGCTGTTCAAAACAGTTTTAGAAACACTGGAAAAAGGCGAAGATGGGGTTTTGGTAACCATTATTGCAAGTTCTGGATCCACTCCCAGAGGTGCAGGATCCCATATGCTGGTAAGGCGGGATGGAACCACCGAAGGAACCATCGGAGGCGGAGCGGTGGAATACCGGTCCATACAGCGTTCACAGAAAGCGATTGAGGAAAAGACCTCCTATATGCACAGCTTTGTACTTGGTAAGGAGCAGGTAGCTGATCTGGGTATGATCTGCGGTGGTGATGTAGTGGTTTACTTCCAGTATCTGGATCATGAAAATCAGGAATTTATGGACTTGTGCAGGAAGATAGAAGAAGCCTATAACAAGGATGAAGACAGCTGGCTGCTTATGGATATTACCAACGAAACCACATGGGGGCTGGGCATCTACAGCAAATCAGCGGGATTATCAGGAATACATGGAATTGATGAAGAAGATAGAAAAATCCTTCTTCAACATAAGGCGGTTCAAAAAAACTTTGGTGAACGTAAGTATTACAGCGAGCCTCTGGTCCGGGCTGGCTGCGTCTATATTTTCGGAGGCGGACATGTGGCACAGGAATTGGTGCCGGTTCTGGCTCATGTAGGATTCCGGTGTACTGTTTTTGATGACCGGCCGGAGTTTGCCAATGAAAAACTATTTCCCCAGGCAGAGAGGACCATTGTGGGGGATTATGAAAGGATTTTTGACTCCCTTGAATTAAGGGAATGTGATTATGTATGCGTTATGACCAGAGGACATCAATCGGATTACGTTGTTCAGAGACAGGTCCTTACAAAAAATGCCTGCTATGTCGGTGTGATTGGCAGCCGAAGGAAACTGGAAACGTTGGCTGAAAAGCTTATGGCAGATGGCGTTACCAGAGAACAAATCGACAGCTGTCACAGCCCCATCGGCTTAGAAATCTACGCAGAAACACCCGCTGAAATTGCCATCAGCGTGGCAGGAGAATTAATTGCTATAAGGGTCCTGCGGGAAGGGCGAAAAAAATAATGGGGAGATTCTTATTTCTAAAAGGTGATTCCGGAGAAGGAAAGACAACCCTGCTTTTTGAATGCTTAAAGCCTTGGTACCCAAAGGTTGGAGGATTTTATTCCCAACGTTTGCTAAATGAAGATGGGATGACCATGGGATTTCGTATGGTTCCGGCAGAGGAAGAATGGATTCCGGCAACAGCCTATAAAAAAGGAATGACAAATATTTTTATTGAGCGGACTGAACATGGATTTCAAAAAAATCTTCAGTTCTTTAAAACCGATGGGATAAAAATTCTGCGTTCTTCCGCTCATAAAGAACTCTTCCTTTTGGATGAAATAGGAGGGATAGAACTTTTTGTACCGGAATTTATGGAAGAGGTTCTTGGCTGCATTGATAGCCAGGTGCCCTGCATCGGAGTTTTAAAAAGCCATAAAAACCTTGAGGCCATGAGAACCAGAGTTCCCACAGAGCCGGACCCGGACAAGTTTCTTCGGGATTTGGAAGAAAAGCTTGTAAAACGGTCAAGTGGACGAATTCTTACGTTTGAACGCAAAAAAAGAGAATACATTCAGACGGAAATTATGGAATTTTTGAGAGAATGTACGGAAAAGGAAGGAAAGGAAACCCATGGTAGAAAGGGACTGGATCTATAAAAGACGTTTAGGAATCATCGTGCTCTTATTTATTGTCTGTTTTTTTGGCTCCTTTTTGCTTGGACGGTACCCGGTATACCCGGACACGCTCTTAAAGATCCTTCTCTCGTCGATTTTTCCTATAAAATCCACTTGGCCGGCCCAGGCAGAGACGGTTGTTTTCCAGGTCCGCCTGCCAAGAGTTTTTATGGCTGCATTAATTGGGGGAGGATTGTCCTGTGCAGGCGCCGCTTATCAGGGGATCTTTAAAAATCCCATGGTATCACCGGATGTTCTTGGTGCATCTTCTGGTGCGGGATTAGGTGCTGCTCTGGGATTGTTTTTTTCATTCGGTTATAACGGAGTAACAATAAACGCCTTTCTTTTTGGTCTTGGCGCAGTAGGGATTGTCTGCCTTATCAGCAGCCGGGTAAAGTATAATCCTGTGCTGGGACTGGTGTTGTCCGGCATGATGGTGAGCTCTCTTGCTTCCGCAGCGGTCTCTTTTTTAAAACTGGTGGCGGATCCGACCAACACCCTTCCTGTCATTACCTATTGGCTTATGGGAAGCCTGGCATCCATCCGGCAAAAAGACGTTATATTTGCTGCACCATGGATCCTCATAGGAATCCTTCCAATTTACCTTCTTCGGTGGCGGATCAATGTTTTAAGTCTTGGGGAAGATGAAGCGAAGAGCATGGGGATCAATGCTAAGAAGCTCCGTTTTATCATTGTAGTCAGCGCAACTTTAATTACCTCAGCAGCAGTTTCAGTAAGCGGACATATCGGCTGGGTAGGGCTGGTAATCCCGCATTTTGCCAGAATGCTGGTAGGAAGCGACTACCGCAGGCTATTGCCGGCCTCACTGCTTATGGGCGGCAGCTTTCTGCTGATCGTGGATAATTTTGCAAGGCTTTTGGCCACCAGTGAGATCCCCATCGGAATTTTGACTGCATTTATTGGTGCTCCGTTCTTTTTATATCTTATTTTGCGGGAAGGAAACCGGTTATAAAGGAGGGGAAGTATGGAGCTGACAGTAAAAGATCTGGAATTCGGATATCATTGTTTTCCGGTATTAAAGGGGATCAATTTTTCATTCAATAAAGGAGAACTGGTCTGCGTCCTTGGAAAAAACGGTGCAGGCAAGAGCACGCTTTTTCGGTGCATGTTAGGTCTGCTAAAGGGGTATCATGGAGAGATTCTGATCGATGGAACAGAACGCCGGCACTTCTCAGAACGGGAATTGGCCGGAAGGATAGCCTACATACCCCAGAACCATGATACTGCATTCTCTTTTTCGGTTCTGGAAATGGTGTTAATGGGAACGACGGCCTCGCTGCCCCGCTTTGCAAGTCCGGGACAGAAAGAAAAAGAAAGGGCATTGAATGCTCTGAAGCTTTTAAAGATTGCCGGTCTAAAGGACCGTATATTTGGGCAGATCAGCGGCGGCGAACAGCAGCTTGTACTGATTGCAAGAGCCATCGCCCAGGAGGCAAAAATACTGGTTATGGATGAACCATGTTCCAGCTTGGATTATGGCAACCAGATCCGGGTTATGGAGGAATTGCGGACCCTGTCAGAAAAGGGATATTTAATTGTACAATCCACCCATAATCCGGAGCATGTGTTTTATTTTGCCCATAAGGCGCTGGTGATGATGGAGGGAAAGATAGCGGCTTTCGGCGAGCCGGACAAGATCCTTACAAAAGAACTTTTGGAAGGCGTATACCAGGTGCCTATTGAGATCTATGAGGATTTAAAAAGCGGAAAAAAGGTGTGTATGCCTGGGAGAAGGTGATGGATATGTGGGAAATGTATGACCGTCTGATAGATCCAATACCAGATGATGTAAAGATAGAAGATTATTTTGTAGGAATCCAGTGGACTTCAGTGACTGTCTGCGGATATACCGGTGCGGCTGCGACAAATCCGCTTCAGACCATTAGGAGGACTGAAAAAAATATACTGGATATGTCATGGAAGGAAGCGGCTGGGCTGATAAAATCATGGAATTTTACCGAAGCAAGCATCGGTGCGGCAGCGGTAAATGCCTATTATAATCAACCGGACCGGATCAGCAGGCTGGAAAAGGAAGGTGCAATCAGACAGCTGTCAAAGGAAGATGCTTTTGTGGCCTATCGAGAGGATATCAAAGGAAAAAAGGTGGCGACCATCGGACATTTCTGCTTTGCAGAGGAATTTTTAAAAGAAGCAAAATCCTGCGTAATCCTGGAGCGCAATCCAATGGGAGGCGATTATCCGGACAGTGCCTGTGAATATATACTTTCAGACAGAGACTATGTTTTTATCACTGGATTTACACTGGTAAATAAAACCCTTCCAAGACTTTTAGAGCTGTCGCGGAATGCCAAAGTTATATTAGTGGGACCCAGTGTGGCTCTCGCTCCTGATCTTTTTAACTTTGGCGTGTGGGAGTTAGCGGGTACTCTTATTACGGACAAAAAGCTTACAGAGGAATTAGTGAAAAAAGGTGAGCACAAGGCGGTAATCCGTTCCGGATTGCCGGTAAGGCTTTCTAAATAATAAATATTGCCGCAAAAGCGGCGGAATAGGGGGATCATATGAAAAAAATGAGAAAAAGTCTGGTACTGGCTGCATTCCTTGCTGCTGCAGTACTGGCAAATGGCTGCCAAAAAGGAAGCGGTAAGGAGGTTCCTGCCAGTCAGGCAGAGTCAACTGCATCTGCAAAAACAGAAACGCAGGCAGAAACAGAAAAAGCGGGTGAAGCAGGGGCGCGATCAGACGCCAGAGTGTTCACGGATTCAGCAGGAAGGGAAGTTACACTGCCAAAGGAAATAAAAAAGATTGCTCCTTCCGGGCCTTTGGCACAGATCGTGCTTTACACTCTTTGTCCGGATAAGCTGTCAGGACTTGCTTCTGATTTTTCCGAAGGTGCAAAGCAGTACATTGCCGAAAAATATTGGTCACTTCCTAAATTCGGCCAGTTTTATGGGAAGAATGCAAATCTAAACATGGAGGCTCTAATTGCAGAAAGTCCTGATGTAATCATTGATATCGGAGAAGCGAAAAAAAGCGTAAAAGAGGATATGGATGCCCTTCAGGAGCAGCTAAATATGCCAGTCATCTTTATAGAGGCAGATTTAGATACCATGAGTTCTGCTTATGAGAAGCTAGGAGAGCTTACCGGAGATACCGATCAGGCAAAGAAACTGGCGGACGATTGCAATAACATACTGAAAAAGTCTGAAACAGCCAGGGAACAGCTGTCAGAAAAGAAATCGGTTTATTTCGCTGTTGGAGATGATGGACTTCACACCAATGCAGAGGGTTCCATTCATGCCCGGGTTATCGAGCAGATAGGAGCGGAGAATGCAGCTAAAGTTGAAATGGTATCAAGCGGCGGTGGAAGCGAAGTATCCTTTGAACAGCTTCTTCTATGGCAGCCGGATGTAATCATCGCAGATTCTGAAGCCCTGTACCAAACCATAACAACAGATAAGGTATGGGGAGAATTAAATGCTGTAAAAGAGGGGAAGGTTTATCAGATACCTTCCGTTCCATATAGCTTTATGAGCAGTCCGCCTTCAGTGAACCGGATGATCGGGATTTTGTGGCTGGGCAATCTTGTATATCCCGAACAATATAGCGCTGATATAAAACAAGAAGTAAAGGATTTCTATGAACTGTTTTATCATGTGACTCTTGATGATACACAGGCAGAAAAAATCTTAAAATAAAAAACATAACCCCCGGATTGGAATCTGGCTTTTATACCAGTTCCATGTCCGGGGGTATTATTTTATATTACTGCTGTTGGTTTTTGTTTCTATTATAATTAATCAGACATCCAGCTTTTACGATTTCCCGCTCTTCCGGGGTCATATCAGCAATGTGCAGTTCTATCTCATGAATCGGATTTCCTTCTTCGTTTTTCACAACGTAAGCTGGAATGTGGTTCATATCTCCGTCAAGAGCTTTGCGGATTCCAGGTACATAGATAAAATCCCCTACTTCAAAATCCGGCTCTGCCTCAAGCAGGAAGGGAAGCATTCCCCAGTTCATAACATTGGAGCGGTAGCGTTTGGTCGCATACTCTTTTGCAATATTAGCTAAGCCGCCCAGCACTCGCTGGCAGCTGGCTGCCTGTTCACGGGCAGAACCATCACCTGGCTTTACTGCGTAAATCATACTTCCAATCTCTGTTTCCCTTACATTCAGTTCCGGCTGGTTTAAGTAAGCGGCCAGGACCTTAAATGCAGATTCCAGTGACCGGTCAGCCTCTAAGGGACAGGCACCGGCTTTCCTTACCCGCTCCAGCTCATTTACTTTCTTTGAGCGTTCCACGTATTCCGGATCGCGGCGGGACAAGGTAAATTCCGCAAGTCCGAGTGGGTTGGAACGGTAGGAAGAGGTTTCTCCGGAAGGGATCAGTTCATCGGTGGTAGTGACCGGATCCATGATCTTTGAACATACCCGTAATATGATGTTATCCGTTAAGGCACTCATAGCCGGCCAGTCCTTAATATTAGGACCATAAATCAGGGATACCTCAGGCTGAGCTTTTCCGAATCCCTGATACACCCGTCTCTCATAGGAAGATGGATCGAATTCATAGGCAGGAACCTGGTAATCCTCTCCATAGCCTTCCGCAGATGTGAGATAGCCGCCGTTTGCCGCTGTTGCAGCAATGGAGCGGGCATCCATGAGGGCGACACAGGAAATCTGTCCGCTGCCTGGTTTGGAGCCTTCCCGGTTGGGGAAGTTTCTTGTGGTGTGGCGGATGCTTAAGGAGTTGTTGGAAGGTGTATCCCCTGCACCAAAGCATGGGCCGCAGAAGGCCGTCCGGACAGTTGCACCGGCTGCCATCAGTTCCGAGATGGCTCCCTTTTTCACCAGATCCATATAAACTGGCTGGGAGGAGGGGTATACAGATAAATTAAAGATGTCATTACCGCAGTTTTTACCGGTCAGAATATTAGCCGCAGCCATAACGTTGGAGTAATTGCCTCCGGCGCATCCTGCAATCACTCCCTGCTGAACCATCAGCTTTCCGTCCACGATCTTATCTGTTAAGGAAAGGTTTGCTTTGGAACTTCCCACAATGCGCTCTGCTTCTTGTTCCACAGTGCGGAGAATGTCTCCAAGGTTATTATTTAATTCGTCAATCTCATAGGTATTGCTTGGGTGGAAGGGCAGTGCAATCATAGGCTTAATGGTGCTTAAGTCCACATAAACCACTCCGTCGTAATAAGCAACTTCTCCAGGATTCAATTCTTTGTAGGCATCTCCCCGGCCATGAAGGTCCAGATAGGCTTTTGTATCCTCATCGGTTCTCCAGATAGAGGAAAGGCAGGTGGTTTCCGTTGTCATAACATCCACACCGTTCCGATAGTCCGTATCCATAGAAGAAACACCGGGTCCTACGAATTCCATGATTTTGTTCTTTACATAGCCGCTTTTAAAGACCGCCCCGATAATGGCCAGGGCCACATCGTGAGGGCCAACGGATGGAGCAGGGCTTCCGGTAAGATAAATGGCCACAACGCCGGGATAAGCCACATCATAGGTATCACAAAGAAGCTGCTTTACCAGTTCCCCGCCGCCTTCTCCGATGGCCATGGTTCCCAAGGCACCATAGCGGGTATGGCTGTCAGATCCGAGGATCATGCGTCCGCAGCCGGCCATCATTTCCCGCATGTACTGATGGATGACCGCAATATGAGGCGGAACAAAGATCCCGCCGTATTTTTTAGCAGCGGAAAGTCCGAATACGTGATCATCCTCGTTAATGGTACCGCCAACTGCGCATAAAGAGTTATGACAGTTAGTCATAATGTATGGAATAGGAAATTCTTTAAGCCCTGATGCACGGGCAGTCTGGATAATTCCTACAAATGTAATGTCGTGGGAGGCCATGGAGTCAAAACGGAGCTTCAAATGATCCATATGATCCGAAGTGTTGTGATTCTTTAAAATGGAATAGGCGATGGTACCCTTTTTTGCCTCAGCCTGATCTGCAGCTTTTCCTGTAAGGGCAGTAATTTTTTCTGCTTCCTGATCCGGAATCAGTTCCGTTCCATGTACAAGATAAGCTCCGCCGTCATACAATTTTACCATATGCTATCGTTCCTCTCTTTTTTTGTAGGAAATAGTTTCTCCTACGTATTTTGTCGCTGGACGCATGATTCTTCCGTCGTACAGCTTGTTTTCGATATTGTGTGCCAGCCAGCCTGCCATACGGGAGCAGACAAACAAAGGCGTATACATATCTTCCGGTATCTGTAACATATTATAAGCGAAACCACTGTAGAAGTCTACATTGTTTGACAGGGTTTTTCCGTTGCCCGCTAGGCATGCTTTGGCAACCTTTTCAAATTTTGTCAGGAACTCATATTCATCTTCCCTGTTTTTCTGTTTGGCAAGCTTTTCACAGCAGACCTTTAATAAATCCGCCCTTGGATCGGAAACTGTATAAACTGCATGACCAAGTCCGTATACAAGACCGGAATTGTCATAGAAATCTTTTGCGAGGATCTTCTGGATCACTCCCTTCATCTGGGCTTCGGTCGCCTTAAGACCGATTTCCTTTTCAATGGCCTTGATCATTTCACTGCAGCATATATTGGCGCCGCCGTGCTTTGGTCCTTTTAAGGAGCCGATGGAAGCGGAGATGGCAGAATAGATATCGGTTCCTGTGGAAGATATGACTACATTGGTAAAGGTGGAGTTGTTTCCGCCGCCATGGTCTGCGTGGATCATCAGCATCACATCCAGCAGATTCGCTTCCTGCTCAGTAAAGACCCCATCACGACGCAGCATGTAGAGAATATTTTCTGCCATGGAATATTCCGGCTTTGGATAATGTATGATCAGACTGTCCCTTTCATAATAATGAACCTTGCTCTGGTATGCATAGACGGAGAGAGAGGGAAGCTTTGCCATGATGTTGATTCCCTTTAAAAGTGTCTCATAGGGATCTACATTATCTGGCTCCTCATCATAATCGTATAGAGCCAGGATGCTCTGCTGAAGGCTGTTCATCAAATTGCGGGAAGGTGTGCGGAGCATATTCTTTTCTAAAAACTCATCAGGGAGATGGTAGTTCTGGCTAAGGGTGGATGTGAACTCTCTTAATTCCTTCTTTGAGGGGAGATAGCCAAAAAGGAGTAAAAATGAAGTCTCTTCAAAACCGTAACGTTCATTATTCTTTCCGTTTACCAGGTCGCCGATTTCAATACCGCGGTAATATAGCTTACCGGGAACGCTGACCTTTTTTCCGTCTTCGATTTCATAGCCTACTACGTCAGATACGCGGGTCAAGCCAACCCGTACTCCGGTGCCGTCTTCGTTGCGGAGCCCTTTTTTTACATTGTGTTCCTTAAATAAATTGTTTGGAATATCCGTGAAATTAGAGGATTTGCCAAAGGTCTGAGCGATAAAAAAGTTGTTCATGAGACGATCTCTCCTTTTTTTTAGTTTAGCCACAGCCAAAAAGTCAGGTATCTGTTTATAGAAAAGCAGCGCAAAAGGATTACTCCGGCGCTGCCTTCATTGGCAAGAATGTGACTTAATTTATGTTGTTTGGTAGTTTACCATGTGGAAGTATCAAAGTCAATAACTTGTTATAATCACAATTAAAATATTGTAATTGCGTAAGGTTGAAGACTGGCATTGATAGGAAGCATATTTTTATGGTTTTCTCCACATCATATGGAAATACCCCATGAATATTCCATTGCAGCATGTAAAGAGACAGATTCTGCCTGGAACGCGTGGGTTAGAGTGAAAAGTGAAACTACCAAATTAACAGTGAAACAGGAGGTTTTTAAGGTGAGAGAGTATCAGCATAGTAATGGGAATAACGAAGATCCGGAGGAAAGACAGAATCGTCCTGACGGCAATGAGCGCAAGGAAAACCTTGATGAAAAAAAGACAGAAAAGGATATAGAACAAAAAGAGGATGAAAAGCTGGAAGAATATGGCCAGATGACCCTGGATGATAATGCGAACAAGCGGAAAATCCATCTGATCTCCATTATCGGAGAGGTGGAAGGCCATGAGAATTTATCTGGCAATAGCAAAGCTACAAAATACGATCACATCCTCCCGAAACTGGCCGAGATTGAAGATGATGATTCCGTGGAAGGGCTTTTGGTTCTATTAAATACCTCCGGCGGTGACGTGGATGCAGGCCTCGCGATAGCGGAGATGATCGCTTCCTTAAGCATCCCAACAGTATCCCTGGTTCTTGGAGGAAGCCATTCCATAGGAGTTCCCTTAGCAGTCTGCACGGATTATTCCTTTATCGTACCCACTGGAACCATGATGGTTCATCCCGTAAGAATGACTGGAATGGTGATTGGCGCCTCCCAGACTTATGAATATTTTGAAATGATCCAGGACCGGATCTTAAGCTTTGTTTCCACCCACGCAGAGATCGCCTACGACCAGTTAAAACGTCTTATGCTGAATACGGAAATGCTTACCAGAGACTTAGGAACCGTGCTGGTTGGCGAAGAAACGGTAAAAGAAGGACTGATTAATGAAGTGGGCGGTATCAAGGATGCTCTAAAAAAATTATATGAACTGATGGAAACTGCTTCCTGTTAATCGTTGCAATTCTCCCGATTTTTTTGTATACTGTTACCAACGGATAGAAGGGGGTAGTTATTGTGCCTGAGACAACGAAGAAACGTACAACAGCAAAAAAAGGGAAAAACGGGAGAACAAGAAATACCGCCGCCAAAAAAAATGTGATTTTACCGGAACCGGAATTTATCCATTCAGAAGTCGTGATCATTATGTCATTTTTGGCTGCGGCCATTCTGTTTTTTAGCAACTTTCATTTATGCGGCGTGGTCGGGGATTTTCTGCGGAGCTTACAGTTAGGCATATTCGGAAGTGTGGGGTATGTCGCGCCTGTGCTGCTGTTTGCAGGAACAGCATTTTACATCTCCAACCAGGGAAATCCCAGGGCTGCTTTTAAACTGGCGTCTTTTATTCTGGCGCTGGTTTCTTTGTGTGGATTTTTACATCTCCTTTTTGGAGCAAAGGCCGGCGAGGGAATAGGACTTGCCGATATTTATTTTGAGGCTTCCGTAAGCGGAAGAGGAGGCGGCATTATAGGCGGCCTTCTGGCTGGAGGGCTTGCCTCCATAATCGGCGTAGTGGGAGCCTATCTGGTGATAGGAGTCCTTCTTGTCATATCTTTAGTCTGCATTACGGAAAAATCGTTTGTAGATATTGTGAAAAAAGGAAGCGGAAAAGCATACCGCCATGCCAGGGAAAATATGGACATGCACATGGAAGTCCATGCAATGCGCCAGGAAGCCCGCAAACAGCTTTTGGAAGAGAAAAAGCTTCGGGGAGTCAATTTAGAGGCCACGAAGTTAGAAGAAGCCCAGGAAGAAAGCTATGTGGAAGAGCAGGTTGAGGAAGCTCCTGACAATCTTGCAGATGATATTATGATCCAGGCGAAACGGCTGTCTGCCGTTACTGCTGTGGAAGAAGACGAACTCAATCCTGCTGATATTTTCCGGGGCAGTTTTTCACCTGTACTGGAAGATGATGAGGATAGTGTTCCCTTTGCCCCCGATGTGGAAGGGACACCGTTTGCTGAGGCCCTGGAAGAACCTTCCATATATATGAAGAAAGAGATCAAAACCTTAAAGGAATTGGAGTTTGTGGAAGAGGATTTCTATCCTGAGGAAGGGAAT
This sequence comes from Lacrimispora sphenoides, assembly GCF_900105215.1. NCBI lineage: Bacteria > Bacillati > Bacillota > Clostridia > Lachnospirales > Lachnospiraceae > Lacrimispora > Lacrimispora sphenoides. The sequence goes on along the minus strand of NZ_FOIP01000002.1, from coordinate 1,661,060 downwards.
GATACCTTTGCCATTCCTGAGGAGCCAAAACAGGTGGTTACCGCTTCCGGCAAGGTAATAGAAACAGATACAGAAGCTCTTCAGAAAAAACTGGAAAAGAAACGGGAAGAGGCAGCAAAGGAAGACGGGGGTAGTGTCAGCCTTGAAATCAAGCAAAAACAGGAGATTGTGAAACAGGAATATAAGTTTCCGCCTCTCTCCCTGCTTAAAAAAGGAAAATCAGCGGTATTTTCCGACCGGGAATACAAAGATACTGCCATCAAGCTTCAGCGGACCCTTCAGAATTTCGGGGTCGGGGTTACTGTTACCAATATAAGCTGCGGACCCTCCGTTACCAGGTATGAACTTCATCCGGAGCAGGGGGTAAAGGTCAGTAAGATCGTAAGCCTGGCAGATGACATTAAATTGAGCCTGGCAGCCGCTGATATTCGAATTGAAGCTCCTATCCCGGGAAAATCGGCGGTGGGTATCGAGGTGCCCAATAAAGAAAATCAAATGGTATACTTACGGGATATTCTGGAGGCAGACGGCTTCCAGAAACATTCCTCTAAAATTGCCTTTGCGGTGGGAAAAGACATCGGCGGCCAGGTGGTTGTCACGGACATTGCAAAGATGCCTCACCTTTTGATCGCCGGAGCCACTGGTTCTGGTAAATCTGTCTGCATCAACACCTTGATAATGAGCATCATTTTTAAGGCGGACCCGGAGGATGTAAAACTGATCATGGTAGACCCAAAGGTGGTGGAATTGAGTGTTTATAATGGAATTCCCCATTTACTGCTCCCTGTGGTCACTGATCCCAAGAAGGCTTCCGGAGCCCTAAACTGGGCGGTGGCGGAGATGACGGACCGTTATAATAAGTTCGCTCAGTATAATGTCAGGGAAATTAAGGGATATAATAAAAAGGTTGAGAGTATAAAAGATATTGAGGATGAAGATAAGCCCAAAAAGATGCCTCAGATCGTCATCATTATCGACGAGCTTGCGGATCTGATGATGGTAGCTCCGGGAGAAGTGGAAGATTCCATCTGTCGTCTGGCTCAGCTTGCCAGAGCTGCGGGTATCCATCTTGTCATCGCCACCCAGCGCCCGTCGGTAAATGTCATAACAGGTCTCATTAAGGCCAATGTTCCATCCCGGGTAGCGTTTGCGGTTTCTTCCGGCGTGGATTCCAGAACCATTATTGATATGAACGGTGCGGAAAAGCTTCTTGGAAAAGGCGATATGCTCTTTTACCCGGCGGGATATCCGAAACCAATGCGTGTTCAGGGCGCCTTTGTATCGGATTCCGAAGTTTCCAAGGTTGTGGATTTCTTAACCGAACAGGGGATGACTGCAGACTACAACCCGGAAGTAGAAAGCATGATCGCTTCTGCGCCTGCAGGAGGAGAGATTAAGGGTGGTGGAAATGACAGGGATGAATATTTTGTTCAGGCCGGTAAATTTATCATTGAAAAGGATAAAGCCTCCATTGGTATGCTTCAGAGAATGTTTAAAATCGGCTTTAACCGGGCTGCCCGTATCATGGACCAGCTTGCAGAAGCCGGAGTAGTAGGAGAAGAGGAAGGCACCAAGCCCCGCAAGGTACTGATGAGCCTGGAGGAATTCGATGAAATACTTTCCCAGGGTTATTAATATGGCTTATCTGAACTTGCAAAGCAAGTGAAGATAAAAGGCGTTGTTTTTCAGCGCCATCCATCCGATTATCGGAAATACCGATAATATAGAACGTGTTATATACATAGAAGGAGGATTGGAGAATGAAAACAGATATTGAAATCGCACAGGAGGCAAAAATGCTTCCTATTAAAGACGTGGCTGCATCCTATGGGATCAGTGAGGATGAGCTGGAGCTTTACGGAAAGTATAAGGCGAAGCTGACTGATGAATTGTGGGAGCGGGTAAAGGATCGTCCGGACGGCAAACTGGTTCTGGTAACCGCCATCAATCCTACTCCGGCAGGAGAAGGGAAAACCACCACTACCGTAGGTCTAGGTCAGGCATTGGGGAAAATGGAAAAAAAGGCGATCATCGCCCTCAGAGAACCTTCCCTTGGACCATGCTTTGGAATTAAGGGCGGCGCGGCAGGCGGCGGATATGCCCAGGTAGTTCCCATGGAAGACTTAAATCTTCATTTTACCGGTGATTTTCATGCCATAACCTCAGCCAATAACCTGCTTGCAGCTCTGTTAGATAATCATATCCATCAGGGGAATGCTTTGGGAATCGATACCCGTCAGATTCTTTGGAAGCGCTGCCTGGACATGAATGACCGTGCCCTAAGAAACGTTGTGGTCGGCCTTGGTTCCAAAGCAGAAGGATTTGTGAGAGAGGATCACTTTGTAATTACGGTTGCATCGGAAATCATGGCTATCCTTTGCCTTTCAAATGATATGGAAGATTTAAAAGATCGGCTGGGAAGAATCATTGTAGCATATAATTATGCTGGAGAGCCTGTGACCGCCTCCCAGTTAAACGCAGTAGGCGCTTTGGCGGCTTTATTAAAGGATGCGTTAAAGCCCAATCTGATCCAGACGCTGGAGCATACCGGTGCCATCATTCACGGCGGGCCCTTTGCAAACATTGCTCATGGCTGCAACAGTGTACGTGCAACAAAGACCGCCTTAAAGCTGGCTGATGTTGTTGTGACAGAGGCAGGGTTCGGTGCGGATCTAGGCGCGGAAAAATTCCTGGACATCAAATGCAGGAAAGCCGGATTAAAGCCTGATGCCATTGTACTGGTGGCAACGGTGAGAGCCTTAAAATACAACGGCGGAGTGCCCAAGGACCAGTTAAAGGAAGAAAACCTTGCTGCCCTTGAAAAAGGGATTGTCAATCTGGAGAAGCACATTGAAAATATGATGAAATACGGCGTCCCGGTCATTGTTACCCTCAATTCCTTTATCACAGACACAGAGGCAGAACATCAGTTTGTAAAACGGTTTTGTGAGGAGAGAGGCTGTGAATTCGCCTTATCCCAGGTGTGGGAAAAAGGAGGAGAGGGCGGCATAGAGCTGGCCGAAAAAGTCCTTTATACCCTGGAAAATAAAGAAAGCAATTTTGCACCCATTTATCCTGATGAAATGGGGCTGGAAAATAAGATTGCCACAATTGCAAAGGAAATCTATGGCGCAGCTGGGGTGACCTATGCTCCTGCAGCTTTAAAAGCCATAAGAAAATTTGAAGAAATGGGATTTGGCAGCCTTCCTGTATGTATGGCAAAGACACAGTATTCTTTATCCGATGACCAGACAAAGCTTGGGAGACCGGAAGGCTTTGACATTAATGTACGGGATGCTTATGTATCTGCCGGAGCCGGATTTGTAGTCATTCTGACCGGAGCCATTATGACAATGCCAGGTCTTCCAAAGAAGCCGGCCGCAGATAATATTGACGTAAATGAAGATGGAGTAATCACCGGATTATTCTGATTTGGAGGTTTTAATGAAGTTTATAGAATGGCTAAAGGACTTAAAATATGAAGTATTGCAGGGTAGCCTGGATGTCGATGCAGAGGATGTCATTTATGACTCCAGAAAGGCTCGAAAGGGTGTTGTATTTGTCTGCATGAAGGGAACGAGAACCGACTCCCATGAATTTATCCCTGAGGTGGTGGACGCCGGGGTTAAGATCCTTGTAGTAGAACAAAAGACAAAGATCCCGGATGGCGTAACTGCCATTCTCGTACATAATGCCAGAGAGGCGCTGGCTTTACTTTCAGCTGCTAGGTTTGGCTATCCGGCGGAAAAGATGGTGACCATTGGAGTGACCGGAACCAAGGGAAAAACCACAACCACGCACATGATCAAGACTGTTCTGGAAGCCTGCGGGAAAAAAGTGGGAATGATCGGAACCACAGGTATTGTCATCGGTCAGGAAGTAACGCCTACGATGAATACAACTCCCGAGTCCTATGAACTTCACCAGGCCTTCAGCCGTATGGTGGAGGCTGGCTGTGAATATATGGTGATGGAGGTTTCCTCCCAGGCCTTTAAGATGCACCGAGTAGACGGGATCTGTTTTGATTACGGACTGTTTACCAACCTTTCTCCTGATCATATCGGGCCGGATGAGCACAAGGATTTTGAGGAATATCTTTTTTACAAATCCCGGATCTTTTGCTGCTCTAAAGTGGGCATCATGAACGGCGATGACGAGCATTGGGATGAAGTGGTAAAGGATGCCTCCTGTAAACTCTATTCTTTCTCCATGGATAAAAATGGAACGGACTTTAAAGCAGAAGACATCCGATACATCGCCCAACCGGAATTTGTGGGACTGGAATTTGACATCAAAGGGACCTGCGAGCTTTCTGTCCGGGTGAATATTCCGGGACGCTTTAACGTTGCCAATGCATTGGCTGCAGTCAGCGTTTTAAGCTTTTTAGGGCTTCCGAAAGAGAATATCTGCCATGGGCTGGAACATTTAAACGTGAACGGGCGTATGGAAATCGTATATGCCTCTGAGAAATGCACGGTAATCGTAGATTATGCTCATAATGCAGTCAGTATGGAAAGCCTGCTTTCAACCCTAAGGGATTACCATCCAACGCGTCTTGTCTGCGTCTTTGGCTGCGGAGGAAACCGTTCCAAGGACCGGCGTATTACCATGGGTGACAGCGCGGGACGTCTGGCAGATTTTACGATTATCACTGCGGATAACTCCAGATACGAAAAAACGGAAGATATCATTGCGGACATTCGCGGAAGTCTTGAAAAGACCGGAGGAAAATTCATAGAAATTCCGGACCGCAGGGAAGCGATCCGCTACAGCATCATACATGCCGAACCGGGTGATATGATTGCCATTATAGGAAAGGGGCATGAGGATTACCAGGAGATGAACGGAGTCCGCCATCATTTTTCAGACCGGGAAGAGGTCTTAAAAGCGGTGGATGCCCAGCTTTTAGAGGAAGTTTAAAAGGAAGGCACAACGATAAATAAAATGCCGGAAGCCGTAGGGAAGTGCGGCTTTCGGCATTTCCACGGTAGATGGAATGGAGGAAGCAATGGTAAATATGACAGTAAAGGAAATACTTTCAGCTACAGGAGGAAGGCTTCTTTGCGGAAACGAGAATACAGTCTTAGAGCACATCAGTATTGATTCCAGATCAATGAAGGGGAATGATCTGTTTGTCCCTATCATTGGAGAAAAGCAAGATGCTCACCGTTTTATCGGGCAGGCCTTTGACAATGGAGCAACAGCGACGCTTACCAGCGAGCATGACGCCATGGACTTGGTGAAACCCTGGATCCGGGTTGAAGATACAAAAGTGGCTCTTCAGGCCATTGGGAGCTATTACAGGGACCGTTTAAAACTTCCTCTTGTTGGAATTACGGGAAGCGTAGGAAAGACCACTACAAGGGAAATGGTCGCTTGCGCCCTGTCTGCCCGTTATTGCGTTTATAAAACCCCAGGAAACCACAACAGTCAGGTGGGGGTACCCATTACCTTATCGGAGATTACAGCCGAGGATGAAATCGGAGTCATTGAACTGGGAATGAGTGAGCCGGGAGAGCTGACCGTCATTGCCAGGATCGCAAAAATCCAGATGGCTGTGATTACCAATATTGGAGTAACCCATATCGAGCAGTTGGGATCCCAAGAAAATATTTACAGGGAAAAAATGACCATCCAAGATGGCCTTATGGATGGTGGAATCCTGTTCTTAAATGGGGATGACCCGCTTTTAAAAACAACAAAGGCAAAAGAAGGCTGTAAGACCATCTATTACGGAACAGGGGAAAATTGTGATTACAGAGCTCTGGATGTCCATTTGGAGGAGGGCTTTCCGGCCTTTACTGCAGTTTTTGGCCAGAAGAAAGTTCCTATACGGCTGGCGGTTATGGGAAGCCATAACGTGTTAAATGCCATGGTGTCTCTTGCAGTAGCTTCTGAGTGCGGCATTCCTATGGAAGAAGCCGCAAAATGCCTTCAGGAATTCACCGGCTTTAAAAACCGTCAGCAGATCTATCATGTGGCAGGTATGACCATCATCGATGATACCTATAACGCCAGCCCGGTTTCCATGAAAGCAGGTCTGGAGGTTTTGGGTTCTATAACAAAGGCGGAACGAAGGATCGCAGTATTGGCTGATATGAAGGAGCTGGGAGAAAAATCCCCAGAATACCATTATGAAATCGGAGAATACATTGCAGAACAACCGGTATATGAGGTGGTGACTTTAGGAGAATTGGCAGGGGAGATTGCCAGAGCGGTGAAGGAACACGCTCCTCATATTACGGTTAAAGAATTTATGGAACCTGAGCTGCTGGTATCTTATTTAAATAAGGAGTTAAAGGAAGGGGACTGCGTGCTGTTTAAGGGCTCCAACAGCATGAATCTCGGCCCTGTGGCAGAGAAATTTTACCGGCCTTGACAGCCTTCAAAAGCTCATGCCGCATAAGGCGTACCTTTATGCCCAAAAAGCATGGGCAGAAAAGAGGAAAACAATGACGGAACGATATGCCCGGATTATTATTGATATTTCCCATGAAAAAGTTGACAGAACCTTTGATTACCGGATTCCGGCCGGGCTTCTTGATGAAGTGGCTGTGGGGTCCCTGGTTTTGATTCCTTTTGGAAAAGGAAATTCCATGCGGAAAGGGTATGTGGTAGGCATTGCCGCCCATGCGGATTATGATCCGGATAAAATTAAGGAAATAGCAGGGATCGTAACTGATGGTGTATCAGCGGAATCCCTGCTCATTTCCCTGGCATGGTGGCTGAAAGAACGGTATGGCTCAACCATGAACCAGGCATTAAAAACGGTACTTCCGGTAAAGCAAAAGGTAAAACCAAAGGAAAAAAAGGTGCTTAAAAGCCTTTTAGATCATTCACAACTTATCAATGCTTTAGAGGAAGCGGAAAAAAAGAAATATAAGGCCAGAGCACGACTCTTTCAGGCGCTTATGGAAAATCCTGTCATCCCATACGAAATTGCAGTCAACCAGATGAACCTTTCTGCTGCCACCTTAAAGCCAGTGATAGAAAAAGGTTACGTAAGCCTTGATCGTGAAGAGGTTTACAGAAATCCTGTTAAAACAGAGGCAAAAGAAAGAAGTAAAGTGGTTTTAAATGAGGAACAGCAGGCCATTGTAGACAGCTTTTGCCTGGATTATTCCCAATCGTTAAGAAAGACCTATCTGATCCATGGCATTACGGGAAGCGGAAAGACGGAAGTATACATGGAACTGATCCATAGAGTCATAGAGGATGGGAAGCAGGTGATCGTTCTCATTCCGGAGATTGCCCTGACCTACCAGACCGTCCTGCGGTTCTACGGAAGATTTGGAAACCGGGTGTCCATCATCAATTCAAGATTGTCAGCAGGGGAACGGTATGATCAGTTTGAACGGGCAAGAAACGGAGATATTGATATTATGATCGGTCCCCGTTCGGCCCTGTTTACTCCCTTTTCACGTCTGGGGCTGATTCTGATAGACGAAGAGCATGAGGGGGCTTACAAAAGTGAGGTATCTCCAAGATACCATGCCAGAGAGGTGGCTGAGAAAAGAGCCTCCATGCAGGGGGCATCTTTGGTTTTAGGGTCAGCGACTCCATCCCTGGAAGCTTATACAAAAGCCCTTCATGAGGAATACCGGCTTTTCCGCCTGACGGAACGGGCCAAAAAAAACAGCCGTCTGGCGGCGGTATCCGTGGTGGATTTAAGGCAGGAGCTAAAAGAAGGCAATAAATCCATTTTCAGCAGGAATTTACAGGCACTGATCGAGGATCGGCTGGAGAAGCGGGAGCAGGCCATGCTGTTTATCAACAGGCGCGGTTATGCAAATTTCGTTTCCTGCCGTTCCTGCGGCGAAGCCATTCGCTGCCCTCACTGTGACGTGACCCTGACTCTTCATAATAACAGCCGTCTTGTCTGTCATTATTGCGGTTATTCCATATCCATGCCAGACCGCTGTCCTGCATGCAGTTCTCCTTACATTGCCAATTTCGGAGTGGGAACCCAGAAGATAGAGCAAATGACAAAAAAGATGTTCCCAGCTGCCAGAGTCCTGCGAATGGATCTGGACACCACTTCCAAAAAGGGAGGACATGAGGAGATACTCACCGCTTTTTCTGAGGGAGAGGCTGACATCCTTATCGGAACTCAGATGATCGTAAAGGGGCATGATTTCCCTAATGTAACTCTGGTAGGGGTGCTGGCGGCAGACCTGTCTTTGAATACCCCGGACTACCGTTCTGCAGAACGGACCTTCCAGCTCTTAACCCAGGCGGCAGGAAGAGCCGGACGGGATTCCAGAAACGGTGACGTGGTCATTCAGACCTATAGTCCAGAGCATTATAGTATTGTAACTGCCGCAAATCAGGATTATGAGGCGTTTTACCAACAGGAAATGGCATATCGGCGCCTGATGAAATACCCTCCGGCAAGCGGTCTTTTAACCGTTCAGTTTTCCTCCAGACAGGAAGACTGTTTAAAAGAAGCAGCGGCTTTAACAGCCGGTTTTATTGACCCCCTTGCGGAACAGGAAGCAGTACAGGTCATCGGCCCGGTAGATGCGAGCGTTTACAAAATTAATGATATCTATAGAAAAATTTTATACTTGAAACAGGAAAAATATGATATACTAATAAAAATCAGGGATCAAATCGATGTTTTTTCAGAAAACCATCGGCAGTTGTTTGATCAGGTGATGATTCAATATGATTTTTCATAAATGAGAGGATAAAAGAAAATGGCAATTAGAAAGATTAGAACCATTGGAGATGAAATTTTAAGAAAGCACTGCAAACCTGTAAAAGAGATTACACCAAGGATTTCCGAGTTGATCGTAGATATGTTTGAAACCATGTATGAATCAAATGGAGTTGGCCTTGCAGCTTCCCAGGTGGGAATTTTAAAACAGATCGTAGTTATAGATGTAGATGATGGCAACCAGTATGTACTTATTAATCCGGACATCGTGGAGACAAGAGGAAGTCAGACCGGGCCGGAAGGCTGCCTTAGCGTTCCCGGAAAATCCGGAACGGTTACCAGGCCCGATTACGTAAGGGTAAAAGCTTTTGATGCTTCCATGGAGTCGTTCGAACTGGAAGGAGAAGGATTTTTAGCTCGTGCAATCTGTCATGAATGCGACCATTTAAACGGCGATTTATACGTAGACAAAGTGGAAGGCGAGCTGGAGGATGTCTCCCTGGATGAGGATGAAGAAGGAGAGGTTGAAGAATAATTATGCGTATCATATTTATGGGAACACCTGATTTTTCCGTTCCCGCTCTTGAGGCTATAAAAGAGGCCGGACATGAGATCCTTGCGGTTGTTACCCAGCCGGATAAACCCAAGGGAAGAGGGAAGGAAGTCCAGATGACTCCGGTAAAGGAGAAGGCGTTGGAATACCAACTCCCTGTTTACCAGCCGGTCAAAGCCAGGGATCCGGAATTTGTCAAAATTCTTTCAGATCTGGCACCGGAGCTGATCTTAGTGATCGCTTTCGGACAGCTCCTGCCAAAGTCCATACTGGATATTCCCAAATATGGTTGTGTGAATATCCACGCTTCTCTGCTCCCTAAGTACCGGGGTGCATCTCCCTTACAATATGCGGTCATTAACGGGGAAAAGGAAAGCGGTGTCACAACCATGATGATGGCTGAGGCTCTGGATACCGGAGATATGCTGGACCAGGAAGCCACTTCTTTGGATGAAAAAGAAACTTTCGGCAGCCTTCATGATAAACTAAGCAGGATGGGAGGCAGGCTTATTTTAAAAACCATAGACAAACTGGAAGATGGAACTGCCATCCGTATCCCCCAGGATGATTCCAAGGCCTGCTATGTGGGCATGATAAAAAAGTCTATGGGAGATATTGACTGGTCTATGGATGCTGTATCCATTGAGCGCCTGATTCGTGGATTAAACCCATGGCCCAGCGCCTATACAGTCTGGAATGGAAAAGTTATGAAACTATGGGAAACAGAAGTAGTGGATAAGGAGTATGAAGGGGCTTATGGCCAGGTGGCAGAGGTTAGCCGGGATTTGCTGGTCATAAAAACCGGAAAAGGCGGCTTATCCATCCGTAAACTTCAGCTGCAAGGGAAAAAGTGCATGGATATTGACGCGTTTCTACGCGGATATCCCATTGCAAAAGGCACCGTTTTGGAGCGGCTTGCAGACATACCTAAAAGCACGGAAAACGTGGGCAAGAAAGAAGAAAGGGGAGTCTGATTATGTATTATGGCGGAATGATGGGATATTATTGGGATCCGACCTGGATCCTGGTCATCATCGGAGCAGTTCTGTCCATGGTGGCATCTGCAAGGGTGAACAGCACATTTAATAAATATTCAAAAGTAAGAAGCATGTCCGGAATGACAGGGGCAGAAGCAGCAAAGCGTCTTTTAAATTCCCAGGGCATTTATGATGTTCAGGTAAGGTCTGTAGGCGGGCAGCTTACGGATCATTATGATCCCAGAACCAAAACTGTTAATCTGTCTGACTCTGTTTATGGTTCCACATCAGTGGCGGCAATCGGTGTCGCAGCACACGAATGCGGACATGTGATGCAGGACAACACAGGTTATATTCCTCTGAAACTCCGGGCAGCCATTGTGCCGGCAGCCAATATTGGCTCCAAGGCAGCACTGCCTCTTATTATTCTTGGGGTAATAATAGGGGGAATGGGTTCTCCCTTAGTGAACATCGGTCTGATCCTGTTTTCTCTGGCGGTAATTTTCCAGCTGATAACCCTGCCTGTGGAATTCAATGCCTCCAGCCGGGCGGTCACTCTTTTGGGCCAGGTAGGAATTTTAGGTGACCAGGAATTAGGTTATACCAGAAAGGTGCTTGGTGCGGCAGCCCTTACCTATGTGGCAGCACTTGCTGCAACCGTACTTCAGCTTTTAAGGCTGGTTATCTTGTTTGGAGGAAGAAGGAATGATGACTAAAGAGACAGACAGCAGGGAAATCTCACTGGATATCCTGTTAGAGATTCTGGAGCGGGGTGGCTACAGCCATATCATCCTGCACCAGGCTCTAAATAAGTATCAGTATCTGGATAAATCGGAACGGGCCTTCATTTCCAGAATCGTAGAGGGGTCTGTAGAATACCTGCTTCAGATCGATTATATCATTGATTCCTTTTCCAATACAAAAGTTTCAAAAATGAAACCGGTAATACGCACTATTTTGCGCATGTCAGTCTATCAGCTTCTTTATATGGACCGTGTTCCCGATTCTGCCGTATGCAACGAAGCAGTGAAACTTGCCGTGAAACGGAAATTTACGGGATTAAAGGGATTTGTCAATGGAGTGCTTAGGAATATTTCCAGAAATAAAGAGGGATTCAACTGGCCCGATGATTCTGTCCGTTATTCTATGCCGGCATGGATCGTATCCATGTGGGAAGAAACCTATGGCAGGGAAACAGCAGTCACCATGATGGAATCCTTTTTAAAAAATAAAAAAACTATCGTCCGCTGCAATTTTGCAAAAGCTTCAAAAGAAGAAATCCTTCAGAGCCTTAAAAAGCAGGGGACAGAAGTAAGTGAGTCCGGAATCTCAGAAGCAGTGCTTTGCATTGAAAAATATGATTATCTGGAAGGTCTGGAAGCATTCCAAAAGGGATATATCCAGGTTCAGGATCTAAGTTCCAGTTTTGTAGGTGAGATCGCTGATCCTCAAAAGGGAGATTACGTCATTGACGTCTGCGGCGCACCGGGAGGAAAGAGCATTCATATAGCAGATAAGCTTGACGGGACGGGTATGGTGGAGGTCCGGGACCTAAGCCTCTTAAAGATAAATATGGTCGAAGAAAATTTGAAACGATGCGGATTTTTAAATATCCGCACAAAAATCCAGGATGCACTTGTGGCTGACCCGGATTCAGTAGAAAAGGCGGATATCGTCATTGCCGATCTGCCTTGTTCCGGACTTGGGATCATTGGACGAAAGCCGGACATCAAATACCGCATGACGCCGGAAGCCCTGGAATCTTTGGCTGTGCTCCAGCGGAATATCCTGTCGGTTGTCCAGGCATATGTAAAACCGGGCGGACGCCTGATTTTCAGTACATGTACCATAAATCGAAAAGAAAATGAAGAAAATGCCCGGTGGTTTCTTGAGCATTTTCCTTTTGACTGCATAAGTCTGGAGGGAAAACTTGGAGAAGGGCTGGATTCAGCCGCCGCAAACCGGGAGTTTATACAGCTTTTGCCGGGAATCCATCCCTGTGACGGATTTTTTATTGCGGCATTTCAAAAAAGGTAGAGCACAGGCATACCTTTACACCCGGTAAAGCGGGGTGGGCCCTGCCCAAAGAGCATGGGCAGAATAGAGGAAATGGATAATGGATAAAATAGATATAAAATCTCTGGATATGGAACACCTGACATCCTATATGGTATCCATTGGAGAAAAGCCCTTCCGTGCAAAACAGCTTTATGAATGGATGCACCAGAAGCTGGCTTCTGATTTTAATGAAATGACAAATCTACCCAATGCACTGAAGGAAAAGCTTGTGCAGCTGACAGAATTTACCTGCCTTACAGTTGTTGAGGAAAAGATTTCGAAAATAGACGAAACAAGAAAATACTTATTTGCCCTTTCCGATGGAAATGTGATTGAAAGTGTTTTGATGAAATACAAGCATGGGAATTCTGTCTGCATTTCATCCCAGGTGGGCTGCCGCATGGGCTGCCGGTTCTGCGCTTCCACGCTTGACGGATTGGAAAGAAATTTAACCCCTTCTGAAATGCTTGATCAGATATGCCGGATCCAGAGAATTACCGGGGAACGGGTTTCCAATGTGGTTGTCATGGGTTCCGGAGAACCTTTAGACAATTATGATAATCTGGTTCAATTCATTCGCCTTCTTACTGATGAAAACGGACTGAATATCAGCCAGCGCAACATAACGGTATCCACCTGCGGCATCGTTCCTGGAATTCTTCGACTGGCGGAAGAGGATCTGCAGATTACCCTGGCATTGTCTCTTCATGCACCAAACGATGAGGTGAGAAAAACCCTGATGCCCGTTGCCAATCGATTCCCTCTAAAGGATGTGCTGGATGCCTGCCAAACGTATTTTGATAAAACCGGGAGAAGGCTTACTTTTGAATACAGCCTGGTGAGCGGTGTCAACGACAATTTAAAGGAAGCATCCGCCCTGTCGGCTCTTTTAAAGGGCCAGCATGGGCATGTAAATTTGATTCCGGTAAATCCTATTAAGGAGCGCAATTACGTACAGTCAGACCGGAAGGCAATAGAAGCCTTTAAAAATCTTCTTGAAAAAAACGGAATAAATGTTACTATAAGAAGAGAAATGGGACGAGATATTAACGGTGCCTGCGGACAGCTGAGGAAAAGCTTTTTAAATCAGGAGACAAATACTCCTCAGTAAACGACAGGGTATTTGACCTTTGAAGCATTCGCCGGATAAAGGAATGCAGGAATTCCCGCATCTGGCACGTTGCTTACAGAAATAAAGAGGAAGTGAGAATGAAACGATGAAGGCTTGCGCTATGACGGACACCGGAAGAGTCCGTACGGCCAATCAGGATTATGTCTATGCCCAGGCAGAGCCTTTGGGCACACTGCCCAATCTTTTTTTAGTTGCAGACGGCATGGGCGGCCATCAGGCCGGAGATTATGCCTCCAGATATATTGCCGAAAGTCTGGTGGCACACTTAAAACAGGCGGATTCGTCTGGTATTGTTCCGCTTCTTCGGGAGGAAATCATGAAGGTCAACGGAATGCTTTATCAGGAATCCATGAAAAGTACAGAGTTAAACGGTATGGGAACCACCTTGGTGACGGCAGTGATCGAAGATACTACCATGTATGTGGCTAATGTTGGAGACAGCCGTCTGTATCTGGTTAATAATAATCGGCTGCAACAGATTACAAAGGACCATTCCTACGTGGAAGAACTGGTGTCTTTAGGCAAATTGGAACGGGGAAGCCGGGATTATCAGGAAAAAAAGAATATTATAACAAGAGCGGTTGGTACAGAGGATAAGCTGGAGGTTGATTTTTTTGAAGTCAGTCTGGAACCTGGAGATTATGTGCTCATGTGTTCCGATGGACTCAGCAATATGGTTGAGGACGCTGAGATAGAAGAAATTATATGCTCAGAACTGGAACTGCAGGAAAAGGCAGAAAAGTTGATTACAATAGCCAATGATAATGGCGGGAAAGACAATATAGCTGTTGTTTTAATTGATCCGCAAATTGGCAGGGAGGTAAGCTTATGATCTTAAGACCGGGGACATTTTTACAGGACAGATATGAAATATTGGATCAGATCGGTTCCGGCGGGATGTCAGATGTATATAAGGCCCTGTGCCATAAATTAAACCGCCCTGTAGCCATAAAAGTCTTAAAAGAAGAATTCAGTTCAGACAGCGGTTTTGTCAGCAAGTTTAAAATGGAGGCCCAGGCGGCTGCACGCCTTTCCCATCCCAACATCGTAAACATCTATGATGTAGTAGATGAAGGGGATCTCCATTACATTGTCATGGAACTGATTGAAGGAATCACGTTAAAAAATTATATTAATAAAAAAGGCTGTCTTGATGTGAAAGAGGCCATCGGTGTTGCAATTTCCGTTGCACAGGGAATCGCAGCTGCTCATGAACAAGGGATCATACATCGGGATATCAAGCCTCAGAATATCATTATAGCCAGGGATGGAAAAGTGAAGGTGGCTGACTTTGGAATCGCACGGGCCGCCTCTTCCCAGACCTTAAGTGCGACCGCAGTGGGCTCTGTCCATTACATATCTCCGGAACAGGCAAGAGGCGGTTACAGCGATGTGAGAAGCGATGTTTATTCCCTGGGAATCACCATGTACGAAATGGTGGCCGGCAGAGTTCCGTTTCAGGGCGATAATACAGTGACTGTTGCCCTGGCCCATTTGGAAGACCCTATCACACCGCCAAGCTATTATAATGAGAACATTCCGGTAGGGATTGAAAATATTATTTTAAAATGTACCGAAAAGAAACCAGAGTACCGCTATGGCAGCATGCAAGAGGTCATATCCGACTTACGGAAGGCACTTGTCAATCCTGACGGAGATTTTGTACAGTACAATTCCCAGGTGGATGATTCCCAGACGGTTATTATAGGAAAACCGGAGCTGGAACAGATTCGTTCCGGCCGGAAGATCCAGGCAGATCCTATTGCCAACCGGAATGGAAACAGAAATCAGGAGCAGCGCACGGAACGCCGTCCGGAAAAAAATGCGGGCGGACAGCCAGGAAACGGCAGAGCCAGAAAACAGGATTCAGAGGATGACATCAATCCTAAAATCGAAAGGCTTCTGACTGCGGCAGGTGTTGTTGTTGCCATTCTCATTGTGATCGTACTGGTCATTGTGTTCTCTAAAGTAGGAGGTTTATTCCGTTCTGGTTCTCCCAAGGAAACCGAATCAACTGCGGAGATTTCTACGGAAGAAACCTTAAGTGATAAAAAAGTAAAAATGACCAGCGTTGTGGGATTGGCTACGGATATTGCAGAGCAGAAGTTAAAGGATAACGGCGGCCTATATATGAAAGTAAGCGATTACGTATTTGATGACAACGTAGACAAAGGGGATATTGTATCCCAGGACCCGACAGAGGGTACGGTAATTGATAAGTATTCTGCTGTCTATGTGGTGGTCAGCAAGGGACCGGAGCACGAAACCATTGATTTAACAACGCTTGGTCTGGAGAAGATGGATGGCGCTACCGCCAAGGCAGCACTGGAGGGCAAAGGTCTGAAAGTCAATGAGGAACAGAAAAACAGCGATACCGTAGCAGCAGGATATGTAATCAGTTACAGCCCTGATAAGGCAAAAGAAGGAGAAACCGTGACTCTGGTTATAAGCAGCGGTCCGGCTCTTGTCAATCCGGTCACTGTTCCGGACATCACCGGCCAGACCCAGGAGGTAGCCGTGGAAATGTTAGCTGACGTGGGACTGGTTCAGGGAACGGTTACGGAAGCAGCTTCTGAGACAGTTGCCCGCGGCAATGTCATCAGTCAGTCCTTAACCGCTGACAGCCAGGTAGAGTCGGGAACTGCTGTGAATTATGTTATCAGCAGCGGAACTGCCCAGCAGGCCAAAGTCAAATATCTGGCTTCCATTGATAAGTCTTATCCACTGCAGAACATTATCGGACCAGGCTCCGGCAGCACCCAGCTTACTTTAAAGATACAGCTGAGGCAGTCGGTGAATGGGAGAGACGAAATCAGAGAGCTAATGGGACCTGTTACCATGGCTGGCGACCAGTTGCTTCCCGTATCATTTAAAAATATAGAAGGCGCTTACGGCGTTAGTGGCGGGAACGTAGAGATCGTAAATGTAGAGACCGGCGATGTGATTAATTCTTATTACATCACATTTATACCGGTACCACAATCGTAAGGAACAATATATGACAGGAAAAATTTTGAAAGGAATTGCAGGCTTTTACTATGTGCACGGCACGGACGAAAACATCTATGAATGCAAAGCAAAGGGTGTTTTCCGCAATATAAACGTGAAACCTTTGGTTGGAGATGATGTGGAATTTTCTGTTCTGGACAGTATAGAACTGAAAGGAAACATCGAACAAATCCTGCCAAGGAAAAACACTCTGGTTCGTCCGGCTGTAGCCAATGTGGATCAGGCGCTGGTGTTGTTTGCCATTACCCATCCGGAACCCAACTTAAATCTGCTGGATCGTTTTCTGGTTATGATGGAAGTTCAGGAGGTTCCTGTAAATATCTGTTTTAATAAAACTGATTTGTCAGGCAGTGAAGAAAAGCAGGCTCTTTTAGAAATTTATGAGGCAGCTGGCTATCCTGTGTATTTTGCCAGTACCTATGATGATCAGGGAATTGAGGAGATCAGAGATCTGGTGCGTGGGAAAACCACGGTTCTGGCAGGACCTTCCGGAGTGGGAAAGTCCTCCTTAACGAACCTTCTTTATCCTCAGGCTGAGATGGAGACCGCAAATATCAGCGAGAAAATCCAGAGAGGAAAGCATACCACCAGGCATTCGGAGATTTTTGGCATCGGACGGGATACGTACCTTATGGATACGCCGGGTTTTAGTTCCATGTACTTGGAAGACTTAGAGTGCAGTCAACTGAAGGATTATTTCCCGGAGTTTGAACCCTATGAGGACGAGTGTCGGTTTCTGGGCTGTGTGCACATAGGTGAAAAAACCTGCGGCATAAAGGATGCGGTAGAAGAAGGAAAAATAAACCGGGGCCGATATGAAAATTACCGGCTTTTATATCAGGATCTAAAAGAGAAAAGGAGATATTAATATGCTTAAACTTGCCCCTTCCATATTAGCGGCAGACTTTAAAATTCTTGGACAGCAGGTAGCTGAAGTGTCGGAGGCAGGAGCCCAGTACATTCATTTAGATGTGATGGATGGTGCATTTGTACCCAGCATTTCATTTGGGATGCCGGTCATCGGAAGCCTGCGGAGCTGTACGGACCGCATATTCGATGTTCACATGATGGTTGAGGAACCTGGAAGATATATCAATGATTTCAAAGAAGCGGGAGCTGATCTCATCTGTGTCCATGCGGAGGCCTGCACCCATTTAGACCGTACCATAAATCAAATCAAGGAAGCTGGCCTAAAGGCCGGAGTGGCCCTTAATCCGGCAACTTCCTTATCAGTCCTGGATTTCATTCTTCCGGAAGTGGACATGGTTTTAATCATGACGGTAAACCCGGGCTTTGGCGGACAAAAGTTCATTCCGTATACCCTGGATAAGGTTAAGGCCTTAAGGCGCATCTGCAGGGAGCGGAATTTAGAGACAGATATCCAGGTTGACGGAGGCGTGACCTGTGAAAATGTTAGAGAACTAATTGAGGCAGGTGCTAATGTATTTGTGGCTGGTTCCGCTGTATTTAAAGGTAATGCGGCAGACAATACAAAAGCATTCTTAAAAATATTTGAGGAATATGAAGGGTGAAAGAAGAAACTACAGGTTTGATCGTTACCGGGGGAACCATGGATTATGGATTTGCCGGCAGATTCTTAGAAAACAGAAAGTTTGATAAAATCATCGCAGTAGACGGGGGACTTGCAGCTCTTTCCAGGCTACAGTTAAAACCGGATGCCATTGTTGGAGATTTTGACACGGTGGCAGAAGATGTCCTGTCCGAATATAAAAACAGTTCAGATAATATCACCTGGGAAATTCATAAACCGGAAAAGGATGAAACCGATACAGAACTTGCCATAAATACTGCCATAGGGCTTGGCTGTTCAAAGCTGGTCCTGCTGGGGGCAACAGGAGGAAGGATGGACCATTTTATCGGTAATCTTCATCTTCTTTATGCCTGCCTGAAAAAGGGTGTGGAAGCAGCCATTGTTGATGAAAAAAACTGGATCACAGTGATTGAAAAGGGAAGATCCTTTCAGGCTGAAACATTATGGGGGAAATATATTTCCTTCCTTCCCCTGTGCAATGAAGTGAAGAAAATCACATTGACCGGCTTCAAATATCCTCTTTATGAAAAGGACATTGACTTAGGAACCAGCCTGTGTATAAGCAATGAGCTGACAGGTGAAGAGGGCTCGATTGAATTCGCGTCCGGAACCCTGATTTGTATCCAATCTCATGACTAAACTGGTATGGTTTAATATATCGAAACTGGATATTTATATCACTCCACTTGCGTGCTAAGATAAAGAACAACAAGAGCAGCAAGGGAGGAATTACCAATGAGTAAAACAGACAACAGGATATATAAAACCGCACTGACAGGACTGTTTGCCGCTATGTCCTATGTAGTATTTACATTCCTGCAATTTAAGATCACACTTCCGGGAGGGGATGCCACTTCCATTCACTTGGGGAATGCGGTCTGCGTTTTGGGAGCACTTCTATTAGGTGGGCTGTACGGCGGCTTAGGCGGCGCTATCGGCATGACCATCGGAGACCTTTTTGATCCGGTTTATGTGGTATATGCGCCAAAGACCTTTCTATTAAAACTGTGCATCGGCCTTATCACCGGATTTCTGGCCCATAGAATCGGAAAGATCAATGAATCCTCTGACAAAAAGCATATACTGACCTGGACCATCACGGCAGTGGCAGGAGGACTATTGTTCAATGTGATCTTTGACCCCCTGGTCGGTTATTTTTACAAGCTTCTGATTCTGGGGAAACCGGCGGCAGATCTGGCACTGGCATGGAACGTTGCATCTACTTCTATTAATGCAATCACCTCCGCCATTGTTTCCGTCCTCATCTACATGCCTCTTAGAAATGCCCTGATCAGGTCCGGTTTATTTACAAAAATTTGTTAGGAGCTCTTATGACATCAGAAAAACATCAGAAAAAAATTGCTGTTATTCAAGATCTGTCGGGATATGGCCGCTGTTCTCTCACAGTGGCTCTTCCTATTCTTTCAGCCTTAAAGGTACAGTGCTGTCCGGTTCCAACTTCCATACTATCGAACCATACCGGATTTTCCACCTACTTTTTTGATGATTATACGGAGAAAATGCCTTTATATATTGAACAGTGGAAGGAACTGGATCTGTCCTTTGACGGGATTTACAGCGGATTTTTAGGTTCCGAGGAACAGATTGAAATTGTTATTGGCATGATTAAGGATTTTAGCACACCGGAAACTAAGGTTTTGGTGGATCCCATTATGGGAGATCACGGAAAAGCCTATCAGACCTATACGGAACGGATGTGCAGCCGCATGAAGGAACTGGTGGGCTATGGTGATATTGTGACCCCCAATCTGACAGAGGCCTGTATCCTGACCGGAAGACAATACCGGCCGTCAGGCTGGAAGCGTTCAGAGCTTCTTGCTATGGCTGCTGAGATATGGGATATGGGACCGGATTCCGTAGTGATCACTGGCGTAAGGGAAGGCAACTATGTGACCAATGTAGTGGCGGAGAAGGACCGGGAACCCCACTTTTTGCGTTCTCTTCATGTCGGCAGTGAACGGCCGGGAACAGGAGATGTATTCTCCAGCATCCTTGCAGCCCAAACCGTGAAAGGGATTCCATTAACAGAAGCAGTGAAAAAAGCGGCCAGTTTTGTAAAGGCCAGTATAATAAAATCCGATGAGCTGCATGTCCCGATAAAAAACGGAGTGTGCTTTGAAGAAATCCTTTCTTTGCTGATTCGGTGATAAGAATAAGACGAAGGATGGGGAATTTTAGGAAAGGGGCTTTTCTTTGCCCTTTTTTTGTAGTATAATCAACGGCAGACTATCATGCGGACAACTTTCGCAGAGAATATTGAGGAAAAACCAGGAGGAATACCATGTTAGATTTAAAGTTTGTAAGAGAAAATCCTGAAATTGTAAAGGAGAATATTAAAAATAAATTCCAGGATAGCAAGCTGCCGTTAGTTGATGAGGTGATTGAACTTGATGAGCAGAACCGTACAGCAAAGCAGGAAGGTGATGCTTTAAGAGCTGAACGCAACAAACTTTCCAAACAGATCGGCGCCTTGATGGGACAGGGAAAAAAGGAAGAAGCAGAGGAAATGAAGAAGAAAGTGACCGATGCTTCCGAACATCTGGCTCAGTTGGAAGAAAAGGAACGTGAGCTGGAAGAAAAAATCAAAAAGATCATGATGACCATTCCGAATATCATTGATCCCAGCGTCCCCATCGGTAAGGATGACAGCGAAAATGTAGAGGTAGAGCGTTACGGCGAGCCTGTTGTTCCTGAGTTTGAGATTCCTTATCACACAGAAATCATGGAAAGCTTTGACGGCATTGACCTTGACAGTGCAAGAAAAGTGGCCGGCAATGGCTTTTATTACCTGATGGGCGATATTGCAAGGCTTCATTCTTCCGTACTTTCCTATGCAAGAGATTTCATGATAAACCGTGGCTTCACCTATTGCATTCCGCCCTTCATGATCCGCAGTGAAGTGGTTACCGGCGTTATGAGCTTTGCAGAGATGGATGCTATGATGTACAAGATCGAAGGAGAGGATTTATATCTGATCGGTACCAGCGAACATTCCATGATTGGAAAATTCATTGATACCATCCTTCCGGAAGAGAAGCTTCCTCAGACCTTAACCAGTTATTCTCCCTGCTTCCGTAAGGAGAAAGGTGCCCATGGCTTGGAAGAACGCGGAGTGTACCGGATCCATCAGTTTGAAAAGCAGGAAATGATCGTTGTCTGCAAGCCGGAAGAAAGCATGGATTGGTATGATAAATTATGGCAGAATACAGTTGACTTATTCCGTTCCCTGGATATCCCGGTAAGAACTCTGGAATGCTGTTCCGGAGATTTGGCGGATTTAAAGGTGAAATCAGTGGATGTGGAGGCCTGGTCCCCAAGACAGAAAAAGTATTTTGAAGTGGGAAGCTGCTCTAATTTAGGCGATGCCCAGGCAAGAAGACTTAAAATCCGTGTTTCTGGAGACGAAGGAAGAAAGTATTTTGCCCATACGTTAAACAACACCGTAGCTGCTCCTCCAAGAATGCTGATCGCTTTCCTGGAGAACAACTTACAGGCAGATGGAACCGTGAAGATTCCGGAAGCTTTACAGCCCTATATGGGAGGCACGAAAGCACTTATGCCGAAAAAATAAGGATTATAATAAGGTCCGGCTTTTTCTGAAAGGCCGGACCTTTTAACATTTCCTGCATAAGTTATTCGGTTGCAGTTGACAAGAGGGATCATACGTATGGTATGATGGATAGGACGAAAGACTGGTGCGTATCCAATAAAAGAGGAAACGCAGCCGATACGAAAAATGAAAAGGAGTGACAGCGGTATGATTACATTTAACCATTTTAATTTTAATGTACTTGATCTGGAAAAGAGCTTAAAATTCTATAAGGATGCACTGGGACTTAACCCTGTGCGTGAAAAAACAGCATCTGACGGTTCCTTTAAACTGATATATTTAGGTGATGGAAAAAGTGATTTTACCCTGGAACTGACTTACTTAACAGAACGAAAAGAGCCTTATAACCTGGGAGAATGTGAATTTCATCTGGCATTCAAAACGGATGAATATGAGAGCTTCTATCAAAAGCATAAGGAAATGGGTGTTATCTGTTATGAAAACCCTGCCATGGGCATTTACTTCATCAGTGATCCTGACGGCTATTGGATCGAGATTGTTCCAACCAGATAAGGAGAAGCCGTGTATATTGAAGTAAATGGAGTCACGTTATATTATGAGGTGTCAGGAAACGGCCCGGCGATCCTTCTTGTCCATGGAAATGGAGAAGATCGTAGTATTTTTAATGAAACAGCGGAGCTTTTAAGAGAAAATTATACCGTTTATGCCCTGGATTCCAGAGATCATGGAAAAAGTTCCAGAGTGAAAACACTGGGGTATGAGGCAATGGCGGAAGACGTGGCTGAATTTGTCAGGAAGCTGAAGCTTGAAAAACCCTGTTACTGTGGATTCAGCGACGGCGGGATCATCGGGATTCTTGCAGCCGTCCGGTATCCGGAGCTTTTTTCAAAGCTGGTGTTATGTGGTGCCAATGCTTATCCTCATGGTTTAAAATGGTACTGGCTTAAACTATTCGCTCTGTTGGAAGCCATAAATCATGATCCAAAGCTTTTAATGATGCTGAAAGAACCCCAGATAACGGTCAAAGAGCTGGAGAGCATTCCTGTTCCGGTCCTTCTTTTGGCAGGTGAACGAGATATGGTCCGTGAATCCCATACCCGATATCTTGCCTCAAAAATTAAAAGAAGCTGCCTTAAGATCCTTCCCGGAGAAGGACATGGCAGTTATATCGTACACAGCAGGAAACTTTATTATTTCATGAAGAAATTTCTTGAACGACCAATTCCGAGAGAAGAATAAATGTCATTCAGTTAAATAAATCAGGGGTGTAAAGAAAAAACACTTGACACCTTATAAAAAATATTGTATGATATCCCAGGTGATGATATGGAGAGGATTGCAAGACAGGTCTTATTATATGATTTCTACGGCGCTCTTTTAACAGAGCATCAGAGGCATATCTACGAAGATGTGGTTTTTTACGACCTTTCTTTAAGTGAGATAGCAGAAGAACAGGGAATCAGCCGTCAGGGTGTCCATGACCTCATTAAACGGTGCAATAGGATCCTGGAAGATTATGAAGAAAAACTTCATCTGGTAAAAAAGTTTGAGCAGACAAAAAAACTGGCCAGAGAGATCCAGAGTTTGACAAAAGAGTTTGCCGGTACGAACGATATGAATCTGATCCATCGCATTGAGGAGATATCGGGTGAAATCATCGAGCTGGAAGCTCATTAGGAGGGCGTTAGATGGCTTTTGAGAGCTTATCCGATAAATTACAGAATGTATTTAAGAGCTTAAGAGGCAAAGGACGTTTGTCCGAAGCCGATGTGAAAACAGCCCTTAAAGAAGTGAAGATGGCTTTACTGGAAGCCGATGTAAGCTTTAAGGTTGTTAAACAGTTTATAAGCGCTGTACAGGAGCGGGCAATTGGACAGGATGTCCAGAATAGTCTGACTCCCGGACAGATGGTAATAAAGATTGTAAATGAAGAACTGGTAAAGCTGATGGGATCTGAGACGACTGAAATTTCGTTAAAGCCTGCCAGCGATATGACCATCATCCTGATGGCAGGTCTTCAGGGTGCCGGTAAAACGACAACCACTGCCAAGATTGCCGGAAAGCTTAAGGCAAAGGGCAGGAAGCCGCTTCTCGTTGCTTGTGACGTTTACCGTCCGGCTGCCATCAAGCAGCTGCAGATCAATGGGGAAAAGCAGGGCGTTCCCGTTTTCTCCATGGGAGAAAACCATAAACCGGCAGATATTGCTAAGGCCGCTGTTGCTTATGCGGCAAAGAATGACCAGAATGTGATCATTCTGGATACGGCAGGCCGTCTTCATATTGATGAAGACATGATGAACGAGCTGATTGAAATTAAAGATGCGGTAGATGTTCATCAGACGATATTAGTAGTAGATGCCATGACAGGACAAGATGCGGTAAATGTAGCAGGAATGTTCAACGACAAAATTGGCATTGACGGCGTTATCATTACCAAGCTGGACGGTGATACCAGGGGCGGTGCAGCCCTCTCGATCCGTGCAGTAACCGGCAAACCGGTTCTTTATGTAGGTATGGGAGAAAAACTTTCCGATTTGGAGCAGTTTTATCCAGACCGTATGGCTTCCAGAATTCTTGGTATGGGCGATATCCTTTCCCTTATTGAAAAGGCCGAATCCCAGGTTGATGAAGAGAAAGCAAAAGAGTTGTCTCAAAAGCTCCGCAAGGCAGAATTTGATTACAATGACTTTCTGGACCAGATGAACCAGGTAAAGAAAATGGGCGGCATGGCAAGTATATTAAGCATGATGCCAGGCATGGGCCAGATGAAGGATATGGATTTTGATGAAAAAGCCATGGACCGGGTGGAAGCGATCATCCTTTCCATGACAAACAAAGAACGGTTGAATCCTGAGCTTATGAAAAATGCTTCCAGAAAGCAGCGTGTAGCAAAGGGTGCGGGCGTGGATATCACAGAAGTAAACCGCATAGTCAAGCAGTTTGATCAGATGAAGAAGATGATGAAACAGCTTCCCGGCATGATGGGCGGCGGAAAGCGTCACGGCGGTTTGTTCGGCAAGATGAAGTTACCGTTTTAGTTTATTCTTTTACGTTAGCAAAGCAGATTTCTGCGTTCGCTATAAATTAGTTTCAGAATCCAAGATTTAAGGAGGTGAATTTCAAAATGGCAGTAAAAATGAGATTAAAAAGAATGGGTCAGAAAAAGGCTCCTTTCTATAGAATTGTAGTTGCAGATTCCAGATCTCCAAGAGATGGCAGATTCATCGAAGAGGTTGGTTACTATGATCCTACCACAGAACCAAGCGTAATCAAGTTTAACGAAGAGAACGCAAAGAAGTGGTTAACTGCAGGTGCTCAGCCAACTGAAGTTGTAAGCAAGCTTTTAAAGATCGCCGGTATCCAGTAGTGAGAGGTGAAGCATATGAAGGAATTAGTAGAAGTAATTGCAAGAGCACTGGTTGATAACCCGGATCAGGTTGTTGTTACTGAAACCGTTAAAGACGATGAGATAATCCTTGAACTTACGGTTGCACCTTCCGACATGGGTAAGGTAATTGGCAAGCAGGGCAGGATCGCTAAAGCTATCCGCTCTGTTGTAAAAGCAGCAGCTTCCAAAGAAGACAAAAAGGTTACTGTAGAAATCCAGTAACCGTAAAAGACCGCCGGCCTGTCGGGACGACGGTCCTTTTGGTATTATTTTCTTTGTGCAAATGCTTAAAATAAGCCGGATAGTAATATCCGGTTTCTTTGATATGGTTCGATGAGCAAAGTGAAGCAGATTTCCTTTGCATAATATGGAGAGACAGATGGATAATTTGTTAAGAGTTGGCGTAATTTCATCCACTCACGGGGTGAGAGGAGAAGTGAAGGTTTATCCAACCACAGACGATGTAAATCGTTTTAAAAGTCTAAAGAATGTAATTCTGGATACAGGCCGGGAGCATATGGATCTGGAAATCCAGGGAGTAAAGTTTTTTAAGAATATGGTGATCCTTAAGTTTAAAGGATATGATTCCATTGATGACATTGAAAAATATAAAGGAAAAGATCTGCTCATAACCAGGGACCAGGCGGTAGAGCTGGGACCGGATGAAAATTTCATTTTTGACTTAATTGGACTTCGCGTAGTCACTGAGGATGGACAAGAGTTTGGAACCCTGACCGATGTGATCAAGACCGGAGCCAATGATGTTTATGAAGTAAAGACGGCAGAAGGGAAGGAAGTCCTGCTTCCGGCAATCAAGGAATGCGTGTTAAATGTGGATTTAACAGAAGGAACTGTTACCGTTCACATCATGGATGGACTTCTGGATTAAGATAGAGGAGTGGAAATAGACAATGAATTATCACATATTAACCCTGTTTCCTGAGATGGTCCTAAACGGCCTCCACACCAGCATTATCGGGAGAGCGGCGGAAAAGGGCCTGCTCTCTATTGAAGCCATAGATATCCGGGAATATTCAACGGACAAGCACCGCCATGTGGATGATTATCCCTATGGAGGCGGAGCCGGAATGGTCATGCAGCCGATGCCTATTTGCGAGGCCTATGATGATTTGTGTGAGAAGATTGGGAAAAAGCCCCGGGTTATCTACATGACTCCCCAGGGGAGGGTTTTTAACCAGAGAATTGCGGAGGAGCTGGCAAAGGAAGAAGACCTTGTTTTCCTATGCGGCCATTATGAAGGAATTGATGAGAGAGCTTTGGAACTTGTTGCCACGGATTATCTTTCCATCGGTGATTATGTGCTGACAGGAGGAGAGCTTCCGGCCATGGTTATGATTGACTGCATTTCCCGGCTGATCCCAGGGGTTTTAAACAACGATACCTCTGCAGAATTTGAATCCTTCCACGACAATCTTCTGGAATATCCCCAGTATACCAGGCCGGAAGAGTATAGGGGACTCCGGGTTCCTGATATCCTTTTATCCGGTCATCATAAAAATATTGATACCTGGAGAAGGGAACAATCCATTAAACGGACCCTGGAACGTAGGCCGGATCTTTTGGCGGATGCCAGCCTGTCTAAAAAAGAAGCAGAATATTTAAAAAAGCTTGAAAATGAGCAGGAAAAACGGGAATAATTTAAGGAAGAAAGGACTTGCAATCCAAGTTTCTTTATGATAAAATGAAAAACGTTGTGATGAAAAGGCGATGGTCCTCTGTTACGGATTTTAAAATGAAGTATTAAGAACATCAAATAATATCAAGGAGGTTCACACAATGAACGAAATTATTAAGAATATTGAAGCAGCACAGTTAAAGCAGGAAGTTCCTCAGTTCAACGTTGGCGATACCGTTAAGGTATACAACAAGATCAAAGAGGGTGCCCGCGAAAGAATCCAGATTTTTGAAGGAACCGTTATTAAAAGACAGAACGGCGGCGCCAGAGAGACATTTACCGTAAGAAAGAATTCTAACGGCATCGGCGTTGAAAAGACCTGGCCATTACATTCCCCTTCTGTAGACAACATTGAAGTTGTAAGAAGAGGTAAAGTAAGAAGAGCAAAACTTTACTACTTAAGAGACAGAGTTGGTAAGGCTGCTAAGGTCAAAGAATCAGTTAAATAATTCCGGATCAGGTGAGGGGGACAATGCAAATTGTCCCTTTCTTGACATGAGTTACTTAATGAAGATAAGCGAAGCGAACTTCCTTATAATAGATGGGGGGTTTCATACATGGATTTTTATCACAGTGAAGATAATAATAAACTCCGGCAAATAGTCAACTGGGTCGTTGATATTGTAGTAGTGATTGCCTTAGCATGGTTTCTGGTCTATGCTTATGGAACACAGATCGTGATTGCAGGGCACTCCATGCTTCCTCTTCTCGCTTCGGATGATGTGGTTTTAATGGACCGGTTGGCTTATGATTTTGGAAACCCGGATCGGTTTGATGTTGTGGTATTTCAAAGAGAAGATCAGAAAATGAATGTAAAGAGGGTCATCGGCCTGCCAGGGGAAACCGTGCATATAAAAAACGATGAAATCTTTGTTGACGGCGAAAAGCTGAAAGAGCCGTCCGGCTCTGGCCGTATTTCACTTTCCGGACTCGCGGAAAAGCCGGTCAAGCTTGGGAGTGATGAATATTTTCTGCTGGGTGATAACAGAGACAGTAGCGAGGACAGCCGTTTTGCAAATATCGGAAATGTAAGCAGAGGCCAGATCCAGGGCAAGGTATGGTTCCGGATGATGCCTTTTATAAAAATGGAACTAATTCGTTCAAAGTAGAGGAATGTTATGAATATACAATGGTATCCAGGTCATATGACCAAAGCCAAAAGAGCTATGAAGGAAGATATCAAATTAATTGATTTGATAATAGAACTGGTGGACGCGAGAGTACCCTTAAGCAGCCGGAATCCTGATATTGATGAATTAGGAGCCGGAAAGGCACGTATCGTTCTGCTTAATAAATCCGATCTTGCGGATGAACGCTGCAACAGTGCCTGGGAGTCATATTTTGAAGCCAAGGGCTGCTACGTTGTCAAGGTGAATTCCAAGAGCGGGGCAGGATTAAAGCAGATTAACGGTGTTGTTCAGGAGGCATGCAAGGAGAAAATAGAACGTGACCGCAGAAGAGGGATTTTAAACCGTCCGGTGAGAGCTATGGTGGTGGGAATTCCCAATGTGGGAAAGTCTACCTTTATCAATTCATTTGCGGGAAAAGCATGCACAAAAACAGGAAACAGACCGGGAGTGACGAAAGGGAATCAGTGGATCAGGCTTAATAAGAGCCTAGAGCTTCTTGATACCCCCGGTATTTTGTGGCCGAAATTTGAGGATCAGCAGGTGGGAATCAGGCTTGCTCTCATTGGATCTGTCAATGATGAGATATTGAATAAGGATGAACTGGCAATGGAGCTCATCCGTTTCCTGACAAAAAAATATCCCAGAGTTCTTTCTGAAAGATATGGAATAGAAACAGAAGATGCCCTGGAGGCATTAATGCAGGTGGCACAGGCCAGGGCCTGTCTTGCAAAAGGCGGTGAACTGGACCTGGTGAAGGCTTCGAATCTTTTAATTGACGATTTCAGAAGCGGAAAGCTGGGTCGTATGACTCTGGAACTTCCTGCGCAATAACCAGAATTTAATGAAAGGGTTTTGCTTTTTGGAAAAAGAGCAGGACCCTGTTTTTCAATCAAAAAATGGGAGCTTAAAGAAATGAGAAAATTAACAGAAGAAAAGCTTCAGGCGGAACAGGAGCGCCTGGAGATAATGAAAGAGTTTGAACGCCAGTATGAGGATCATATCCTGGTCTGCGGAATCGATGAGGCTGGACGCGGACCTCTGGCAGGACCAGTGGTAGCTGGTGCGGTGATTCTGCCCAGGGCTTGCGAAATTCTTTTTTTAAATGATTCAAAAAAACTGTCAGAGAAACGGCGGGAAGCCCTTTTTGAAGAAATCCAGGAAAAAGCCTCCGCTTTTGCAGTTGGAGTGGTCGGAGCAGACCGGATCGATGAAATAAATATCCTGCAGGCTACCTATGAAGCTATGAGGCTTGCCATAGGCAAATTGGGAGTAGAACCGGAAGTTTTATTAAATGATGCAGTTACGATCCCGGGAGTTACCGCTTCCCAGGTTCCTATTGTCAAGGGAGATTCAAAGAGCGTGTCAATTGCCGCTGCAAGCATTATGGCAAAAGTGACCAGGGATCATATGATGGAAGAATATGACAAATTGTTTCCGGAATATGGTTTTGCAAAGCATAAGGGATATGGGACGGCCGTTCATATTAATGCCCTAAAGGAATTTGGTCCCTGTCCCATTCACAGACGCAGCTTTATTAAGAATTTTGTGGGAGGTTGTCTTTGAAGAACAATCGGGAGATTGGAAGTGAGTTTGAAGATGCGGCTGCCGCATATCTGGAAAGTAAAGGATATGTTATATTAGAACGGAATTTTGGAGACCGTAAGGGAGAAATCGATATTATCGCAAAGGATGGAAAGGAACTCGTCTTTATTGAGGTAAAGTACCGGCGGAATCTGGAAAAAGGAGATCCGGCGGAAGCAGTCCATTTTTTGAAGCAGAGGAAAATAAGGGATGCTGCCAAAAGATATTTGTACCGGTGCCATCTGGGGGAGGACATTCCCTGCCGGTTTGATGTGGTGGCAATCCTTGGACAGGAAATCCGGCTGATTAAAGACGC
Organism: Lacrimispora sphenoides; assembly: GCF_900105215.1. Taxonomy (NCBI): domain Bacteria; kingdom Bacillati; phylum Bacillota; class Clostridia; order Lachnospirales; family Lachnospiraceae; genus Lacrimispora; species Lacrimispora sphenoides. The sequence continues at coordinate 1,631,417 of NZ_FOIP01000002.1, read as the reverse complement.
ATTTTAAACAAAGGGTGTGATGGAAGATATGTGGAAGCGTAAAGCTATTGATATTGGAATGGATTATAAGACAGTGGAAAAGGTACCTTATTTGTCCTTTCCTATTTTAGAAAGAACTGGGTTAGTGAAGCAGGGATTTTCAACGAAACTGGGAGGCGTGAGCCAGGGAAAGTATGCTACTATGAATTTTACATTTACCCGGGGAGATAATCGGTCCCATGTTATGGAAAACTACCGTAGGATGGGAAAGGCTCTGGGAGTTGATATGGAGCGGATGGTTTTGTCCTATCAGACCCATACAACCAATGTCCGGCTGGTAACGGAAGAGGATGCAGGGAAAGGAATCGTAAAGGAACGGGATTATGAAGATGTGGATGGATTGATCACCAATGTTCCTGGAATTACTCTGGTTACCTTTTATGCAGATTGCGTGCCCCTTTATTTTCTGGATCCAATTCATCAGGCCATAGGGCTTAGCCACTCCGGCTGGAGGGGAACTGTGAAACGCATGGGGGAAGTTACGGTCAAAAAAATGGAGGAAGCCTTTGGAACGAAGGCAGAGGATGTGATCGCCTGCATTGGCCCCAGCATCTGCAAGGAATGTTATGAGGTAGGAGGCGAAGTGGCCCAGGAGTTTATGAAAGGTTTCGATAAGAAGTATTGGAGCGATATATTATCTGAAAAGAAAGATGGAAAATATATGCTGGATCTTTGGCGGGCGAATGAAATTGTACTGCTGGAATCAGGGATAAAGCAGGAAAACATCCAGGTTACGGATATCTGTACCCATTGTAATTCAGATCTTTTATTTTCCCACCGGACGACCGGGAATGAGAGAGGGAATCTGGCGGCATTTTTAGGGATTGTTGAAAAAAACAATGGGTAATGATACGCTTATTTTTTATAATTCATAAGTTCAAAAAAAGTGAGATGCTGCAAAATAGCAGCATCTCACTTTTTTGTTAAAACGAAGAGGAACCTTACACCCTTTTGCGTTTGTAAGGGCAGGGCATATTCTTACGCCCGATACTTTTTTAACAAATTCTGGATCTTCTCTGTAGAAGAAAGGGCAGTACTTATGGGCACATCATGATTTAAAGAATTTACAATTGCCGCAATGTATTTACTGATGTCTGCTTCTACATACCATTCCCTTCCCAGCAAATCCATGGGACGGTAATTTAAATTTGTAGTAACGACGCAGTCTATGTATCCACGACTGTAATATTCGTCAAATTTAGCCAGTCCGTTGGTGAAGAGGCCAAAGGTACAGCAAACGATTACCTTATCTGCTTTCCGCTCTTTTAATTCCTTTGCTGTATCCAGCATGCTCTCCCCGGAGGAGATCATATCGTCTACGATTAACACTGTCTTACCTTCTACGGAGGCACCTAAGAATTCATGGGCGACAATAGGGTTCCGCCCATCAATCACTTTGGAGTAATCCCGTCTCTTATAAAACATACCCATGTCCACGCTTAAGTTGTTTGCAAGGTATACGGCACGGTCCATGGCACCCTCATCCGGACTGATTACCATTAAATGCTCTTTATCAATCTTTAAATCCGGACACTTCCTCAATACTGCCTTGACAAACTGGTAAGTGGGCATGAAATTGTCAAATCCATTTAATGGGATGGCATTTTGGACTCTGGGATCGTGAGCGTCAAAGGTAATGATGTTGCTGACTCCCATGTGAACCAGTTCTTCCAAAGCCATGGCGCAGTCTAAAGATTCCCTTTTGGTTCTCTTATGCTGGCGGCTCTCGTATAAAAACGGCATAATAACACATACCCTATGGGCTGTTGCGCTGCAGGCGCCAATGATTCTTTTTAAATCCTGAAAATGATCATCAGGAGACATGTGGTTGGTATAACCATTGACGGTATAGGTTATGCTGTTATTGGTGACGTCTGCCATCACAAATACGTCCGTGCCCCGGACAGATTCCCTGATAATGCCTTTCGCTTCTCCGCTTCCAAAACGCGGGCATTCGCATTTGAGAAGATAGGAGTCCACATCATATCCGCGATAGTGAAGATCAGCTTTTCGGCGTATCAGCTCCTGGATATCATTTCTGCGGAAACCTACGATGTGGTCGTTTACTTTCCCGGCCAATTCCCGGCAGCTTTCCAGCGCTGCAATCTTTAAGGAAGCAACAGGTAGCTGGTCGTTAAATACATAATCATTTGCCATGACAAAGATTCCTCCATAATAAATCAACAGCCAGTCGTAAGACTGCCTGCTTTTAATCTTACACCCTTTTATACCATTGAATGACAGAATGCGTCAATAGCTTCGGTCGTATTTCCAGGAAAAAAACAAAAAAGGCTTCCTTTACAAAGAGTGACAATCTTGTTATGATATATGGGACAGCTACAGAAAGGTAAAATTAAGATGAGCAAAAGAGGACATATCATAAAAGAAGTTGATTCCGGCTCCATAGCAGATCAGCTGGAACTGGAGCCAGGGGATACGGTCCTGTCCATAGATGGTCATGAACTGGAAGACATTTTTGATTATGAGTATTACATTAACAGCGAGTCCATTCTCATGACCGTGAAAAAGAAAGACGGGGAAGAATGGGAACTGGAAATAGAAAACCAATACGAGGATCTGGGGATTACTTTTGAAAACGGACTCATGAGTGAATACAGATCCTGCCGGAATAAATGCATTTTCTGCTTTATAGACCAGATGCCCCCTGGAATGAGAGAGACCCTGTATTTTAAGGATGACGATTCCAGGCTTTCCTTTTTACAGGGAAACTACGTGACACTGACTAACATGAGCGATCATGACATTGACCGTATCATAAAGTTTAAACTGGCACCGATCAACATTTCCGTTCACACCACCAATCCTGCTTTAAGGTGTGAGATGCTTCACAACCGGTTTGCAGGCCAAGCCCTGGATAAAATCAGGAGGCTGTATGAGGCAGGGATCCCCATGAACGGTCAGATTGTGCTGTGCAAGGGCGTCAATGACGGAAAGGAGCTGGAGAGGACCATAGAGGATTTATCAGAATACCTCCCATATATGGAGAGCGTATCCGCAGTTCCTGTTGGAATGTCAAAATACCGGGATGGCCTTTATCCTTTACAACCCTTTACGACTGAGGATGCAAAAGAGATCGTGGAGATCATCGGACGATGGCAGAAAAAGCTTTATAAAACCCATGGAACCCATTTCATACATGCCAGTGACGAGCTTTATATCCTGGCAGGGCTGCCTTTTCCGGAAGAGAGCCGTTACGACGGATATATTCAGCTGGAAAACGGCGTAGGCATGCTGAGGCTTTTAGATGAGGAGATTAAGGCTGCTCTGGAAACCATGGAAGATGACCATAAGTCTGAAGAGATCTCAATCGCAACAGGCAGGCTTGCTGCCCCTTATATTGAAAGACATGTAAAACTGGTACAGGAAAAATTTCCCGGGCGGATCATTCACGTTTACCCTATTACCAATGTCTTTTTCGGGGAGCAAATCACAGTGGCAGGCCTAATCACCGGCCAGGATTTAATCGGACAGCTTAAGGGACAGGCACTGGGCAGACGGTTGTTGCTTCCGGAATGCATGTTCCGAAGCGGAGAAGAGGTATTTCTTGATGACCTGACCCGTCAGGATGTACAAAATGCTTTACAAGTACAGGTAGATATTGTAAAATCAAGCGGTCAGGATTTTGTACAGGCAGTTCTTATGCCGGTAGAAGAGAATGAAGCTTCTTATGAAGGGTATGAATTAAACAACCTTACGGGCATACCCTCATAACCGGAACATCCGGCAGAAAAGGGGAAATACCCTGCGGGTATCCCTTAATGCACGGAAAACGTGGTCGAGAGGAAGAAACACCATGCGGGCATACCTTTATGTACCAAAAGCATGGGCGGAATAGACAAATACCCTACGGGTATACCTTTATGTCCAAAAAGCATGGACAACAAGAAGAAAGGAAATAACATATGAGTAAACCAGTAGTTGCCATCGTAGGCCGCCCCAATGTGGGAAAGTCTACGTTGTTTAATGTTTTAGCCGGTGATACCATTTCTATTGTAAAGGACACACCAGGCGTTACCAGGGACCGGATCTATGCAGACTGTACCTGGCTGGATATGAATTTTACCCTGATTGATACAGGGGGTATTGAGCCGGACAGCAGCGACATCATCCTGTCCCAGATGAGGGAACAGGCGGAGATCGCCATTGCCACCGCAGATGTCATCATCTTTATCGTGGATGTACGTCAGGGACTTGTGGACTCTGATTCCAAGGTCGCTGACATGCTTCGTAAATCCAAAAAGCCCATCGTTCTTGCTGTCAATAAAGTGGACAGCTTCCAGAAGTTCGGGAATGATGTATATGAGTTCTATAACTTAGGAATCGGGGATCCGGTCCCTGTTTCTGCTGCTTCCAGACTGGGCCTTGGAGAGCTTCTTGATGAGGTGGCAAAGCATTTTGGCACCTTTGATACAGAGGAAGAAGAGGATGACAGGCCGAGAATTGCAATTGTAGGAAAGCCAAACGTCGGCAAATCTTCTATTATAAATCAGCTCCTGGGAGAAAACCGGGTCATTGTTTCCAATATTGCAGGTACTACTAGGGATGCGGTGGATACGGAGATCGTTCATAATGGCACGGAATATGTGTTCATTGATACGGCAGGTCTGAGACGGAAGAGTAAGATCAAAGAGGAACTGGAGCGCTACAGCATCATCCGTACCGTTACGGCAGTTGAACGGGCCGATGTGGTGGTAGTGGTCATTGACGCGGAAGAAGGCGTAACTGAACAGGATGCAAAAATTGCAGGTATTGCCCATGAGCGTGGAAAGGGCATCATTGTTGCGGTCAACAAATGGGATGCCATTGAAAAGAACGATAAGACCATCTATGAATATACAAACAAGATCAAGAATACTTTGTCCTTTATGCCTTATGCAGAATACTTATTTATCTCTGCAAAAACCGGCCAAAGGATGAATAAGCTGTTCGAGGTGATTGATATGGTTCGGGAGAACCAGACTCTTCGGGTTGCCACCGGAGTTCTAAATGAAATCATGTCAGAAGCCGTGGCGCTTCAGCAGCCCCCGTCCGATAAGGGCAAACGATTAAGACTCTATTATATCACCCAGGTTGCTGTAAAGCCTCCGACTTTTGTAATCTTTGTAAACGATAAGGAATTGACTCACTTTTCCTATACCAGGTATTTAGAGAATAAGATCCGGGAAGCATTCGGTTTTAAAGGAACCTCCCTTAAGTTTATATACAGAGAAAGAAGCGGAAAGGAATAATCGTATGGAGCGAATCATCTGTCTTATTGCAGGTTATTTATTCGGACTCATACAGTCCGGTTATTTTTACGGAAAGGCTCATAAAATTGACATCCGCAACCACGGAAGCGGTAATTCCGGCACGACCAACGCCCTAAGGGTTATGGGGCCAAAGGCCGGAGCAGTGGTCTTTTTAGGTGATTTCTTAAAGTCATTGCTGCCTTGCTTAATGATCCGTGTCCTGTTCCGGTCCCAGCCGGAGATGATTTATCTTCTGATATTGTATACTGGTTTTGGCGTAATCCTGGGCCATAATTACCCGTTCTATCTTAATTTCAAAGGCGGCAAGGGCATTGCTGCCACAGCCGGACTGATTGTAGCTACTGATTTAAGAATGATGCTTTTATGCCTGGTGGCATTTGTTTTGATCGTTGCTGTTACAAGATATGTTTCTCTTGGTTCTCTGGTAGTCGCAACAATTTTTCTAATATGGCTGTTCCTCTTTGGAATGATGGGTGCGTATGGTCTTGATCAAAGATTATTGCCTGAATTCTACATAGTGACAGCACTGATAAGTGGTCAGGCGTTCTGGCGCCACCGGGCGAATATCGGACGCCTTGTCCGCGGCAGAGAGAATAAAATTTCCTTTGGATCAGGAAAAAAATAACATGAGGTGAAGAAAATGGCTAAAATCGGAGTGATCGGATCTGGGAGCTGGGGAATAGCGCTTGCAGCTCTTCTATATAATAATGGGCATGAGGTGGCCGTCTGGTCTGCTCTTCCTGAGGAAATTTCGGAGATGAGATCGACCCACAGGCATCATACCCTGCCGGATCTGGTGCTGACTGAGAATATGACTTTTACGGAAGACTTAGAAGAAGCTATGACAGGGAGGGATCTTCTTGTTACGGCAGTTCCTTCCGTTTATGTCCGTTCAACGGCAAGAAAGATGAATTCATTTTGCAGATATGGCCAGGTAGTGGTCAATGTTGCAAAGGGAATTGAAGAATCCTCTCTTATGACCCTCTCCGAAATATTGGAAGAAGAGCTTCCCATGGCAGATGTGGCAGTCCTTTCCGGACCAAGTCATGCGGAAGAGGTGAGCAAAAACCTTCCCACCACCTGCGTGGCAGGTGCCCGTACCAGAAAGACAGCAGAATACATTCAGGGAATTTTCATGAGTGAGGTTTTCCGGGTTTACACAAGTCCTGACATCCTGGGAATCGAGCTTGGAGGCTCCATCAAAAATGTCATCGCCCTTGCTGCCGGCATCGCAGATGGACTTGGCTATGGTGATAACACAAAAGCAGCTCTGATCACAAGGGGCATTGCCGAAATATCAAGGCTTGGCACGGAAATGGGCGGTAAATTTCAGACCTTTTGCGGCTTATCCGGAATCGGGGATCTGATCGTAACCTGTGCAAGTATGCACAGCCGGAACCGGAGAGCCGGAATCCTGATTGGCCAGGGAAAGACCATGGAGGAAGCCACAAAGGAAGTGAAGATGGTGGTAGAAGGTATTTATTCTGCCAAAGCCGCTCTGGCTCTGTCGGAAAAATACGGCGTTTCCATGCCGATTGTGGAGCAGGTAAATGCAGTTTTATTTAATAATAAACCAGCCTCCGAAGCTGTTAAAGATTTAATGCTTAGGGATAAGACTATTGAAAGTTCTGATCTGCCATGGGATTAATGGAGAAACATTCCTTATGTGCAGGCAGGAAAAAAGAAACATGTCGATTTTTTTATAATTAAATTAAAATCAGTTGACTTTTTTTAAAAGCCATTTTATTATAAAGACTATGTATACGTCAACGAAGTTCGATCAGCCCCTGGCTCATCGAACGGAAGATTTGCTGGATTCTGGTGTGCATTGCCTGCCTTTATCAAGTAAATATTACCAACGAAACGTATATATAAAACGTTTTATGAGGAGGAATGGATTATGAAAAAATCTATGAAGAAGTTACTGAGCCTTGTCATGGCAGTTGCTTTGGCAGCATCTTTAACTGCCTGCGGAAGCGGCAAGACTTCAGAAACCACCGCCGGGGAAAAAGCGGCATCGGGAGAGTCCTCGGAAGCAGCAAAGGCTTCTGGAGAAGGTTCCTTTAAAATCGGTGGTATCGGACCGATCACTGGAAGCACAGCGATTTACGGACAGGCTGTTATGCGCGGTGCGGAATTAGCCATTGACGAGATTAACGCTAACGGCGGAATCAATGGAACTCAGATTGAGTACAGCTTCCAGGATGATGAAAATGATACGGAAAAAGCAGTAAATGCGTACAATACCTTAAAGGATTGGGGTATGCAGATGTTAGTCGGTACTGTTACCTCCGCTCCCTGTATCGCAGTAGGTGCGGAATCCAGTAATGATAACATTTTTCAGCTCACTCCTTCCGGTTCTGCAGTAGACTGTGCTAAATTTGACAACCAGTTCCGTGTATGCTTCTCTGATCCAAACCAGGGAGCAGCTTCCGCACAGTACATTGGTGAGAACAAACTGGCTACCAAGGTCGCTATTATTTATGACAGCTCCGATGTTTATTCATCCGGTATCCATGATAAATTCCTCTCTGAAGCAGCAAACCAGGGAATTGAAATTGTGTCTGATGAGGCATTTACCGCAGACAACAATACCAACTTCTCCGTACAGCTTCAGAAGGCACAGGATTCAGGCGCTGAGCTTGTATTCCTTCCGATTTACTATTCCCAGGCTGCCTTAATCCTTGCACAGGCAAAGCAGATGGAATACGAGCCACAGTTCTTTGGCTGTGACGGACTTGACGGACTTTTAACCGTAGAAAATTTTGATACTTCCTTAGCTGAAAACGTAATGCTTCTGACACCATTTGCTGCTGATGCAAAGGATGAACTTACCCAGAAGTTTGTTACTACATTCAAAGAGAAGTACGGCGAAACACCAAACCAGTTTGCTGCCGATGGTTATGATGCGGTTTACGCCATCAAGGCTGCTGCTGAAAAGGCTGCAATTACAGCAGACATGGATGCTTCTGCAATCTGCGATGCGTTAAAGACATCTATGACAGAAGTTTCTGTAAACGGCTTAACAGGCGAGAACATGAAGTGGTCCAAAGACGGAGAACCGGATAAGGCACCAAAAGCAGTTAAGATCGTAAATGGTGTTTACACAGCGATGTAATTACTGAATTTCATTCATTTGGTAAATGACCCAATAGAGGGTCGTCCAGAGGACGACTCTCTTCTTTTAAAATAAACAACGAATGAGGTGCGATGGTATGATGAGTTTCATATCCTATTTTATTAATGGCTTAAGTCTGGGCAGTGTTTATGCGATCATTGCCTTGGGTTATACCATGGTATATGGCATTGCCAAGATGCTTAACTTTGCTCATGGCGATGTAATTATGATCGGAGGATACGTGGTGTTCACAGTTGTCAGCACAATGGGCTTAGGTCCGGTTGCCGGCATACTTCTTGCAGTGATCCTATGCACGGTTCTTGGCGTTGTCATTGAGGGGGTCGCTTACCGTCCTCTCCGTATGGCAAGCCCTCTTGCGGTTCTGATCACGGCAATCGGTGTGAGCTACCTGCTCCAAAACATCGCACTGCTCGTTTTTGGCTCTAATCCGAAATCCTTTACTTCTGTCGTGACAGTTCCGGCCCTTAAGCTTGCACAGGGAAAGCTGATCATTTCCGGTGAGACCATTGTAACGATCATCAGCTGTATCATCATTATGATCGGTCTGACGATGTTTATCAGAAAGACAAGAGCAGGACAGGCCATGCTTGCCGTATCGGAAGATAAGGGAGCCGCCCAGCTCATGGGAATTAATGTGGACGGAACCATTGCCCTTACTTTTGCCATTGGCTCTGCTCTGGCTGCTGTGGCCGGTGCGCTTCTTTGTTCCGCTTATCCGACTCTTACCCCCTATACCGGCTCCATGCCAGGCATTAAGGCATTCGTGGCTGCCGTATTTGGCGGGATCGGCTCCATTCCGGGAGCGTTAATCGGCGGACTCTTACTGGGTGTGATTGAAAACTTAAGCAAGGCTTATATTTCTTCCCAGCTTTCCGATGCCATCGTATTTGGAGTCCTTATTGTCGTTCTTCTTGTAAAGCCAACCGGAATCCTGGGTAAGAAGATCAACGAGAAAGTATAGGTGGACGATATGGAAAAAAGTATGAAGATAAATTTTCGTCTGAATAAGACATTAAAAAGCAATATAATAACCTTTGGGCTGGTGATCGCCGCCTATATTATCGTACAGCTTTTGGTAAACGCAGGCCAGGTGAGCAACCTGATGAAGGGTCTTTTGGTACCTCTGTGCATTTATACCATTATGGCAGTATCCTTGAACTTAACCGTAGGCATCCTTGGAGAACTGAGTCTGGGTCATGCAGGTTTCATGTGTGTGGGAGCCTTTTCCAGTGCCTTGTTTTCCATTTCCATGCTGGAAACCATTCCAAACGCGGGAATCCGTTTCTTTTTCGCTATTTTAATTGGTGCTTTCTCGGCAGCACTGGCTGGTATTGTGGTTGGAATTCCGGTTTTAAGGCTTCGGGGCGATTATTTGGCTATTGTAACCCTGGCATTTGGAGAAATCATTAAAAATGTGATAAATGTGGTTTACATTGGAAAAGATGCTGACGGGCTTCACTTTTCCTTAAAAAACGCAGGAGCTCTCAATATGGCAAAAGAGGGGACAGTAATCATTAACGGTGCCCAGGGAATTACAGGAACGCCTAAAAATTCTACCTTTACCATAGGGGTTATCCTTATTTTGATCACGCTGGTAATTGTTCTGAATTTAATTCATTCCAGATCCGGCCGGGCTATCATGTCTGTACGTGATAACCGCATTGCGGCGGAATCCATTGGTATTAACATTACAAAATACAAATTAATGGCCTTTTCCATTTCTGCCTCCCTGGCAGGCGTGGCCGGTGTTCTGTATTCCCATAACCTTTCTGCACTTACTGCGACGCAGAAGAATTTTGGCTATAACCAGTCCATCATGATTCTTGTATTTGTGGTTCTCGGAGGAATCGGTAATATCCGTGGTTCCATGATCGCTGCAGTTCTCTTAACTCTGCTTCCGGAGCTTTTGAGAGGTTTAAATACCTACCGGATGCTGATTTACGCCATCATCCTGATTGTCATGATGATTTTTAACTGGAGTCCTAAATTAATTGATCTCAGGAAACGGTATTTCCATAAGAACAGGGCAGAAAAGGAGAGGGCATAACCATGGCTTTACTGGAAATCAAGAATCTTGGAATATCCTTTGGCGGACTGCGCGCCGTAGATAATTTCAGCATCAACATTGAAAAAGGACAGCTTTATGGTCTTATCGGCCCAAACGGTGCCGGTAAAACCACGATCTTTAACCTTTTAACTGGTGTTTATAAACCTAATACAGGCACTATTTTCTTGGACGGAGAAAACATAACAGGGAAAAAGACAGTGGATATCAACAGGGCCGGAATCGCAAGAACCTTTCAGAATATCCGTCTGTTTAAGGAATTAACGGTTCTTGATAATGTTAAGACCGGTCTTCACAACGCCTATTCCTATGGGACGGTAACAGGAATTCTCCGCCTGCCTAAGTACTTTAAGGTGGAAAAAGAGATGGATCAGCGGGCCATAGAGCTTTTAAAAGTATTTGGCCTTGATGAAGAAAAGGATATCCTCGCTTCCAACCTTCCATACGGAAAACAAAGGAAGCTGGAGATCGCCCGTGCCCTTGCCACAGGTCCTAAGCTTTTGCTTTTGGATGAGCCGGCAGCCGGTATGAATCCCAATGAAACCACAGAGCTTATGGATACCATACGCTTTGTACGGGATAATTTTGATATGACCATTCTGCTCATTGAACACGATATGAAGCTTGTTTCCGGCATTTGCGAAAGACTGACCGTACTGAATTTCGGCCAGGTGCTTACCCAGGGAAAAACGGCGGATGTGCTCAATGATCCGGAAGTTATCAAGGCATATCTGGGAGAATAAGGAGGCTTAAGGAATGGCACTACTTGAAGTAAAAGACTTAGAAGTATATTATGGCGTCATCAAGGCGCTTAAGAATATTTCCTTTGAAGTAAACGAGGGTGAGATCGTAGCCCTGATCGGCGCCAACGGCGCTGGAAAAACCACGACCCTTCATACCATAACCGGTCTTTTAAAGGCGACCTCCGGTACCATCCAGTTTGATGGCCAGGATATCACAAGAATCCGGGGCGATAAAATTGTGGGCATGGGTATGGCTCATGTACCGGAAGGACGGCGGGTGTTTGCAGCTTTGAGTGTTTATGAAAATTTAAAGCTGGGCGCTTATACAAGACGGGATAAAAATGAGATAGAAGAAACCCTGCAGATGATCTACAAACGTTTCCCAAGGCTTCTGGAGAGAAAGAACCAGCCTGCGGGAACTTTAAGCGGCGGAGAGCAGCAGATGTTAGCCATGGGACGTGCACTGATGAGCCATCCAAAGGTGATTGTGCTTGACGAGCCCTCCATGGGCCTTTCCCCGATTTACGTGAATGAGATTTTTGATATTATTCAGGAAGTAAACAAGTCAGGAACAACGGTATTGTTGGTGGAGCAAAACGCAAAAAAGGCTTTGTCCATTGCAAACCGTGCTTATGTTCTGGAAACAGGGGCCATAGTGTTAAGCGGCAATGCCCATGAACTGATGAATAATGATTCGGTAAAGAAGGCATATTTAAGCGAATAATCATGTGGATTTCGCAGAATACCAGATTTTTAAAGGATGGCAAAAGAAGTGTAAAAGCTGCTTTGCCATCCTTAATTTATTCCTTTTTCACCAGTCCAAATGCGATTATAAAAGAGAAGCGGCGTGAAAAATAAAAGGGAATAATCCTTTCTCCCATGCATATAGTATAACAGCACAGAAGGGGGAATCTTTATGGACAATTATAACGTATACAATGATATCAAAGCCCGAACCAACGGAGAAATCTACATTGGAGTTGTGGGGCCGGTAAGAACAGGAAAGTCGACTTTTATCAAGCGTTTTATGGAATTAATGGTTCTGCCGGGCATGGAGGATGAACACCAGAAAACTCAGACAAGGGACGAACTGCCCCAGAGTGCGGCAGGAAAAACCATCATGACCACAGAACCAAAATTCATCCCCAAAGAAGCGGCAACCATCCGTTTGGGAGATGAGATCGAAACAAAAGTCCGCTTGATCGACTGTGTAGGCTTTATGGTAGACGGTGCTGCCGGTCACATTGAAAATGATGAAGAGCGGCTTGTGAAAACACCCTGGTTTGATTACGAGATCCCTTTTACAAAAGCGGCAGAAATCGGAACCAGAAAGGTCATTAATGACCATTCTACCATTGGCGTAGTCATAACCACAGACGGTTCCATCGGCGAACTGAAGCGTCCCAACTACATAGCTGCAGAAGAGCGTACCGTACAGGAATTAAAAAACCTTGGGAAACCATTTATTATTCTGCTCAATTCTGCAAGGCCGTATTCTGAGGAAACAGCGGCTCTTTCAAAGGATATAAGCCAGAAATACGGGGTAACGGTCATGCCCATTAACTGTGAACAGTTAAAGAAGGATGACGTAAATAACATCCTTGAACGGGTATTAAAGGAATTCCCTGTAACAGAAATGGATTTCTTCATTCCTAAATGGCTTGAGATCCTCCCTGCTACCCACTGGCTGAAAGCCCAGGTAATCCAGGCTGCAAAAGATATGGTAAAAAAAGTATCCCACATGAAGGACGTATCATCAGACTTATTTGACGGATCAACAGAAAGCGTCCGGTCCATTAAGATCCAGAACTTAAATATGGCCGACGGCAGCGTATCCGTTGCAATGGATGTGGATGACAGTTATTATTATCAGATTTTAAGCGACTATGTAGGGCTTCCGATAGAGGGAGAATACCAGTTGATGCAAACCTTAAGCGAGCTTGCAAAGATGAAGGCAGAATACGAAAAGGTTAATCAGGCCATGAGCCAGGTTCGTTTCAAAGGTTATGGAATCGTAACTCCGGAACGGTCCGAAATTATACTGGATGAACCGGAAGTCATTAAGCACGGTAATAAATACGGAGTAAAAATGCGGGCAGAAGCACCTTCCATCAATTTAATCAAAGCCCATATCCAGACGGAGATCGCTCCTATTGTCGGAAGCGAACAGCAGGCAGAAGATCTGATCGCTTACATTAAAGAAAATGCAAGAGATAGCGAAGATGGAATATGGAACACCAATATCTTTGGAAAATCCATTGAACAGATCGTGGAAGACGGCATTCAGCAAAAAGTTTCCCAGCTTACGGAAGACTGTCAAATAAAACTTCAGGACACCCTCCAAAAAATAATTAACGATAGTAATGGCGGTATGATTTGCATTATTATCTAAATTAATGGTATAATACAAAAAACAGGTACAACAGGAGGGCTTTATGAAATTAATGTTCATCGGCGCAGCCCGCGAGGTAACCGGGAGCTGTCATTATCTGGAAGCTGCCGGTTTTAAAATCCTTGTGGACTGCGGTATGGAGCAGGGGATTGATAAATTTGTAAATGTGGATCTGCCAGTCAGCTATGCGGAAATTGATTATGTTCTTTTGACCCATGCCCATATCGATCACGCAGGAATGCTTCCTTTTATCTATGCAAGAGGGTTCCGGGGACGGGTGATCTCCACCGTGGCAACCGCCGATCTTTGCGGAATTATGCTGAAGGACAGCGCCCATATTCAGGAGTCTGAAACAGAATGGAAGAACAGAAAAGCCAGGCGGGCTGGCCTCCCGGAAGAAGAACCCCTGTACGGAATCAATGATGCCATGGGCGTATTGGAGCTGTTTCATTCCTACAATTACAACGAAAAGGTGGAACTGGAGGATGGCTTTACTATCCGCTTTATAGACGTAGGCCATCTTCTTGGTTCCGCCTCTGTTGAAATCTGGATCACAGAAGGCGGAATCTCTAAAAAAATCGTATTTTCCGGTGATATCGGCAACAAGAACAAGCCCTTAATCCGTGACCCTCACTACATAAAAGAGGCGGATTATGTGGTTATGGAATGCACCTACGGAGACCGGCTTCACGGTGTGATACCGGATCATGTTTCCATTCTTGCAGGCATTGTCCAAAAGACCCTTGACAGTGGTGGAAACGTGGTAATACCCGCATTTGCAGTGGGAAGGACCCAGGAGCTCCTTTATATGTTCCGCCGAATCAAAGCAGAGAAGCTGGTCACCGGTCATGATGGGTTTGAGGTTTATGTCGACAGCCCTCTGGCAGTGGAAGCAACCCAAATTTTTAAAGATAATCTGGTAGACTGCTATGATGAAGAAACAAAGGAACTGGTCATGAAAGGTATCAACCCCATATCCTTTCCAGGCCTGAAGCTGTCGGTTACCAGTGAAGAATCCAAGAACATTAATTTTAATTCAAAACCAAAAGTAATCATTTCAGCGGCGGGCATGTGTGATGCAGGCCGTATCCGCCATCACTTAAAGCATAATTTATGGAGACGGTCTTGTACGATCGTTTTCACCGGATACCAGTCCATAGGAACCTTGGGAAGGAGCCTGATTGAAGGCTGCAGTGAAGTAAGGCTGTTTGGCGAAACCATTCAGGTGGAAGCCCATATAGAACAGATGGAGGGAATGAGTTCCCACGCAGATATGGAAGGATTGATTGCCTGGTTGAACGCTTTTGAAGAAAAACCGCGACAAGTATTTCTGGTACACGGTGATGATCTGGTTTGCAGCTCCTTTGAGCAGCTCCTTGAGAAGGATTACGGATACAGGGTAAAGGCCCCTCACTCCGGTTCTGTTTATGATCTTTCCCTTGGGAGATGGCTGGATGAGACAGAGGGTGTTGCAGTTGTCAAAGGACCGGAAATCTCAAAAAAACCAGTGGGTGTTTATGGAAGGCTTTTTGCTGCCGGCGAAAGGCTTTTGCAGGTTATCCGTCATAACGAAGGCGGAGCCAATAAAGATCTTGCCAAATTTGCGGATCAAATTAATTCTTTATGTGATAAATGGGATAGATAAGGAGAACAAAAGAAAGTGACGAAAGTACAATTATTTACCGACGGAGCTGCAAGAGGAAACCCTGACGGGCCAGGAGGCTATGGCGCGGTTTTGCAATTTACTGATTCCAAAGGGCAGCTCCACGAAAAAACCATGTCAGGTGGATATGTAAAAACCACCAACAACCGTATGGAACTTATGGCGGCCATTGCAGGTCTGGAAGCGTTAACCAGGCCATGTCAGGTAGAACTATACTCTGATTCCAAATATGTGACAGACGCATTTAATCAGCATTGGATTGAGAATTGGGTAAAAAACAACTGGAAGAGGGGCAAAAGCGGCCCTGTAAAGAACATTGACCTATGGGAAAGGCTGTTAAAGGCCATAGAACCTCATCAGGTGACTTTTCACTGGGTAAAGGGACATGCCGGCCACCCTCAGAATGAGAGGTGTGACGTGCTGGCCACAAGCGCTGCAGATGGAGATGATCTGCAGGTCGACGAAGGGATATGATATGGCAAGCATTGGAAAATGCCAAAAACTTACATATCTCTTACAATGTCTTACTAATTGCGAATTCCTATTTTCTTTCTTTTTTATTTGTGCTATGTTATTTTCATCAAATAGGTTAGGATGATATTTCATGAATAAAAATAGAGGAATTTGGATTGTAATTGGAAGCATTCTGGTCATCGGGATCCTCATAACCCTTGCCACATCCACGTTTATAAAAAGCAAGGAAAATGTTTCGGATCCTTTGGGAATCACTGGGCTTTCAAACTCCGAAATTCCGGATGACCAAGCAGAGGCAAAAGGCTATGGCGGAACGCCGGAATTGTTTTCAGCGGATATGGCGGCTCCCCAGGAAGCGCCTGCTTCTGCAGCGGAATCAAAGATGAGAAAAGCCGGTCCGGCAGCCGCCCCAAATGCTGAAACCGCAGCGGAAAACAGATCCCAGCCGGCAGATGCCGAGCTTCGGATGAAAAGTGCTGCAGTTTCTGACCAGGCAGAACCGGTTCCCCAGGCAGAGGAAAACTCTAACGAGGCTTCCATAGAGGAAACTGTAATCTCTCCCATAAGTCCGGATTTAAAAAGCCGGCAGGCGAATGCAGCCGCTCCTGCGGAGGGGGCAGCCTATTATCAAAAGCATTTGCTGGAACTGGATGCCCAGATCAAAAAGATGCGGGAGGAATCAGGAGATTCAAATACCTATTCCATGAAAGTCCTGGTAGATAAGGAATTTAAGCTGTGGAACAGGGAACAGAATGCGATTTATACCGCTATTATAGAAGGGTTGACTGACGAAGATAAGGAAACCCTTGAAACCTCACAGCAGGCATGGATCAAAAGCAGGGATGCAAAGGCAGAAGAGGCCGCAAAAAAATACAGCGGCGGAAGCCTGGAAGAGGTTGAGTACACTGCTTCCTTGGCAGAGTCCACTAGGGCGCGGGCCTATGATTTGGTAACAGAATACATGGATGTCCTCTCTTTAAAAGAGGAACAGTAAAAAGTACGGTATTTACCGTACTTTTTTATTTTGAATGAAAAAATTTCCATAGCAACATCTTGATAAATAAAATTCCATATGATAGGATAGTAAAATGAGTGATACTATATGAATTTTCGGGAGGAAAAAAATATGACAGCTATATTTGCAAGTTTATTGGAGACCGCAATAAAATTTCTGTTCTTCCTGTTTCTTGCATGGGGCGGTATCGTATGCGGCAAGAAATACAGAGATCATAAAGATGCCGTAAACAGCGGCAATGCGACGAAAGAGACAAAATAGCAAACGGAGGACAGTAACGTGAAAAACTACGGTGTGAATGAACTGAGGAGAATGTTCCTTGAATTTTTTGAGAGTAAGGGACATCTGGCGATGAAAAGCTTCTCCCTGGTTCCACATAATGATAACAGCTTGTTGTTAATCAACTCGGGCATGGCTCCCCTTAAGCCATATTTTACAGGCCAGGAAATCCCGCCAAGAAAAAGGGTGACTACCTGTCAGAAGTGTATCCGGACAGGAGATATTGAGAACGTTGGCAAGACAGCCCGCCACGGCACATTCTTTGAGATGCTGGGAAACTTTTCCTTTGGGGATTATTTTAAGGATGAGGCGATTCACTGGTCATGGGAATTTTTGACCCAGGTAGTCGGCCTTGACCCGGACAGGCTGTATCCCTCCGTATATCTGGAAGACGATGAGGCCTTCGAAATCTGGAATAAGAAAATCGGCATTGCGCCCGAGCGTATTTTCCGTTTTGGAAAGGCAGACAATTTCTGGGAGCACGGCGCAGGTCCCTGCGGCCCCTGTTCTGAGATTTACTACGACAGGGGAGAGAAGTACGGCTGCGGCAAGCCAGACTGTACCGTTGGCTGTGAATGCGACCGTTATATGGAAGTGTGGAATAATGTATTCACACAGTTTGAAAATGACGGCCATGGAAATTATGAGGAATTACAGCAGAAGAACATTGATACCGGCATGGGACTGGAACGTCTGGCCGTAGTTGTTCAGGATGTAGATTCCATTTTTGATGTGGATACCATTAAAGCTCTTTTAAACCGTGTGGCTGAACTGGCCCGGACAGAATACAAGAAGGATCCTGATGTGGATGTATCCCTTCGGCTGATCACAGATCACGTCCGGTCCTGTACCTTTATGATATCCGATGGCATCATGCCCTCCAATGAGGGACGGGGCTATGTTCTCCGCCGCCTCTTAAGAAGAGCAGCCCGCCATGGAAGACTTCTGGGAATCGAAGGAAAGTTCCTTGCAGACTTGTCCGCCACCGTGATTGACTTATCTAAGGATGGATATCCGGAGCTGGAAGAAAAGAAAGCTATGATTCTAAAAGTTCTGACCCAGGAGGAAGACAAGTTTAACAAGACCATTGACCAGGGCCTTGCAATACTTGGCGAGCTGGAAGAGGAGATGATAAAAGAGAAGATCACTATCCTTTCCGGTGAGAATGCTTTCAAATTATATGATACCTACGGATTCCCTCTGGATCTGACTCTGGAGATTCTGGAAGAAAAGAATTTCAGTGTGGATGAAGACGGCTTTAAGGCTGCTATGCAAAAGCAGAGGGAAACAGCCAGAAATGCCAGAAAAACCACCAATTACATGGGGGCTGATGTCACTGTCTACCAGTCCATTGATCCTGCCATTACAACGGAGTTTATCGGCTATGATAAGCTGGTTTGTGATTCCAAAATCCTTGTTCTCACTTCGGAAACAGACTTAGTGGAGGCGCTTACCGACGGAGAGACCGGAACCATTGTGACGGAACAGACCGTATTTTACGGAACCATGGGAGGCCAGCAGGGCGATGTAGGCAGAATCGTAAGTGATATGGGCGAATTTAAGGTGGAAGATACCATCCATTTACAGGGTGGAAAAGTGGGCCATGTGGGCAGAATGATAAAGGGAATGCTGCAGACCGGAGATGTGGTTACCTTAAAGGTTTGTGAAAATAACCGCCAGAATACGGGGAAAAACCACAGTGCAACCCATCTTCTCCAGAAAGCCTTAAGAGCAGTTCTGGGCAATCATGTAGAGCAGGCCGGTTCCTTAGTTGACGGAGACAGGCTGCGTTTCGACTTTACTCATTTCTCAGCCATGACACTTAAGGAAATCCAACAGGTGGAAACTCTGGTAAATGAGAAAATCAAGGAATCTCTTCCTGTAAAAACGGAAATCATGTCTTTAGAGGAAGCCAAAAAATCAGGTGCTATGGCACTGTTTGGGGAAAAATACGGCGATTCGGTCCGCGTTGTGAAAATGGGAGACTTTTCCACAGAGCTTTGCGGCGGCACCCATATTAACAATACGGGAGTCATTGGCTCTTTTAAGATCCTGTCTGAAACCGGTATCGCAGCCGGAGTCCGGAGAATCGAAGCCCTGACCGGAGACGGCCTGATGCATTATTATCAGGAAACAGAAAAAGAGCTTCTTGAAGCAGCAAAGATTGTCAAGACAACACCATCATCCCTGACGGAAAAACTACAGTCCCTTTTAGAAGAAATAAAAGCCCTGCATTCTGAGAATGAAAAGTTAAAAAGCAAACTTGCAAAAGACTCTCTTGGAAATGTAATGGATCAGGTGAAAGAGATTAAGGGAGTTAAGGTTCTTGCCACAAAGGTGCTTGATGTGGATATGAATGGACTCCGCAATCTGGGCGACCAGCTGAAAGATAAAATAGGAGATGGAGTCATTGTAATCGCCTCTGTTCAGGATGATAAAGTAAATCTGATGGCTACTGTGACGGAAGACGCACAGAAAAAGGGAGCTCATGCAGGCAACTTGATCAAAGCCATTGCTTCCTTAGTCGGAGGCGGCGGGGGCGGTCGTCCGAATATGGCTCAGGCAGGCGGAAAGAATCCGGCAGGAGTGGATGCATGCCTTGAAAAAGTTGCGGAAATTGTTGCAGAACAGCTGAATTAATCAGGGAAACATTAAGAAAGATATAAAGTTTTTCTTGACGAATGGCAAAATTATGCTATAATCATATCAGTGCTATAAAATACCCAAACAGTTGTATTATGCACAAGTACACAACTGGAGGGAGGTTAGGTGTGAGCTATGTCAAATGTTATCGTTAAAGACAACGAGACCTTAGATAGTGCTTTACGCAGATTCAAAAGAAACTGTGCAAAAGCAGGTATCCAGCAGGAAATTCGTAAGAGAGAGCATTACGAGAAACCAAGCGTTAGACGCAAGAAAAAGTCTGAAGCTGCAAGAAAACGTAAATATAACTAATAGTTAAAAGATGAGCCCCTGGTCCCATTCTATGTGACCAGGGGTTTTTTCGACTTTTAATGCCGTAGAATGTTCCGCATCTTTTTTGCATATAGTATAAAGGGGTTAAATCCCCAAATCGATTTGCAAAAATAAAAGAGAGGGGCAGAAAAGGGATTATGTTTGAGGAATCAAAGGAAAAAGCAGCTTCCGCCTTAAAACTCCCGAAGGACGTGGTTATGGGAGAAGTGCTTGTATCTTTTCTTGGACGTCATAGCGTTGTAATAGAAAATTACCGAAGCATTATCCTGTATACAGACTGTTCCATCAAACTTCAGGCAAAAAACTGTCGGGTGATCATTGGCGGTAGCAGGCTGATGATTGAATACTACACCAATGAGGAGATGAAAATCAACGGTTATATAAAATCCCTGGAATTTGAATAAAAAGGGTACTGGAGGTGAAATAAAATGCTTGCATGGCTGAATCATTATTTATTCGGTTATCTTTCTATAGAAATGACCGGTTTTTCCCCGGAACGTTTTCTTAACATGTGCAACGTACATGAAATTGAATTGTGGAAAGTCGTAAATTGCGGACATTCCTATCAGCTTTTCATGACGGTACAAGGGTTCCGTAAAGTGAAGCCCCTTGTGCGTAAATCGAAGGTCAGACTTAGGATTTTAAAAAAGTTTGGACTTCCTTTTTTTTTACATCGGAACAAAAAACGGAAACTATATGCAGCCGGGTTCATCAGCTTTTTTTTGATCCTCTATTCCCTTTCCCTGTTTATCTGGGATATTGAATTTGACGGGAACCGGATGTATACATACGACACTCTTTTAAAATTCTGCGAATCGGAAGAAATCCGATATGGCATGAAAAAATCAAAAATTGATTGTGATGTCCTGGAAGAATCTTTTCGAACCAAGTTTCCTGAAATAACCTGGGTATCGGCAAGGGTATCAGGAACCCGCCTTTTGGTTAAAATAAAAGAAAATGAAGTGTTGTCGGAGATTCCTGCAAAAGATGAAACTCCCTGTGACATCATAGCGGAAAAAGGCGGTGTAATCACCTCCATGATCGTTCGCAGCGGCGTTCCAATGGCAGCCATAGGTGATACGGTAGAAGAAGGACAGATACTGGTCAGCGGCGCCCTTCCCATTATCGACGACAGCGAAACAGTGATAAACACCCACTTTATACGCTCTGATGCGGATATAACAGCCAGGACAGAATATCATTTTACCAGACAGATGCCTCTTTTTCGGAAAATCGACGTAGAAACAGGGAAAGAGAGGAATGGATACTACATGAAGGCTTTCCGCTTTTCCTTCATGCTTATCCGTCCCCGGCCAGAGGGAACTTCCTGGAAAAGGACCATGGAAGAAGAGCAGCTTCATTTATTCCAGAATTTTTATCTTCCCATTTACTTTGGCAAAATAACAGGGAAAGAGTATATATCCTACGAGCGCCCCTATACAGAAGAAGAGAAAAAACTGCTGTCTGAGGATATCAACGAAAGGTACAAAAAAAATTTAATAGAAAAAGGGGTACAAATTCTGGAAAATCATGTTAAAATACTAGATAATGAATCTTTATGCCAGGTTGCCATAGATTTCGTGGTAGAGGAGCCTTTAGGAAGGCGGGAGGCGTTGAAGATACAAAGATCAGAGGAACCGGAGGAGACAAATCATTCAAATGAGCGTAATTGAGACAATCATAGACATTCCAGCTGAACACGAAAAAAATGTATGCGGACAGTTTGACAGCTATCTAAAGAAAATAGAACGGACCCTGCATGTTACCATGATTGGACGCGATGGCGCCCTTAAGATCATTGGATCAGAGCAAATGGTGCAGAAAGCAAAGAGTGTATTTAGTAATCTGATTGAGCTTTCCAAACGGGGAAATTCCATCACAGAACAAAATGTAGATTATGCCCTTTCTTTGTCATTTTCTGAAAGCGACAGTCAGATTTTAGAAATCGACAAGGACATTATCTGCAGAACCATAACGGGAAGGCCGGTAAAGCCAAAAACCCTCGGACAAAAGCAGTATGTGGACCAGATCAGAAAGAAGATGATCGTATTCGGAATCGGTCCTGCAGGAACCGGAAAAACCTATCTTGCCATGGCCATGGCAATCCAGGCTTTTAAAAACGGAGAGGTAAACCGGATCATTCTGACCAGACCTGCTATTGAAGCAGGAGAAAAGCTGGGATTTCTCCCGGGAGATTTACAAAGCAAAATAGATCCTTACTTAAGGCCTTTATATGATGCACTCTATCAGATTATGGGAGCAGAGAGCTATCTTCACAATGCGGAGAAAGGCCTGATAGAAGTAGCACCTCTGGCTTATATGAGAGGCCGTACTCTGGACAATGCCTATATTATTCTTGACGAAGCCCAGAACACCACTCCGGCCCAAATGAAGATGTTCCTCACCAGAATCGGCTTTGGATCAAAGGTAATTGTAACTGGTGACTTAACGCAAAAAGATCTTCCTACTGGAAGTTTATCAGGACTTGATACGGCCATGAAAATATTAAAGAGAATTGACGACATCGGTTTCTGCCATCTAACCAGCAGTGACGTGGTTCGTCATCCTCTGGTGCAGAAAATCGTACAGGCTTACGACGATTATGAGTCGAAGAAAAAGCCAGTGGAACGAAAGACAAAAGCCATTGGCGGCAGAAAGGCGCGTTATGACGATTAATATTGAATATGAGGCCGAAAAAAAGCTGGATATCCCATACGAAGATATCATTACAAGGGTAGTGGAAGATTCACTGGATTATGAAGACTGCCCATATGAGGCAGAGGTCAATGTCCTCATTACCGACAATGAGGATATCCGCCAGATCAATAACGAATATCGGAAGATAGACAACCCTACAGATGTTCTTTCCTTTCCCATGATTGAATATGAAAGGCCTTCGGATTTTGAACATTTAGAAGAAGCGGCGGACGACTGCTTTCATCCGGAAACAGGGGAGCTGTTACTGGGAGATATAGTCATATCTATCGATAAGGTGGAAGAACAAGCTGAAAAATACGGCCATTCCCAAACAAGGGAGCTTGCCTTTTTAGTCGCTCACAGCATGCTTCATCTATGCGGATATGATCACATGGAAGAGGATGAACGGGAGATCATGGAAAGGAAGCAAGAGGAAATCTTACGCCGGGGAGGATATACGAGATGATGAAAAAGGTATGGTTGGGATTCGCTGGCGTCATGCTGTCTGCCGCTTTTTTATCCGGCTGCGGTAAAAAATATGAAAAGGTATGGATTCCGGATCAATCGGTGGAAACCGACCAGGCGGAAACAAAAGAAATTAAAATAAACAGCAGTGAGTCAGCAGACGATGGGACAGAAGCGAATTCCGGTGAATACTATACCTTTGAAGAACGTACCGAAAAAGATGGTAAGATACGCAGCTACCTTACGGGGGAGATGGTGGATTCCGCTATCGGAAACCGGAGGCCGGTGGCAGTGATGATGAGCAATGACAAAGAAGCTCTTCCTCAATACGGAATCAACCGTGCCGGAGTGGTCTATGAAGCACCGGCAGAAGGTGGAATGAATCGTTACATGGCTATTTTGGAAAATTATGATGATCTGGACCGGATCGGCTCCGTCAGGAGCTGCCGCACCTATTATACATATTTTGCCCGCGAGTTTAATGCGATCTATGCTCATTACGGGCAGAGCACCTTTGCAAAGCCTTATCTGGCCAATGTGGATAACATCAACGGGCTTGACGTCATCGGTACGGTGGCATATTTCCGTACCAAAGACCGGAAAACTCCCCACAATGCATATACCAGCGGAGAAAGGTTAAACAAATCCATCCTTCAGTTGGGATACTCAGAAAGCTACGACCCGTCCTACCGCGGTCATTACCGTTTTGCGAAAGATGGCAGGAAGGTGACCCTTGAAGGAGCAAATGGCGTGGGCGATGCCTATAAGGTCTATCCAGGCTATGTGCTCAACAAGCCGTGGTTTGAGTACCATGAAGAGGACGGGCTTTATTACCGGTTTCAGTACGGGGCTCCCCACAAGGGAAATGAAGGCCAGATCAAGGTTAAGAATATCCTCCTTCAGTACTGTCCTTCCGCCCATTATGCAACGACAGAATATTTAAACATCAACGTACAGGATGACTCTTATGGCTGTTACGTGACAGAAGGCCGTTCCATCCCCATTAAATGGAGCAAAGACGGAGAATTCGGCCCAACACATTATTACGACATGGAGAATAACGAGATTATCCTGAACCAGGGAAAAACCTGGGTATGCATTATTTCCGCACAGGATTCTCCCAATGTAAAGTTATATGGAAAAGAATAGGACAAGTAAAAAACATGTAAAAAGGGGATCTTCCAATTTCCTGATCCAGGGAGTTATCCTTGCGGTGGCAGGCATCATCGTACGGATCATTGGAATGTTTTACCGCATCCCTTTGGCGGATATTTTAGGGAATGAAGGAAATGGATATTATAGCTCTGCCTATTCCATTTATTCCCTCCTTTTGATTGTATCATCTTACAGCCTGCCTACGGCAGTATCAAAGATGATTGCCACAAGGCTGGCGAGAAAGGAGTACTGCAATTCCATAAGGGTGTTAAAGGTTTCCCTGTTTTACGGTACGGTTGTAGGAGGGCTGGGAGCTGCTGTGCTTTGGTTTGGAGCGGATCTGTTTGCCAGCCATTTTTTAAAGATGCCTTACACCTTTTATGCCTTAAAGACACTGGCCCCCACCATTTGGGTGATTGCCTATCTGGGCGTATTTCGGGGTTATTTCCAGGGGATTGGGACCATGCTTCCAACAGCCATATCCCAGGTACTTGAACAGATCGTCAATGCAGTTATTAGTGTATACGCAGCTTCCAGGCTGTTTCAGGCAGGGCTTAAGTCCAATCTGGTTCACGGATCAACGGAATACTCCTTTGCTCTTGGAGCAGCGGGAGGAACTATTGGTACGGGAGCAGGTGCTGTGGCTGCCCTGCTGTTTCTCCTGTTTATTTTACTCAGCTACAGGCCAATCATGAGAAAACAGGCAAGAAGGGACAGGACAAGGCGTCGGGAATCCTATGGAGAACTTTCCGGCGTTCTTTTCATGACAGTCTTTCCCATTGTTTTAAGCAGCGTGGCTTATAACATCAGTACAGTGATTGACAACAGCATCTATGGAAACGGCATGACGGCTATGGGCATGGGCGCTTCGGAAATTGCTTCCAACTGGGGAGTAATCGGGAAGTACCAGCTTCTCTTTAACATCCCGGTGGCAATTGCCAATTCCCTTGCCTCCGCCCTCATCCCATCCCTTTCAAGAGCAATGGCAGAAGGTCAGAGGGGACAGTTAAAAAGCAAGGTTTCCATGGTGATTCGTTTTTCCATGCTCATCGCCATACCGGCTACGGTCGGCCTTACTGTACTGGCAGGACCTATCTGCAACCTGTTATTCAGCAGGAATGATAACTCGTCTCTTATTAAGATGATGATGTATGGATCTGTGGCAGTCGTGTTTTTCTCACTTTCCACAGTAACCAATGGAGTATTACAGGGGATCAACCGGATGCAGACCCCTTTAAAGAATGCGATCATTTCCCTGATCCTTCATGTAATCATCCTGTGTATCATGCTTTTCGGATTCCGGATGGGAATCTACAGCGTGGTTTTTTCCAACATCCTATTTGCCCTTACCATGTGTATCTTAAACGGAGCCGCAATCGGTCGATTTTTAAACTACAGACAGGAAATCAAGAAAACATTTATTATTCCCATCCTTGCATCGGGAGTTATGGGAGCGGCTGCTTACGGCACCTATTTCCTTGTGCATCTGACCTTAAAGCGCAATGTATTCAGTGTTCTTGCCGCTATAGCGATAGCTGTGGTAGTTTATGGAATTCTTCTTTTAAAACTGCGCTGTGTAGATGAAGCAGAGCTTTTAAGCGTTCCCGGAGGGAAGAAGCTGGTGCGCATTGCAAGAAAATTCCATCTTTTGTGATTAAAACCCAGGAAGAAGGCAGATACTATACTTACATGAAGGAGGTATCAACTCATGAAGAAGTATATGTTCTGCTTTCTTTTGTTCGTAGCGGCATCCGCCATCTGCTTAGGAATTGGATTTGCCATTACAAAGGACAGCGTAAGGCCTGAGGAGGCTCTGCCGGGGGCAACCATAGAAACAGAAACTGTAACGGAAGCGCAGATTGTGATAAACCAGGAAGAGGTTGAACCCGTAAATGCGAAAGGCAAAGAAAAATTTTATCTTGTCTCAGAGGACGGTTATCTTCTCGTCCTCTATCAGGATAAAACAACCATCTGCCTTTATACCCATATGCCCGTCACTGACTTTCCCGAGGAAGAGCGGGGGAAATTAATGGATGGCATATGGTTTTCTTCCATGATCGAGGTATTTAATTACCTGGAATCCTATACAAGCTAAAGAAATACTTGAAATGAAGAGGCAAACTGGATACAATAAGTCTGTCTGAGGATACAGGAGGATTTTATGAAACAACAGGTAATCATCGTAGGAGCAGGAGCTTCCGGTCTGGCAGCGGCTATCCAGGCAGCCAGACAGGGTGCTTCTGTTACCGTTTTAGAACATACAGCCAAACCGGGGAAAAAACTTCTTTCCACCGGAAATGGAAAATGCAATTTAACCAATCGAATGACCCCTGATGGCGCTTACCGGGGAGGTCAGCAGGAGTTTATTAAAAAAGTGCTGGATCGCATAACGGTGGAACAGACGCTGGAATTTTTTGAGGACCTGGGTCTTGTACTTACAGACCGGAATGGATATGTCTATCCCAACACCGGACAAGCTGTCTCCGTTTTAGAAGCTCTTATTTTTGAGCTTAACTATCTGGGCGTTTCCATCATCACTGACTGTCAGGTTGAGGAGATAAGGAAGGATTTAACCCTTATTACTTCTAAAGGAAAGAAAAAGGCAGATGCCATCATTTTAGCGGCAG
Organism: Lacrimispora sphenoides; assembly: GCF_900105215.1. NCBI lineage: Bacteria > Bacillati > Bacillota > Clostridia > Lachnospirales > Lachnospiraceae > Lacrimispora > Lacrimispora sphenoides. The sequence continues at coordinate 1,604,418 of NZ_FOIP01000002.1, read as the reverse complement.
GTTCCATGGCGGCACCAAAAACAGGATCCGATGGAAGCGGTTATCAGCTGGCAAGGGCTTTGGGGCACCGCATTGTTAAGCCGCTGCCTGCTTTGGTACAGCTAAAGTGCAGGGAAAAGTGGTACAAACAGGCAGCCGGTGTCAGGACAGAGGCTTCTGTGACGCTTAAAATAGATGGAAAAACTACAGCAGAAGACCGCGGGGAACTTCAGTTCACGGATTATGGAATCTCCGGCATTCCGGTTTTCCAGATCAGCCGTTTTGCTGCCAGGGGGATCGATACAGGCCGGCAGGTGACGGCAGAGCTGGATTTATTACCTTCCATGGATTTTAACAGTACCAGACAGCTTCTTTCGGAAAGGGCAAAGCGCTTTCGTTATCGGCCGGCGGAAGAATTTTTAAATGGCGTATTAAATCACAAGCTTGCCCGGATTCTTTTAAAGGAAGCCGGGATCCCAGAGAAAGGCTTTGTTAAAGATATCACAACCCTGCAGATTAAAGAGCTGACCTCTGCTTTAAAGGGACTTAAAACAGAAATCCTTGCCACTAATTCCTTTGATCAGGCTCAGGTGTGCAGCGGAGGCATTGATACCAGGGATGTGGACCCTAATACCATGGAGTCAAAACTAATGAACGGACTTTACCTGGCTGGGGAAATTCTTGACGTGGACGGCATCTGCGGAGGTTATAACCTTCAGTGGGCGTGGTCTTGCGGCATACTGGCAGGTACTAGTGCAGGAAAGGCTGTCCTTCGGGGACAGGAATGAGGAACGTAATGATCAGAATTAATCAATTAAAGCTGCCGGTGGATCACACAGAAGAGGCCTTATGGGCGAAGGCAGCAAAAACACTAAAAATTCCGGTAAAGGAAATCCACTCCATTCAAATAATCAAACAGTCTGTTGATGCAAGAAAAAAAGAGGAAATCTATTTTACTTACAGCATCGATGTGGAAACTACAAAAGAAGAGTCTGTGATACATAAAGCAAAAAGCGGTGATATTGGAATATCAGAGAAAAAAGAATATTCCTTTCCAAAGCCGGGTACCGAACGAATGACCAGCCGGCCGGTTATCATCGGTGCCGGACCGGCCGGACTTTTTTGCGGACTCATGCTGGCAAGACACGGATACCATCCCCTTCTTCTGGAACGAGGAGAGTCCGTGGAAAAGCGCAGGGAGGCAGTGGACTTATTCTGGAATGGCGGGACATTAAAACCGGATTGTAATGTACAGTTTGGAGAGGGAGGCGCAGGCACTTTTTCCGATGGAAAGCTTAATACCCTTGTGAAAGATCCTCTTATGAGGAACCGGAAGGTGTTGGAGCTTTTCGTGGAATTTGGAGCTGATCCCTCTATTCTCTATGTAAATAAGCCTCATATCGGCACCGATGTTTTAAGCGGCATCGTGAAAGGAATGAGGGAGGAGATCATAAATCTTGGAGGAGAGGTCCGTTTTAACAGCCGTGTGACCGATTTTATCGTAAAAGACGGTAGGATGCAGGGAGTAGTGGTCGATGAAAAGGAAGAGATTCCAACAGAAATTCTTGTGCTTGCTATCGGACACAGCGCCAGGGACACGTTTGAAGTCCTGAATAAAAAAGGCATTCCAATGGAAGCAAAGGCTTTTGCTGTGGGTTTAAGAATCCAGCATCCACAGGAAAGCATAAACCGTTCGCAGTATGGAACTGGAAACCATCCTATACTGGGTGCGGCAGATTACAAGCTGACCCATCAGTGCACAAACGGAAGAGGTGTATATACATTCTGTATGTGTCCCGGAGGATATGTAGTCAATGCCTCCTCAGAGGAGCACAGGCTTGCAGTAAATGGTATGAGCTATCACAAGAGGGATGGCGTAAATGCCAACAGTGCTCTGATTGTTACCGTAACACCAGAGGATTTTGGCGGAGCAACTCCCCTTGCCGGAATCGCTTATCAAAGACGGCTGGAAGAAGCAGCCTTTTTATGCAGCAGCGGGAAAATTCCAGTCCAGCTTTACGGAGATTTTAAAAAGAATCAGCCATCAAAGGCATTTGGCGATGTAGAACCGGCCTTTAAAGGTTTATATGATTTTGCCAACATGAGAGACTTTCTTCCTGAATACTTATCAGAATCCCTGATCCAGGGAGTGGAAGCCTTTGAACGACGGATTCACGGTTTTTCCAGGCAGGACGCCATCCTGTCTGGTGTGGAAAGCAGAACCTCTTCACCGGTACGCATTCCAAGAGGCGAAACCTTTGAATGCAGTATCAACGGAATCTATCCATGCGGAGAGGGCGCCGGCTATGCTGGAGGGATCACTTCTGCTGCAATGGACGGCTTAAAAGTGGCGGAAGCCATTGCTTCCAGATTTGACAGGTTTTCTATATAAATTGACGAAATCACAAAAATGATGTAAGATATGAAACAAAAAGAAATACAGAAAGCAGATGATAATGAAGATGAACGCCACAGAACGAGAGAAACTAAAGGATAAAAAAAGGATTGTGATAAAGATCGGATCCTCATCCTTAACCCATGCCTACACAGGGGATTTGAATCTGATGAAAATTGAAAAGCTGGTTCGGGTAATCAGCGATTTAAAAGGACAGGGAAAGCAGGTGGTTTTAGTTTCCTCCGGCGCAATTGCAGCAGGACGTCAGGCTCTTGGGTACCATACCAGACCTGTTACCATATCAGAAAAACAGGCATTCGCCGCCGTGGGCCAGGCCAGGCTCATGATGGTGTACCAAAAGCTGTTTGCTGAATATAATCAAATAGCGGCACAAGTTCTTTTAACCAAAAATACTATGGTTAATGACAGCAGCCGTTATAATGCCCAGAACACCTTTGACGAACTTTTAAAACTTGGGACCATCCCCATTGTCAATGAGAACGATACCGTATCCACCTCTGAAATTCCTCTGGTAGATAATTTTGGCGATAATGACCGGCTTTCCGCCATTGTTGCCGCATTGATCGGGGCAGATCTTTTGATATTATTATCAGATATTGACGGTCTTTATTCCGATGATCCCAGACAAAACCCGAAGGCGGAATTTATCGGCTTGGTAAAGGAAATCACGCCTAAGCTGCTTGATATGGGAAAATCCACTTCCGGAAGCGATGTGGGTACCGGAGGCATGGCTGCAAAGCTTGCGGCCGCCCGTATTGCTACGGACAGCGGTTCTGATATGGTCATTGCAAACGGTGACCAGGTGGAGGTCATTGAGCAGATCGTAACAGGCGAAGAAAAAGGAACCCTGTTCCTGGCCCATCCAAACCATGACTTTGACTTAATGGACTATATTAATCACGAATATTAAGGAGAACCCTATGAATCAGGATAAGATCGACAGAATCAATACACTTTATCATAAATCAAAAGCAACAGGATTATCGGAAGAAGAACAGGCGGAGCAGGCTGCTTTACGAAGAGAGTATATCGAATCCATCCGCAATAGTTTACGGGGAAATTTAAACAACATTTCCATTCAGGAGGAAGACGGATCCGTAACGGATTTGGGTAAAAAGTATGGAAAAGTTGGAGAAGAATGATATCAGGCGATTGATTAAGGAGCAGCGAAAGACCTTGGAAACGGTTACCGAGAGTCTATGGAACGATGCCATCTGCGAGCAGCTTTTAAGCCTTGATGATATCCTTCGGGCATATTGTGTATACTGTTATGTATCCTTTCGCCAGGAGGCAGGTACCTGGAAGTTTATGGAAGCATTATTAAAACAGGGAAAATACATAGCAGTACCAAAGGTCGTTGGAAGGGATCTTGAATTTTATTCCATTTCCGGAAAAGCAGATTTAGAAGAAGGCGTCATGGGTATTATGGAGCCCAAACCAACCTGCTTAAAAATCCATGATCCGGAAGCACCTGTGATTGTTCCGGGAGTTGCTTTTGATAAGTCGGGAAACCGGCTCGGATACGGCGGCGGATATTATGACCGGTTCTTCGAACGAGAACCAAACCATCCCCGCATTGCCATAGCCTACGGCTTCCAGGTTTTTGACCATATTCCTACGGAACCACATGACAAACGCATGGACAGGATTATCATTCCCTTTACACCCGATAGAGCGGGGTGGGCCCTGCCCAAAGTTTAAGGGCAATCATAAGGAAAAGATTGGAGGAACCTTTTATGACGATTACTGAAATCGGAAAAAAAGCAAAAGAAACAGCCGGAATTATAGGGATCCATGGCTCAGCAAGAAAGAATGAAGGCTTAAAGGCAGCAGCAGCAGCCCTGCTGGAAGGAGAAGCGGAAATCCTCGCCGCAAACCAGGAGGATGTAATAAAAGCTGCTGCTTCCGGAATGAACGCCGGACTGATTGACCGCCTGGAACTGACTCCTGCAAGAATCGAAGCCATGGCTGACGGACTTTTATCCGTGGCTGCGCTGGATGACCCGGTGGGAGAAGTACTTTCCATGAAGATACGCCCCAATGGCATGACCATCGGCCAGAAGCGCGTTCCTTTGGGCGTTGTAGGTATTATATATGAAGCCAGGCCCAACGTGACCGCCGATGCCTTTGGACTCTGCTTTAAATCAGGAAATGCCGTGATCTTAAAGGGCGGAAGCGATGCTTTGGAATCCAATATGGCCATAGTTAAATGGATCCGTACCGGACTTAGGAATGCAGGCCTTCCGGAGGATGCCATTCAGCTCATCACTGATACTGACAGAGAAGTAACAAAGGAATTCATGCGTCTTAGGGAATATGTGGATGTATTGATCCCAAGAGGAGGCGCTGGATTAATAAAAACTGTTGTGGATAACAGTACCATTCCGGTCATTGAAACAGGAACCGGAAACTGCCATATTTTTGTCGATGAATCCGCTGATTTTGATATGGCCCTAGATATTATATTTAATGCAAAGACCCAGAGGATCGGAGTGTGCAATGCCTGCGAATCCCTGGTCATCCACAGAACAATTGCCCCTCAGTTCCTGCCTTTATTAAATGAGCGGCTCGCTCAGAAATCGGTAGAGATCCGGGCGGATGAAGAAGCCTGTACCATGGCAGAGGGATTTGTCCCTGCAACCGAGGAGGATTGGGGCAGTGAATACCTGGACTATATTTTGTCCTTAAAGATTGTTGGCTCTGTGGATGAAGCGATTTCCCACATTAATCGTTATAACACCAAGCATTCTGAAGCCATCATTACATCAAATTATAATAACGCTCAGAAGTTTTTAAATGAGATCGATGCAGCAGCCGTTTATGTCAATGCATCCACACGCTTTACGGATGGATATGAATTCGGCTTTGGCGCTGAGATCGGGATCAGTACCCAAAAACTACATGCAAGAGGTCCTATGGGGCTTAAAGAACTGACGACCACCAAATATATCATATATGGGGATGGCCAGGTACGTCCGTAACCTGGGCTGTCTTTAATAAAAATAGCTGTGAGAAAGAATTTTCTTTCTCACAGCTATTTTATTGGAGAATCTTCAGTTCTCTTATGGAAGGGCTTCTTTCAGTCAGCTTTTGACGTATGTTAACTGGTATTTCGGTGAGTTAAGCGTTAATTCTGTATAATCCATGATCTGATTATTGGTCAAATAAGTAGTATTGGCAACTCTCAGAATAGGAGTATCCAAAGAAATTCCAAACATTTCTGCAATACTTTTTGAAGGATGAAGGGGGGTTACCGTATGGTCGCTGTATGCGATTTTCATTCCCTTTACCTTTTCAAAGTACTGATATTTAGACTGCTGCAGTACCTGCATAGAGATATCGGGATATAACCGGCTGGACATATAGGTTGTTTCAAACTGAAAAATTTCATCGTTTGCATACCGGATTCTTTCGATAAAATAAATAGGCTCTCCTGTCTCAATCTTTAAGATGGAAGCAATATTTGAAGGAGCTTTCTGAATCATAAAGGTGGGAACTTCTGTCCGGACGGAAATCCCCTGTTCACACATTACTTCTGAAAATCCCTGGATGGAACTGGGGTTTAATGTAACAGAAGGGTGGCACACAAATGTACCTACTCCGGCAACTCTTGTCAAAAGACCCTTTGCAACCAGATTATCTGTGGCTTTTCTGACGGTCACCCTTGACACATGATAGGTGTTAGAAAGCTCCAGCTCTGTGGGTATAAGATCGTCTTTCTTGTAATAACCTAAATTTATTTTCTGAAGCAAGTCATTTTCAATCTGTTTATATTGTGCAATTCTTTTTTCTGCCATAATTATCACCTCATTTTCTTAAAAAACCAGTTATTTAATTGTATTATACTTTGAAATAAATGACAATACATATTTGAATTAATATGTAAACTACGCAGCATATTAATAATGGTTGCTGCATAATCCATGATAATACAATTGAGCTAAATGTATTGACATTGCTGTGCAGTTGTAGTATATTATGTACAGAAATGATAATACATATTAAACAGAGATAAATACATTTTAACAGCAGGAGGTGCAATTAGTGAAAAATGTATTGTATATTCATACCCATGATTCCGGGCGGGTATTAAGTCCCTATGGTTATAAGGTTCCCACACCGAATATGGAATCCTTTTCCAGGACAGCAGCCGTGTTTCGGAATGCTTACTGTGCAGGTCCGACCTGTTCACCCAGCCGGGCAGCAATGTTGACAAGTACGTATCCGCATCAGAATGGCATGTTAGGTCTTGCCCAGAGAGGCTTTACCATGGATTACAGCAAACATCTGGTTCATTATCTGAACGGGAATGGCTACTATACCGCTCTTTGCGGAATTCAGCATGAAGCAGGCTGGTATCTGGAACGGAAACTGGGAGCGGCCGAGATTGGCTATCAGGAAGAACTGACCACAGATAATTCCGGATATTCTCAAGAAGAGCTGGTGGACTGGGATAAGGAAAATGCAAGTAAGGTCTGCGGGTGGCTGAAAAATTATAACAAAGAACAACCCTTTTTCCTTTCTTACGGAATGTATGCAACCCATCGGCGGTTTCCTGATAAGATTGATGAAGATATTGCCCCTGAATATGCCCTTCCCCCTTATCCGATTCCAGACACCAGGGAAACCCGTAACGATTTTGCAGGTTACCTGATGAGCGTCAAATGCGCAGATACCTGTTTTGGCCAGGTGATTACCTGCTTAAAAGAAGAGGGGTTGTGGGAAAATACTATTATACTCTTTACAACAGATCACGGTTTGCCAAATCCCTTTTCAAAATGTACTTTGTTTGACAGCGGGATCGGTGTGAATCTGATGATTCGTTCACCGGGAGCTTTGGCGAATGGAACCGTTGCAGACAGTCTGGTTTCCCATATGGATGTATTTCCTACGCTTTGTGAGCTCCTTAAACTGGAGAAACCGGAATACCTGGAAGGAAAATCACTGGTTCCTCTGCTGACAGGGGAGAAAGAGGAAATCAGGTCCGATGTCTTTGCCGAAATCAATTTCCACACTTCCTATGAGCCGGCACGTTGTGTACGCACGAAGCGTTACAAATATATCCGCTATTATGATACAACCTATTTGAAGATTAACCAGTCAAACATCGATGAATCTATGACAAAAGATTATTTTCTGAAGCAGGATCTGGAAGGCCAGACAAAGTACGAAGAAGCTCTTTACGATCTTCTTTATGACCCGGGAGAACGCAATAATCTGGCACATAACGGGGAATACGCTTCGGTTTTGAAAGAAATGAGCCAGAGATTACTGGTTTATCAAGAAGAGACAGGAGATCCGATTCTGAAAGGTGAAATTACAATAAAACCAGAATGGAAAATAAACAGAAAGGAGTGTAAGACCGCAAGTTCAAAAAATCCAGAAGATTATGTCAGCTTTGGAAAATGAAAGGAGGAAAAGGATGATAGGTATGATTGTAACCGGCCATGGCAGTTATGCCACTGGGATCACAAGCGGACTGAAACTGCTGGCTGGAGAGCCGGAGAATTATGAACCGGTGGATTTCCAGGAGGATGATTCTCTGGATATTCTAACCGGAAAATTAGCGGCAGCGGCCAAAAGACTTTCCCAGTGCACCGGAATTTTGATTTATGCGGATTTGACCGGTGGATCCCCGTTTAACGTCTCCGTTCGTATGAAAATGGAACGGTCTGGCAAAATAGCGGTAATCGGCGGAGCAAACCTTCCGGCAGTACTGGAAGGGTATATGTCAAGAGGTTCTGTTGACAGTGTTTCTGAAATTGCCGCAGAGAGCTTGACAGCGGGTAAAAATGCAATGGTACAGTTTGAAGAATCTGCTGTCGCGGAAGGGGATTACGAAGAATAATAAATGGAGGAATAAGGTATGACTTTTTTACAAGCTTTACTGATTGGAATATTTGCCTATCTTGGAAGTAAGCGTACACCATGGTTTTTTGGGGTAACCGGAGGGTGGAATATGATTGGGCGTCCTCTTGTAGCCGGCTTGATTGTTGGCGTGATCTTAGGGGATGTAAGAGGGGGCGTCATTGCAGGCGCCATGGTTCAGGCATTATTTATCGGACAGATCACGCCCGGAGGTGCTATGCCGGCGGATGTGAACTGGGCAGCCTATATTGGGATACCGTTGGCACTGGCGGCCGGAGGTACCGGAGAACAGGCAGTGGCCTTATCGGTTCCTCTCAGCATGCTGGGACTTGGACTATTTAATTTTATTATGACGATCAATGCATATTTTCCTCATATGGGAGATCTCGCCGCAGAAAAAGGAGATGGGGCCGGAATTCACCGCGCTACTTATCTGGCAGCCGTTCCAAGCTTTATTCTCCGGGCAGGCTCTGCCATGCTGATCTGTTATCTTGGAACACCCCTGGCAGAATTCCTGATCACCAGTATGCCACAGGGAATCCTGCACTTTTTTGAGGTAGCCGGAAAGATGCTCCCAGCCATTGGATTTGCCATGCTGCTTAAGCAGTCCCTTTCAAAGAAATGGATGCTTGTATTGTTCCTGATGGGCTGGATCCTGATCGGCTCTACCAATATGTCTGTTACTGCGCTGGCTGTATTTGCAACTGCAATTGCATTTATCTTTGTTATGGCCCAGGGCGGAACACAAGCGGCCGTACCGGCTCCGGTACAAAGCACAGAGGAGGATGGCTGTTATGAAGAATAAAAGAGAAAACTCATTACTTAACAAAAAGGATATTAACAAGGCTGCCTGGTCTTACATTTTCTTTATACAGGCAACCCAGAATTTTGAACGTATGATGGGACTTGCCTTTTGTCATGTGCTGGAACCGATTTTAAAGAAACTCTATAAAAATGATTCCGGTGAATACAAAAAATCCCTTCAGCGCCATATGCAGTTTTTTAACACAGAGCCTCAGCTTGGTGCCCTGATTCCCGGCATTACCATTGCCATGGAGGAAGCCCGTGCCATGGGAGAAGATGTCAGCGAAGAGCTGATTGTTAATACCAAAAATGCGCTTATGGGGCCTTTTGCCGGAATTGGAGACTCTATGTTAATCGGTACCTACAGTCCGATTCTGTTAAGTATTGCCATGAGCATGTGCATTAGTGATGGAAATCCCGTTGGTCCCTTGTTCTTTTGCGCGGTATGGCTTACCAGTGTGGTTGGCCTGCAGTGGTATCTGTTTCATAAAGGATATGATATGGGAATCGGTGCGGCAAACCTGTTTTTCACCAATCGTTCCCTTGCAGATAAAATCACTACCGGACTCACCATGATGGGTTTGATCGTAATAGGGGGAGTTGCTGCAACAACTGTAAAAGCGAATGTGGTTTACCAGTTTGTCAGCGGTGAAATGTCTCTTTCTTTACAGGAACAGATTTTTGATAAGATAATGCCTGGGATACTTCCCCTTTTGCTTACTCTGGCAGTGTGGTATCTGATGGATAAGAAGAAGTGGTCCGCCACAAAGATTATTCTCGGCATCGTTGCATTTACGGCTGTTATGGTATTTTTAGGGATCATGTAAATGCAGGATGACCAGAAGCGGCCGAACCAGAGGAGATTTTCTTATGAAGGATATGGTTTTAATAATGTCAGACCAGCATGGCTGGGATTACACAGGATTTTCAGAGGAACGGATTGATACGCCGGGTCTTAAAAAGATTGCAGAGGAAGGTCTGCTGTTTGAACGCTGCTATTGCAATTCGCCCCTTTGTGTTCCCTCGCGCATGTCATTTCTAACTGGAAAATTACCCTCACAACTAGGGATTTTTAATAATGATGCCGCTCTTGGCGGGGATGTGCCCACCATTGCCCATGAGATGGGACATCTGGGATACCAGACCGTTCTGGCCGGCCGGATGCATTTTAAAGGGGAAGACCAGAAGCATGGTTTTGATGAACGGTATTGCGGAGATATTACCTCTCAATTCTGGGGAACCGGAGGAAAAAAACGCCTGGATTTTGGTATGTATGCCGGAACCACGAACAGGAAAAACTGCCTGGATGCAGTTGGAGGGGGGATTTCCCCGGTTATGCTTTATGACGAAATGGTTTTCCGCTCAGCCATGGATTTTCTTGAGGATTGGGGAAAGAAGAAAAATAGAAGACCGCTGTTTCTGGTGATTGGATTCTATGGCCCTCATTTTCCTTTTACCTGCAAAAATGAGGATTACCTTAAGTACCAAAGCCGCTTTACTATAGAGGAATGTGAGAAAGAGGCAAGGATCCCTTCTTCTTCTGCTTATCATGAATTCCAGCAGGAATGTGCACCAGAGCATATGAGAAACTGCAAGGCCGCTTATTGCGGCCTGGTGGAACAGTTAGACCGGTATGTAGGGGAATTATATAATAAAATCAAGACGGTCGAAGCCGGACGGGAATATCTCTTTCTCTACACCTCTGATCACGGAGAACAGCTTGGAAAACGGAAACTGTTCGGAAAGCAGACCATGTATGAAGCTGCGGTCCGCATACCTCTTCTGGCATCAGGCACAGGGATAGCTCCGGGTATTTCAAAAGAGCCTGCAGGGCTTTTGGATGTATCCCGCACACTTTTGGAAGAAACAGGAAGGAATGAAAATTACTCCTGGCATCAGGGAAAGAGGCTTGATTTCAGTGGTTCCCGGAGTGAAAAATCCAGACTCGTTAGAATTCAGCAGATGGTGGGAAGTGATGACAGCCCGCAGTTCATAGAAGCAGTGGTTCTGGGACAATACAAACTAGTTAAGTCAGAAAATGAAACCATATGTCTATATGACTTACAGGAAGATCCCGATGAAGAACATGATCTGTCAATGACGAGGGAGGGCTTATTAAAAAAGCTTATGAAACAGATAGAAGAAAGCGGCGGCTTCCTGAGTAAACTTAAGGTTCAGTATCTAACTGACCGGGAGAGGGAAGCCAGAGATGGGCAGCGGCGGTTAAAAGCATGGGGGCAGGTGAAAAAGCCGGAAGAGTGGGCAACCATGAAAATAGATAAAAATACACTCATAAATCCAAGAGAATAGTTGGGAGGACTCCATGAAATACAATAAGTTTTGGACAGATATGCATAGTAATATTCACCATGAGCAAATGAATGAGCTCCCGGTGTGGTATGATCATATAAAAAAACAGATGGATTTCTGGCCTGTGGCTTATTATCCGTTTTACATGCGGCCCACACCGTCAGGGCTTGGGGTCGAAGACCGGTACGATGATGAAGCAGTTGCCAGGGACTGGGAATTATTAAGAAGCTTTACCGAGGAAGCCAACAGACAGGGATATCCAATGTTCATGGGTTATGAATGGCAGGGTGCCGGGCTGGATGGAGATCATAATGTGTTTTTCCTTCACAATAACGGAAAGCAGGAGCATCCGATGCGCTACCAGGACCTGGCCGCCGCCTATGAGGGGCAGGAGGTCATTGGAATCCCTCACCATCTGGCATACCAGCCTGGCTCCAGAGGTAAGAATTGGGACACCCATAACGAAACCTTTTCTCCTATCGCAGAAATTTACTCCAGCCACGGCTCCAGTGAAAATGACGATGGGCCTCTGTCTATGGACCGCCATGTCCATATGGGGCCGCGGACAGGAGAGACGAACTATGAGAAAGGCCTTGAACGAGGGTATAAAATCGGCATCATTGCTGCAGGTGATAACCACAGTATTCCCGCTGTTTTTGAAAATGGAAGCATGTGTGTGCTTGCAGAGGAAGGTACAAAGGAATCCATCTGGGAAGGACTGACAAGGCGGAGAACCTACGGGGTATCCCGGAGCAGGATTGAAGTTGACTATTATGTGAACTCAGCACCAATGGGATCTGAAATTGAAGCAGGCAAAGAAGTTGAATTAGAATTTCAGATAAAAGGGACCGGAGCGGTAGACAGGGTGGAGATTTTAAGAGATAATGTCTTAGAGGAAATGGTTGTGCATTCAGGCACATGGGAACGGGAGGAGCAGGTTGGATTGATCCGGTTCAAATTCCGTCTGGAGCTTGGCTGGGGACCGGATACCAGGGTCTACCATAACCACCTAAGGAAAGACTGGGAAGGACGCCTGGAAACGGACGGAAAACTGCTTTCTGCACAACCATGCTGGAATCACTATGGTCAGGAAATTGTTCAGGATGATGACAAGAGCTGCAGTTTTACCATGACTACATATCAGTCTCCGGCTTCCGGTAAATGGATGGGGTCGGAAAAGGCTGCAACAGAGGGTTTTATCTTTGAAGTGGAAGCGGATGTGGACAGCGTTCTGCGCCTGCTCGTCAATGGAAAGGAATATCTCCTTCCAGTGAGAGAATTACTTAACAGCTCCCAGGTTATGGCACTTTGGGATGAAGTGAACTGCCTGACTAAGGAAAACTGGGGTGAGATCACACATTACCGGAATGATCCATGGTGGCACAATGCCTATAAAATCCGCATTGGCAAGGCATATCCTGAAAGCTCCTATAAACTTACCGGGAAAAGAAAGATCCGGATGGAGCAAAGCGGAAATTTACGGCTTCGCATCTGGCAGAAAAATGGAGATGCCGCCTGGACCTCACCTGTGTTTATAACCGTAAAAGAATAAGGAAAGGGGACTATTTAATGATGGAGATTGTAAATGTCCGGATTGATGACCGTCTGATTCATGGACAGGTAGCTACTGTCTGGAGCCAGGTTACAGGAGCAACCAGGATTATGGTGGTTGATGATCAGGTTGTAAAGGATACAATCAATAAGGAGGCTCTTAAGCTGGCATGCCCGAAGCAGTGCAAGCTTTCAATTCTTACCGTAGAAAAGGCTGCCGCTAATCTGTGCGCTGAAAAATACGAAGGGGAAAGGGTCTTCCTGGTTGCCAAAAGCCCAAAAACCTTATGCAGGCTTTACGATGCGGGCTTCCACATGGATCAGGTAAATGTGGGAAATATGGGAGGAAAGCAGAACACCCGAATGTTAAAGAAAGCCGTAAGTGTATCAGAAGAAGATATTGCGGATTTTCTGTATCTGGCGCAACAGGGAGTTGCAATTACGGCCCAGATGGTTCCGGCCGATGAGGCACTGGATTTCATTAAACTAATCAATGAGCGGTAAAATGCAAACGTAACAGATACGTCTATCCTAGGTCATTGCAGCATTATCATACAAAAATCCATAACTAAATCTCATTGTAATATTAGCATTTTTTTAGCATCAGAATTTTATTATTATATGATAGAATTATGATGTTACAAATAATAGTTACAAAGGAGAAAAGTTATGGATTTTTCACTGCTTATTGGTATCATAATCGGAGTCGGTGCTCTTTTAACAGGTTTTGTTTTGGAAAAAGGTGCCATATACTCTCTGTTCCTTTTAAGCCCTTTCATCATCGTGGTAGGAGGAACCTTTGGCGCTGTCATTGCATCTTATTCCCTCAATGACATAGCAATGGCTTTGCGGGCCATGTTTCGAAGTTTTAAGCACCCCCATTCCGCCAGTATGGAAAAAATGATTGCCAAGATATCAATGATTGCGACCCGATACCGGACGGAAGGAGTCACTTGCCTGGAAAATATAAGCAGGGATCCGGAACTGAATCAGGAGGAATATCTGCTTCTTAAGGAAGGCCTGGTTCTTATACAGGAAATGAAGACACCGGAATCCATCCAGTACACCCTGGAATCTGATATCAGAGCCTATGTTCAGCAAAAAAGCATTGAGGCAAGTGTATTTGAGGCCGCTGCGGGATTTTCTCCTACCATGGGAGTTATCGGTACCGTTATGGGACTGATCATGGTACTTGCTTCCGGTTTTGAGGATCCTTCAGAGCTTGCAGGTTCCATCGGTACTGCGTTTGTGGCAACCCTTTACGGTGTGTGTTTCGCCAATCTCATTTACATGCCAATTGCGAACAAATTAAAAACACAGCTTAAGAGAAAGCATATCCAAAAAGAAATGATCGTGGACGGAGTATGCATGATTGCCAGCGGTAATACCTCCCGAAATATTGAAAATGAACTCGCCCTTTATTTCCAGGCTTTTTCAGATGGAGCCAAACGGTACAAACAGGGTATTGAAAACTAAAATTGGGAGGAACAAAGGATGCGCAGAAGAATCCTGGAAACAGAAGGAGAAAAAGACAATTCGGAGCGCTGGCTTCTTACATATTCTGATATGATTACATTGCTTTTGGCTTTATTTATCATCCTGTACGGCATGAGTTCGGTTGATACGATGAAGCTAAAAGAGATGTCCAGTGGTCTGGAGAAGGTTTTAAACCATACAGGCCAGGCGGATAGTTCTGCCATGGGAGATAATATTTCCGTTTCTGCAGATAATCTGGACAATGTCTATCTGGCTTTGAAAGCTTATATTGCAGAGCGTGACCTGGGGAATATGATCGATGTATCTTCCAGCGGTTCCGCTGTAAGCATACATTTAAAAGATGCTATGCTGTTCAAACCGGATACAGCAATCCTGCTTCCGGACAGCAAGCCGGTCATTCAGGAAATCAGCAGCAGTCTTGAGGCCATATACGGTGACATCAACCACATTACGATTACAGGCAATACGGCGGATTTGGGCCACCATGATACGGCCAATGAGGCGGATTCCTGGCAGCTGTCCGTAGACCGGGCAGTTGCGGTTTTAAACCAGATGACCGCTATGGGACTGGAACCGTCTAAAATGTCCATTGAGGGGAATTCTCATTACAATCCCATTGCCACCAATGATACGGAAGATGGAAGAGCAAAAAACCGCCGGGTAGAAATTACCATTACGGGACGGGCTAATTAGAGAAGAATCGCACATACTATGAAAAACCTCCCGTATTCCGATGATTATTATTTGACATTATTATCTATTTATGATAGACTACGGGCAAATGAAACGAAATGAGGTGAAAGGATGAAATAATAATTCTTGCTAAGGTAACTGTATGACGAGAAGGAAAAGAGACATTGTCTTTTTTTTGTCATGCCTGTTTTTGCAAGAATATTATTTCATTCTCATACCCTTTTTATGTCATAAAGACATGAATTAAGCAGAATATTAGCCCTATGGGCTTGTTTTGATGCGAACGGCTGTGAGAGAATGAATTCTTGCAGTCGTTTTTTGTGCGGAAATATTATTTCCTGCCTGATTGGAGGAATCTCTATGTCATTAATACAAGTCACTGATTTGTCATTCACCTATGAAGGAAGCCCAGATCCCGTCTTTGAACATGTTTCCTTTCAGATTGACACGGATTGGAAGCTGGGCTTTACAGGTAGAAACGGGAGAGGAAAAACCACCTTTTTAAATCTTCTGATGAACCGTTTTAAATACACAGGAACTATTATTTCAAATGTCATGTTTGACTATTTCCCTTTTCCTGTGCCGGATGAAGAATGGAACACTATGGAAATTCTGGATTCCCTCCTTGGGGAATATTTATTCTGGGAGCTTAAAAGAGAGCTTTCCAGACTAAAAGTTTCTGAGGATGTACTATACCGGCCTTTTTACACACTTTCAAATGGGGAGAGGACTAAGGTCCTTTTAGCAGCCCTGTTTTTAAGAGAAGGTCACTTTCTGCTGATCGATGAACCGACTAACCACTTAGACCGGGAGGCCAGGGAACTGGTAAGCCAGTATTTAAACAGCAAAAAGGGATTTATCCTGGTATCTCATGACCGAAAATTCCTGGATGCATCCGTGGATCATATTCTATCCATAAACAAAACAAATATTGAAGTTCAGAAAGGCAATTTCACCTCCTGGTATGAGAACAAGCAAATGCAGGATCAGTATGAACGGTCCGAAAATAACCGGTTAAAAAAGGACATCCGTCATCTGGAAGCAGCCGCAAGGCAGTCAGGCGAATGGGCGGATCAGGTGGAGTCAATAAAGATCGGGAAAAAGTCCATAGGCCGTGAGAAGTCCATTGATACACGGGCCTATATAGGCGAAAAGTCCAGGCGGATGCAGATGCGCAGAAAGAGTCTGGAACTCAGGCAGGACCGTGCCATTGAGGATAAAAAAGGGCTTTTGAAAAATATAGAAGAGGCAGAAGATCTCAAGCTTTATCCATTAAAATACCGCTCATCCAGAATTCTTTCATTAAAGGATGTTGTTCCTTTCTATGAAGGACCTGTCTGCGGGCCCGTCAGCTTTACACTGGAACAGGGACAGAGAATATCCCTGCAGGGGAAAAATGGCTGCGGAAAATCCTGTATACTAAAGCTGATCGTCGGCAGGGAACTGACGGGAGACAATATTTCCTTTGAAGGGTATAAGGAAATACCAAATGGTCTTAAAATATCCTATATATCCCAGGATACTTCATTTTTAAAAGGGAGCCTGACAGAATACTCCAGGGAAAGCGGTATTGAAGACTCTCTGTTTAAGACGCTTCTTCGCAAGCTGGACTTTTCCAGAGAACAGCTGGAAATACCCATGGAATCCTATAGCGAAGGGCAGAAGAAAAAGGTTCTCATTGCCCGCAGCCTCAGTGAGCAGGCCCATCTGTATATCTGGGATGAACCTCTTAATTTCATTGATGTATATTCCAGGATCCAGATCGAGAATTTAATCCTTAAGTTCCAGCCGACCATGTTGCTTGTGGAGCACGACGATGCATTTACCGGGAAGGTGGCTACCCGTGTGGTGAAACTGATGGATTGATGACTATATACCTTTTGGCGGCCGGGACATCATTGTGATGGCCGCCATGACATGGGCTATGCCAAAAGGGCTCATTGTTGCGGGACCAGTAAGCGATCACACCCTGTCCTTTTTTGCCGCATTCCCCTGCAAAAGAAAGCAATTGAAATTAATCAGGCAGATTACTGCCCACATGAAGGATGTTTCCACCGGAAAAGCCGATTTTGTTATTTGCAATAAAAAATATTTATGATATAATGGGAAAACCGAATAAAAATTAAGAGGTTATACAAATGGATTATATAAATATGACTTATGAGGAAACCCTCAGCCAGGCACCAAAGGAAGAGCCAGCAAGACAGTACTACTTTATAGAGCGTTACCGGGATATTCTGGATAAATTAAAGGAAACATCAGGAAAAGAACAATTTACTTTTCACATCGCTACCTTCGGCTGTCAGATGAATTCCAGAGATTCCGAAAAGCTTCAGGGAATTTTAGAAGCAATCGGCTTTGTGGAAACCGACACGGAAGAAGCAGACTTTGTTCTATATAATACTTGTACGGTCAGAGAAAATGCCAATGACAGAGTTTATGGACGTCTTGGATATTTAAACAGTTTAAAAAAGAAAAATCCTCACATGATGATCGCTCTTTGCGGCTGCATGATGCAGGAAGAAAAAGTAGTTGCCAAGATTAAAAAGAGCTACCGCTTTGTGGATATTATATTCGGCACTCACAACATTTTTAAACTGGCTGAGCTAATGTATGAACGCCTGGAAGAAAAAAAGATGGTTGTAGACATCTGGGAAGGAACGGACCGGATTGTGGAGGATCTCCCTACGGACCGGAAGTACCCTTTTAAATCCGGCGTTAATATTATGTTTGGCTGCAACAATTTCTGCAGCTACTGCATCGTACCCTATGTGCGCGGCAGGGAGCGAAGCCGCAGCCCAAAAGACATTCTGGAAGAGGTAAAACAGCTTGTAGATGACGGCGTTGTGGAGATCATGCTTTTGGGACAGAATGTTAACTCCTATGGAAAAAACCTGGAAACACCCGTAAGCTTTGCAGCGCTTATGACCCAGATCGATCAGGTAGAAGGCCTGGAGCGGATTCGTTTTATGACTTCCCATCCGAAGGATTTGTCAGACGATCTGATCGAAGCTATGAAAAATTCAAAAAAGGTTTGCACCCATCTTCACCTGCCTCTTCAGTCAGGCAGCAGCCGTATTTTAAAGGTCATGAACCGGAAATACACCAAGGAACAGTATCTGGAGCTTGTAGAAAAAATCCGGACAGCCATGCCGGATATTTCGCTGACCACAGATATCATTGTAGGTTTCCCCGGAGAGACGGAAGAGGATTTTAACGAAACCCTCGAAGTGGTGAAAAAGGTGCGTTTTGACAGTGCCTTTACCTTTATCTACTCCAAACGTACCGGTACACCTGCGGCCAATATGGAAGAGCAGGTACCGGAAGATGTGGTAAAGAACCGCTTTGACCGTCTGCTGGCTGAAGTCCAGAAAATCTCTTCCGAGGTCTGCGGAAGAGAGGAACACACCGTTCAGAAGGTACTGGCGGAAGAGGTGAATGATCATGAGGAAGGTCTTTTAACCGGCCGTTTGAGCAATAACACTACTGTTCATTTTAAAGGGGATTCTTCTCTTATTGGAAAAATCGTGGACGTATATCTGGATGAATCCAGAGGATTTTACTACATGGGAACTTTAAGACCATAAACAGAAGAAAAAGGAAGTGAAAGAGCATGGCTGGACTGTCACCAATGATGACCCATTACATGGAAACAAAGAAGGAGTACCCGGACTGTATCCTGTTTTACAGGCTGGGGGACTTTTATGAAATGTTTTTTGATGATGCGGTTACCGTATCAAGAGAACTGGAAATCACCTTAACCGGAAAAGAATGCGGACTGGAGGAACGGGCGCCTATGTGCGGCGTTCCTTATCATGCCGTTGATACATATTTAAACCGTCTTGTCCAGAAAGGCTTTAAAGTTGCCATCGCCGAGCAGATGGAAGACCCCAGGCTTGCCAAGGGACTGGTAAAGCGGGAGGTTATCCGTGTGGTAACACCTGGAACCATCACAAGTGCGCAGGCTCTTGATGAAACAAAAAATAACTACCTGATGGGAATCGTCTATATCGGCGAAGCCTTTGGGGTCGCAGTAGCGGATATCAGCACCGGCGATTTTCTTGTAACAGAGGTAGAGTCGGAGCGGGAGCTTATGGATGAGATCAATAAGTTTACTCCCTCTGAAATCATCTGTAACGAAGCATTTTATGTTTCGGGAGTGGATGTAGAAGAAATAAAGAACCGTCACCAAGCGGTTATTTCATCTCTGGATCATCATTTCTTTTCCGATGAAGTCTGCCGGAAAATTCTAAAAGAACACTTCAAGGTAGGCGCACTCACAGGACTCGGGCTGGAAGATTATGACACCGGAGTCATAGCTGCCGGTGCAGTTATGGAGTACATGTACGAGACCCAGAAAAACAGCCTTTCCCATATAACAACCATTACCCCTTATTCCACCGGGCAATTCATGATTATTGACACTTCTACCAGGCGGAATCTGGAGCTTTTGGAGACCTTAAGGGAGAAGCAGAAGCGTGGAAGCCTTCTCTGGGTTCTGGACCGGACGAAAACAGCCATGGGCGCCAGAATGCTGCGCACCTACATAGAGCAGCCTTTAATCCATAAATCAGAGATCATAAAACGCCAGAATGCCATTGAAGAGCTGAATATGAATTTCATATCTAGGGAAGAGATCTGTGAATATTTAAACCCGATTTATGACCTGGAACGTTTAATCGGACGAATCAGTTATAAGACAGCTAATCCCAGAGATATGATCGCATTTAAAAGCTCCTTAGAGATGCTTCCGCACATCAAGAATCTTTTAGCGGAATTCACCAGTGATATGCTCACGGACTTGTGGGGGGAACTGGATCCCTTGGAGGATGTCAGGGAACTGATTGACCGTGCCATTATCGACGATCCGCCTGTCACCTTAAGAGACGGCGGTATTATTAAGGACGGCTTTCATGAAGAAGCCGACAAGCTGAGAAGTGCCAAAACAGAGGGTAAGAACTGGCTTGCTGATTTGGAATTGCGGGAAAAAGAAAAAACAGGAATTAAAAACCTGAAGGTAAAATTTAATAAGGTATTCGGCTATTATTTTGAAGTGACCAATTCCTTTAAGGATCTTGTACCCGATTACTTTATTCGTAAACAGACTCTTGCCAATGCTGAGCGCTACACCACCGACGAGTTAAAGGAACTTGAAAATGTGATACTGGGAGCTGAGGACAAGCTGTTTTCTCTGGAATACAGTTTATTTTGTCAGGTCCGGGATTCGGTGGCAGACCAGGTTCTCCGGATTCAAAAGACTGCCAGGGCCATAGCAGGAATCGATGTCCTGGCCTCCTTATCCTCAGTAGCCACAAGGAATAACTATGTAAAGCCTCAGGTTAATGAAAAGGGACTGATTGACATTAAAAACGGACGCCATCCGGTAGTGGAAAAAATGATGCGGGATGATCTGTTTGTTTCCAATGATACCTATTTAGACAACGGGAAAAACCGGGTTTCCATCATCACCGGCCCAAACATGGCAGGAAAGTCTACCTACATGCGCCAGACTGCGTTAATTGTCCTGATGGCCCAGATTGGAAGCTTTGTTCCTGCAGAGGAAGCAAGCATAGGAGTTTGTGACCGGATTTTCACCCGTGTAGGTGCCTCCGATGATCTGGCTTCCGGCCAGAGTACTTTCATGGTGGAGATGACGGAGGTAGCCAATATCCTTCGGAACGCTACGAAAAACAGCCTGATTGTCTTAGATGAAATCGGCCGCGGTACCAGTACCTTTGACGGACTCAGCATTGCCTGGGCCGTGGTAGAGCACATCAGCAATCCGAAAATCCTGGGAGCAAAAACCCTGTTTGCGACCCACTATCATGAGCTGACCGAGCTGGAAGGAACCATGAGCGGGGTAAATAATTACTGCATCGCAGTAAAAGAACAGGGCGATGACATTGTTTTCTTAAGAAAGATCATAAAGGGCGGGGCCGATAAGAGCTACGGCATACAGGTAGCTAAGCTGGCCGGCGTCCCTGACACTGTCATTGCCAGGGCCAAAGAGCTGCTGGAAGAATTAAGAGATGCGGACATCACAGCCAAAGCCAGGGAAATTGCCGAAATCAACTCTAATATTACCCAGAGAAAGGCTGTTCCAAAGCCCGACGAGGTGGATTTACAGCAGATGTCCATCTTTGATACCGTAAAGGATGATGATATCATTAAGGAATTGGGCGATATAGAGCTGGGCAACATGACTCCCATTGACGCGCTCAATACCCTGTACCGTCTGCAGACAAAACTAAAGAACCGCTGGCAGTAGGATAACACCCTGCGGGCATACCTTTATGCCCCAAAAGCGTGGGCGAACAAGTGGAAAGGAGCAGGTGCCATGCCGAATATAACTGTACTGGATCAGAATACTATCAACAAAATAGCGGCAGGAGAGGTCATCGAACGTCCGGCCTCCGTTGTTAAGGAGCTCTTGGAAAACGCCATTGATGCTAAATCCACCGCAGTTACCGTGGAGATCAAAGAAGGGGGAACCTCCTTTATCCGGGTGACCGACAATGGCTGCGGGATTCCCAAAGAGGAAGTACCTCTGGCATTTCTGCGTCATTCTACAAGCAAGATCAAATCCGTAGAGGATCTGTTTACCATTTCCTCTCTTGGATTCCGGGGAGAAGCTCTTGCAAGCATCGCCGCTGTCTCTCAGGTAGAGCTGATTACTAAGACCAGCGTTGGGCTTACCGGTACCAGATTTCAGATTGAGGGTGGTGAAGAACGGTCCCTGGAAGAGATCGGAGCGCCTGAAGGAACCACCTTTATCGCCAGAAACTTATTTTACAATACTCCGGCCAGGAAGAAGTTTTTAAAAACTCCATCCACGGAAGGTGCACATGTGGCTGAGCTGGTGGAAAAGCTGGCTCTGTCTCATCCGGAAGTATCCATCCGCTTTATCCAGAACAACCAGAACAAGCTTCACACCTCCGGAAACCACAATTTAAAGGATATTGTATACACAGTATTTGGCCGGGAAATCGCATCTAACCTTTTGGAGGTTACGGTGAATAAGCCTCAGGTTTCCATTCATGGCTACATCGGAAAACCGGTGATCGCCAGAGGCAACCGGAATTACGAAAACTATTTCATCAATGGCAGGTACATAAAAAGCAGCATTATTTCCAGGGCTATAGAAGAAGCCTACCGGCCATTTATGATGCAGCATAAATATCCCTTTACCATGCTTCATTTCTCCATTGAATCAGAGATGCTTGATGTAAATGTCCATCCCACCAAGATGGAGCTTCGGTTCCGGGATGGGGAAATGGTCTATCACATGGTGTATCAGGCAGTATCAAGCGCTTTGGCCCACAAAGAACTGATCCCTGAGGTGGAGTTAGAGAAAAAGGAAGAGGTAAAGCAAAACCTTTCTGAAAAAAGACATGAGCCCAGCCCAGAGCCTTTTGAAAGACGCAGGCTTATGGCTATGGAGCAGCAGGCTGCTACAGAAGAAAAGAAAGATACGGCCTATGCTTTTCCTAAAAGATTAACTTCGCCCCAGCCTTCCTTTGTAAAAGAAAGGGATGATCTGGCGGATAACTGGCTAAAGTCTCAGGCCCCAGCCATAGAAAAACTGCCGGAAGCTCCATCAAGTAATGAGGTTCCCAAGGGGGAAAAGGGACCGGAACAGCTGGATTTGTTTGATGGAAAACTTCTGGAACCAAAGGCCCGGTCCATGCACAAGCTCATTGGACAGCTGTTTGATACTTACTGGCTGGTTGAATTTAATGAACAGCTTTTTATTATTGACCAACATGCTGCCCATGAAAAGGTTTTATATGAAAAAACCATGGGAACACTTAAGACGATGGAATATATTTCCCAACTGGTAAGTCCTCCCATTATCCTGACTTTAAACCAGAATGAAGAAATTTTATTAAAACGCCACTTAAAATATTTTACAGATATGGGATTTGAAATCGAACCCTTTGGCGGCAAGGAATATGCGGTCAGAGGAGTTCCTGCTAATCTTTTTTCCATTGCCAAAAAAGAACTTCTGATTGAGATGATCGATGGGTTGTCAGAGGATGGCTCTTCCCATAACCCGGATATGATTTATGAACGGGTCGCATCCTTATCCTGCAAGGCAGCGGTTAAAGGAGGACATCGCTTATCAGCAGCGGAAGCCAACGAGCTTATTGACCAGCTTTTAAGCCTGGAAAATCCCTATGCCTGCCCTCACGGAAGGCCAACAATCATTTCCATGAGCAAATATGAGTTAGAAAAGAAATTTAAGAGGATCGTGTGATGAGACCGCTGATTATTATTACCGGGCCGACGGCAGTGGGAAAGACCACTTTGTCGGTCCGTCTTGCGAAGGCAATCGGGGGAGAAATTATAAGTGCTGATTCCATGCAGGTATACCGCCATATGGATATCGGTTCAGCAAAGATCAAAAAGGAAGAAATGGACGGGGTTCCTCATTACCTGATCGATGTCCTTGATCCGGAAGAGGAATTTAATGTGACAGTTTTTCAGAAAATGGCGAAAGAGGCCGTGGAAGAGATTTATTCCCATGGTCATATTCCCATTGTGGTCGGCGGAACCGGTTTTTATATCCAGGCCCTTCTTTATGATATTGATTTTACGGAAAATGGAGAAGACACCTCCATACGTATGGAACTGGAAAAATTGGGCAAGGAGAGGGGAGCAGAGTTTCTCCATAACCTTCTTCGGGACATTGACCCGGATTCCGCGGACGAGATCCATGAAAATAATATGAAACGGGTAATCCGGGCAATTGAATATTACCGGCAGACCGGTGAACGGATCTCTGAGCACAACAAACGGGAAAGACAAAAGAAATCTCCTTATGATTTCCTCTATTATGTAGTAAATACAGACCGGCCCCGGCTTTATGAACGAATTGACCAGCGTGTGGACTTAATGCTAGAGCAGGGGCTTGTGGAAGAGGTTATGCACTTAAAGGATATGGGCTTAACCAGGGACATGGTTTCTATGCAGGGCCTTGGGTATAAGGAAATCCTGGATTATTTACAGGGGATATATACACTGGAAGAGGCCATTTATATTTTAAAGCGCGACACCAGGCATTTTGCAAAACGACAGATCACCTGGTTTAAACGGGAACGTGATGTAAGATGGCTAGATCTTCCGGATTTTAACAATGACCTGGATCAGGTGCTTATAAAAATGTTGCAGGACATAAATGAGATGTACGAATTGGAGATTAATAAACAATGGAAATAAATGAAATGTACGAAAGCCTGGGAATCAGCAGACAGGTAATGGATTTCGGGAAAGAAATCGAAGAGGCTTTAATGGAACGTTTTAAAGAAATCGATGAAACGGCCGAATATAATCAGATGAAGGTCATTAAGGCCATGCAGGATAACCGGGTCAGTGACATCCATTTTGCGGCAACCACTGGCTATGGCTACAACGACTTGGGCCGTGATACTTTGGAAGCAGTTTATGCCAGCGTATTCCATACGGAAAGCGCTCTCGTAAGACCGAACCTGATCAGCGGAACCCATGCCCTCACCGTTGCCCTTTCCGGGAATCTCCGTCCAGGAGATGAACTTCTCTCACCGGTGGGAAAGCCCTATGATACCCTGGAAGAAGTGATCGGCATCAGGGACAGTGCAGGCTCTTTAAAGGAATACGGAGTCGTATACCGACAGGTGGACCTTCTTGACGATGGAACCTTTGACTACGAAGCCATAGGAAAAGCTGTGAATGAAAAAACAAAGCTGGTTACTATCCAGCGTTCCAAAGGATACGATACCCGCCCTACCTTTTCCGTTTCCCAGATCGGGGAGCTGATCTCCTTCGTAAAAAAGATAAAGCCGGATGTGATCTGTATGGTTGACAACTGCTACGGGGAATTCGTTGAAAGAATTGAACCGTCAGACGTGGGAGCCGATATGGTGGTAGGCTCTCTCATAAAGAATCCAGGAGGAGGCATTGCCCCCATCGGCGGCTACATTGCGGGAAGGGAAGACTGCATTGACCGTGCTTCCTACCGGCTGACAGCACCTGGTCTTGGAAAGGAAGTCGGGGCCACTCTGGGCCTTAACCAGTCATTTTTTCAGGGATTGTTTTTATCTCCTACCGTAGTGGCTGGGGCTTTAAAAGGCGCTGTATTCGCTGCCAATGTCTATGAAAAGCTGGGCTTTTCCGTAGTACCTGACGGTTCCCAGTCCCGCCATGATATCATTCAGGCCGTTACCTTTGGGAAGCCGGAAGGAGTCATTGCCTTCTGCCAGGGGATTCAGGCGGCTGCCCCTGTTGACAGCTTTGTCACACCGGAACCTTGGGATATGCCGGGGTATGATGCCCCTGTCATCATGGCAGCCGGTGCGTTTGTACAAGGTTCATCCATTGAGCTGAGCGCAGATGGTCCTATCAAACCGCCTTATGCGGTTTACTTCCAGGGAGGTCTTACCTGGTTCCACGCAAAGCTGGGAATCTTAATGTCGGTACAAAAGCTCTTGGAGGCCGGTCTGATCCGTTTTTAATAAATAAATTTTTATCAATCGTGCTTAGGGGCCAATGAAAGAATAAGTTCTTGCATTTTCCCTTGAAGGCAAATTATAAAAAACGGTATACACAACTGCAAAACTATGTTAGAATGATTTGATAGGTATGGACAATCCTGTCATAAAACAAAAGGGGTAGCAAAGCAGATGAAATACAAAAACTGCTGGGTACTGCTTCTTCTTATGCTGGCCGGCGTAGTTCTCGGAGGCTTTGTCGGAGATCTGACCCGGGGAATTTCCTGGCTGTCCTGGCTGAACGCGGGACAATCCTTTGGATTTGATACCCCGCTGATCGTCAATCTAGGCATTCTGGTAATTACCTTTGGCATTAACATTAAAATTACCATGGCTGGCATTATAGGAGTGGCAGCAGCCCTCATTACATATCGGTTAATTTGAACGCATGCATTCATGCCCGATGAAGCGGGGCACGCTGTGATCAAGGAGCGAAGTGATTGCCAATATCCGCTCTGCCATACATATGTCCTTTTTAACGTGCCTGGAGAGTAACGGTCAGGAGGCATATGAAACGAATAACGATGAAAGACATTCCTGCGGATGAACGGCCCTATGAAAAGTGTTTAAAGGAAGGTCCGGAAGGCTTAAGCGATGCGGAGCTTTTATCTATTATCATCCGCACGGGTTCCAGGGAGAATAATTCCCTGACTCTGGCACAGAAGATACTGGCCTTAAATTATCCCAAAGAGGGTATTTTAGGGCTTTTGCATCTTTCAATGCCGGAACTTATGCAGGTTAAGGGAATCGGGACCGTAAAGGGCGCCCAGCTTTTATGCGTGGGAGAGCTTTCCAGACGTATCTGGAAAAGAACCGCCCGCTCCGATGGGGTGTTATTCCGTAATCCCCTTGATATTGTTAATTACTTTGTGGAGGACATGCGCCATAAAGAACAGGAGCTGGTTTATATCGTTCTCCTGAATACAAAAGGAGCCCTGATAAGGGACATTTTGATCTCTCAGGGAACAGTGAACACATCCGCTGTTTCTCCCAGGGAGATTTTCATTGAGGCTATGAAATATCATGCCGTAAGTCTGGTACTGGTTCATAACCATCCAAGCGGAGATCCGTCTCCCAGCAGGGAAGATTTAAACTTTACCCGCCGGGTAAGGGAAGCAGGAGATCTGGTTGGCATCCGGTTATTGGACCACATTATCATAGGAGATAATTCCTATATCAGTTTGAAGGAACGGGGAATTTTATAGATGGAATCAAAGCGCAGCAAATATGTTCTTATTGCCTTAACAGTATTCTGTGTCCTGTTAATCGGGTTGACCTCCATTCATGACGAATGGCTTACGCCCCTTAGGACCGGGGTAGGATATTTTCTGATTCCGGTGCAATCGGGTGTCAATGCGGTTGGTTCGGCCATTTATGATGAAATTATTGATTATACAAAGCTTCATGACGCACTGAATGAAAATAAAGAGATGAAAGAAATCATCACACAGCTGACCGAGGAAAACACCAGACTTCAGGCGGAAGAATTTGAGTTAAAACGGCTTCGCCAGCTTTACAGCCTGGATCAGGATTATGGTCAGTATACAAAGGTGGGAGCCAGGGTCATTGCCAATGACTCGAGCAACTGGTTCCAGATATTCCGAATCGACAAAGGCTCAAAGGATGGGATTGCCCCGGATATGAATGTTGTGGCAGGAGGCGGTCTGGTAGGCATTGTCACGGATGTGGGAGCGAATTATGCAACCGTCCGTTCCATTATTGATGATTCCAGCCGTGTGAGCGGCATGGCCATGCAGTCCGGAAACAGCTGTATCGTTGCCGGCGACTTGACCCTGTTTAAAGAGGGAAGGCTCCGGATCACCAACGTGTTAAAGGAAAGCGATGTAAAAGACGGAGATAAGATCGTAACATCCAACATCAGCTCCGTATTCCTGCCCGGAATCCTGGTTGGTTATGCCTCCGGCATTACCAATGATACCAATAACGTTACCAAATCAGGGTATTTAATTCCGGCAGCAAAGTTTGACAGCCTGCAGGAGGTTCTGGTTATCACAAAACTGAAAGCTGATATGATGAAGGAAGAAGCTTCTCAGGAGGAAACCGCTCCCCAGGAGACGAATTCCTCTGAAACAGAAACCGAAACAGCAGAAAGTGCTTCTCAATAAGAGGTAACACCCTGCGGGTATACCTTTATGTCCAAAAAGCATGGACAGGAAAGAGGAAAGGAGTAACATGAGACGGATACTTTTTAATGTGCTGATGATAATTCTTGCATTTACGATTCAAAATTGCCTTTTTCCGTTGCTGCCGTTCTTATCGGCTTCTCCCAACCTGCTCTTAATCCTCACCTTTTCCTTTGGCTTCATGCATGGAAAAGAGGCCGGGATGTATTACGGGCTTTTGGCCGGGCTTCTCATGGATTTATTTTACAGCGGGCCTTTTGGCTTTTACACCCTGATTTTTGTCCATGTAGGCTATATCAACGGAATCTGTACCAAATATTATTATGAAGATTACATTACGCTGCCCTTGATCCTAAGTGTACTGAACGAATTGGCTTACAATCTGTATATTTATGTTTTCCGGTTCCTGATTCGTCAGAAAATCAGAGTTGGGTATTATTTTATCAATTTGATGCTTCCGGAAATCATTTTTACCGTTGTAACGACCCTGCTTCTTTATCGGGTATTCCTGATTTTGAACCGGCACTTGGAAGAGATAGGAAAAAGAGGAGATTCGGCAATTGTTTAGTGATTTGTTTGACATTATAAAGGAATTTTTGAAAAAAACCATATCATCACGGCTTTTTATACTTGGAATCATTTGCTTTTTCATGTATGCCGGATTAATTAATAAACTTTTTAACATGCAGATCGTTAATGGAGAAGAAGCCCTTAACGAATACATGCAGCTTACGGAGCAGACCATTACAACCGCCGGAACAAGAGGTAATATCTATGATCGGAACGGCAAAGTCCTGGCTTATAACAAGCTGGCTTATTCCGTTACGGTACAGGATACCGGCGTGTACAAGAATGCAGCCGCCAGAAATAACATGTATTTAAGGCTGGTACAGATTCTTGAAAAGCACGAGGAGACCATACAGGGAAAATTTGAAGTCGCTATTGATTCCAACGGTGACATCGTATACACTTCCTCCTCCGAGTCCTCCAGAAAACGCTTTCTGCGGGACTATTATGGTCTGAAAAAGGTGGAAGACTTAGATGATGAAAAAGGCGCCTATCCCTCTAATTTAAGTGCAAGGGAGCTGTTTGAGAAGGCCTGCAAGGACAATGGCCTTACAGATATGAAAGATCAGAATGGTAAGCCTGTTACCCTGACAGACCAGGAAGCCCTTGATATTATCAATATCAAATACGCCCTTCGTCTCATGTCCTACCGCAAATATGAAGCCACTACGGTTGCCAGTCAGGTATCCGATGAAACCGTAGCGGATATTTTGGAACATATCGGTGAAATGCAGGGAGTAAATGTGGAGGAAACAACAATCCGCGCTTATAACGACAGCATTTCCTTAGCTCCGGTCATTGGCTATACCGGAAAGGTCCCAGAGGACCAGTTAGAGGGCCTTCAAAAGAGGAAAGACGACTACGACATTAATGACATCGTAGGACGGGCTGGAATTGAATATACCATGGAGCACGATCTTCAGGGGACAAAAGGGAAAAAAACGATTTACAAGGACAGTGTAGGACGAGTACGGGAAACAAAAGATGAAACCGATGCTTCCGCAGGAAACGATGTGTATCTGACCCTGGATGCGGATCTTCAGAAGGGCATTTACCATCTGATTGAACAATCGTTAGCCGGAGTTCTCATTAAGACCATTGTAAATGGTGATTTCAATACAAGCGGCTCCACAGATGGCTCCAATATGAAGATACCTGTTAAGGATGCCTATTACCAGCTGATCAACAACAATGTCCTTTCCCTGAAGGAAATGGAAGAGGAGGACGCCTCTGAAACCGAAAAAAACATATACCGGAAATATATGTCTTCCCAACAGCAGATCTTTACCAATTTAAACAATGAGCTGATGAGCGCCCACGCCACACCAATGAAGGATCTTTCAGAAGACTTAAAAGCCTATATGTTTTATATATATACTTATCTTTCCGGTCCTACCGTGGGTATTATTAAGGAAGATGCCATTGATACCTCCAGCGGGGAATATCAGGCATGGAAAGCGGATGAAATCAGTTTAAGAGACTATCTGTATTATGGAATCGCAAATGGCTGGGTGGACACCACCAAGCTGGGAACCGGTTCCAAATATTCAAATGCGGATGACACCTTTGAAGCCCTTGTGGCTTATGCTCTGGACAAGCTTAAAGATGACCGGAACTTTACGAAAAAAATATACCGGTATCTGATTAATGACGATGTCATTACAGGGCAGGAGCTATGCCTTGCTTTATATGATCAGGGAGTTTTAATAGACAACGGTCAGGATGCGGCAGATTTAAGGGCAACAGGTGATGCTTACTCCTTCCTGATTAAAAAGCTGTCATCCCTGGAGATCACTCCAGCCCAGCTGGCATTATCCCCCTGTAATGCAGGAGTAGTGGTTACAAACGATAAAACAGGAGAAGTGCTTGCTCTGGTATCCTATCCTGGATATGACAACAACAGGATTGGTGACGGAACCTATTTCAGCCAGCTGCAGGCAGACATGTCCCTTCCGTTATACAACAATGCGACCCAGACAAGAAAAGCGCCTGGTTCCACCTTTAAACCCATTACTGCGGTAGCAGCTCTGGAAGAGCATGTCGTCACAATGGATGAAACCATTACCTGTACCGGTATTTATACGGATGTAGAACCGCCCATTAAGTGCTGGATTTATCCGGGCCAACATGGTCCTCTGAACATTGTGGGAGGAATTGGAAATTCCTGTAACTATCTCTTTGCTGATCTGGGGCACCGCTTGTCAATGGATGCAAACGGAGTATATTCTCCTGACCAGGGACTTGAAGTTTTGCGGAAATATGCAACCATGTTTGGACTGGATCATAAGTCCGGGGTAGAGATCGCAGAGCTTGATCCACAGATTTCAAAGGATGCGCCAGAGCGTTCTGCCATGGGACAGGGAAGCCATGCTTAC
Organism: Lacrimispora sphenoides; assembly: GCF_900105215.1. Lineage (NCBI taxonomy): Bacteria > Bacillati > Bacillota > Clostridia > Lachnospirales > Lachnospiraceae > Lacrimispora > Lacrimispora sphenoides. Next base: position 1,573,688 of record NZ_FOIP01000002.1, on the reverse strand, counting down.
ACCAATGTCCAGCTATCCAGATACGTGTCTGCCATCGCAAACCGGGGAACTGTATTTGAACTCAGCTTATTGGATAAAACAACCGATTCTGAAGGTAATCTGATACAAGATTATACCCCTAAGATTTCTTCTCATATTGACGCGGCGGCTTCAACGTGGGATACTGTACAACAGGGGATGAGAGAAGTGATTGCAAACGGTTCAAGTAAAAGGTTATTTACCGACCTTGAAGTGGAAATTGCCGCTAAAACCGGTACTGCACAGGAGGCCCGCAACAAGCCCAATCACGCATTCTTTATTTCTTATGCGCCATATGACAATCCGGAAATCTGTGTAACCGTGAATATTCCGTATGGCTATTCATCATCCAACGCCGCCAATATTGCGAAGAACGTCTATAAGTATTATTACGGCTATACGGACTTAGAATCCATTATAAATGCCGGTGCCCTGGATGCAGCGAAGGTCAACATTCGCGATTAACTAGGATAAGAGGTGATATGATGCATAATACCGTAGTAATTAAAAGCAACAGAGCAGGTATGACTGTCATCCTGGACCCAGACACCCCCTTCCCTCAGCTTCTATCTGATATTGGGAAAAAATTCGGGGATCATGCGAAATTCTGGGGATCCGCACAAATGACCCTGACCCTGGAAGGGCGGGAACTGAATTCCGAGGAAGAGTTCGCAATCATCAACCAGATCACGGAAAACTCCAATGTGGAGATCATCTGCCTGGTTGATACGGATATAAACCGTATGGAGCGCTGCGAAAAAGCACTGAACGAGAAACTCATGGAGTTGTCCTGCCAGACAGGGCAGTTCTTCAAAGGCAATCTACAAAGCGGAGAGACTTTGGAATCCGAAGCCAGCATTGTGATCATCGGTGATGTATACAAAGGTGCAAAGGTTTTGGCAAAAGGCAATGTGATCGTTCTTGGAAAACTTTCCGGAACGGTATGTGCAGGTGTAGCAGGCAATCGGGGAGCGCTCATTACTGCCCTGGATATGGCTCCAATCCAGCTGCGCATCGCAGATTGTACCTCAGGCCTTGACGGAAGAGGAAAGCGCCTGGGAAGAGGTCCTATGAAGGCTTATATGGAAAATAACAAGGTCATAATTAAACCAATGAAAAAAAGTGTGGAAATATTCCAAAAACTAAGGTAGAATATAAAAAGGAAGTTATCCCTAAAAATCAGGAGGATATGGTATGAGCGAAATTATCGTAATCACTTCTGGAAAAGGCGGGGTAGGCAAGACAACAACCTCTGCCAATGTTGGTACCGGACTTGCAATTCTGGGTAAAAAAGTGGTCCTGATCGATACAGATATAGGACTTCGGAACCTGGATGTTGTTATGGGTCTGGAAAACCGCATTGTCTACAATTTAGTAGACGTGGTAGAGGGCAACTGCCGTATGAAACAGGCCCTGATAAAAGACAAAAGATACCCGAACTTATTTTTACTTCCTTCAGCCCAGACCAGGGACAAGACAGCAGTCACTCCCGAACAAATGGTGAAAATGGTTGATGATTTAAGAGAAGAGTTTGATTACATCCTGCTGGATTGCCCTGCAGGAATTGAACAAGGCTTTCAAAACGCCATTGCAGGCGCTGACAGAGCCATTGTTGTTACCACTCCGGAAGTTTCTGCAATCCGGGATGCAGACCGGATCATCGGGCTTTTAGATGCCGCTGACATGGGAGCCATTGAACTCATCGTAAACCGGATCCGTGCGGATATGGTGAAAAGGGGAGACATGATGTCTCTGGACGATGTCATGGACATCCTTGCCGTTGATATTATCGGCGCTGTGCCGGATGACGAGGACATCGTTATTTCCACAAACCAGGGAGAACCTCTCGTTGGTATGGGAACCCCGGCCGGACAGGCCTATATGGATATCTGCAGGCGGATTACCGGGGAAAACGTACCGCTTCAGAACCCAGTAGTACGTGAAGGCCTGTTCTTTAAACTCTCCCATCTCTTAAAGAGAGCATAGGAGGGTGTGATATGAGCCTGCTTCCTGTATTCCGCAAGAAGAATTCAGGAGAAATTGCAAGAAATCGTCTGAAACTTTTGCTGGTTGCGGACAAGGCAGATTGTTCTCCTGAGATCATGCAGATGATAAAAGACGATATGGTCCGTGTTGTTTCAAGATACATGGATATAGATTCCGACAGAATAGAGATACAGATGAAGAAGCTTAAACAGCCGGATTGCGAACGCTTTATTCCGGTTCTTTATGCAAACATCCCTATTCGCGACGTACCTGATAAGGGGATATACTAATTATGTTTTCTGATTACAATTTTAAATACTATAATTACCGGTTAGTTTTGTACATGCTGTCGCTGTCCGTTATCGGGATTCTTGTGGTGGCCAGCGCCTCCAACCAGGATTCCAGTACAGTGACAAAACAGATTATCGGCGTAATGGTGGGATTTGCCCTGGCTATTGGGCTTTCCATCATAGACTATCATAGAATTATCAAGCTTTATGCTCTGATTTATGCGGGCTGCATTATTTTGCTAGAAGCTGTTCTTGTTATGGGACATACGGCTGGAGGCGCCACCAGATGGATCAATATTCCTGGTATTGGACGGATACAGCCGTCTGAATTCGTAAAGATCGGTTTAATTGTGTTCTTTTCCTGGTATTGGAACAAATACCAGGAAAGGTTAAACACGCCGATTATGATAGGGCTGGCCGCTTTGCTTGCGGCCATACCCATCGGTCTTATTTTTGCAGAGCCGAATTTATCCACCAGCCTTGTGGTTTCCATTATTATCCTGTGTATGGTATTTTCCGCAGGAATCAGTTACCGCTGGATCGGGGGCGTCCTTGCCGTTGCAATACCGGCAGGAGCGCTTTTCATATTTCTGCTGACCAAAGGATTGATCCCTTTTATACACGATTATCAAGCGCGGCGGATCCTTGCATGGATTTATCCCCATGCGGAGCAGTATGCGGAGAATCTGTATCAGCAAAAAAATTCAATTATGGCAATCAGTTCCGGACAGCTTCAAGGGAAAGGACTTTTTAATACAACCATTGCATCGGTGAAAGATGGAAACTTCTTATCAGCCGGGGAAACCGACTTTATTTTCGCCATTATCGGCGAAGAAATGGGATTTCGAGGCAGCGTTATCGTCATTGTTCTTATTGGTTTGGTTGTATTTGAATGCCTTTATTTGGCATCCAAGACCAAAGATATGTCAGGAAAACTGATTTGTACCGGCATGGCAGCCTTGATCGGCTTCCAGGCCTTTGCCAATATCGCCGTGGCAACGCAGATATTTCCCAATACAGGCCTTCCTCTCCCCTTTATCAGCTCGGGAGTCAGTTCGCTCATCAGCATCTTTATGGGTATGGGACTGGTGCTAAATGTTGGACTGCAGCGCAAAATCGGTAATTAATAAGGAGGTATATCGTCATGAATATAGGACTAGTTGCACACGATTCAAAGAAAAAACTTATGCAGAACTTCTGCATTGCCTACAGGGGAATTTTAAGTAAACACATGTTATATGCTACCGGAACCACCGGACGTCTGATCGAAGAGGTGACAAACTTAAATGTTCATAAATATCTGGCCGGACACCTGGGCGGGGAGCAGCAGTTGGGATCCCAGATTGAACACAATGAGATCGATCTGGTTATCTTTTTAAGGGATCCCCTTACACCCAAGTCCCATGAACCGGATATCGTAAACATCATGAGCACCTGTGATATGCACAACATTCCTCTTGCAACCAATCTGGCTACCGCAGAGCTTTTGATCAAGTCTCTGGAGCGCGGTGACATGGAATGGCGTGAGATGTATAAATAGCAGAGGTAGATTCCGTGAAAAAAAGAGTTTTTGTAAAATCAGGCTGCATTGCCTTATGTACCGTATTTCTGACAGGCTGCGCGGGTCTGAAGGGCCTGGACAATCCTTATGTGTATTCGGAAAGAACCGCCCTTTACCAGTCCAGTGCAGTATCTGGCAGAGCAGAACCCTTTGCTCATGATCTCTGTATCGTTTCAGAGGATCCTTCCAGCCAGGACAAAGCGGTCACTGCCGAAGCTGCCGCAGTCTTTGACTTAACGGATAAGAAAGTTCTGTTTGCAAAGAATCCTTTTGAGCGTTTGTATCCTGCAAGCATCACAAAAACCATGACAGCTCTTATTGCCTTAAAATACGGAAATTTAACAGATGAAGTCACGGTGACCAAAGATGCTGTCATTACGGAAGCCGGGGCTACTTTATGTGGGATAAAGCCAGGAGACAAGCTGACTATGGAACAGCTTTTATATGGTCTTATGCTCCCATCCGGAAATGATGCCGGGGCTGCCATTGCAACCCATATGGCCGGAGGGATAGACCAGTTTGCACAGATGATGAATGATGAAGCGTTGAAGGTTGGAGCTACAGGCACTCATTTCCTTAATCCTCACGGTTTAAGCGATGATAATCACTACACCACAGCTTATGACCTGTATTTAATCTTTAATGAAGCTTTAAAGTATCCCGAATTTCGCAAGATCGTTGGTACAACTGAGTACACCACCACCTATCAGGATGGAGCGGGAAAACCAGTAAATGCAACCTGGAAAGGCACCAACTGGTATATGACAGGAGAGCGCCAGATGCCGGAAGGACTTACCGTCCTGGGCGGAAAAACAGGTACGACGAAGGCGGCCGGAAGCTGCCTGATCATGGGAAGCTCGGATTCCTCTAAGCGGGAATATATTACCGTTGTTTTAAAGGCACCGAATCATGCAGGCCTTTACGATAATATGACAAATATATTGAATAAAATTGTAGAATAGTCATTGCCTTTCTTATGGATTTGTACTATAATTATATTAATCCGAATAGACTTTTTATACAAATTATATAACGCAAGGAGGAGATTGCTATGGTGCAGATAATAGCAGGAAAAAAGGGTAAGGGGAAAACAAAACATCTGTTAGACAGAGCCAATTCTATTGTTAAAGAATCAACAGGTTCTATTGCCTACCTGGACAAAAGTTCCAAGCACATGTACGAATTAAGCAACAAGATCCGCCTCATTAATGTCAATGAGTATCCGATTACATCAAGCGAAGGATTTATAGGTTTTATCTGTGGTATTATATCTCAAGATCATGATTTAGAGATGATGTTCTTTGATAGCTTTTTAAAGCTGGCCTGCCTTGAAGGGGAAGATATATCTGAAACCATTGCAACTTTGGAAAAAATCGGTGAAAAGTATCACGTAACCTTTGTTCTCAGTGTTTCCATAGATGCGGAGAATATGCCTGAGAATGCCAGGGCTAATGTGGTTGTTTCATTATAATCATACATGAAGATAAGGGGGCTGCACGGCAGTCCCCTTTGTTTTGCTTGAATTTTTTGGTATTTCCTTTTATAATACTAAAAGAAACGCCCTAAGGCATACCTTTATGCCCAGAGTTCATGGGCAGTAATAAGGAAAGGAGGCGTCAGGTTGGCTAAACAAAAGGCAGCGCAGCCATTAAAACGGGCTGCACATCCAAAGAAGAATAAAAAAATCATCCGGTACCGACGGCCTCTGAATATTAATGTTGGCATGATCATCTTTGCGTTGATCTTTGTTTATATGGTGTTCAGTGTATTCGCCTATGTTCGTAGAGATAAGATACAGTTTTATGAAGTACAAGAAGGCAGCATCGTCAATAATAAAAATTACACAGGAATTATCCTCCGGCAGGAAGAAGTAAAAAATGCAGACCGTTCCGGCTATGTCAATTACTACGTAAGGGAAGGAAAACGGGCTTCGAACGGCACCCGGGTCTATTCCATTGATGAGACAGGAAATCTCACTTCATTTCTGGCGGAAAATTCAGAGGATAAAATTACACTGACCCCGGAAAATCTTGCTGAGCTGAAAAAACAGCTGACCACATTCAGCCTTACTTATGACAATGACCAGTTTCGATCTGTATATGATGCCAAATACGCTTTAGAGGCCGAAGTCATGGAATATATGAATTTTAATGCTTTGGACAACCTTGGAGCCCAGATGGATCAGGCAGGTATTAATTTTGAGCAGGTAAAAGCAGACCGGGCAGGCATCGTCTCCTATGGAGTGGATTCTTATGAAGGACTTCAGCCATCGGGAGTTTCAGAAGCCGTGTTTAACCGCAGCAACTATACGAAAACCTTTACAAAATCAGGAAACCTTATAGAAAAGGGCTCGCCAGTTTATAAAGTCATTACTTCCGATTTATGGTCGATTGTGTTCCCAATGGCGGAAGAAGATGCCAAATCTTATGGAGACAAAACAAACCTTACCGTAGAATTTTCCGGACGGGATTTAAAAGCTTCTGGTAGCTTTTCCGTGTTTTCCGGAACAGATGGAAAATCTTTTGGGAAATTGGACTTTGATAAATATATGGTTCAATTTGCATCCGACCGGTACGTTGATTTTGAAATCGTGTCCGACCGGGTAGATGGATTAAAGATTCCCGTAACATCTGTTACAAAAAAAGATTTTTACCTGGTCCCTATGGACTACGTTACCCAGGGCGGAGACAGCCAGTCCACCGGTTTCAACAAAGAAGTGTATTCCGGGTCCGGGACCTCAGTCGTTTTTGTCCCTACCGAGATTTACTATTCCGAAGGGGATAATTACTATATCGAAATGGGAACGGAAGACGGCTTTAAAGCCGGAGATTATATTGTAAAGCCTAATTCCACGGAACGTTATCAAATTGGGACAAGCGCTTCCCTTCAGGGCGTCTATAATATAAACAAAGGGTACGCTGTCTTTAAACAGATTGATGTGCAGGCTTCCAATGATGAATATTACACAGTGAAAAAGAACATGACCTATGGATTGGCGGTATATGATCATATCGTTCTCAATGCAGAAACTGTAAATGAAGGGGAATTAATTTATCGATAAGAGGTGATTGATTTGGTTAGGGAAAATCTGAAAGAAGTAAATAACCGGATATTAGCCGCCTGTAAGAGGGCAGAAAGAAATCCGGAAGAAGTAACACTGATAGCAGTAAGCAAAACAAAACCCGCTGTCATGATATCAGAAGCATATTCTGCCGGTGTCCGGGATTTTGGAGAAAATAAAGTGCAGGAACTTTGTGAAAAGCACCTTACCCTTCCGGAAGATATCCGCTGGCATATGATTGGACATTTGCAGAGAAACAAAGTCAAGCAGGTTATTGACAAAACTGTGCTGATCCACAGCGTAGACTCTATCCGCCTGGCGGAGCAGATCGAAGAAGAAGCTGCCAGAAAAAACTTAATTGTGGACATCCTTTTGGAAGTGAATGTGGCAGAAGAGGAAAGCAAATATGGGTTTAAATTGGGGGAGACGGAAAGCGCGATTCGTAGAATCGCCAGCCTTCCCCATGTAAAGATAAAAGGTCTTATGACTATTGCACCTTTTGTAGAAAAATCTGAGGAAAATCGTCCCGTTTTTAAAAAATTAAGACAATTTTATGTTGACATGCAAAGCAAAAACGTTGATAATGTTAGTATGAATATGCTCTCAATGGGTATGACCGGAGACTATGAGATTGCCATAGAAGAAGGTGCTACTCTGGTAAGAGTCGGTACCGGAATTTTCGGTACAAGATATTATATGAACACTTAATGATTGAAGGAGATGCGAAGTAAAGTTTACCCGCACGATTGGGCATGAATTAAGTGAGAATATATGCCTGGGCCCTGGAAAGATTTTTTCTCACTCAGGAACCATGGTATAAGATTGGAGAGAATAAAGTATGAGCATTTTAGGCAAACTGATGGATAGCATGCGCTTAAACGATACAGATGATGACGATTACTATTTAGATGACGACTACGAGGATGAAAGCGATAAACCTGCTAAGAGAACCCTTTTCTCAAAAAAGAACGAAGAGGATTACTACGAGGAAGAGGACGACTTTGATCAAAAGCCTCGTTTCCTATCCCGGTCCCCTAAAGTAGTGCCCATGAAGCAGTCCCGCATTATGGAGGTATCTATGGTGAAACCAACCTCCATTGAAGATGCTAAGGAAATTTGCGATCATATGCTGGCCGGAAAGGCTGTTGTCCTCAATATGGAAGGCATCCATACAGAAGTCGCCCAGAGAATCATCGACTTTACCTCAGGCGCCACTTACTCCATGAATGGTAATTTACAGAAAATATCAAATTACATATTCATAGCGACCCCGGAATCCGTAGAGCTCTCCGGTGATTTTCAAGATCTGTTAAATAATGGAAGCCTGGATATGGGCGGAATGAATTTACGCCTATAACAGATGTTCCGTACAAGACATCATACATTTCTTTGAATGGTACAAGCAGACGATTTTCCACATCACACGTTTCCTCAAATCGTTGCAGCATTGCAATGCAGGAAACGGGACGGAAGATTGTTTGCTTTCTTCCATGATATAGGAGAAAAATAATACAGCAGTAAAACGTCCTGCGGGCACCCGGATGTCAAAAAACATGGACAGAAAAGAGGAACGCCCTGCAGCATACCTGGATGTTCAAAAAACTGGAGCAGAAAAGAGGAAAATACCATGGGATATAGAATTCCGGTACACATGAACGGTGCCTTCATTTATGAGATTGTCATGGAAACTGGGTTTGACGGACTAAAAGAAGAACTGATAAAGCTGAACCTGGGAGAACGCAAGGTTTGTATTGTCACGGATTCCAATGTGGCACCTCTTTACCTTGAGGAAGTAGAATCGATTGTTTCTGCCTGCTGCAAAAAAGCAGAACATTTTATTTTCCCTGCCGGAGAAGAAAACAAAAATCTGGATACCGTCAGGAACTTATATGAAGCCCTTATTGTAAAACAATTTGACCGCCATGACTATCTGCTTGCTTTGGGCGGAGGAGTTGTGGGAGATTTATGCGGTTTTGGGGCGGCCACCTATCTGCGGGGAATATCCTTTATTCAGGTGCCTACAACCCTGCTGTCCCAAGTTGACTCCAGCATCGGCGGAAAGACCGGAGTTGATTTTGATTCCTACAAAAATATGGTAGGGGCCTTCCATATGCCGAAGCTGGTATATTCGAGTACCGCCACCTTAAAAACTCTTTCAGAAGAACAATTTTCCTCAGGAATGGGAGAGGTTATCAAGCATGGACTGATCAAAGATGCTTCCTATTACCAATGGCTTATGGAGCATGCCGCTGAAATCCATAGCAGGGATTTAGCAGTGTTAAGCGAAATGGTTCTTGTGAGCAACCAGATCAAGCGGGATGTGGTGGAAAAGGATCCAACAGAACAGGGAGAGCGCGCTCTATTAAATCTGGGACATACCCTGGGACATGCCATTGAAAAGCTTTCAGAATTTCGGCTTGTCCACGGTCACTGCGTAGGACTTGGCTGCATCGCTGCCATGGCGATTTCCATCAATAGAGGAATGATCCGTTCAGAAGAACTTCCAAGACTTTTAACAGTTATGGAGAAATTTGGCATGCCTGTTTCTGTAAGCGGGCTTTCTGTTGAAACTATTGTTCTCACAACAAAAAGTGATAAAAAAATGGATTCCGGCACCATCCGGTTTATCCTGTTAGAACAGATTGGTAAAGCCTTTACCTGCAAGACTGTCACTGATACGGAAATGGCAGAAGCGCTTCGCCATATCTTAACTTAAGGAGATTTTCATGAATCAAAAAACAAAACTGATCATTGGGATGATCATCGGCTTCTTTCTTTCCATTGGCCTGGATCAATGGACAAAGCTTCTTGTTGTTAAGCATCTCATGAACCGTCCTCCCTTCGTCATCTGGAATGGAGTATTTGAACTTTATTATTCCGAAAACCGGGGAGCAGCATTTGGAATGCTTCAGGGGAAACAGGCGTTTTTCCTGCTGGTTGCCTTGTTAGTGCTTTCAGTTGCGGCTTTTGCGGTCAGCCGTATGCCTGCCGACAGAAAATACCTGCCGCTGCACCTAATTGCCATGTTTCTTTCGGCAGGAGCGGTGGGAAATATGATCGACCGCTTTTTAAGAGGCTATGTGGTAGACTTTTTATATTTTAAGCTGATCGATTTTCCGATTTTTAATGTTGCGGATTGTTACGTTACGGTTTCCATGTTCGTCTTCATGCTCCTGTTTCTGTTTTATTACAAAGAGGAGGACTTATCTTGTCTTTCCTTTCATAAAAAGGAGGAGCTGGGTTGAGTCAAGAGTTTGTTGTCGCTCCTGAGGAAGCCGGTGTCCGGATCGACCGGTATTTATCCGGCCAATGCCAGGACATTTCCCGTTCCTATCTTCAGAAGCTTTTAAAGGAACAATCCGTGCTGGTTGAAGAAAAACCGGTAAAAAGCAATTATAAAGTAAATGCAGGGGACCGGATTTCCCTGACCCTTCCTGAAATAAGGGAACCGGAAATCATGCCGGAGGAAATCCCCCTTGATATTGTCTATGAGGATAAGGATATCATTCTCATTAATAAACCAAAGGGGATGGTAGTCCATCCCGCCGCAGGTCATTACAGCGGAACCCTGGTCAATGGACTGATGTCTCATTGCCGCAGCGAGTTATCCGGAATAAACGGAGTTATGCGCCCTGGTATCGTCCATCGGATCGATATGGATACCACCGGGGTTCTTATTGTATGTAAAAATGACATGGCCCACAGTTCTATTTCTGAACAGCTGAAGGAACATTCTATTACAAGAAAATATGCTGCAATCGTACACGGAGTCCTAAAGGATGACGAGGGGACGATCAACGCCCCCATTGGCCGTCATCCCATAGACCGGAAAAAAATGAGCATCAATGAGAAAAATGGAAGAGAAGCGGTAACCCATTACCGGGTCCTTGAGCGGTTTCGGCAGTTTACCTATATTGAATGCCAGCTTGAAACGGGCCGAACCCATCAGATCCGCGTCCATATGGCAAGCATAGGCCATCCTCTTTTAGGAGATTCTGTCTATGGTCCCGCAAAGTGCCCATTCCGTCTTACCGGACAGACGCTTCATGCCGGTGTATTGGGAATCATCCATCCCAGAACCGGTGAATATATGGAATTTACAGCGCCTCTTCCCGACTATTTTGAAGAACTATTGAGAAAACTGCGGTTAACTTAACAGGCTAACCATAAGACACCTTCTTAGAAAACAGTTAAATTGAAATATAAATCTAGATTTTTCAGAAATTTTAAGGTATAATATAACTATAAGATACCGGAAGGAGCTGTCTATATGAGTGGAAATTTAGTAATTGCAATTGGAAGACAATGTGGAAGTTCTGGAAAAATCATCGGACAGAAATTGGCAGAAGAACTGGGCATTAAATGCTATGACAAGGAGCTTTTGGCACTTGCAGCAAAAAACAGTGGGTTATGTGAAGAATTATTTAAGACCCATGATGAAAAGCCAACCAACAGTTTTCTGTACTCCCTTGTGATGGATACATATTCCATGGGATTCACGACCTCTGGTTACATGGATATGCCAATTAATCATAAGATCTTTTTAGCACAGTTTGATACCATCAAACAGCTGGCGGATGAAGAATCCTGTGTAATCGTTGGAAGATGCGCCGATTATGCTCTGACGGATTATCCCAACCTTGTTTCCGTGTTCATTACTGCCGATGAAGAAGACAAGGTTAAATCCTTAAAAGAACTTTATCATGTTGATGATACCAAAGCCAAGGATATTATGGTCAAAACGGACAAAAAGCGTTCCAGCTATTATAATTACTATTCCAATAAGAAATGGGGAGATGTAAGGAGCTACGATTTATGCATTAATCGAAGCTCCGTAGGGATAGATGGAACCGTTAAGCTGATCCACAATTTTGTTGATGCAAAAATGGAATGTAATAAGGCGAACCGTTAATGGATTAATCTCCTTTTGTAGCAGATGTATTATTATTGAATCGAATAAAGGCGGACATTTCTATGATACAACGGAAATGCCCGTCTTTTTTGTTCGTTGATTTGTGTTTTCTGTACATAAAATAAAAATATGAAAAATAATATTGTTGACATTGCACATATCATATGATATTGTTTGAATATACAAAATAATGTAAATTGGTAAAAGCGAGTGAACTCATGAAAAACAATTGTTTAGAAGCAGGAAACCTATATCAAAAAATAGGTCTGGTAAAAAATCTGTTGGCGTTGGATTTAATGTCCCGGAATGCAGGAGACCGGATTCTGCCGATCTCAGAGTATCAGGATAAATTCGGGGTATCCAGGGGGACCATTCAGAACGCATTTGCCTGTTTAAAAGAGTGCAATGCTGTGTCATTGGAGAATCATGGGCATCAGGGAACCTGCATCAAAGAGATTGATTACAAGAAGCTGCAGGAAAACTGTATGCGCAAAGATATTCTAGGGATCATGCCCCTTCCTTATTCCGTGACTTATGAAGGTTTCGCCACTGCCATGTATACCCAGTTTGCACCGCTTAACTTTAATATGGCTTACGCCAGAGGTGCAGTAGGACGTATTGATCTGGTGGAATCAGGAACCTACCAGTTTGCTATCTGCTCCCAGTATGCGGCGGAACAATCCATAAGAGAAGGAAAGCAGATTGAAGCGGCAATTAATTTTGGGCCGGGCAGCTTTCTTTCCAGGCATGTGCTTCTTTTAGGGGATTCCAAATATGAAAGCATTCAGGATGGCATGCGGGTAGCATATGACAGCAGCTCCATTGACCAGAGCTGCATTACTAAAAATATTATACACGGCAAAAAGGTTACTCTGGTCCCAATCCGGACCCAGCAGACCGTAGGCGCCTTGATGGATGGTATCATAGATGCAGGTGTATGGAACTATGATGATATTCTGGAGCATAAGTACAAATCGCTGAACGTAGTTTTCTTAGACGAATCCGATTATAACAACCTGTTTTCAACAGCTGTAATGGTTATAAGAAAGGAGGATGAATATCTAAAGGCACTGTTAGAAAAGTATGTCAGTGTACCGAAGGTTGTGGAGATCATCCGGGAGGTAAGGGAGAAAAAAAGAGAACCATATTTTTAAAAGTTGTCTTTTTTGAAGCAAAGTACAAAATAATGTATATTGAAACTGGGAGGGAATCCAATGGATTTAAGAGATATGTTAAACCAGCGTCTGGACATTCTGGAGGATAATCATGTGATTTGCAAAAAGGTTGCGGATTATTCCAGAAAAGCAGTGGAACGGATCCTGGAAGAAAAACCTGACACAGAGGAAGATAAGGCGGCAATGTTCATTACCCATCTGGCCATGGCAGGACAAAGAGTTTTAGACGGGGTTGTGGAACACCCTCTGGATAATACGCTCCTCGATGGAATAAAAAAGGAGCCGGTTTACCAAAGAGCGGAAGTGTTAAAAGAGGAACTGTTAAAGGAAACAGATATCCAGTTCCCGGAAGCAGAACGGAATTTCCTGACTGTTCATCTATGCAATCTGCTTTCATAATAAGGTATCAGGACCTAATGGTCTTTTTAAGAAATGATACAAGGATAAAAGGAGGATAGAAGCAATGAAGATTGTGGTTGGTGGTCAGATTGACAAGGAAGAAATTGCCAGACTGGTATCCCTGCAGATGAACGGCCGGGCAGAAATCGAGATCAAGGGGGATCTGGATGCTGCACTGGGCGTGAAAAACGGAAAGTATGATTATTATGTAGGTGCCTGTAATACTGGCGGCGGCGGAGCGCTGGCTATGGCTATGGCCATGCTGGGTTCCGGGCTCTGTTCTACGATTTCCATGCCTGGAATGATAAAGAGCGGAGATTTTATCAGGGAAGAGGTACAAAAGGGGAAAAAAGCATTTGGATTTACAGCACAGCACAAAGAAGAGGTCCTTCCGGTTTTGCTTCAGGCAATCATTGAGAAAGAGGAGGTTTCATAGGTATGAAATACATAGTTATTGCATTAATCGGGGCGCTGGCTTCCGTTTTATCCAATCAGGGGATTGCAGTATTTAATGACGGTTTCCGGCCAATTGTAGGGCAGTATTTTAACGGCGAGATTAACCGAAAAGAATTGGCGGCCATGAGCTTTGCCATCAGTTTCGGCCTGGTCATTGGTTTTGGTATACCGACCTCCATTGCAGCAAGCATTATTTTGATCCACTGCCTGCTGTTAACTACTGATATCATCGGATCTTTCTGTAATAACAGCAGGAACGGGATGATCCTTTCCGCTGCCATTGGAGCCGCTTACGGCCTGGCGATTCTGGCCGGTCTTGAGTTTGTTGTAAAACTGTTCAGCTATATGCCATATAACTTCACCAGTGACTTAGGAAGCGTTTCCGGCTATATAACAGTTGCATTTGCCATATTCCCGGCAGTGGGCATCGCTTATCAGCACGGCTTTAAAAAAGGATTGACCGCCGCAATTGTAACCTTACTTGTATATTTCCTTGTAAAAAAATTCGGTACCTTTCCTATTGGGGCAGGCAAGGTTTCTTTAAATGCAGAAGGTATGGCAATGCTTGCAGGTATGATTATGATGATCGTTTATGCTGCTCAGCAGAAAGGAACGGAGCATACCAATGAAGGGCTGACCAAGGGCTTTGAGGGCAACATTTTACGAATTCGTAAAAACTGGCTGTTGTTGGCTGTTATGGGCGGTCTGATCGCATCCGGAACCAGCCTTGCCATTATCGCCGGCGATCCCGCTTCCCTTGCCCTTTTAGCCAACCAGGAATACAGCAACGCCGGATTAACCGCACTTGCAAGAGCCATTGGTTTCATACCTCTGGTATTTACTACAGCCATTGTGACAGGTGTGTACGGTGCGGCTGGCTGTACCTTTGTATTTGTAGTCGGACTGTTCCTCCATGGAAACCCGCTTTTTGCCTTTGTACTCGGATTTGCAGTCATGGTGGCAGAGATTTTCCTGATCAACATTTTTGCAAAATATATGGATAAATTCCCAGGAGTCAAAGATATGGGAGAGTATGTGAGAACATCCATGAACAAGGTTCTGGAAATTTCTTTGCTTGCAGGCGGTATCGTTGCTGCTGAAAAAATGGCTGTTTCCTCTTCCGGGTACACTGGAATCGGAGCACTGTTTGTAATCGGGGCCTTCCTGTTAAATAAGAAAGCGAAAAAACCGATTGTTGACCTTGCGGTTGGTCCTGTGGCCTGTATCGTTTTCGGAGTGCTGCTGAACCTGCTTCTCATAATCGGTCTCATTGCAGTCCCGGTGGCGAAGTAGCTGGGAATTGATATGGAAAGACTTGAAACATATGCAAAGAAAACATTTTTGGCACTTAAAAATCCTTATTGCACTGTAAACCAGGTAAATCCCTGCGTCATTGACCTGGTTGCTCCAACTCAGAAAAAACATGGATTTGCCTGGTATACCGGTATCAAGGATACTCCGGTCATTCCCGGGAAACTAAAAGAACGTCTTAATGAAAATGGCTTTTTATTTCATACCGCCGATAAAATGGCTTTAGGCGGAAGAGCGGTGGATTTACAGCTTATCAATCCCATTACAGGAAAATGGATGACCGGCTCCAGCAGCGGTACGGCCCTCAATGTATTCTATGGAATCAATGATGCCGGAATCGGAACAGACGGCGGCGGCAGTGTACTGGCACCTGCCGCTGCGCTCAATCTTTATGGATTTATCTCTCCGTTAATCGAGCAGGATCATATGAGGCAGCATTCCAAAGCTTCCACTGATGGAATCATATTTTCCCCCAGCATTGGCGCCATTACCAGAGATTTAAAGACCCTGGAACAGGTTTTGGACCCATTGCTTGGAATAAGCCTGACAGAGGATTCCGATGATAAGAATACCGATTGGGAATGGAAAGAGGTACCAAACGATGGCCAGCCGGATATTTATGGGGGCCGGAAACCTTTGATCCAATACTTAAACGGAATCATAAGGCCGGGAACCATCCTGATCTCAAGGGAAGGACCAGTGGATGTAAATGACATGGGAGACAGCATTTACGGCCATTTTGATAAGGAAACAGAAAAATGCCAGGCTCTTTCAGGAAAAGGTCTGATGCGGGTGGTCAATATGTGTGGAAAATCCGCACTGACCGTTCCTTCCAGTGAATTGGGGCGCTGTATCGTTCTGATCTGTGAAAGTAAAAAGGAGGACATTGAAGCAATGTTCCGAAAGGCAAGATTGCTGGTCTGTAAAAGATCCCAGCTGATCGAGCGGTACTTTATGAATCTTGATATGTATTTCTAGTGGAGAAACGACGGGCCAAATGTGAGAGTAACTTCCCCCTTTGTCCCTTGAAGGCAAAGGTTAAAAGAAAAACGTCTTACAACCTTGAGTTTATGAACAGCGTGCCCCGCTTTACCGGGTATCAACTGGATATGCAGGCATATCCCCTTGAATCATTAGGAGACAAAACATGGAAAAAGGTTATACTTTGATGCATGAACACATTACCATAGACTTATCCGGGGTAAAAAAAGACCAGGATTGCCGTCTGGACTGTTTTGAGGAATCGAAAAGCGAGCTTCGCTGTTTGTATCAGCTAGGAGTCAGGCGCATTCTGGATGTGACGAATATGGGGATGGGAAGGAATCCGGAATACGTGAGCCGTATGGAAAAAGCCACCGGCATCCGGATCCTGCAGTCGACCGGTTTTTATAAAGAGCCGTTTCTTCCGGATTTTGTGTATTCCATGTCGGAAACAGAACTTGCCAAGCTGGCAGAGAAGGAATTGACGGAAGGAATAGGGGATTCCGGCATCAAAGCTAGGGTCATAGGAGAGTTTGGAACCAGCAAAAGCACCATGACGGATATGGAAAAAAAGGTGTTTCATTCCATGGCTTTGGCAGCGGTGCGCACCGGTTCCGTAGTAACTACCCATACAACCCTTGGAACAATGGCTTTGGAACAGGCCATATATTTAAAAAATGCCGGGATACGGCCGGAAAAGATTATTATCGGCCATTTAGACCTTTCCCAGGACACAGATTACATTCTTTCTGTTCTGAAGGAAGGCGTCAATATCGGATTCGATACTGTAGGAAAAAATAATTACTGTCCAGACCGGTTCCGTGCAGAAACATTAAAGCGAATCGCAAGAGAAGGTTACCTGGGGCAGGTGGTTTTATCTATGGATATTACCAGAAAATCTCATTTAAAGGCATGGGGAGGTTTGGGTTATGCTTATCTGTTTGAAACCTTTCTTCCCATGCTTCGGGATTATGGATTATCCGAGGAACAAATCGATATGCTGCTGATTAATAATCCGGACCGGATTTTGAAATAAGGAGGAAGATAAAATGCAGACCTATCCGTTATCCAGCATCTCAGTAGAGGAGGCCGCCAGACTGCAGTTTAAAGTAATTGATTGTATCACAAAATCATTCAGCGGCCGCGAGATTTTAAATCGTGGAGATTTAGGGGTTGTTCCGGGGCTTAATAAGCCGTTAACCACACAAAAAACGGAACGGGTGATTGCGGATCTGTTTGATGGGGAAGCTTGTATCCTGGTAAGAGGAGCCGGAAGCGGAGCTATAAGAATGGGACTCCACAGCATATTAAAACCAGCTGAAAAAATCCTGGTACACAAGGCGCCTGTTTACAGCACGACTGCCACATCTCTGGAAATGTTATACATTCCGACTGTAGAGGCCGATTATAATGATCCGGACGATATTCGCCGGGTGATAAAAGAAAACAATGATATTAAAGGCGCTCTCATCCAATACACAAGGCAAAAGCCGGATGACAGTTATGACATAGCCCAGGTAATAGAAACAATTAAGGAATGCATTGATATTCCCATATTAACCGATGATAACTATGCCGCCATGAAAGTGAGCCGGATCGGCATCCAGTGCGGCGCGGACCTTTCCTGTTTTTCCTCATTTAAGCTGTTGGGCCCGGAAGGCGTAGGCATTATCGTAGGAAAGGCATGTTATATTGAAAAGTTAGTGAAAGAAAGTTATTCCGGAGGCATGCAGGTTCAGGGCCATGAAGCCCTGGATGTACTCCACGGCCTTGTCTATGCGCCTGTGGCCCTGGCCATCCAGGCCCAGGTAAATGAGGCATGTGTAAAACGGCTGAACGCAGGTGAGATTCCTCAGGTAAAACAGGCATTTCTGGCAAATGCCCAGTCAAAAGTACTTTTGGTTGAGTTTTATGAGAACATTGCAGAAAAAGTACTTAGGGAAGCCGAAAAGCTGGGAGCAGCACCGAATCCAGTGGGAGCAGAATCGAAATATGAGCTGGTTCCCATGTTTTACCGGGTATCCGGTACCTTCCGGAGTGCGGATTCCACGCTGGAAAGCCGTATGATCCGAATCAACCCGATGCGGTCCGGGGCGGATACCATTATGCACATTATAAAAGAAGCTGTAGAAAGAGTGATATAAATGTTTTTAGAGCAGACCTTAAAACGAAACCCGGAACTGATCAAAGCCTCCTTTGAGCTTCATCAGAGCGGACTGATCCAACCGGATTCTTATGTGATAGACGTGGATACCTTTCTGGATAATGCTTCTTTCATGTTAAGAGAAGCAAAGGAGAAGAAGATCCGGTTGTTCTTCATGCTGAAGCAGGCCGGAAGAAATCCCTATCTGGCAAGGAAACTGGTAGAACTGGGCTACGAAGGGGCCGTTGTAGTGGATTATAAAGAAGCTAAAGTTATGATGGATCACCAGATCCCGATCGCAAACGTCGGGCATTTGGTACAGATTCCTACTGCCCAGGTGGAGGAGATCGTAGCATACCATCCTCAGATGATCACGGTATATTCCGAAGAAAAAATCAGTCAGATCCATCAGGCGGCAAAGAAACTGGGGCTTTCCCAGGAGATCATTCTCCGTGTTACTAACGATTCGGATATGATCTATTCAGGACAGACTGCAGGGTTTCATATTGATGCATTAAAAGATCTGGTAGAACGGGTCAAAACGCAGTATCCCTGTGTAAGAATTGCAGGTGTCACTTCTTTCCCCTGCTTTTTATATGAAGAAACCGCCCATGACCTGATCCCTACCAATAACGTGGATACCGTAATACATGCAGCTAATATTTTAAAGGAGTGTGGAGTTCCGGTAACCATCGTCAATACGCCTTCTGGCACCTGTACCTACGCTCTAAGTAAGATCAAAGAAATGGGAGGAAACTGTGCCGAACCGGGCCATGGCCTGACCGGTACAACTCCAATACATGCATACCATATGCTGGAGGAAATCCCGTGTGTTACTTATGTAAGTGAGATATCCCATAATTTTAAAGGGCAGGCTTATTGTTTCGGCGGCGGCTATTACCGGCGTTCCCACGTAAAGTCTGCTCTGGTTGGGACCTCTTTTGATAGTAATACAAAAATGGGTGTTATTCCACCTTCCGATGAAAGCATTGATTACCATTTCGGCCTGACGAATGAAGGGACGGTAGGAGATACTGTGGTCATGGCATTCCGTTATCAGATCTTTGTCACCCGGTCGGATGTGGTGCTGATTGAAGGATTGAAAAAGAAAAAACCGCAAATTGTTGGAATATATGACAGCATGGGGAAAAAGTTATGAAAAAAAGATTGATTGTCATCGTTTTGGATGGATTCGGCATTGGAGCCATGGAAGATGCACGTCTTGCCAGGCCGGGAGATGAAAAGGCTAATACCCTTAGGAGCATTCTGAAAGACTACCCTGATTTAAAACTCCCGGCACTGGAAAAACTGGGGCTCATGAATGCCTACGGAGAGGAAAGTGCCTCCATGAAATTCTCACCTGAAGCCAATTCCGGAAGCTGCGAGCTCATGCATTTTGGAGCAGATACGTTTATGGGCCATCAGGAAATTATGGGAACACTTCCGAAGAAACCAGAAGTCCATCCCTTTCAGGAGAAAGCAGATACAGTAAAAGCACACCTGGAGGCAAATGGACATCAGGTACAGGTCATAGAACGGCAGGGGCTGCGCTATTTACTGGTAGACCAGTACGTAACCGTAGCAGATAATCTGGAAGCGGATTTAGGGATGTGTTACAATGTAACGGCTCCATTGGATCTGATCTCCTTTGAAGAGGAGTATGCCATAGCCAAAAAGGTAAGGGAAGTAGTAACCGTAGGCCGCGTGATTGTGTTTGGCGGAACCGGAAATACCATGGAAGACCTCTGGAATGCCGAAGAGGTGAAAGAAGGCCGCTTCATCGGTATTGCGTCTGCAAAATCCAAGTCCTACGACCATGGCTACCAGTGCAGACACTTAGGCTATGGAGTGGATCAAAATGTACAGGCCCCCACGATTCTCACAAAAGCAGGGTATGACTGTACTCTGATTGGAAAAGTTGCGGACATTGTATCCAATGACAGAGGGCTGAGCATATCCTGCGTACCAACACAGGAAGTGATGGACCTTACCTTTCGGGAAACAGTAGCCATGAATCAGGGCTTTTTATGCACCAATGTGCAGGAAACAGACTTAGCCGGACATTCCCAGTCCACCATGGTTTATAAAAAGATCTTAGAAATCGCAGACCAGGGAATCAGCAGGCTTTTACCGGAGCTGACTTCTCAGGACATTCTGGTGATCATGGCCGACCATGGAAATGATCCCAATATCGGTCACAGTAAGCATACCAGGGAGTGCGTCCCCCTTCTCGTTTATAAAGAAGGAATAACAGGAAGAAGGCTGGGAAGGAGAAAAACTCTGTCTGATATTGGCGCAACCGTATGTGATTATTTTGGAACAGACGCTCCGCAAAACGGTGAATCCTTTCTGTCGGTTCTTAAAAATTGATGGGAAAGAATTTAACTTTATCAAGTTGTAAATACAGATTGACTACGTAAAAGAAACATGAAGGATACGGCTAAAGCCGCACCCCTCATGTTTTTTTCTTTTCCTATGAGATTACTCAACCGTCACAGACTTTGCCAGATTCCTAGGCTGATCCACATCCAGATCCTTTCCTACAGAAGCATAATAAGCAATAAGCTGAAGCACAACTGCGATTGGAAATACCGTGAACCGGTCGCCGATCTCCGGAATATTGATCTGAACATCAGCAATCCCAGGCTCAATCTTTGATTTCTCCTTTGTTAATAAAATCACAAACGCACCTCTTGCTTTTACCTCCCGGATATTGGAGATGGTTTTTGAAAAAATCTTCTCCTGTGTTGCAATGGCTATAACCGGAACCTGATCTGTTATAAGAGCGATAGTCCCGTGTTTTAATTCCCCCGCAGCATAGGCTTCCGCATGAATATAGGAAATTTCTTTTAATTTCAAAGCCCCTTCCAATGAGAAGGCGTAGTCAAGGCCACGCCCGATAAAAAAGGCGTCCGGCTTATTGATTAAGTGTGTTACTAAAGCCTTTACCTCATCCTTTTTTTCAATCATAGCCTCCATGGCCGGTATGGCATCAAGCAGCTTTTTTATAAAGTCCTCGGCTTCCTCATGGTCATAATTTCCCCGGACAAAGGCCATCCGGCAGCATACCATATAAAGGGCTGCAAGTTGAACAGAATATGCTTTTGTGCTGGCAACCGCGATTTCCGGGCCTGCATGAGTATATAGAACATAATCGCTTTCCCTGGCAATGGTAGAGCCTTTTACATTGACCACAGAAAGAGTAGCAGCACCGCAGGCCTTCGCCAGCCGCAAAGCCGCCAGGGTATCAATGGTCTCCCCTGACTGGGATATGATGATGACCAGAGTATTACGATCAATGAGCGGATCTTCATATAGGAATTCAGAAGCAATGGAAACTGTAACAGGGATCCGAAGAAGCGGCTCCATAAGAGCCCTTGCCACCATCCCTGCGTGCATGGCAGTACCGCAGGCCACGATATGAACCTGAGAACACTGTTTCAGCACTGTATCCGGTATGCCGTCATCGCCAAAGTCCGGCAGCCCCTTAACCAGGCGCGGCAATATGGTGTTCTTTAGGGCCGCCGGCTGTTCGTGGATCTCTTTCAGCATAAAATGGGGGAATCCGTTCTTCATGGCTGCATCCATGTTCCAGTTTACCTCCATCAGCTCCGGTACTTCTTCCTGCTGTTCCAGGTTATAGAGATGTACCTTATAAGAGGTGAGTTTTACAATTTGATTCTCAGGAACTACAAAATACTGCCTGGTATATGGAATGAGGGCAGTTAAATCCGAAGCTACAAAAGAACCGGATCTTGTATAGGCTACCACCAGGGGGCTGATGTTACGGATTGCAAAGATATCACCGGGATGATCCTCAAACATCACGCAAAAGCTGTAAGACCCTTTTAAATAAGCAGTAAATTTTGAAATAGCTTCCACCGGATCTCCCTGATAAATGCTCTCCAGAACCCAGGCAGCCACCTCGCTGTCTGTTTCAGAGCGGAGTTTTCCCTCCAGATGAAAATCCAGAGTGAGCTGATGATAATTTTCTATAATGCCGTTATGAACCAGAGTAATCCGCCCGGCCTGATGGGGATGGGTATTCTGGGTCGTTACACCTCCGTGGGTTGCCCATCTGGTATGTCCAAGACCACAATGGGATACCTCTGTGATTCCTTTGCATTCTTCCTTTAAATTAGATACTTTTCCTATATGTCTGATCAGACGGGTATGAGAATTCTCCATAAAAAGAGCAATACCTGCGCTGTCATACCCCCGGTATTCCAGTTGGGACAATCCATCAAGCAATATTCTTTTAGAGTCTAATGGTCCTGTATATCCAATAATTCCACACATAATTTCACAATCTCCTTAAGTTTTCATTTTATGTCTGCACTCGTCCTTAAAAATGGCAAACAAAAAACAGGCCGTCTGGCTTCAAATTTTAAAAACGGCAGCTTTTTATTACATTCTGTTTTAATTCCCCGGTTCCAACGCGTTTGTTTTGCAGTTACCTGCATATTTCACGTAAGATACACGCCCGGAGGGGCATGGAAGGGCATCCGCCGAATATTCGATAACCCTTCACCTCGTCAACCCTTGATGCCATTTTTCCATGGAAAAATGTTCACGATCGCATCAACTGGTGCATGGCGCTTAGCTTTGCTATTGTTATTTATGCCTCCTTCATAAATCTAGTTTATTATAGCCTGTGATCGTTTGTGCGTCAATACTATGATTTACATTCATTTTACGAAAAACTTCTTTTTCATTTTACATCATTTCTATAAAATGAATTTTAGATATACAGAAAGGAATCGTGATCTATGGCAAGTTTGTCTTTTGTAAATGTGTGCAAAACCTATAAAAACGGCCTCACCGTTGTAAAGGATTTTAATCTTGATATTAAAGACAGGGAATTTTTGATCCTGGTCGGACCATCCGGCTGCGGGAAGTCTACGACACTTCGCATGATAGCAGGGCTTGAAGAAATTTCTTCCGGTGAGTTGTGGATAGACGGACAGCTTATGAATATGACAAGCCCCCAAAGCAGGGACTTATCCATGGTATTCCAGTCTTACGCTCTTTATCCCCACTTAACGGTCTACCAGAATATGGCCTTCGGCTTAAAAGTACATAAAGTCCCGAAGGAAGAAATAGAGAAACGAGTCGGCCGCGCAGCGGAAATCCTTCATATCAGCCACTTGCTTGACCGGAAGCCTTCTGCCTTATCTGGAGGGCAGAAACAGCGGGTTGCCATCGGAAGCGTTATTGTCCGCCAGCCTAAGGCATATCTGATGGACGAACCTCTATCCAATCTGGATGCAAAGCTGCGGGCACAGATGCGTGTAGAGCTTGCTAAAATTCACAGGGAACTGGGTGCAACCATCATTTACGTTACCCATGACCAGGTGGAGGCAATGACCCTTGGCACCAGGATCGTAGTCATGAACAGCGGGGTGATCCAGCAGGCTGCAGCTCCAAATGACATTTACCAGAATCCGGTCAATAAATTTGTGGCAGGCTTTATCGGTTCCCCCTCCATGAACTTCCTGCCTGTCTGGGTAGAGCGGAGAGAAGAGAAGATCTGCCTGGAATTTGGCAATAACAAACTCTTTGCCAATGAAATCTGCGCAAAGCGGCTGGTGGAAGGCGGTTATGTGGGAAGGCGTGTGTACCTGGGGATCCGGCCTGAAGATTTCCATGAAGAAGGACCAGAAGAGCAGAAGCTTCTTATGGATGTGGATATGAAAGAAGTCCTTGGGGCGGAAATACTTTTCCATGGCCGAATTAGCAGGGAGGAGATATGTGTACGGTTAAGTCCCAATGTTAAAGCAGAATCCGGCGACCGTTTACCGGTTTATGCGGATATGGACCGAATCAAGCTGTTCGATATGGATACAGAGCAAAATATTTTATACGTTTAAGGAGCCTTCTTATGAACCTAAGAACAATTGTAAAGAAAGCAGGGCCTTATGCCTATATGGTCCCGGCAATGGCAGTATTTGCTGTATTCCTGTTTTTCCCGTTTTTCAAAACGATATATTTAAGTCTATATAAAACCAATAAAATGGGCCAGGCCAAGCTTTTTGTAGGTCTTTTAAACTATACGGACCTTTTAAATTCCCCGTCTTTTTTCAACAGCCTTCTGGTAACCGCAGTATTTGTCATAATTGTCGTATTAGTGAGCATGCTTTTAGGGCTCGTTGCCGCAGTTCTTTGCAGCAAAACCTTTCCCGGGATCCGGATCTTCAGCACTGCTTACGCACTTCCAATGGCCATTGCTTCCAGTTCCGCTGCCATGATATTTAAAATCATGCTTCATCCTTCCATCGGAATTGTTAATAAGATCCTGGGATTCCATATCAACTGGATCAGTGATCCCAAGTATGCCCTGGTCTGTGTCGCCCTGCTGACCGCCTGGCTGAACAGCGGAATCAACTTTCTTTATTTCAGCGCCGGGCTCAGCAACATTGATGAGACCATTTATGAAAGAGCCTCTGTGGATGGAGCAAATGCCGTTCAGAGATTTTTCTTCCTGACACTCCCTGGCTTAAGCCCTATCATGTTTTACACCCTGGTGGTCAATATCATTCAGGCATTCCAGTCCTTTGGCCAGGTCAAGGTCCTGACTCAGGGCGGGCCCGGAGAATCTACCAATTTGATCGTTTACTCCATTTACCGTGATGCCTTTTTTAACTACCGCTTCGGGAGCGCAGCCGCTCAGTCCGTGCTGTTGTTCCTAATCATCATGATCCTCACCTTATGCATGTTCCGCTTAGAAAAGAAGGGGGTAAGCTATTGATGGAATCCATTATCACCGCAGCCTCCAAAGATATGAACCGGGAGGAGCTGGAAAAACTGAAACAGTCTGCCAATCAGAAGGCCCTTTTCCGCAGAAGGGCGGGTAAGCTGGCTCTTGTAATCATAAACCTGGCCGTGTCCGTCTTTGTTTTGCTTCCGCTCTTGTATGCGGTGAGCATTGCATTCATGCCTTCCAGTGAACTGTTCACAACTGATATGAACTTAATCCCAGGGAATCCGACCCTTGAGAACTTTCGTCAAGCCATGGTTAAAATCCCTTTAAACCGGTTTATTGTCAATTCCTTTTTTGTGGCAGGCTGTATCACATTCGGACAGATCTTATCCTGTTCCCTGGCGGCATTTTCTTTTTCCTTTCTGGACTTTAAGGGAAAAAATCTGCTGTTCATGATTGTCATGGCAACCATGATGATCCCGGGAGAGGCCACCATCATCTCTAATTATTTGACCGTAAGCGGGTTACAATGGCTTGACAGCTATAAGGTGCTAATTATTCCTTATCTTACCTCAGCCATGGGCATTTTTCTATTCCGGCAGTTTTATAAATCTTTTCCTGTATCCTTATATGAGTCAGCAAGAATTGACGGTTGTTCCAACTTAAGATTTATTTACAGCATCCTGATTCCTCTTACCAAATCAGCAATTGGGGCCATGGCAGTCTATACCTTTATCAATGCCTGGAACATGTATATGTGGCCTCTACTTGTTACCGGCTCTGACCGCATGAGAACGGTTCAGATTGGAATCGGCATGCTGGACAGCGTGGACTCCCAGTCCATTTCCATGATGATCGCAGGTGTTGTCATGATCATCATTCCATCTATCTCTGTTTTCATTGCAGGGCAGAGACAGTTGATCCGTGGTATGTTCTCAGGAGCAGTCAAAGGCTGACCTGGTTCAGACGTCCGGCGAGCCCACCAGGCAAATCGGACTTCAATATAAAAAATAAAATTTGGAGGAAAGAAGATGAAGAAAAGAGCACTTGCCATGAGTATGGCAGTCATGATGGCAGCAGGAGCATTGTCCGGCTGCGCCAGGCAGACAGGAACAGAAACGAGCAGCGCCGATTCGACCGCTGTGGAAGCTCAGACGACTGCCGCCCAGACTGCTGAAAGCTCTGGCAGCCCGGCAAGCACCACCATAACCTTCTGGCATTCTATGGGGGGTGTAAACGGAGAAGCCATCGATACTCTAGTAACGAAATTCAATAAGGAAAACACTTCCGGCATTACCGTAGAAGCTCAGTATCAAGGCAGCTATGACGATGCTATCAACAAGCTGAAAAGTGCTCAGATCGGCAATATGGGCGCTGATCTGGTCCAGATTTATGACATCGGTACCCGTTTCATGATCGATTCCGGCTGGGTCATTCCCATGCAGGAGCTGATTAATGAGGACCATTGGGATTTAACTCAGGTAGAACCAAACATTGCAGCTTATTACACCGTAAATGGAAGTTTGTATTCCATGCCTTTTAATTCCTCTACCCCGATTCTCTATTATAATAAAGACATCTTTACGAAAGCCGGCATCACGGAAATTCCTGACAGCCTTCCGGGAATTGAAAAAGTCGGCGATGATCTTATTGGAAAGGGCGGAGCAGGAGAGGTAATATCCTTAGGTATTTATGGCTGGTTCTTTGAGCAGTTCACCTGCAAGCAGCAGGCTCAGTACGCCGACAATGGAAACGGAAGAGAAGAAGCGGCAACGGCTGTAGATTTCGATAAAAACGGAGCCGGTGTCAAGACCTTAGCAGCATGGAAGGACTTATCGGATAAGGGCTATGCTCCTAATGTCGGACGTGGCGGTGATGCAGGGCTTGCTGACTTCAGTGCAGGCAAAGCGGCTATGACTCTGGGCTCCACCGCATCTTTAAAACAGATATTAAATGATGTGAATGGCAAATTCGAAGTAGGAACTGCATATTTTCCAAAGGTGAGCGACGATGATAAAGGCGGCGTTTCCATTGGCGGAGGTTCTTTATGGGCACTAAATAATGAGGATCCGGCAAAGCAGCAGGCTGTATGGGAATTTGTGAAATTCCTTGTTTCCCCGGAAAGTCAGGCCTACTGGAATTCCCAGACCGGTTATTTTCCTGTTACGGTTGCCGCTCACAATGAAGCTGTGTTCAAAGATAATATTGCACAATACCCTCAGTTTAAAACAGCCATTGATCAGCTTCATGATTCCACCCCTCAGTCCGCCGGAGCGCTTCTCAGTGTATTCCCTGAAGCAAGGCAGATCGTGGAGACAGAGATCGAGAACATGATCAACAACAAGGGGACCCCGGAAGATGCAGTTGGTAAGATGGCAGAAAGCATTAATAAGTCCATTGAAGACTATAATCTTATTAACAATTAAATTCAGAGAGGATATTGACAGATGAGAACAAAAGTTTGGGCTCACAGAGGCGCTTCCGCTTATGCGCCGGAAAATACACTGGAGGCTTTTGAACTGGCCATCAGGCAGAATGCAGACGGAATTGAACTGGATATACAGATGACAAAGGATGGAAAACTGGCTGTAATACACGATGAGACCATTGACCGCACCTGTGATGGCACCGGTTATGTAAAAGATTTCACCATGGAAGAACTTAAAAGGTTTCGCTGCAGCAAAATCCAGCCGGAATTTGGCACCTCAGTCATTCCTGAACTGATCGAAGTATTGGAGCTTGTAAAGCCTTTTGATCTCACTGTTAATATTGAGCTGAAGACAGGAGTCTTCCGCTACAAAGGAATTGAGAAGGAAGCATTAGCACAGGTGAAAAAAGCTGGGTTGGAGGAACGGGTCATCTATTCCTCCTTCCATCACCCCAGCATTGTGAAGGTGAAGAAATTAAATCCCAAAGCATTAACCGGACTTCTTTTTTCAGATGGTTTCATTAACGTTCCAGGATACGCAAAATTAATAGGGGCAGATGCACTTCATCCGTCTCTCAACCACCTCCGGTCTAAAAAACTGATTAAGGAAGCAGGAAAAAAGAAGCTTCCTCTTCATGTCTGGACCGTGAATGATAAAAACATGATGGAATACCTTGCAGAGCAGGAAATTGAAGCAATCATAACCAATTACCCTGATATTGCAAAAGAAATTGTAAACAAGAAAGGAAAATCACATGATACGATTAGTAGCATCTGACATGGATGGAACTCTTTTAAACCGATATGGAAAGGTTTCCTCCTTAAATATTGCCGCCATTGAGGCTCTTAAGCGGAAGAACATCGGTTTTGTTGTCTGCACCGGCAGAAACTTTGCCGATGCCTACAGCCCCCTAAAGGAAGCTGGAATTTCCTGTGATATTATCTGTATGAACGGTGCGGCCGTTTTTGACAGTTATGGAAGACAGCTGCGAAAACAACCGCTGTTAAAAGGCCAGGTAAGCCGCATTCTTGATATTTGCCGGCCGTTTTCAGTTCTTTATGATTTTATGACAGAAGAGGGAAGTTACACCACCTCCTCCATGGAAGATTTTCGGAAAAGCTTTGAGGATAAGATTTTTCTTCCCATGGTTTCCGATGAGCATACCTATGAGACCATTGTAAAACGGTTTCAATTTACAACAGAAGTAGTGCTGCTTGGATCTTCATGGGAGATATATAAAATGTCTGTTGTCCATGAAAACCCGGAGGTCTTAATGCAGATTCGCTGCGCTCTGGAAAAAGAAGAAGGAATCTCAGTTGCTTCATCAGCCCCCTCCAATCTGGAACTGACTCACATAGGTGCGCAAAAGGGATCTGTCCTGATGGAATATGCGGCAAGCGCCAACATCCATTCCAGGGAAATCCTTGCCATTGGAGACAGTGAAAATGACCTTTCCATGCTCAGCCTTCCTCTTGGATATGCCATAGCCATGGGCAATGCCTCGGAAGTGATAAAGCGCAGCGCACGACTCATAACCAGAAATAATGATGAAGATGGGGTTGCTGTCGCCATAGATTCTTTGATCCTTTCGGAAGCAGCCACAAATTATTGATTCTTTTACCAATCTTAAATATATCAAATCTTATTCTCTTTCTTTTAGTCCCCAGATTACAGGTACAAATAAACCTGGCTGCGTTACGGCCATTGGCCGTAGTTCAACCAGGCAAAACTGTTTTGTCAAATGTTGTAAATCCCCTCACGAACACCCTGCTTAACAACCTCAGCCAAAACCGGTGCAGTTGCTTTTATTGTTTCAACAATACTTTTCAGGAGCAGTTGAGCATTAGATGGCTGGTGCAGTTCTTCTATCATCCATCATAATTTTTTTATAGTGGTCAAGGTAACTATTTTGTGTTACAATAAATAGCTGATTGACTGATAAAATTAAGAGAAAAGCAAGATATCATAGGCATATTTCTGATAGAATAGATGGGATCTGCCAAAGAAAATATTGGAAAGGATTGATTACTCGATCATGGATTATGAGGATGAATTAGACCGTATGCGGGACCGCAAAAGCCGGGAGGGCAGTAAAAGGACGAGGAGCGCAGATAAAACTCCTCCGACAGAGAAAAAACGCCAGCCGCAGACGGTAAGAGGAGATAGAACCTATTATAGTACAGGTGACGGAAGAAACCCGCGTGTACGATATAATGGACCGCAAAACGGCGCCAAACATAAAGCGAATAAAAAACGGAAACGAAAACACAAGCAGCGAGTCATATTAATGGAGCTTGTAATTTTGGCGCTGGTACTGTTTGGCGTATTTTTTCTGTTCAAACAGCGCACCCATCAGAAAGGTTATTGGACCATTGCCGTTTTTGGCGTTGATTCCCGGGACGGAAAGCTTGAAAAGGGAGCTCTGTCCGATGTGGAGATGATCTGCAATATCGATAAGGCTACCGGTGAGATAAAACTGGTATCGGTTTTCAGGGATACATATTTAAAGATTGACAGCAAAGGAACCTATCACAAGATTAATGAGGCCTATTTTAAAGGCGGCCATAAACAGGCAGTGGATGCTCTAAATGAGAATCTGGATCTTAACATTGACGATTATGCTACCTTTAACTGGAAAGCTGTTGCTGATGCCATTAACATTCTGGGCGGGGTCGATTTGGAAATTACAGATTCAGAATTCGCCTATATCAATGGTTTTATTACGGAAACTGTTAATTCCACCGGAATCGGCTCTTATCAGTTAAAAAAAGCAGGAATGAACCATTTAGATGGCGTACAAGCTGTGGCCTATTCCAGACTCCGTCTCATGGATACGGATTTTAACCGGACTGAGCGCCAGCGCAAGGTGATAAGTCTTGCAATGGAAAAAGCGAAAAATGCTGATTTTGGAACATTAAGCACCCTGGTTTCTACCGTATTCCCGCAGGTATCTACCAGCGTTGGCATGAATGATGTTCTGTCCATAGCCAAAGGAATCAATAAATATCACATAGGAGAAACAAACGGTTTCCCATTTTCACGCACTACCATGAAGATCGGCAGAATGGATTGTGTTATCCCTACCACATTAGAGAGTAACGTCAGCCAGCTTCACCAGTTTCTTTATAATAAGGCTGATTATTCGCCATCATCAACGGTGAAAAAGATCAGCGACAAGATCGCCCAGGAAAGCGGCATGAAAGATCCTGGAAAGAATGCTCCATCCGGCGGAAGTTCAGGAAGCAAGAAAAAAGATACTTCGTCATCAAAAGATACCGCTCCTGCACAAACGGAAGCTGCCACTGAAGAAAGTGTGAAAGAGACCACTGCAGAAAGCACGAAAGAAGTGATTCCGGAAACAACCGAGCAGGAGAGGACGGAAGTTCCCACCAACGATGACGGAAGCCTGATTGGGCCTGGGGCCAATATAAAGGAAACAAAGGAAGAGAAGAAACCGGAGAAAGAAACGGAAAAGGAAACGAAGCCGGAAAAGGAAACGAAGCCGGAAAAAGAAACAAAGCCGGAAAAAGAAACCGAAGAAAATCCGGGAGTACAGGAAGGTCCGGGATCTGGCGGAGAGATCGGTCCTGGAGTATAAGGAGAAAGGAAATTATTTTATGATTTTATCTGATAAAACAATTCTTCGGATGCTAGAGGATAAAACGCTGACGATATCACCAATGGAAAAGCACCAGATCCAGCCTGCCAGCGTAGACATCAGACTTGGGAATACATTTTGTGTCGTAGAGGATTCAAGCAATGGGATTATTTCCTTAAATGATGAAATTCGATATAAAACCATTGAAACGGATCGGTATTTGCTTCTGCCCGGACAGTTTGTACTTGCTACCACCATGGAATATTTCTCTTTGCCAGATAATCTGACGGCCTTTGTGGAAGGCCGCAGTTCCTTGGGAAGGCTGGGGCTGTTTATTCAAAATGCAGGCTGGGTGGATCCGGGATTTAAAGGTGAAATCACATTAGAACTTTTTAACGCAAACAGATGTGCGATCGAGCTATGTGCAGGCCGCCGTGTAGGACAGCTTGTTTTTGCACAATTAGATGATCATGCTTTAAATCCGTACAACGGAAAATATCAGGGTCAAAAGGGTGCAACGGCTTCTAAAGTTTTTATGGATATGGATTTGTAACGAAAAAGGAGACCAAGGCCAGCCGAACTTATCGGCGGCCTTGATCTCTTTTTTACTTTCTAGCGATTATTTATCCCTACTTTAATATCTAAAATATCCAGGAAAAACATGAACAGCGGAATGCCAAAAAGCAGACCCCAGACTCCAATATAATGTTCGCTCACCATTAGAATAATAAATACCAAAAATACGGGAATCTTTGTTTTTGCAGACATTAATTTAGGGTTCAACACATAGGTTTCCAAAGAATGAAGAACAGCAATCATCACAATAACTTCAACGATTTTTATGGCGCCTCCAATGTTAAATGCGATAATTGTAAGGGGAATCATGGATATGATCACCCCGGCAACAGGAATCAGTCCCAGTATAAAAATCATGGCTCCAAGCCCCAATGTCTGCGGAAATCCCATAATTGTCAGGGCCAGCACAGACAGAAAAGAGTTAATGCATGCAATAACAATCTGCAATTCTATTACTTTACCGAAAGAATTTAAAAACTTTTTCCCATAGAACTTAAAGTATTCATACAGAAAGGAAACTTTGCTCTGTTCCATGTGTCCAAAAAACGTAACGATTTCGTCCTTCTCCAGTAAGAAAAGAAAGCTTATCAAGAATGACATTAACAAATTGATACTAAAAGTACCTGCAGTAGCAACAAACCCCAAAAGATGGTTTTCCGCTAACCGGATATAAGCGTCGATCTGATCCTCTGGAATGATATTCATCAGATTAATGTCGAATTTTGACTGAACCTGGCTCAAATCAAAGGTTGAAATCAAACCGATGATATCAAATAGCTGCTGGGTAACCTTTGGAATATAGACAATACCGGATATCGTGAAAAACAACACAATTATAATGTACATAAAAATAGTAATCAGTTTACGGCTGATTTTCATACGGGAATTTACTTTATCATAAATAAATTTTTGAAGCTGACCCAAAATAAATGTAACTATAAAAATAAGTAAAAGCTGATTCAACATGCCTCGAAAGAAATACATAAACAAAACCAGCAATACGATACTTAAGATCTTTTTTACAAGTGTATTATTGATAATTCCATCAAACTTTTCCATTCTGTTTACCTTTCTAACCTAAAAACATGTATTTATAAATTATGTGCTATTTATGTCGAATTTAGGCCTGTGTTCCAATTATAGTATAAGAATAAAACTTTGAAAATACCTGGACACAAATTTTAAAATCTATAATGACTTCTTAACAGCACCATGGTGTTAAAATCTTATTTATAACATATAACAGTTTTATATATTGACATTTATCGATATGAAACTTATAATGTTTTCTTAGCTACTAAATTTGGGGGAATATTATGAATGTATCTATAACAAATTGGAAACGAAATTTTTATACTATATGGGCAGGCCAGGCATTTTCTCAATTTTCAAGTTCTGTCCTTCAGTTTGCGATTGTATGGCATTTGACAGATAAAACCGGTTCCGCTTTGGTTTTATCTGCCGCAATGATGATGGGATTCCTGCCGCAAGGAATCTTAGGCCCTTTCATAGGTGTGTTCATTGACCGTTATAATAGAAAGATGATTATGGCAGTCTCAGATTTATTCATTGCTGCGGCCAGTTTTATCATGGTTATTGCGGGGAAGATGGGCGTTTTATCCACAGAACTGATTTTATTGGTTTTGCTGATTCGTTCCATAGGATCTGCTTTTCATACGCCTTGCCTTCAGGCAGTGACGCCTCAGATTGTACCGGAAGATCAACTGACACGTTGTTCCGGATACTCACAGGCATTAGAATCTGTTTCTCAATTATTTAGCCCTGCGTTAGCGGCAGTTCTCTATCAGTCATGGAGCTTAAGCAGTATCATCTTCCTTGATGTTATTGGAGCAATAATTGCAGTATTCATGCTTGTGATATCAGTAATCCCGGAATTAAATCATAATGAAAGCAAAGGGAAGATACATATTATAGAAGAGGCAAAGGAAGGTTTTAAAATACTTCGTACCAAAAAAGGAATGCTGGGCCTGGTTTTAATAGGCACTCTTTACACTTTAGCAATGATGCCGACCAGTGCATTATTTCCGCTGATGAGTATGTCATATTTTCATGGTACCAGCACAAATGCAAGTGTTACTGAAATTGTATTTTCCATTGGGCTGCTGATTGGCTCTTTGATATTGGGCAGATGGGGAGGAACTAAAAATAGAATTTATACCATAATCGGTTCTTTTCTGTTAATGAGTTTTAGCCTGTTTGTCTCTGGGTTCTTGCCGCGTGACGGTTTTTTAATATTTGCAATATGCTCCTGGTTAATGGGAATATCCGGCCCATTTTATTGGGGAATGTATACACCATTGCTGCAAAGCAACTTTGAAGCGAAGTATTTAGGGCGGATAATATCATTATCTAGCAGTATCCGCTTAATAAGCGGCCCAATAGGACTTTCTGTTTCCGGAGTTTTTGCAGAGAAATATGGGGTGGAGAAGTGGTTTCTGATTGCAGGAGCACTGGTTTTATTTGCCTCATTTTTATGTCTGGCCATACCTTCCATAAGAAATTGTGATGCAAAACTAAATGATAATAAGATAGAAGATTAAATACAGCTGTTAGATTAGAATCATATAAAAATATTGACAAATTTAAATAGGAGTATATAATGACATCAAATTGATATATATGAATGTGTGGAGTGATTATGGATAAACACAAGAAAACTGCTAAAATCTTCAAAGCGTTCTGTGATGAACAAAGACTTGCAATATTAGAGTTATTACAAGACGGAGAAAAGTGCGCCTGCGAATTGCTGGAAAAACTGGATATTACCCAGTCAACCTTGTCCCACCATATGAAAATTCTTTGTGAGTCCGGGATAGTAGTAGGGCGTAAAGATGGGAAATGGATGCATTATTCAATCAGTGAGTCCGGGATAGAACATGTGAAAAAGCTTATAAATGATATAACATTGGTAATCCCCAATGAGCCAAATAATTGTTGTTAAATATATCACCTAATTTTAAAACGAAAAAGCATAGATTGAATGCCGAACAAGAAACTAACAAACACGTCATCTTGTCCGGTATTCAATCTATGCTTTTCCTATAATCATTCCGCATAGGATTATTAACAGTATGGCAGGAAATTCATCAGGCTTTGAAATCTTGCCTGACATATATCAGTTCACTCAGGATTCAAGATAATTCCGGATATCCTTTGTTTCATGGTCTTCGTATTTAACGATATTTCCTTCCCAGGTTCTTAATTGAACATAGCCTGGTCCCCGGGATACAATGTAATTGGGAAAGATAGGCGTTTTTCCCAATCCCTTGGGAGCATTTACTATAAATGTGGGGATCGCCATACCCGAAGTGTAGCCTCGTAAGTATTCCATGATCTCTATACCGTCTTCAATGGAGGTATTAAAATGAGCGGTTCCCTGAACATGTTTTGCATGAAAGATGTAATAAGGCCTTACCCTGCATTTGAGCAGCTCATGGTTGAGCAACCGCATGATGTACTTATCATTATTGATTCCATTCAGCAATACGGCCTGGTTTCCCAGAACGATCCCGGAATCAGCCAGTTTTTCACAAGCCGCTTTTGATTCTTTCGTAATTTCTATGGGATGATTGAAATGCGTGTTTATATAGATCGGATGATATTTTTTCAGCATGGAACATAATTGATCTGTGATCCTTTGAGGCATGGTTACCAGGCTTCTGGTTCCCAGGCGGATGTAATCAACATGAGGGATCTCTTTCAGCTGCTTTATTATCCACTCAAGGTACTCATCAGAAAGACACAGGGCATCTCCGCCGGTGATTAATACATCCCTGATTTCTTCATTTTCCCTTATATAATCAATGGACTCCAGGATCATGCTGCGGGATCGATGAGCATCTTCCTCCCCGATATTCCTTCTTCTCTGACAGTGCCTGCAGTACATGGCACATTCATTGGTCACATTAATAATTAACCGGTCTGGATATCGTCTTGTAATGCAGCCTGCCGGATTTGTAAATTCTTCCCCCATGGGATCAAGATCCATGCAGGTATCCTCCAATTCTTTATAGGTTGGAATTGATAATAACCGTATAGGATCATATCTATCATCTGGATCTGCCAGGCTTAAATAATAGGGAGAAACCGCCCATCTGAATTTTTTCTCAACCTTTTTAATGCGCATTTTTTCTGTTTCGCTTAAGAAAATGATTTTACTTAAAGTTTCAACATCCGTTATTCTATGAGTTAACTGCCATTGGTAATCATTCCAATTTTCTTCTGTGGCATCCAGTACCTCTAATATTCTGGTTTTCCTCTTAATAAATTCTTTCTCTAAATCCATCCCTTTTGGAATTCTCTTGCGTGCCTCTAAAAAATCTTCGATCCGCCCCTTTAATTCTTCTGCTCTTTCAATTGATACCTGTTGTTTTTTGCTTATTCCCATATAATTTCTCCTTACATATATTATTCACTCCGTAAAAAACTAACTTCCTATGGAGATTTTTGCATCGAAAAACGAAAGCTTCTTTCCTTTTACGAAACAATCAGCGGCATGTTTAAATTTTACTTAATTGTATTTCTGCGGGATGATTGGATACTACATGTGGTTTTTCCGCCAGGCAGCTTAAAAAGGCTTTTGCTTGTTGGAAAATGAAACGTTATTGGTATTCATAAATTTAAGATATGATGATGGATTATAATGTCAGATTAGGTAAAGCAACAACTCAATTATACCAGTAAAGTTGTTGCTTCGTCAACCGTATGAATAAACCAATTCCATAAAACTCAAGATTATATTTCATTTTTATAATGTATTCAAATAATAAATTAGATTTTTATACAGTTACCTTTTCCGCAAATAATACATCTTTTACAAAAATATTATAAAATTAAATTTATAATTATTAAAAACATTAAAATATTACAATTATTTTTAAAATAGTTCATTTATTATAGTAAAAAAATTCCATATAATTAAATAAATTTTTATATTATATCTCTGACTGTTTTTATGGTAAAGGTGGGACAACTTACCAATAGGTTCAAGATCACTAATATAATTATTTTAATAAAAAAGGAGGAATTTTGTGTGAAGCAAAAGATTAGGAACCAGTGGAAGCGGGTGACAAGCATGTGTCTGGCAATGCAGATGGTCATGACAGTTCCAGCTGCCGGACAGACATTACCAGTAATATCCGGATCAGAATTATTAAACACACGGCATTATGCTGCGTCCATTAATCCTACAGTGGGAGGGGGAAGTCTGTCACTATCTAAATACAGTGATACGACTTTGGCATGGAATACCATGAATGAAGAACTGATACCAGGAACAACCATGTTCTGGGAAGGGGGAAACCAATTTCGAGGGGGTGAAATTACAACAGAACTGTCAATGAAGTCACTTTCGGAAACTTACGGTGTACAAGGAGTAAAGCTGGGTAATGAGGTTCATGGCGTTAAATCATGGTTTTTATTCGGTGACGAAATCCTTTGTGCCGGAGCAGGCCTCAAGGCTCAAACAGGAAGCAGCGGGCAGCTCATAACCGTTGTAGATAATATTCCGGTTTTAAAAGATACAAAGCTGGCATTGACAAATCCCAACAACGGATACCGGAATGTACTGTCAGCAAGTACAAATGAGTGGAGTTCCCTCATTAATACACCGACGAAAGGGAGCCATCAGAGAAACTGGCTAAACGCGTCTGACTTGGATAACAAAACGGACCTGCAATGGTCTTATGTATTTGGAGACGGGGAGACAGGATCCACCCTGACTAAATCTAACGTATATTATCGGCTAAACACGAAAGGGTCTGATAAGCCTCAGTTAGCCGAGTTTTTTATTGCTCCTGGAGAGACCTACCAGTATACCATGGTTGCGGGGAAAACAACCGCTGATTATCCAAATGCAAGTCTGTACAGAACTGATGCAAGGCTACTAATTAATACACCTCAGATACAGGCTGCTTCCAGTATTACAGAAGGGCTTGTATCTGTAAACAAGTGGTCTTCCGACAGCATCAGACTGGATAATCAGGTAGTGCCCTTAACTATGAATGAGAGTATGTCACTTACCATAAAAAAAGATCCTTCTAATGGTAATATAACGCTAAATATAGCAAAGCCTGAGAATCAAACCGATGATTATCTGGAGGTAACACTGGAAACCCGGGGAAAAGGCATATTAACAAATTCAAACCAAAAGGCATTGGCAGATTCCTCTTTTGGCTCTAATATTTTCCTTAAATTCGATGCTTCCGAAATGGGATCTGAGCCAGTGGTTCTGACGATTGAAGGAAAGGCAGCTGAAGCAATAACAGGAGATGAGATTGTGTTGGTAAGAGGAGAAGACGGACGGATTGAAAAACCGGCTGAATTATCCGGCAGCATTCGTTGGGAAGTTAAAATACCAAAGCCCGACGGAAATTATGTACGCAATGCAGGAAGTAGTAAGATTAAGAGAGAGTTGTTAGAAGGCGAAACAGATGGAACAAGAAAAGCCGGAGATGCTGATGGAAGTCACATCGCTTCTGTTAAAAAGCTTTCCGGTGAAGACGCATTGCTGACAGCAAACGAAAAAGGAAATGTCACTGTACTGGCAACTGATGAAAACGGAAAACAAAAAAAGTGGAATGTAACAGTCCTATATGAAGATCCGGCAAATCTACCCCAGACAGAACCGGAAGATTACGAGACAATCCGCAAACGGTGGAAAGATTCTCTCATCGGAAATGATTTAACTGAACTTGATGGAGGCAGAGTGATCCTTGACGACATTCAGGCCCAGGCAAAAACTGCATGGGAAGCGTATGCTTATAAAGGACAGGATTCCTGTGCCGGAATCCCCTGGCTTAAGGATGAAGGAGCTGAGGGTAACCCGGAGATTCCCTATGAGAATGATGCGGTAGAGTTTCGTCCGGCTTTTAAAAAGGTGCTGGCAATGGCAAAGGCATATGCAGCAAAGGGGAACCTTTATTACCAAAATGATGAGCTGATAAAGGACATAAAACAGATCATGAACTATCTGTGTTCCCAATGTTACTCACCAAAGACCCAGACAGATAACTGGTGGACGTGGGAAATCGGCGTTCCCAAAGACCTTATTCCAATACTGGTCCTTATATATGACCAGCTGACAGAGGAAGAAATCAGCCTTTATACCGAGGGACTTTATTTCTTTCAGCCGGATCCATATCATGAAGGCATCATTGGAACCGGAAGCACCCATGCTCAGGGATACCGGACGGCACAGGGAGCCAATATCATTGACTGTTCCAGGACCGCCTTGGGACTGGGAATTATCAGAGAAGATAATGAACTTGTTTACATGGCTCAAAAAGCTTCTTCGGAGACATTTATAATCCAGAGCTTAAAAGACAGTACCAAAATTGCGGATCAGGGCTACACCAGCGGTTTCTATGCAGATGGTTCTTATCTTGACCATTCCCATGTGCCATATTTAGGGTCCTACGGAATTGAGTTCCTGAAAGGCGGGGCAGGAATGCCGCCTCTATTTGCCGGAACACCTTGGGAATATCCCAGAGAAGTGCAGGAAAACTTGGAGTTCTATTTGAAAGAAGGGTTTTTGAATGGAATGTATGATGGTCTGATGCTGGATTCTCTGAAAGGACGTTCTGTATCAAGACCTGCCGGCAGTAACCGGGATTCAGGAAGAGAAGCAATGATTCTAATGATCCAGCTTATGGATTCCGTTTCTCCTGAAGTACAGGAAGAATTAAAAAGTTCATTAAAAGCCTGGATGGAGATTGATCCCGGATTTATAAAAATCTTAAGCGGAGCAGAGTATATATCGATAAAAGAAAAGGCCCTGGAAATTCAGGGAGATGATTCTATTACCTCATCCATTGCTCCGATACATAAAAATCTGCCTCTCATGGACCGGGCCATTCACCGGACAGACAAGTTCCTGATGGCTCTATCCATGTATTCAGAACGTATTCAGAATACGGAAATCATGAATCATGAAAACCGTTATGGCTGGCATCAGGGAAGCGGTATGACCTACTTATACAATCAGGATACCATGCAGTATACAGAAAATTTCTGGAACACTGTAAATCCCCTCCGGTTGGCGGGAACTACTCTCGTTTCCAAGAATATCGGTAACGGTCAGCCGGACAGCTCAGGCTTTGCCCAAGGCGGAGATTTCCGTTCAAGGGAATCCTGGGTCGGAGGCAGCAGCATAGAAAATGACGGAATAAACGGAATGTCTTTAACAGGAGAAGTTCGGGTCAAAGAGGGAGAAGGTTCTCCTGCCGTGATGTATTCCCCTAATCTGTCTACTAAGAAATCCTGGTTTATGCTTGGGGAACAGATCGTATGTCTTGGAGCCGGCATATCTAATTCCGGAGAAGTATATCCGGTGGAAAGCATTATTGAAAACAGGCGTTTAAGACAGGATGGCGACAATGCGCTGATCATCAACGGAGAGCCAAAAGATCTTATGACTGAGTCCGCATCCTTAGAAGATATTGTAGACGGAAAAGTGGATGTGTCAGGAACTACGCTTTCTGATGTTTCATGGGCTCATTTGGAAGGGAATACGGACGGAAGCGATATCGGTTATTATTTCCCTGCCGGTTCTCAAACCATATCGGTAAGAAAAGCAAGGAATGCCGGAAACTGGTCAATGGTTGGAACATCAAATGGAAAAGCGGAAGAGAACTATCTGGAAATGTGGTTTGACCATGGAAAGAATCCTGAAGATGCCACATACGAGTATGTTCTTCTTCCAGGAATGACCGCTGAAGAAACCGAACAGTATTCCAGGGAACCACAAATCACGGTCTTGGCAAACACTTCACAGATGCAGGCTGTTTACGACAGATCCGAAAATATACTTGGAGCCAATGTATGGACAGATGCTGCTTCAAAAATTGGTGACTTCTCCATAAAAGGTGCTTCATCTTTCATGGCAAAAGAAGATGAGAATGGAATTCTAACTGTCTCAGCCTCTGATCCTACGATGAAAAATACAGGTACTATTGTAATCGAAATAAATAAACCTGTGACAGAAATTCTATCATCAGACGAGAACGTAAAGGCAGAGCTGACAGAATACGGAGCAAAGCTTACCATTCAGGCAAAAGGAACCAACGGCTCCAATTCTTATGCAACAATGCAGCTGGCGGCTTCCCTGTATCCGCAGGCCGTTACTCTTGCTCCCGGACAAAGTATGACCTTTGCAGTCAATGATTACACCAATGATGCAGGGAATATTACCTGGAAGGTCACAGGAGATAAGTCTTTAGAATCAGGTACCGGCATCGATGAAGGGGGCTTTCTTGATATTGATGATTTTGAAGAGAGCAGCCGGTTAAACGTGACTGCTGAACTGGAAAATGGGATAAAGCTTCAGGCCTTTGTATCTTTGGGTGGAAAAGTGGGACCAGAATTACCGAAAAACATTCAAAAAGTCCAGTCTCTTATTGAAGATGCAGTAAAAGAGGCGATAAGCAACGATGATTACAGTGATTACAAGGTACAAAAAGCCATCAGGTCAGCAGTCAATGCCTTAACTGCCGTTTCGAATGAGGAATTGGCAACGTATTTAATGGATCAATTGATCGCATTAGAAGAACTGTATAAGGCTGCGATGGCTGCAAATGACTGCATGATAGACAGCAGAGTGGATTCCACTGAAACAGAAATTACTGGTATTCAGATTGCAGGGGCTGCGTTAAGCATACCCATTAAAATCACAGGAAACAGTGCAACTCCTTCCAGTGCAGTAAGAGCGACTGCCTCCAATGCAAGCAAGGCATCTCCCTCAACCGCTTTCTGGATCTTTGAAGATGAGGAAGATGATCAGGAAATCCGTACTGCAATTATGTCGGTCACAGACGGCAATGTATCGGAAACAGAAGAAGAATTCCGAAAATCCTTCGGGCTTCAGCTTCAGCTGGAGGATAAGTATGGAAATAGAAAGCCTATATCGTTAAATGCTCCGGTGAAAGTGTGGATGGACATTCCTGATCAGGGAAAGGACAGCAGTTCCATTACTGCGACATTTAAGGGGTCAGGTGGAGAAACCAGACAATTACCCATTTATTGGAATCACAAAACAGATAAAATATCATTTGTGTTAACGGATAACGGAACAGTGACCTTAATAATTAACAGTACCACAGGAGAAGAAGAACACTTTCAAGTGTCCATAGATGACAGTCTGGAAGGAGGCAGCATTACTGCCAATCTCTCTGAAGGAAAAAAGGGAACAAAAGTAATTGTAAAGACGGTTCCTGATATTGGATATCGTTTAAAACGTCTATCTGTTAACGGAAAGACAGTGTCTCCGGACAAAAACGGAAAATATGAGTTTCCGCTCCTGCAGGATACCTATATTACAGGTGAATTCCGGAAAACTAATCTGGACGGAGAGGGAAGCCAGGACAGAGATAGAAACTCTGAATCGAACATAGGTTCTGTCTGGAAAAAAGTGAACGGAAAGTGGTACTATTTCAATGATAAGAGCAATATGGCAACAGGCTGGCTTCTGGTCGATGGAAAATGGTATTGGCTGAGCTCAGATGGAGCCATGCAGACAGGTTGGGTCTTTGATCAGATGGACGGTTCCTGGTATTATCTGGATTCATCCGGAGTCATGGCAGAAGGCTGGAATTGCATAGATGGGAAATGGTATTATTTAACCACACAAGCAGAAGGTTCATCCGGCTGGGCACTGAATCAGGAGAAATGGGAATATAAAAAGCCAGAAGGTTACTCACGCCCGCGTGGATCGTTATACATGAATGGTGAGACTCCAGATGGCTGGCTGGTTGACAATAATGGAGTATGGAATCAATAATTAATTAAATCAATGGATGCTGCTTTGCTAACGAATGTTAGTTACGCAGCATCCATTTTTGTATCCAGTTCTTACTGGAAAGGATTACGTAGAAAAATTATAAAGTCATTGGACTAAGACTATGCAATTATGGTATACTTAACCAATGATATGAATAAAAAACGACAGCATGTGTGATACATAAAAGGAGGTATGTAACATGATTCAGTGCAATTTTGAAAGAATGGAAGATAAGATTAAGACCTTCAGCAGGTTTGGAGATACAGGAAAGGGTGGGATTACCAGATTTTCCTTATCAGATGAAGCCTTAGCCGCAAGAAAAGAATTCGTGAAACGCATGGAGGCAATCGGTGCTTCCATTGTAACCGACGATATGGCAAATATATATGCAACCATTGCCGGAACAGAAGATTTACCTGCCATTGTATCAGGTTCCCATATGGATTCCGTACGCCAGGGCGGCAATTATGATGGGATTCTCGGTGTCCTAACAGCAATGGAGGTGGCAGAAACCATTGTAAAGGAAAAAATACCTCACAGGCATCCGATTACGGTTATAGTATGGACCAATGAAGAAGGTGCCAGGTTTGAACCGGCAATGATGTCTTCCGGTGTTGTTTGTGGAAAATTTAACAAGGAAACCATGCTGGCCTCGCAGGCAAAAGACATTCCAGGGTATACGTTCGGAGAGGCTTTGGATAAAAGCGGATTTAAAGGAAAGGAAGAAAACCGGCTGGATCCGTCCAAAACAAAGGCTTTGGTGGAACTTCACATTGAACAGGGCCCGGTATTAGAAGCAGAAGGGATCGATATAGGAGTGGTAGAAGGCGTCTGCGGTATGATCAATTACGAATTTACCTTTACCGGACAGGCTGGCCATGCAGGAACAACACCTATGAAATACCGTAAGGATGCCCTTTATGCTGCAGTCAAAACCATTCAATATCTCCATGATGAGCTGGACCAGTTAGATGGCAAGCTGGTTTATACCACGGGAAAGTTTTCTGCCCATCCGAATATTCACACCATAATACCGGATGAAGTGAAATTCACCCTGGATGCGAGACATCAGGATTCCGCAGTGATCAAGCAGGTACTTGAAGTTATCAAAAAAATTCCAAGCGTTGTGGAGCAATGCGAAGTGAGTTATGAGGAAGCATGGGCACGTAAGACCGTGAGCTTTACTACCGAACTGGTTGACTATGTGGAATTAAGTGCACAGGAATGCGGCTATTCCAATCGTAGAATATACAGCGGCCCTGGTCATGATGCGCAGTTTGCTATAGATTTGGTTCCCACCACCATGATATTCGTGCCAAGTGTGGGAGGGCATAGCCATTGTGAGATAGAATATACTCCGGTAGAAAGCTGTTTAAAAGGGGCGAATATACTTTTAAATACGATATTGCATGTTGATAAGAATTAGATCGTAAAGCGAGGGCGCATATGAATACTGATTTTGTAAACTTAACAACAGAAAATCTTGCCAATGAGCATTTATGCTGCATTATCCGCAGTAAAAAGCCCCATCAAGGCATTGACGCAAAGCGGAAATGGCTTTCAGAGCGATTAAATGAAGGTCATGTCTTTAGAAAGTCAAA
Organism: Lacrimispora sphenoides; assembly: GCF_900105215.1. Taxonomy (NCBI): domain Bacteria; kingdom Bacillati; phylum Bacillota; class Clostridia; order Lachnospirales; family Lachnospiraceae; genus Lacrimispora; species Lacrimispora sphenoides. Next base: position 1,529,696 of record NZ_FOIP01000002.1, on the reverse strand, counting down.
TGCAAAGGCCACAGTTTTTATAGAATATGCTCCTCTTGAAACTGCTTGGGTTCCCATAACTGGCGACAACTATTATTATGTGTATTGCTTATGGGTATCTGGCAGTGCCAAAGGACAAGGGTATGGGAAATCGCTGATGGAATATTGCTTGTCTGATGCGAAAGAAAAGGGAAAATCCGGCGTTTGTATGCTTGGAGCAAATAAGCAAAAAGCCTGGCTTTCTGACCAATCATTTGCAAAGAAGTTTGGTTTTGAGGTTGTTGATACTACCGATCATGGATATGAATTGCTTGCACTCTCTTTTGACGGAACAATGCCAAAGTTTGCACAACAGGTTAAAAACCAAGAAATCGAAAGCAAAGAACTAACAATTTATTATGATATGCAATGTCCCTATGTCTGTCAAAACATTGAGATGATAAAAAAACATTGTGATACAAATGACATTCCTGTATCCTTAATTCAAGTGGATACGCTGCAAAAAGCAAAGGAATTGCCTTGTGTTTTCAATAACTGGGGTGTGTTTTATAAAGGGAATTTTGAGACAGTGAATTTGTTAGATGCCGCATACTTAGAGAGAATACTCAAAAAATGAACAACCAACTTTGAATTGCAAAGGTAAAGGAACTATGGTAAAATATAGAAAAATTCAAAGAAAGAAGGCATACAATATGGACAAGGATATATTAAATTATGTTGTTGAAAAAACAAACGAATTAGTAAGTGCTCCATCATGTAGCAGTGAGGCAAAAGAAGCAGCTCAGAATTGGTTGGCCGCTATTGGAACTGATAGGGAAGCCGCAGAAACCAAAAAATATATTGATGAGCTTGAGGCAGATATAATGCCTATTGACAGTTTAATCGGCTTTGCAGAATCTGATGCTGGAATTCAGGTTTTTGGTGCGGACACTGCGAAGCATATCGCGGCACATGCAATTGAAATCAAGTCTGCCGGAGAGAAATATTGTGATTGCCCGGCTTGTGCTGCTGTAGCAGCGATTCTTGATAAGAAAGATATCCTTCTTAAATAAGAAAATAAAATTAAAAATCAGTACACATTACAGAGCATCAATCAGAAATGATTGGTGCCCTTTTTTATTGAAAACAAAGGGATTAAAGGTAGGATGATATAGTCACTTTGTATATGAGTTTCAATAAAAAATCCCAGTCAGTTGGATAGTTTGACCAAAATGGGTATATACGCATACTTTATGGCGATATAAGCAGATACAAATATGCGTATATTAGCTATAATGATTCCATAAGGCAATAACAAATCTGATAAAAAGAACAAAATAAAGAATAAAAAGAAAGGAGAAATATACATATTGATGAAAAACACATCAAAAAAAGAGAGCAAAAGGCCATTAATCAAGGATATTCGACGGGATAAATGGCTGTATATTTTTTTGACCCCAATTATGGCCTATTTTGTCATTTTTAAGTATCTTCCCATGCTCGGAACAATTATGGCGTTCCAAAACTTTAAATTTTCCACCGGATTTTTTGAAAGTGAATGGGTCGGTCTTGAACATTTCAAGCGATTATTTACAGGCAAGAATTTCTATATGATTTTGAGAAATACTTTGCTGCTGAATGCAGGAAGCGTTTTGTTCGGGTTTCCGGTGCCCATTATCCTGGCAATATTCTTAAATGAGGTGAAGGGCAGGACCTTTAAGAAGGTGACCCAGAGCATCATGTATCTGCCTCACTTCATGTCCTGGGTGGTACTGGGAGGAATCTTAATTGGACTTCTCTCACCCAGTTCTGGCATTATCAATCATATACTGAAAAATGTATTTGGAATCCAGCCTATCTACTTCATGGGCAGCAGGTTCTGGTGGCCCATTACCTTCATCATCTCCGGTATCTGGCAGGGAGCCGGATGGGGAACCATCATTTATCTGGCAGCCATCACCGGAATCGACCCACAGCTTTATGAGGCGGCCCGCATAGACGGTGCAGGCAAGTTGAAACAGATCCGTTATGTGACCCTCCCCTGCTTAAAGAGCACCATCGTAGTCATGCTGATCTTACGGATGGGCTCCATGATGGATGTAGGATTTGAACAGGTATACGTCATGATGAACCCTGCGGTCCGCGATGTATCGGAGGTAATCAGCACTTATGTGTACCGGGTCGGTATCGAAGGCGCCCAGTACAGTTATACAACAGCAATCGGTCTGTTCCAGTCGGCGGTAAGCTGCATCTTAGTATACACCACCAACCGGATATCAAAGAAAATCAACGGCGAAGGCTTATGGTAGAGGAGAGGAGGTATTGTAATGGCAAAACAGGTTAAAAAAGCAGTTAAAGTTAAGAAGTCCCTGGAAGAAAGGATATTCCTGGCGGTGGTCTATGTGGTCCTGACCTTATTTACCATCTGTGCGTTGTATCCCTTCCTCTATGTATTGGCCGTATCCTTCAGTTCCAGCCGGGCTGTGGGAGCCGGAGAAGTAGTGCTGTGGCCGGTGGAATTCAATGTGGAGGCTTATAACCAGCTGCTGCTGGACGGGCAGATTTTTGCATCCATGAAGAATACCATCCTGCTTACGGTAGTAGGGACATTCCTGAACCTTGTGACTACCACATTAGCAGCGTATTCCCTTTCCAAAAGAAACTTAAGGGGGCGGAAGATATTTGTAGGAATGATCGTATTCACCATGCTGTTTTCCGGCGGCATGATTCCTAATTTCGTACTGATTAAATCGTTGAAACTGATGAATACCTATACAGGGTTGTGGTTGATGGGATTAATCAGCACTTATAACCTGATCGTAATGAAGACATTTTTTGAGGGTGTACCCGAAAGTTTATCGGAAGCGGCAGCCATTGACGGCGCCAATGAGCCTACGATCTTATGCCGGGTGATCCTTCCGGTATCCAAACCGGTGATTGCAACAATGGTGCTTTTCTATGCCGTGGGTTGGTGGAATAATTATTTCAATCCCATGCTGTACCTAAGCTCTACCACCAAATTCCCTATGATGGTGAAATTAAAGCAGATGCTGGATACGGCTAAGATGATTGAAGTCAGCAGCAGTGAAGGATTGGTTCAGTCCACAGTAGCTGCGGAAACCTTTAAAGCGGCATCTATCATGGTGGTTACCCTGCCAATCATCTGTGTGTATCCATTTCTTCAAAAGTATTTTGTAAAGGGAGCCATGATAGGTTCGGTCAAGGGTTAGGTTTTAAAGGAGAATCATGCGTCCAAATAAAACAAAAATAAATGCCGCAGATGCGGCGGATGGGAGAAGCTATGAATAAAAAATTAACAGCTTTGGCACTGGCGGTTACAATGGCAGCAGGAGCGGCAATGGCTGGCTGCTCTGGCGGTGGCAGCGCCACAACAGGAGGGACCGGGGCCGCAGGAGGCAAAACCACGAAGCAGGCCGAAGGCTCAGGGAAAAAGGAGATTTCCATCTCGATTTTGGAACGAGGCCAATGTCCCGCAGAAGAAGGTACCATGGAAGACAACCGATGGGTGAACTGGATCAATGAGAACAGCCCGGTAAAGGTAAACTGGATACCGGTGCCCCGTACCGAGTCCGTAGCAAAGATCAACGCTTTGTTTGCCAGTGATTCTGCTCCGGATCTGGTGTGGGAATTCGGTAAGACATTTATGGACAGCCTGATCCAGCAAGGCGTCATCCAGCCCGTGGATGAGTACATAGAGCAATACAGCACAGAATATAAGGCATATCTGGAAAAACATCCGGAGCTGGTCCCTTATCTGACTGGAGATGACGGCAAGATGTATGCAATGACATCAGCCAGGACGCCTTTAGGCGTGGCTAACCACGGCATCTGGATCCGCCAGGACTGGCTGGACAATTTAGGGCTTCAGACACCGACCACCACGAATGAACTGTATGATGTGGCTTATAAATTCACAAAGAATGACCCGGATAAAAATGGGGTGGATGATACCTTCGGGCTTTCCTTTAATTACAACTTCCTTTCCATTATGAAGACCCTGTTCGGGCAGCCGGACGGGAATATGGAAGTCATTGATGGCCAGCTTAAAGATTGGGTAGGTACGGACGAATATGCACAGTGTTTTGACATGTTGAAGAAGATGTACAACGAAGGCATCATTGATCCGGAATACATCACCGATACCAACTTTGAGCGTCAGCGTGAACTGGTGGTTACAGGTAAGGCCGGTATCTGGTTGTCTGGTTACAACATGGAGTCTGAGTGGAGGGAGCTGAAAAAGAATGTTCCGGAAGCCGTGTTCATCCCTCTGGAACCTGTTGCAGGACCGGAAGGAAAGGGAGGACTTTACCAGGAACCGCCTGCAAATAAAATAATCTGCATGAACCGCAATGCAAAAGATCCGGAAGCATGTTTGGAATTCATCGACTGGATGCTTAAGGAAGGCTGGAAAGGCCCTACTTACGGTACGGAAGGCGTACATTATAAAATGGTAGACGGCATTCCTCAGAAGATCGACGTGGAAAAGAATAAGAGAGAACTGAACTATGCGACGGAATACGCCATTGTATCAGGTGAAGTTATTGACGATATCGGCAAATACATCGAAATCACCAGTGCACAGGACGAACTGTCCCAGGAATATGCCAAACTGCGCACCCTTGGGCTTGATACGGCTACGAAGAATAAGTTCAGAAGGGATATCCCATATCTGCCGGCATCCGAGCTGTCCAGCAAATATAACAGCGATTTCTTCTCTATCCAGAATTCCATTGAAGCTAAGATGATAAGCGATCCCAGCTATTCCGTTGCAGAAGGTATTACCGAAATCGAGAGCGAGAAAAAAGGCCTGGGATTTGACGATGTGATGAAAGAACGCCAAGAATGGTACGAGAAAAATAAAGATTTGTTCAAATAATTACGATCAGCTAACAGGAAATGCCAGTGGCTGTTGCAGTCGCTGGCATTTCCTGTGTATAAGAGGAGGTAAACCTATGGCAGATTTTAGAATGAAACGATGCGATACCTTTGGGACGGAATACAGGACCTTAAATGAAGAAGGGAAGAATGTTGCCCACTGCTATGTGACGTCCAATTGCTGGGATGGGAACCAGGCGGTAGTGACAGCCAGGCTGCCCAGCCTAAAAGACAGCAGTTGTTCCTATGTGTGGACGAATCTGGAGTCAGGAGAAGAGAGGCTGCTTTGTGAAGGCGGGGTCGGGACGGATTTTACGGTGAGGAACGGAAAATTATATCATGTAGAGGGGGACCGGTATCTGGCAACGGAAATCAGCACGGGAACCACATCAATATTATGGGAGGCGCCGTATCCTCTGGTCGGACCCATTTCCATAACCAATGACGGACAGTTCGGGGCGGCTTGCTGGAAATACGAGGACGGCAGCTATTCCATTGGCAGGATAAACTTACTGACAGGGAGCCATGAGGAGTTTCACCGCCAATCATTCCCGCCGCCCTTTAACGAAATATCCCACTGTATGCCAAGCCCTGTGGATCCGAACCACATGTTCTTCTGTCATGAAGGCCATTGCTGTTATATCACCAACCGCCTTTGGATGACGGACGTAATAAACGGCAAGACAGAGAATATCTTCCGGCAGCGCCTGGATCAGGACGGGAACAATGGGGAATGCTGCGGCCATGAGATGTGGAGTCCTGATGGAAAAGGTTTATATTTTGTTAAATACATATCTGCGACCATAGAACCAAGAGGAGTATGGTATATCGACAGGGAGACACATAAGACCCGCTCAGTGGCTTCCGGAGGCAAGTACTGGCATGTAGGCGTATCGCCTGACGGGAATCGGCTGGCTGCCGATACCCAGGTCCCCGGAAAATTCAGCGATGTGGTCTTAATTGACCAGGCCATGGAGATGGAAATTCCCCTGGTCAGGGCGGAAACCAATTGGGTCCATCCCTGCCACCCCCATCCGGTATTCAGCCCCGATGGGAAGAAGCTATGCTTCACCATGTTAAACGAAGCCGGAAATACCTGTGTTGCCATTGTGGATTTACCTGAAAAGTAAAAGAGAAATGAGAGATGAATCATATGATATTTTCATTGGAAAAGTTTGAAAAGAGGATGGTCGAATTGGAGTGGAGGCGCTACTGTGGGCTGGAGCCCATTACGCCTATGGAATCCATGGAAGCCACAGGGTGTGAAGATGTGCCTTATACGGAGCTTCCGAATGAATTCACGGGTACGGATATGCAGCTTTGTGATTTCTTTGTGGGACGGGACCGTTATCTGTGGCTGAGAAAGAAGCTGGTGCTTCCCAGGGCGATGGCTGGATATAAAGTGACAGGCCTGTTTGACTTTGGAGTTACAGGGGGCGGTGGCAACAGCGGCTTTGAGTCCCTGCTTTACGTCAATGGGAAGCCTTATCAGGGAATGGATTCCAATCATCAGGATGTGGCTCTGCAAGAATTTGCCGGCCAGGAAGCTGAACTGACTTTCCTATTATGGACAGGGTTAGAAGGCGGCGGGAAGAAAAAGACATTTTACCATCAGATGCTAAAGGCCCATGTGGGATACTTACATGAAGCGGCGGATAAGTTCTATTATTACTTAAAAGCGGTCTGCCAGGAGCTGCAGTACCTGACAGAAACAGATGGGAATAAATATATTCTGACGGACGCCATGGAAGAAGCCTTAAAGCTGATCAATTGGGATGAGGATAAGCTTCACGCAACCATCGTTGATGCTTTGGAACTGTTTGAAAAGCGGATTGACGCATCCGGTTGGAAATCGCCAGTAACCGTCAATTGCATCGGCCACACCCATATTGATGTAGCGTGGCTATGGCGGTTAAAACATACCAGGGAGAAATCCATGCGATCCTTTGCGACGGCCCTGCGTTTGATGAAAGAATATGATGAGTTCGTTTTCTTACAGACCCAACCCCAGCTTTATCAATATTTGAAACATGATTGTCCGGAACTTTATGAGGAAATTAAGCAGCGGGTAAAGGATGGGAAGTGGGAAGCAGAGGGCGGCATGTGGCTGGAAGCGGATTGCAACATCACATCAGGGGAATCCCTGGTACGCCAGATACTTTACGGTACGGAATTCTTCCGGAAGGAATTCGGAGTGGAATGCCGCTATCTGTGGCTGCCGGATGTATTTGGTTACAGCTGGGCGCTGCCTCAGATCTTGAAACAGTGCAATATCAAAACATTCATGACCACAAAAATCAGCTGGAACCAGTTCAACAGCATCCCCAATGACTTATTTACCTGGAGGGGCATCGATGGAAGCGAGATCCTGACTTATTTTGTGGATACACCTGAGGAGAACCAGGATTTTTCCGACCGTTTTTCTACATACAATGGGATGTTAAATCCCAGGGCCATCATAGGAAGCTGGACGAAATTCAAGAATAAGGATATTTCGAATCAGACGCTGGTGTCTTATGGTTATGGAGACGGAGGCGGCGGTGTGAACCGGGAGATGCTGGAGCTTTTACGGGTCATGAGCCGCCTGCCGGGACTTCCTGCTGTGAAGCCGGTAAAAGCCGGGCAATTCTTTGAGGAAATCCATAAGGATGCAGAAGCGGCAGGAGATAAGCTGGCGCTGTGGGACGGTGAATTATACTTAGAATACCACAGAGGCACTTATACCTCACAGGCAAGTAGCAAGAAGCGAAACCGCAAGCTGGAAAATAAAGCCCAGGAGGCCGAATGGCTCAGCGCGCTGGCCAGTCTTTGGGGCAGAGCCTCGGGAAAGGACAAATTAAAGGAGGCATGGGAAATCATCCTGAGGAATCAGTTCCATGATATCATTCCCGGCTCCTCCATCCGGGAAGTGTATCAGGATTCCATGAAAGAATACGATCTTGCGGACAGTCTGCTGAATCAGTTGAAGGAAGACGCCTGGGAAATGCTTGGCGAAAGAACGGAAAGTTCCCTTGAGGATAGCTGGTATACAGTATATCACGGCGGCGCCTATGACCAAAGGGGACTGGTGTTCATCAGTACGGAGAAAGACATCAGCTTTAATGATGAGCGTGGAAACCGGTTGGAGGCGCAGAAAACAGAAGGTGGTTATCTGGTGGATGTGCTGGTTCCTGCCCGCAGTTCGGTAGCTGTCCGGGGCTGCGGATATGGGGAAACTGAGGAATCTGAGTCTATATCCTCCTGCTGTGGTGGAGAGGCTGGAGATCCCGAAACCGCGCCGTTCTGCTGGGATGAAAGAACTGGAAGGCTGGAAACGCCATACTACACGATCTGCTGGAATGAAGATGGGCAGTTGTGCCGCATTTATGATAAAGAAAATGACAGAGAGGTATTGGCAGACGGCGAATCAGGCAATGTGCTGGAAATCTATGAAGACAGGCCGCTTAATCATGATGCCTGGGATGTGGACATTTATTATACTCAAAAAAAGGAAATTATGGAATGTACCAGGCCTGCAGAAGTGATAGAGGCAGGAGCGCTTAGAGCTGTGGTACGGTTCGCTTATCATTATAACCAGTCGGATGTGGTCCAGGATATGATTGTGTACCGGGACAGCAGAAGAATTGACTTTATGAGTGAAGTGGAGTGGCAGGAAGACCACAGGCTGTTAAAAACTTCCTTCCCGGTTAATGTGCGAAGTACCAAAGCGTCCTATGATATCCAGTTCGGCCATGTGGAACGCACAACCCATTTTAACACCAGCTGGGACATGGCCAGGTTCGAGGTGGCGGCCCATAAGTGGGCGGACTTCTCCGAAACCGGCTACGGTGTGGCGTTGATGAATGACTGCAAATACGGCTACAGCATCAAGGACCATATGATGAAACTTTCCCTGCTGAAAAGCGCAAAACATCCGGATGCCCAAGCGGATATGGGGCATCACAGCTTCACCTATTCCCTCCTTCCTCATAAGGGAAGTCTGCAGGAAGGCCGTGTCATTGAAGAAAGTACTGCTTTGAACCAACCGCTGGAATGCAGAGGAGGGAACTCCGTAATCTGCGGCAGGCAAATATTTACCTGTAACACCAATGCGGTACAAATGGATGTAGTAAAACCGGCAGAAGACGACAGAGGATTGATCCTGCGTATCCACGAATGCCATGGAAGTACGGCGGACGCAGTGATCACTTCGGATTTCCATATTACAGGTTATGAAGAGTGCAATCTTCTGGAACAGCCTCTCGGTATCAAAGGCCAGGGAGCGGAGATCCGATGCCGTATGAAACCGTTTCAGATACGGACCTTCAGAATAAGTTTAGAAAAATAATAAATAAGAAATCGTATTGGAAGGAGCACATTTTGCAGTTAATAGAGAAAATCACAGACAGAGTTGTACATGGCAGTGACAAGGAATGGGCCATGAACATCCATTCTTTTGATTGGGTGCCCGGAGTAGGGTTGTACGGTATTTGGAAAGCGTGGGAGGTTACCGGAAAGGATGAGTATTTGGATTTCCTGACTGATTGGGCTGGTAAGCATCTGGAGGATGCTTACCGGCAGAAGACCGTGAATTCTACGGCTCCTATGATTGCAATACTGGAATTGTATAAGAAGAGTAGTAAGGAAGCATATCGGAAGGTGTGTCAGGATATGGCGGAATACGTCTTAAAAGAAGCACCGTTAACCATTGACGGAGGTTTGGAGCATACGGTGACAGAGAATGCCAGCTTCGATAATCAGATGTGGGCGGATACGTTATTTATGGTATGCATCTTCATGGCCAGGTTCGGGAGACTGACCGGTAACAGAAGTTATACGGAATTTGCTTCGGACCAGTTGGTCCTCCATTACCGTTATCTGTGGGACGAGGAAACGGGGCTGTTCTATCATGGCTGGGACGGCACCAGCAGGACCCATTTGAGCAGCATCCATTGGGGACGGGCTAACGCCTGGATCATATACAGTACCGTAGAAATTCTCAATGAGGTGGGGAAATTCGAAGAAAGAGATGATGTAATCCGTAAGCTGCAGCGTCATGCCTCCTCTCTTACACGTTTGCAGAGAAACAATGGATTGTTCGGCTCCATATTAGATGACCCCACATCTTACGATGAGCTTTCTGCTTCTGCCGGAATCGCCTGTGGGATCAAAAGGGGCATCCGGTTCGGGTATGTGGACGGCAGCCTGGAGAATGCTGCCCGGCGGGTATATCAGGTGCTGCCTCATTACGTAGATGAGACAGGGACGGTTCAGGGGGTGTCTGGCGGGACGCCCATTATGAAAACAGCTAAGGAATACCGGGACATACCAGTAATACCTACTTTGTACGGGCAGGCCCTTACCTGCCTGGCATTGGCTGAATTTGAACAGGAGTGATAAAATGGAGCGAAAGGAAGTATATGCTGTCCAGGAATTATATCAGGATAACCTGATGGTGACCCATACTGTCTGCGGTGCCCATGAGTATGATATGAAAAACCTGCATTTTCATGACGGATTTGAGATTTGGTTCACACTGACGGACAACAGCGGATTCTACTTTGAAAATTGTTCCTATACGCTGAACCGGGGCGGTCTAGTGCTGGTCAATAACAGCGAGCTGCACCGAACCACCGCTCCGCCCGACGGAATCTTTGACCGCTATATCATATCCTTTGTGCCTGACTATATTGCAATGTTCAATACCGGTGAGGAGGACCTATTCCATGCATTTATAAACCGGCCCCAGGGAGTGGCCCATTATGTACAGCTGACAGAAACACAGACAGAGGAATTCCTGGATACCATTTCCCGTTTGGACCGTTATATTAAGGACAGCCGGTATGGGACGGAACTGCTTAAGAAACTGACCCTGACGGAACTGGTGACCTTGTGCAGCGGGTATTTCAAAGGTTCCGTCCACTATCAGGAGGAGCAATCCTCGGAACGTTTAAATCCGATTTTGCAATATATTAAAAACAACATAAACAAGGATCTGACGCTGGATACGCTGACGGCTAAGTTTTTCATCAGCAAGACCCATCTGATCAGACTATTTAAAGCCGTAACCGGGATGGCGCCCAATGAGTATATCATCATGACGCGCGTGATGAAGGCCAGGACCTATCTTTCGGAAGGGATGCCCATATTGAAAATCTGTGAGCTGGTGGGGTATGCCGATGAATCCCATTTTATCAGGACCTTTAAGCGGATCATGGGAATTACTCCGAAGCAGTACAGCAAACTCAGAAGAAAGATTTTTGATACGAAACCAAATGGAAACCAATAAAAGCAAGAACACGGAACCATTCTTTTGGAGAAAGGGAATGTACGATGATTGAATTTTTAAATCCTCAGGAAAAACAATTAAATGACAGGATCATGGGCAGGATGGATAAAAAATATGACAGGGAAGAGGCAATGATCACCCAGTGGCGCGGCAAACACGGATATCACAGTACACTGGTAAACCAAATGGTACATCCGACCTACGATTCCCTGAGTTATGCATATGAACGGATGAACCGGGGAACAGAAGAGAATTTTGAAGAGGCAATAAGAATCCTGCACCGGGTGGTACCTCTTCAGGATACCAATTCCGTTCATGATACCTATGGAATATGGCCGTATTTTATGGAGGAGACACTGGAGCAGATGGCTCCGCCGGATTGGAACTGGGCGGATTTCTGTGGTAAAAAGCTGCTGCAGATGCTCATCGATTACAGGGAACATATCCCGGCCGATTTAGCGGAGATGATGCACCAGGCAATCATACATAGCTGTAACTCTATCATCCAACGGAATATGGGTCCACACTATACCAATATTTCCATTATGGGAACCCTTGTGACCATGGTAGCCGGAGAGCAGTTCGGAGAAGATTCCCTGGTGGAATACGCGAAAAGAAGGCTGGATGGCTTGTATGCGTTTAACATCGGCCACGGGGCATTCCAGGAATACAACAGCCCTTCTTATACCTGGGTGGTCATCGATGATCTGGCCTCCATGATTCCTTATATCAAAGATAAAGAGGCTGTTAAGAAGCTGGAAGATATCAGCGGCCTGGCCTGGAAATGCATCGCAGACCATTTCCACTATAAAACCAAACAGTGGGCAGGTCCCCATGCACGGTTTTACGGAATGCTGGAAGATACCCAGCTGCTGATGCGGATCCAGAGGGCCCTTAGCTATCAGATATCCCTGGTGCCTCTTGATGAAGAAGGCCTTGATGAAAAGCTTCCCATAGGTTTTTTCAGTTCCAAGAGCGTGTGCCCAACCTGCTATGAGCAGTATTTTATCAATCCAACCAAAGAAAACCAGGTGGATGCGGTATTCATCCACGGCGAGAAACCGTGGGAGAGCGAAATCGCAGTCTGCTACCAGAATGAAAACTTTAACCTGGGCACTTTTTATAAGTCCAATTTCTGGAACCAGAAGCGCAACCATATCAGCTACTACGGCACGGAAGAAAAGCCTGTTTATTGCAGCATCAAATGCCTCCACGACTTTTACGATTATTCCTCAGGCCTTATCGTTACCTCTCAGGACAAAACCAGGGCGGTGTCAGTTACCGGCTTCGGAACCAACGGAGGGGACACACACTGCAATCTGGACATGGTAAAAGACGCAACCATCAAAGCCTCTGACTTAAGATTCCGATTCGAAATCGGCGGGGCAACAGACCAGGTAAACGCAGTGAAAACAGGAGACAATGTTTTCGATATTGAGATTGCAGACGCCTGCATACGCATCACATTCCCGTATGCAGAATTCGGAGACAACCATGTGGAACTTCAAATCACCAAAGAAGCAGAGCACGTCAACGAAACCGGCGGCCATAAAGACATCGGATCTGCCGTCTGCATTGACGCAATTCTATACCACGGAGAGGAAACCGACATCTGCTTTACAGATCTGACTGGTTGCTGCTGCGCCATCACATTTGAAATCATACCGAAAGGCGGCCAATTTGCAGAGCCCGCCACGGCATCCATAATCAACGGCCAATTGGTAGTGGAACAAGCCGGACTAAAAGCCGAAGGTCCACAGAAAGCATGTACCATGGAAGCGTTCAAGGAACTGGCAAAAGCATACAGAGATAGGAAAGAATATCAAGAAATCTATCTGAGATAACATGGAAAAACGCAGGAAATATAACATGACTGATAGAATCCAATGATTGAACGGGTGATAGGAAGGCACAGAGAACGATTGGCCATCATACACCCGTTCAACGCATTTATATCAGTAACTTTGAAAAAGGTCCTTGAAGCTTTATAGCCTTTGCTCACAGGCCCGCATCTCCGAAGGTGCAATTCCTGTGACCTTTTTAAATACTTTACTAAAATAGTACACGTCGTTAAATCCGAGGGATTCGGATATTTTTCGTAATGATAGATCTGGAAACTGAATCATAAGCTCTTTGGCTTTCTCTATTTTTAATCTTGTAAAGTATTCAATTGGGCTGGTACCTTTATATTTCTTAAAGACTCTGCACAAATACACTTTTGAAAGCCCCATTTCTTCTTCCAGGGTTTGAAGAGAAACATTGGAAGATAAATTGTTTTTAAAATAAGCAAGAATTGTTTCGACAAGGTCTTCGCCTGTTTTTGTTTCTGGTTCGTAGTTCATAAACATTTCAATTAGAAAATAGCAAAAATTATCCGCGAATTCTGAGTTGTTTGCGGAAAAAGAAATAATATTCTCAAGAAAATAGAGACTGTTATAATCAAATTCCTTTTTCAGCAAAAACTTTTGTTTGAGAGAGTTAAGTATAAATATAAGATCATTTCTTTCGTCAATATAGTGCCGCTGCTTCTGGGACCAGGACTGGAACAATCGCCTGATGTTGGAGAGCAGGAGGTCTGGTTGTTTTTGTTGGATGAGAAGCGCATATAAGTCTACGATATCGCCTAAAGTTTCTGCAGGAGCATTTTGCCGTGGAAGGCCCGCGTACACGCCAGTTTGGCCAAGAACAATATTTGCTATGGCGCCGTTGTAGCATTGGCGTACAGCTGCGGCCATCGCTTGTTTCTTCGTTACGGTATGAAAGACAGTAATATATTCTTGAGACACTTCCTGGAGGTTTTTTACAAATTGCTGCAAGGTAGCCTCCAGCATTTGGGCCTCGATATCCGAATAATTTAATATCATAACTTTTTCATTAGAAAAGAATCCATCAAAGCAGTGGATGAATTGCTTTGAATTGCGTTTAGGAAAAAGCCGCTCCATTTCATTGTTTGGAATATACCGTACATTGGGATGGATCATTGTTTCTACAGTGCTTAAAGGGTTGGAAATGATAATATAAATCAGAAAGAACGTATCCTGTCCCATGGTTGCTTCAAACGAAAGGGAATCATCTCCGACGAAAAATGAAATAATATTTTTACGCCGCCGTTTCACACGTTTTTTACAGCTGGCCAGACAGCGCCTCAGTTCTTCTAAATCAACTGGCTTCAATAAATAATCTGCGACTCCCAGACGGACCGCCTGCTGTGCGTAATCAAATTCCTGATAACCGCTTATGATTACGGGAAGGGCAGTACATCCGGCTTTCTTTAATTTATCAATCAGGGACAGTCCATCCATATCTGGCATACGGATGTCTGTTATTACAATATCGGGAGAGACATCCGGGAGCTGTTCCAGTGCGGAAACGCCATTGTCTGCAGTCCCGACAATTTCGTAATCCTCATTCAAATCAAGAATTTTTTGCTGCAGAACCTTAAGTGCATAAACTTCATCTTCTGCAAGAAAAATTGTGGTCATGTCACACCTCCGTAATGACTGTAATTTCAATGTATCCTCCGGAAGTATCCGGGTTGTTTCCAATATCAATAGAGAAAGAATCTCCATAAAGGATGCGAAACCGTATATAAATATTAGTAAGACCAAGATTTCCAATCTTCGTATTGACCACATCACCATGATCTACTAAAGTGGCGTCGCCTTCCTGGAACTGGCGGTAAATCATTGGTATGGCATCATTTGAAAAGCCGCTGCCATTATCCCTTACGATCAAGTGCCAGCCATTAGAAACCGGTTCAATCATTACCTCTATTTTCAGTTCATGGACTTGAGAGCTGAATCCATGCTTTACCGCATTTTCCACTAAAGGCTGAATTGTAAATTTGGGAAGGACGACCAATAGGAGGGAAGGATGGGCATGTATGCAGATGTTCAATTTTCCTTCGTGCCTTTTTTCTATCAAAGAAATATAATTATTTAAATGACTCAGTTCATCCTGAATCGTATATTCTCTCTTGGAGTAATCTGAGATATAACGCAGCATTTGTGAAAAACAAATGCAAAGGTTGGAAACCTCTTTATCTCCATTCATATAACTCACTGATTCAATCATGGAAATAGTGTTATAAAGGGTATGGGGGTTCATCTGTGCCTGTAAAGCCAGATAAGCTGCACGCTCCTCATTGGCGCAGGACTGAATATTTCTGGCAATAGCTTCTTTTAATTGATCGAACATGGTACGGAATGCCAGATTGATTTTGTTGATTTCTACAATGTTTGAAGTGGTATTCAGCGTAACATTCATATTGTCAAAGGATACCTGCCCGATTGCCTCGCTTAAGTCGGTGAGGGGGGCGGCCAAACGTCTTGTAACGATGCGGATTGTCAACAGGGATAATATGGCAAGGAGAAGGAAGATACTGCCGGTTAATACGATGATTTCCAGTCCATAGGGTACAAATTCTGATATAGGACAGTAAACGGCTGTAATCCAGCCGGAATATTTGGAAATATGATACGAAACCTGATTTTGCCCGAAGCGGAGGGAACCTGACTGCGCTCCTGTGCTGCATATGGTATCATACATATCAGCCAGCTTGGAATCAGCCTCTCCGGAAACTGCCGGATATATGAATGTGCCATCCTGAGAAAGAATAAGCACAGAACCGGAGGCCTCCGTAAGCTTGCAGTAATTTTCTAATTGGGAATAGAGATTTTGCACCTCAATGAATCCATAATTCTGTCTTCCATCGGTTATAGTCCTTGCCACAGAGTATACCAGCTGATGTTCCCCATCGAAGGTATCGCGGTGAGGAGGAATGAATACCTTTTTCCCGTTTGCGCTTAATACCTCTTCCCTCCATGGGTAAGAGAGAGCAGCCGCCTTGATCAAATCAGGATTTTCACCAGTTTTTGCAAGCGTATAATACGAAGAATCATTGAAAGCTATAATTCGGTAAGTGGAAAAAAGAGGGGCATCGAGAGCCACAAAATTTTCTACCACCTGATCACTGTAATTCATTAAGTCAGCAGCGGAATCAGAGCTTTTCATGATCTTCATAAACGATTTGTCAAAAAGCAGACCATTAATGATACGGTCCATCTCTTTTAAGGAGGCTTCTGTCTGTTCCTGTACTTTTAAAGAAAGCTGTGACTGTATCTGAACGTTTCGGTGATACTGTTCCCGATAGAGAATGAATAAAGAAATGGCAAAAAAAACAGTCAGGATCAGCAATAAAGTCGCAGAATAGGTTAGAAACATTTTTCTTATATAGTTTTGATCTTTTTTTATTTGAAAACACCACCTTTATCTGTGAAAAGTGTAACATAAGGTTTGGTGGAAAGCAATATTTTGGAGGTGCTTTCCGGGGCGGTTTAAGATATTACATCATTAGGTTTATGATTTTCTTTTGCGGCCTGTGTTAAATTGCATTATAATAACAGTAAGGCAATATGAAGGGAAAGAGGGGAAGGGCAAAAATGAAGATCAGATTCATGGGGGTTCTTACTGTTTTGCTGGTCTGTTTGGTTCTGGTGGGGTGTGTGGGTGAAAAGCACGTAAAAACAAATGATGAGGTAGCGAACGAGCCGGTTGTACTTACGTTTATGATGCCTCAGTCACACGATAAGGACTTTTTACAGGGGTTATTGAAGGAATACGAAAAAGAAAATCCCGGTTGCCGGATCGAGGTACAGAGAATTCCGGATAATCAATGGATTGACCTTGTGAAGTCAAAGGCAGCGGTGGGAGAAATGCCGGATATGATACGAATCGACCGAGGCCTGCTGGAGGAGGTCGGTACGGATCATTTTGTAGAATTTGGTGAGAAAGAATCATGGTATGGCCGGATTATAGAAGAGCAAAAGATCAATAAGGAAATAGAAGGCCATTTATTTGGTCTGCCGATTGGTTCTGTAAGCAGTGTCGGCATTATCTATAATTCTGAAATTTTTGAACGGTTGAATCTTTCCATTCCTCACAACATGGAAGAGTTCCGGACAGCCTGTGAACGTATTAAAGAAGAAGGGCTGATTCCGTTGTATACATCTGATAAAGATTCTTGGACGACACCGCTGTTTTTCAGTTGCATGGCAGTTCAATTGACAGAGAATCATCTGTGGGAACGTTTGCTGAATAATCAGGTTAAATGGTCTGAGGTTCCTGAATTTGAAACCATGCTTGGTGAAATCGCGGATCTTTATAAAGCCGGGTATACGAATCCGGATTCCCTGGAAGCTACTTATGAAGGGGCGGTAGATGCATTTGCATCCGGTAAAACGGCCATGTATACATCCGGTCAATTCTTTATTCAGGATGTGATAAAGAAGAATCCGGAAAGGGAAGTAATGATGATGCCGGTACCATACGATAATAAGGATCTTCTAGCCGTGCTCAGCGGACCGGGGATGTTTGCCGTATCAAAAGACTCTGAACATATTGAGGAGGCAAGACATTTTTTAGAATGGTTTTCCACGCCGGAACATATGGATGTATTTAATAAAGGCTGGAGTCATATGCCGGTATTTAAGGATCAGAAGATGGTTTTAAACAGCTGGCAGCAATATCTATATGATAATTACATTTCGAAGAATAAAACAGTATCAGAGATTAGTGAAGTATTAAGTGGGATTAATAAGAATGAATTCTGGAACAACCAGCGCGAGATGTTAGCAGGGCGAATGACAGCCAGACAGGTATTAGAAGAATGGGATCGTGATTTTGCTGAACAGATGAAATTTAAAGGAAAGACAGGCTGGCAGTAATCGTTTATGGAAAGAGGGTGGCTCAAGACATTTGAGCCGCCCTTTTTGTGTAAAAATGGAGGTTTGTGATTTTACATTATTCCAGTGCAGGATATTACATTTTGAATTTTTAATTTTGCGATATACTGAACCTGATAAAAGGGAAAGGAGAGCCATTATTTGGAAAACAGGAAGAAGGAAGAATTCTATCGCAGGATTCGTCCCATTTTTGGGATAGAAGAAAAGAGAAAAGCAGCGGCATACTGTATGGAAAACTGGCCGGAAGAAACAGCGCATGTAATAAAGACGGCTAAAGAAGCATGCTGCAATACGTTTTTATTTGACTTTCCATGGGATATGGAAAGAACCTATGAGCCGGTGAACTTTGTGAAAGAAATTAACTGGAACCTGATCCCGTTTGGGGACAGAGAGTTTTTGTGGCAGTTTAACAGGCACCGTTTTCTTCTCTGCCTGGGTCAGGCTTACCATCTTACCGGTAAAGAGCAATACGCCTTCCATTACGTCAGGCTTATGAGGGACTGGATGGAAAGAGTGGAACCGGGAGAATCCATTGATTTAGGGCCATGGCGTACACTGGAGACAGGAATTCGTGCAGAAAACTGGTTAAGATCGCTGGCATTGATGGAAGAAAGTGAATCCATTAGTGACGGGTTTATAGAAGAAGTGGAGCTATGTCTCGGAACGCATGGGGAACGTCTGCTGGAACATTTTAAAGAGCACAAATACATCAGCAATTGGGGGGTTTTAGAAAGTAGCGGATTGCTTCTGCTTTCCCTCATCATGCCCGAGGGAAATGAAAAGAAAAAGGAATATGAGAGGGCCGCCCTAAAACGCCTGGAGCAGGCGGCAGCGATCCAGGTTCTTACAGATGGCACCCAGTGGGAACAATCCCCTATGTACCATAATGAGGTTTATCATTGCTTTTTAAATGCGTATTATTATGGAACGCGCGGGAGACTTGTTTTGCCTGAGATCATAGGGGAAACTGTCAGGAAAATGGCGTATGTCAACGGGATCTGGATAAAACCGGATCATACTCAGTTTGCGCAGGGAGACAGCGATGCTTCAGATTTAAGGGACCAGATAACGGCGGGTGCGATTGTCTTAAAGGACCCTGTCCTTAAATTCTGGGGCTATGAAAAAGCGGATTATGAGAGCGCCTGGCAGTTTGGAATGGGTGAATGTGAAACCTATGAAGCTATGAAGAAGAAAGAACCCTCCTTTATGTCGGCGGAGCTGCCGTTTAGCGGGAATTATTATCTTCGCAGCGGCTGGGGGGAAGATGACAATCTTCTCCATTTTCATTGCGGAGAGACCGGAGGTGGACATGGCCATGCCGATAAGCTTCATGTGGATTTGGTTATAAACGGTGAGGATGTTCTGGTGGATTCGGGAAGATATACATACGTAGACGGACCTGACCGGTTTGCATTCAAAGAGCCTGAGGGACATAATGTATCTCTGGTGGACGGAGAACTGTTCAGCCGTTGTGAAACATCCTGGATTTACAAGGAGCTTTGCACATGCTTAAAGCAGCAGTATTACGAAGGACATTTCGGAGCTTATGTTGAAGGCAGCCATATGGGATACCTTGACCGAGGCGTGCTGGTGAACCGGAAGATCATCTGGATTAAACCGGATGTATATATTCTGGTGGATGATTTTTATGGCACAGGAAGGCATACCTTTAAAAGCCTGTATCACTTTTCAAGGTCCGGAGAGGTAAGCTGTGGAGAGAATAGACTCTTGTTTGAGGGAAATAAAACAAAAGCCTTCATCCAGTTCCCCCACAAAGACGAAACGCTGGAACTTTATGTAACGGAACAGTCCTGTCATTACAATGAAAAGTCAGAGAATAAAACCTGCAAGGCAGTCAGTACTGCAGAAGGCTTTTACAGCAGGATTGCTGTGATAAACGGAGGTCCGAAAGAAACGGCAGAGCCTGCCCAGGTGGAAATCCTTGGGTTATGGTCCGTGATTCACGAAAAGACGCTGGATCTGAAGGATGCGGAGGCTCTAAAGATTCTGGCAGATGGAAAAGAGTATATTATATTTTTAGCTCATAGGGAAGTATTGACTCCTACCGATATTTTACGGTATGAAAATTGCCTCGGCTATGGGAAAGCGGTACTTTTTGACCGGTCCGAGGAAAAGGAACAAGTGGTTACCGGCGAAATTCTGGCCTGGTAGCGGTAAACAGTTAATATAATATCGAATTTTAGCAGAGGAATTATATATGAACAGGGATAAAGCAGCAATGGCTTTTCAGAATGCCATGGAAATTACAATGAGACATCAAAACAAGTTTTTAAAGGGATTTCCGGCTCCGGCAAGCGAACATAACTGGTATCCGGTTATTGAAAATAATGACTGGACCGCAGGCTTTTACACGGGGATGTTATGGATGTTTTTTGAGGAAGGGAAAAACGGAAGCTTTCTGGCAGCAGCGAAAAGACAGATAAAAAGCTTCCGAAGCAGAATCGAAGAGCGGGTCGTGGTGGACCACCATGATATGGGATTTATTTATATGCCTTCCTGTGTGGCTGCCTGGAAGCTGACAAGAGACTCCTTTGCCAGAGAGACGGCTCTGCTGGCAGCAGATAACTTAAAGGCCAGATTTCAGGAAAAAGGGAATTTTATTCAGGCATGGGGGCAGCTAGATGATCCGGAAGAATACCGGTTGATTATTGACTGCCTGCTGAACCTTCCGCTTCTCTATTGGGCATCTGAGGAAACAAATGACATGTCTTATCAGGAAGCTGCGCTCAAACATTTAGAAACAGCGCGCAGGGTATTGGTTCGTGATGACCATTCCACGTATCATACCTATTATTTTGACCCGGAGACGGGAGAACCGGCGTATGGGGCCACCAAGCAGGGATATGCAGATGATTCGGCGTGGTCCAGAGGACAGGCGTGGGGCGTTTACGGGCTGGCACTGAATTATTCAAACTGCAGAAAGTCGGAAATCGTGACACAGTGGAAGGGTGTGACGGATTATTTCCTTTCTCATCTGCCGGAAGATCTGGCTGCCTACTGGGATTTTTATTTTATGTCCGGTGGCGAGCCAAGGGACAGCTCTGCGTCAGCGATTGCGGTTTGCGGGATCCTGGAGGCATACAAACAGGGAATGTGTGACGAGAGTTATAAAGAGAAGGCAGAGGAAATACTGGAAAGTCTGATTGACCATTATGCGGCCCGCCCGGAAGATGATGGGAACGGTCTTTTGAAACATTCTACTTACGGCCGTCTTTTAGAAGAGGGAATTGACGAATACTGCCTCTGGGGAGATTATTTTTATGTGGAGGCATTGATGAGAGTGATGAATCCCGACTGGGAGCCTTACTGGTTATAAAAAGCCCGGTTTATTATTTTGCATTCATACAGGTTACGATCTGACATTTTTTTTTGGTATACAATTTTTTATAATAAGTTTACAAGGCAGACAACGCTCTGTCTAAGTACATAATGGAGGTATTTAAATGAAAAGGGTAAATAAGGTATTGGCGGCAGCATTAGCAGCAAGTATGGTTTTATCAGGCTGTGGAGCCGGTACATCCAAAACAGCAGAAAGCAGCCCTTCTGAAGAAAGCAAGGGAGCAGAAAGTGTGGCAGCAGAGACCATAGAGCAGGGGTCCAAAGAACTGGAAGGTACGTTGGTGTACTGGTCAATGTGGAATGATACGGAGCCTCAGGGAGAGGTATGGCAGGAAATCGTTGATGGTTTTATGAAAAAGTATCCAAAGGTTAAAGTAACCGTTCAGTGGTGCGGACGTGATAATAAGAAAATTTTAAAGCCTGCAATGGAAGGTAATGAGACAATTGATATATTTGAATATCCTTTTGAAATTGATTTAAATGAATATGTTCTTGATCTGTCTCCCTATGTGGATAAGGTGTATGATACCACAGACGGAAAACCTTTTAAGGATACCTTGATTCCCAGCCTTTTGATTACACCGGGAACCATGACCGGACGGACGGATATTCTTCCGGCAGTAGGCTATAAGCCATGGATGTCTTTGTTCATGTACAACCGGGCCATCTTTGAAGAGGCCGGCGTAACAGCGGAGCCAAAGACCTGGGAAGATTTAGATGCGTCCTGCGCAAAGATCAAGGAAGCCGGATATGTTCCGATCACCTTTGACGATGCTTATGCTTCCTGGCTTCCCGGCATGTATCTTGCCAGGGAAAAAGGCCAGGACTGGGTACAGGAACTTGTAAAGGATACCACTGGCGAGATGTGGAAGGATGAAGCGGTGGTCAATATGGCCAAGGCATTTGAGGATTTTGCAAAGAAGGGTTATTTTGATGCCAATGTAAGCGGCAATAAATGGCCGGCAGGGCAGGTGGATTTTGGAAACGGAAAGGTTGCCATGTACTATAATCTGACCGGTCTGCCTACCGAGGTTGCGGATATCGCCGGACCTGATTTCCAGTGGGGCGGCTTTTCTTATCCTGATGTAACGGACGGCGCAGGACGCTGCGGCAAAGAGGATCCCACTGGTTGTACGCTGCTGGCTGTAAACAAAAACACTGCGGATCCGGAGCTGGCCATGGAATTCGTGGCATACGCCTTAAGCAAGGAAAATGATGCTAAAATGGTGGAGCGTGCGGGAACCACACCTGCAACCGTGGATACTCAGTGGCCGCCGGCTCTGGCAAACATGAAAGATGCTTTGGAATTCGTAGAGGTACCGCTTAAATCGGGCGGGGATATTGCATCCAATCCGGATTTGTCCCCTACAATATCTGAAAACTTTATCAAACTGGCAGCAGGACAGATTACCGCAGATGAGTTTGTTACCAATATGGCGGCAGCAGCAAAGCGGTAGATGCACATGCGGCAGCATCTTAAGAAGTATGGAAGAGGGCGGCGCTCTCTTCCATATTATATGCCAAAAAATGGAAGGAGAAGGTGAATATGAAAAGCAAAAAATGGTTTGTCGTGCGTTTTCTGGCTCCGGCAATGCTATGCCTGTTGGCTATTTTTCTCTATCCTGCACTGAGAACGATTCTGATGAGCTTCAACAAGGTGGGCTTTGTGACGGACAACATGAAGGATTGGGAATTCATCGGATTTGCCAATTACACCAAGCTGATGGGAAGTCCTCTGTTCAGAAGGTCCCTGTGGAATATCTTGAAGATCTGGATAGGAGGGGGAGTGGTCATACTGAGCCTTTCCATGCTGTTTTCTGTCATCATTACCTCCCGAATCAAGGGAAAAAAATTCTGGAAGGCCATGCTCTACCTTCCCCATATTATCAGTTCAGTGGCACTGGTTACCATGTGGATGCAGTATGCATACCACAATCAGTATGGGCTGTTCAAGCGACTGTTTGAGCTGATTCACTGGAATTCCATGGCACAGTTTCAGTGGACTGCACCGGAGAATCTTTTTCTGGCAATGATGATTGCCTACAGTTATGCGGGAGTAGGATTTTATATGCTGATTATGGTGGCAGGAATCGATGGGGTTTCTGAGGATTACTATGAGGCTTCCCAGATAGAAGGAGCAGGAATCTGGCAGCAGTTTTGTTATATCACCCTTCCGATGTTAAAGGATATCATTAAGAGGTGTATCGTTCTGTATTCGGCTTCGGCTGCCGGCTTCTTCGTATACTCCACGTTGTTCTCCTTTAATACGGAAAATGCAACGGTCACCCCAATGGTATATATGTATGAAGTGGTGTTCGGTACAGGAGTCGGCTCCAGCAGTGCAGAACTAAACGTGGGCGCAGGTGCTGCTGCAGGCGTGCTGATCATGCTTGTGGTACTTATTGTAAATGCCGTACTGAACCGTATCATCCCTTCAGAAGATGGACAGTGAGGAGGAAATAGAAAATGAATCGCTTTGGAAAGAGAGAAGTACGATGTAAGAAACAACTTCGTTTTATCCCCGGTTATCTTCTTCTGGGAATATGGCTCGCATTTACAGTGGCTATGATCGGTTGGATTATCCTGGCCTCCTTAAGCACAACAAAGGAGATCTTTGGAAATCAAATATTATCCAGTGGACTGCATTGGGAGAATTATGCCAATGTGCTTCGGAAGCACAAGATGTCGGTATACTTTGCAAACAGCATCATATACAGTCTGAGCGGCTGCATAGGGATCATTCTGATTGCAGCTCCGGCTGCTTATGTGCTTTCCCGTATTTCGTTTCAGGGAAAAAGTGTCATTAACAATGTGTTTGTCATTGCCATGTCTATCCCTTCTGTCATGCTGGTGATGCCTCTTTTTAAAATGGCAACCTCCATTGGTCTGATTGGCTCCCGCTGGACTCTAATTATTCTCTATATCTGCATCAATGTGCCCTTTGGCGTATTTTTCCTTATTGGTTTTTTCATGTCATTGCCAAAGGCACTGGAGGAAGCTGCAGAAATTGACGGTTGTACGCCAGACCAAGCATTCTGGAAAGTTATGTTCCCACTGGCCCAGCCAGGTATCATCACCTTAACGATATTTAACTTCATCAATATCTGGAACGAATATTTTATGGCTCTGATTTTTGCCAATAAAACAGGGCTTCGTACGGTTTCCACAGGACTCCAGGCAATTGTTCAGTCTATGAAATACTCCGGAGACTGGGCCGGTCTGTTTGCCGGTGTCGTTATTGTATTTCTGCCGACATTTATCCTGTATCTGTTTCTATCAAATAAGATAATGGCAGGAATAACAGGCGGGGCTGTCAAAGAATAAAGAGAGGGAGAGTACTATGCATCAGGTTGTATTTCGGAATGTGCCAAATGACTGGCATAATGCGCTGCCGGTTGGAAACGGTAAAATGGGTGCCATGATATTTTTTCGGGACCACGAGCTGCATATCGCGTTGAACCACTATGACTGTTATTATCATATTTTGCCGAAAAAAACAAAGGATGACCGGAAAGATCAGGAGAAAAGTACCTTTGATGATCCTGCCAGGATGCTGCGGACATATGAGGAGTTACGCCAGGTAGTTTTGGAAGAAAGGACAACGGAGGATTACGGAAGGGCTCACTATCTTAAAATCCTTCACCCGGAACAGACAGGAAAAAGACCTGCATACAAAGGCTCCAGCTATCCCATGGCAGGTGAAATCGTATTATACCTGGATGAAAACGTAGATACCAGCACCTCCTGTCTGCGGCTGGCAATTGAAGAGGGAAAGGTATATTTTTGCACAGGAAAGAACGGAAAAACGGCAGAAGCAAAAATATTTGTCCCAAAGACAAAGGATGGCGTGATCATAGATATGAAGCAATCTGCAGATGGATTGTGGAAGGAGGCATCTATGACCACTCCCTCGAAACGGGGGCAGGGGGCTTATCACGTGGCCACAGAGGTCACTGAACATATTATATGCTTTCGAACTTCTTTTCAGCAGGATAAAACGACTGCTAAAGAGGAGGAAGTTACACCGTTTATCCAGGAAGCGATTTTATACCTGCCGGAGTCCGGAAATTTTGGGGAAGGAAAAGAAAGCCTGTGTTTTCCCGAAGAAGCGAAGCAATTTACGGCATTTGCAGCGGTTATGCCGGGAAATGGCATGGCTGTAAAGCAGGGAAGCTATCTGGAATGCGGACAAAAGGATCTGGAACGTACCCACGATAACGCATGGAACCAGTTCTGGACCAGTTCTGTGAAGCTGCCGGATTATTTCCTTGAGACGCTTTGGCATCTGCATGTCTATATGATGGAATGTTCCTGCGGGAGAGGAAGTGCTTATCCGGAGCAGGCGTGCGGATTAAGCGGTCTATGGGATATCCGCAGACCTAATATGTGGGGAAGTATGTGGTATTGGGATGCCAATATACAGACTGCCTTTTATGGAACCTATTCTTCCGGTCACCCTGAGCTGTTAAAGATATTCTGCGACGGATACCTGGCATATGAAGAGGAGATCCGGGAATATACGAAAAAGGTCTATGGGACAGAGGGCTGGGCCCTTGATTATCCCCATACCCTGTACCACTGTATCCAGCCCTGGTGTACCCAGTTCTTATGGCTATATTATCAGTATAGCGGCGATATGGAGTTTCTGGAGAAAAAGGCTTATCCTGTTATGCGGGAACAAATACGTTTCTTTGAATGGCTGGCGAAAAGAGATGAGAATGGTATTTTTCACTTGGAACTGGATATTTGTCCGGAGCAGGGAACCATTGGCTGTGATACCGTAATTACGATCGCCTGTGTAAAGAAGCTTCTTATCATGGCGGTAGAAGCTGCTGGTATTTTAAACAGACCGGAAAGTGAAGCTGCCGGAATGAGAGATATTCTTTTTAACCTTCCGGAATACAGTCTCACCTCGGTTGGAAGGAGATGGAAGGATTCCCCAAAGGTGAATGACAACCTGTTTATGAGACATCCTTCTGTACTTATGCCTGTATTTCCTGCCGGTGAGGTTACCTGGGAAAGCGATAAGATGGTACGGGAAAAAGCGGAAGAAACCTTAAAATATGCAGTAGAGCATACGGAAATCGGAACCTTTGGCCCCGGCTGGCTGGCCATGGCGGCGGCGAATTTAAAGAAAGGTACATCTGCACAGCGGATATTATATGAAAAGCTGCTGGACTACGAGCTGCATTCCAATGGCTTAGGATATGAGGAATCAGAGAGGTTCATCAATTACTGTCACATTACAAAGCTGGCACATGAACTGCCACCCATGATGGAGGTGTCAGGATGCATTGTGAATACGGTTAATTTGATGCTTCTCCAGGCAAAAGAGGCAATCCATATATTTCCTGCCATTCCCGATGGCGATGATAGGTTCATGGAAAAAATCGTACAATACAGGGAGGATGATGAGGAAGTGGCCGGGGAATATCCAGACTGGAAAGAGGTGGAGTTTACCGGACTTCTGGCTCCCGGAGGTTTTATAGTATCGGCACAAAGGCGGAAAGGAAAGACCACCTATGTCTGCGTGGAAAGCACCAGGGATAATTGCCTGAAGCTTCAAGTACCGGGTGAACTGAGTAACAGCGGAAAGCCTTATCTAATACAAAGGCAGATGAAACAGGGTGAACAGATTGAGTTTGGGAAGAAATCCCAGCAGCCGATTTTAGCACTTCCGGAAGTATTCATCCATAAAGCGGCACGGACCCACAGGAGAATATTCATTGGAGAAAATGAGGATACCGGCTTTTATAAGGCTGTGGATTCATTTACCTGCGCCTATGGTTTTGCGAATGACAACCGCTGCATGTCCACACCATACATTTTTGATTTTGGGAGAACGGATATCATAAAGAATTATGATCCTGTTTATCACAGACAGTCTTATCTAAACGGGCAGGCCCTGGTTTATGCAGCCGGACCTCAGTCTGTTGGAATTCAGGCATACAGCGATGATCTGGGGTATGGTTTTCTAAATCCCCGGGGGATCGCTATAAAGGACAGAGGGCGGCCGGATGATTTAAGACGAGATTTTCTGGAAGGCTCGGAACAGACAGAGTTTTTATTGGAACTGCCCAAAGGAAAATATGATTTTCTGGTCATTTCCGGAGATGAAGTGGAAGATTCCCTGACCACAGTAAGCCTTCCGGGGCAGGGAACCAGGATGGTTGGGGCCATTATTAAAGCAGGACGATATCAATGCAGAATTCTTCCTTATATCCAGCAAAGGGATGGGGATGCTTTCATCCGTCTGGAAACAGGCAATGGCATGAAGTGGAAATTGAATGCTATATTTGTTAACAAGGAGTATGCTTTTTTATAAAAAGGGATTGGGGTCGCAGAGGCCTATAGTATTCCGAAGGAGTCATTCCGGTCAAATGCTTGAATTGCCTGAAAAAATGAAATATTCTAAAGTTTTATAACATATGGGTTCAGAGAGTTTTGTTGTTGAATTTTAAAAATGACAAAACTATGAAAACGACAAAATCAAATGATTGAGTTTTGTCGTTTTTTTATGCTCTTTTGACGCCCTTTTCGGAAATTTTATAACAGAAAATCTATGAAACAAATGAAACAATCATGAAACAAATGTAAAACTTATGACTATATTGACAAAGATATTTTATTACATTATGATCAAATCGTTAATAATGATATAATTATTAGTTTAAAAATGAAAAATATAGTAATTATATATAACTATTGTTTCTGAAACAAATTGAAAGAGGTGAAAGTAATGCCATTGACAGTTAGAGAAATTGCAAAAATTGCAGGTGTTTCTCCAGCTACTGTTTCAAGATATTTTTCTGGTAGTGGCGTTGTGAGTAAAGATGCGGCCAGAAAAATAGAACATGCTTCCAAAGAGCTGGGGTATACACCAAGATTTAAAAAGTGCAAAGATAATGGCGTCATAGCTGTTTTGATTCCTAATTTACAACTAGGCTTTTATGGAGAAGTGTTAAAAGAATTGATAGAAGAAATTCCAAAATATAATTACAGAATCGTATTTATACCAACCATACCGGACAGTGAACACTATAAGATATTCTTTAAGGAAATGAACATTGTAGGCGTGATATATTTTGATGAATTCATTGATCTGGATATTATTAACTACATCGCTTCCAAGAAAATTAAAACTGTGATGTTTGCCGGGGGATCTCTTGACAGCAGGTCAGAAATGGTTCATATCAATGATATTGCAGCCGCCTATGAAGGAACTAAATATTTAATTAGTCTGGGGCATGAAAAGATAATAATTCTATCAGATTTTTTGAAAAATATCGGATCTTCTTTTCAAAGGTTTACTGGTTGTAAACGCGCACTTGATGAGATAGGAGTTGACTTAAATGAAAATGAAATGTTAGGATGCGGCACTGTTACTTATGAAACTGGTTATCGGTTAACAAAACAATTCTTAGACAAGAAAACAGACTTTACCGCTATTTTTGCTTTTAGTGATGAGATGGCAATGGGAGGAATATCTGCTTTGCATGATTTTGGGCTTAAGGTACCGGAAGATGTATCGGTTTTGGGGTTTGATGATATTGCCATGGCAAGCAGATTCATACCAAGATTAACCACGATACATCAGCCAATCATAGAATTTGTTACGAAAACCTTAGAGGCTTTTCAGGATTTAGACAATGTAAATGATAAAGTAGAGATTACACTGCCATATAAGATTATAAAGCGTGACACATGCACTGTAAATAAGGGAGTAAATATATATGAAAAATAAAAGAATAGGGGCATTAGTATCTGAGATATTAAGACTGATTTATCTGATATTCTTTGTGTTTATCTCAATTGGACCATTATTATGGATTATAATGTCTTCATTTAAGACGAACAAAGAAATTTTATCATCTGCATTCGCATTACCTACAAACTTTAGTCTGGCAGGTTATAATGCAGCACTTAAACTGGCTCCTATCTTTAAGTTTTACAATAACAGTTTATTGATTTCCATGGCTAGTACAATTCTAAATATACTTGTAGTATCAATGGCAGCATATATTTTGGCAAGATGTCGGTTTAAAGGGAAAACATTTTTAACATTATTGCTTTCCTCCTCGTTATTAATACCTACTTCCTCCTTATTAATGCCAATCTATATCATTATGACAAAGATTGGTCTGTATGATACGAAAACAGGACTAATCATTGTATATGCAGCATTAGGGCTTCCCTCCTCGCTGTTTATTATAAAGAGTTATTTCCAGAGTATACCGGTAGAATTGGAAGAAGCAGCTTATTTAGACGGAGCGGGTTTTGCAAAAACTTACTTTTTAATTGTATTTCCAATTGCTAAATCGGGATTGGCAACTGCAGCAATACTCCAATTCTTAACTTCATGGAATGAATTCATGTTCGCATTAATCTTAACAAAAAGTACTTTGGCAAGAACATTACCATTAGCACTCAATTATTTTACATCTCAGTTTTCATTTAATTACACGGCGATGTTTGCAGCGTTAGCCATGGTGATCATTCCTAGTATATTAATTTATACACTGCTGCAGGAACAAGTGACAGATAGTATGGTAGCCGGTTCAATTAAAGGTTAGGCTGAAAAAATCACTTTGATTTAGTGATCCGCTTGTTTACAAAAGTAACATCATACAGTTAAATGGGGCTTTGGCACGATGGTGTCTCAAATATAATGTATCAATGAAAGGGGATTTATTATGAAGAAAGATCTTAGGAAAGTAGTAGGGGTACTATTAATCGGGGTTATGGCCATAGGTATGTTGTCAGGATGTGGGGCAAAAAACAATGAAACTGGAAACAAATCTAGTACCGGCAATACACAGGTATCGGATAGCGGTAACGAATCTGGTAAGATAATTGAAATTAATTTTCCTACCTCCTGGGTTGGAGTAAGTTCAAGTACAGAATGGTTCAATGATCGTTTAAGCGCATTTAATGAACAATATTCGGATAAATACAAGGTTGTAGTAGAAGAGATTGCCGGTGATCAGGCTTATGTGGATAAATTAAAAGTTTTATACTCCTCCAAATCCTTACCGGATGTCATTAGTACAGGTGGTTACAACCTAATTGATTCTATGAAAGATCAGCTGGTTGACTTAACGCCTTTTGTGGACGATCAATGGAAAAACTCTACCAGTGAAGTATGCTGGGATGTAAATTCAAGAGACGGACATATCTACGGAATTCCGTATTCCAGACAGGTGATTGGATATTTCTATAACAAAGAGCTTTTTGAAAAAGCGGGAATCAAAGAACCAGCAAAAACCTGGGATGAATTCTTTGGGCAGTGTGATAAATTATTGGCAGCAGGTATTGCGCCGGTATCAATGGATACTGCCGATTCCGGCTGGCTGACTTCATTATTGTTGGGTGCCATGATTGCTTCTAATGACGAAGGCGAAAAGTTTATGAATACGTCACTTCCTAAAAACTATAATACTCAGGAATTCATAGATGCAGCCGGAATGATTCAAAAATTGTTCCAGAAATATACAACTCAGGATGCAATTGGCGGAAAATATGAGAATGGTGCAAGTAACTTCTTTATGGAACAGACAGCAATGATAGCAAATGGACCTTGGATGGTTAGCGATTTCTATGATACAGCCATGGTAGAAGAAGGCTTTGCTGATAAGATAGGAACAGCAATGTTCCCGGGAGATGTAATGTATAACAGTGGAAAGATTGGTTTTAATATTGCATCTAAATCAGAAGATCAATTAAAAGCTTCTCTTGAATTTGTTAAATTTATGACATCTGCAGAAAGCCAACAAAAAATGTTGGAAATGACAGGAGAAATTCCGGCTGAGAATCATGTAACTTCCGATACCATTTATCCACTTGTAAATGATGTTGTAGAAAATAGTAACCAGGCAGCTAGAAATATCAATGATTTTCAAAGTTTATGGTATGCCAACGTGGTTGATGAGATAAGCATTCAATATCCACTGCTTGCCCAAGGACAAATAACTCCGGAAGAATTTGCAACCGCTTTAACCAAAACAGCAGAGAAAAATTAATTGACAATATCAACTCTTTCCTCTGCCTTTACCGGCAGGGGAGAGAAGAATAGAGGTGACAGAGATTGCGCGTTAAAAAAAGAATGATGGTATGTTTCTTATTACCTTGTATCCTGTTATTTTCTTTAATTTATCTAATACCCATGGGAATTGTATTTGTAACCTCATTTTTTGAGTGGAAATCTGGGGGAGTTTTTCATTTTGTTGGTCTTCGTAATTATATTGAGGCCTTTGTAAATGACACTAGAATGCATCAGGCATTAAAAAATACTGGAATATGGGCTTTGCTTCAATCAACTGTCCACGTAGGAATCGGTACCATTACTGCATTTATCCTATCCCGTAAAATAAAAGGCTGGAAGATCTTTCGAACTATATTCATGATACCCAATGTAATTTCAGCAGCTGCCTTAGGTGTTATCTTTTTAAATGTCTTTAATCCCAAATACGGACTGCTTAATTCCATGATCAGTAATATAACCGGTAATGAATTTTCTAAAAATTGGTACTTTGATCAGAACTCAGCATTTCTTACCGTGACCTGGAGCTGGTTGCTGTATGCAGGTCTGGTTATGATACTTGTTCTGGCAGGTGTCATGTCTGTTCCTGATGAAGTAATGGAGGCAGCGAAAATAGACGGGGCTTCCGGTTTACAAATTGATTTTAAAATAAGGCTGCCACTGGTACGGACAATTCTTGGAACTTGTGTAATTATATCTGCAACCAGTATGTTAAGAGAATTTGAATTAATTTATCTAACTACCAACGGCGGACCTGGCGATACTACCCTTAATCTGCCTCTATATCTATATAAAACATCTTTGACAGATAATAATTATGGATATGCCAATATGATGGGAGTTTTATTGATTATCTTAGGTATCTTTGCTGTTTTTGCAATTAATAAATTGTTCCGTATGAGTGAGTCTGATTATTAATAAAAAAGATAGGAGAATAAGAATGAAGATTACAGTAATAGGTGGGGGAGGGGTTCGCTCAATGTTTCTTGCAAAGAGCCTGTCCCAAAATGCGAAAAGATTAGGGATCACTGATCTTGTATTCATGGATAATAATGAGAAAAAATTAAATATTTATGGAAAGATGGCAAGAGAAGTTGCAAAAAAAATTGATCCTTCTCTTATATTTGCTCTCACAACCGATCCTGTCAAAGCAGTAACTGATGCCGACTATGCCATTACTACCATACGTGTTGGAGAAGATGACATGAGAGTTAAAGATGAAAGAATAGCCCTTTACCATAATTTGTTAGGGCAGGAGACAACAGGTGCGGCAGGTTTCTCTTTTGCAATGCGTTCCGTTCCTGCTTTGGTAAAATACTGTGAGCTAATAAAAGAACATGCAAAAAAAGAAGTAAAAGTGTTTAATTTCACCAATCCTGCAGGAGTAGTTTCCCAGACATTAAGGGATATGGGATTTGATTTTACTTATGGAATCTGTGATGCACCTAGCGGTTTGCTGCATTCCTTTGCCAAACTGTACGGTGTCAGTCAGGATGAAATAACAGGAGAATGTTATGGACTTAATCATCTTTCCTTCTTTAAAAGCATTCAGTTAAATGGGAAAGAGATTATGACAGATTTGCTGGAAGATGACCGTGTTTATGAGTCTACTGATATGCGCTTTTTTGATAAAGAATTAGCTTTGCATTTGGGGTGTATCTTAAATGAATATTTATATTACTTTTACTACCGTGAGGAAGCCATAGCCAATATTCTTGCAGCAAAAGTAACCCGAGGTGAAGTAATTAAAGAAATTAATCTACATATGACAGAAGAATTATCTAAGATGGATATAGAAGGTGACTTTGAAAATTGTTTAAAAGTTTATGAACAATGGTATGACAGAAGAGAGAGCGCTTATATGGCAAATGAAACGGGGATTAAAAGCCATAAACCTCCTTTTAAGTTTGATATTAACGAGAAAGATAATGGTGGCTATGCTGGGGTCGCTTTAAAATACATTGAAGCAGAATTATCTGGAGAGCCAAAAGATATGATTCTTTGCGTTCCCAACAACGGGGCTATTGAAGGATTAAAGGATACGGATGTGGTTGAAATCAGCTGTACCATTACCAGAAATGGTTATATTCCTCACAAAATTGAAGAACCGGGTGAACTTCAAATGGAGCTGATAAGAAGAGTAAAGTCTTATGAAAGACTGGCTTCTTCAGCCATTCGAAACCGGGATAAAAAGGAAGCAGTGGATTGTCTCATGCTGCATCCGCTGGTGAATTCTTATTCCCTGGCCAGGGTCTTAATGGAGCAATACCTAAGTATCAATACAGAATATATTAAGGGGTGGAAGTAGAATGGAGCACGTATCAGGAGTCGGAATGGTTAATGTGGATATCCTTTATTCAGGAATTGAGAGAATTCCCAATGAAGGGGAAGAAATATATTCCAAGGGATTTGATATTCAGTTAGGTGGGGGAATTCCGGCAACTATGATTAACCTAGCACGCCTTGGAGTTCCTACTGAGCTATGTACTTTCTTAGGAGATGATATGTTTTCCAATTATGCAAAAGCCCAGTTAGAACACTATAATACATCATATCATAATATTTACAATGGAAACGGTATGCCCCTGGCCATAACCTCTATCATCACAACACAAAGGGATCGTACCTTTATCTCTTATCGTAATCACTTTACACTTAATAAAGAAGATCAGGATAGGATATACGATAAATTAAAAGGCGCAAAAATAGCAGATATGCAACTGGGGTATTTAGAAGTATATAAGCGGTTAAAAGAGGATGGAACAATACTGGTTTTTGATGTGGGCTGGGAAGACGGAATGTCTTTAGACAAATATTCAGAGTATCTTAAGCTTGCAGATTACTTTACGCCAAATCAGAAAGAAGCGTTAGAGATTACGAAAACAAAGAATTTGCAGGATGCCGCGGATAAACTAAAAGAATATTTTGATCAGGTTATTATCAAACTTGACAAGAACGGTTGTATGCTTGTAGAAGGTGATATTACACATATCATTCCGCCGTTAGAGAATATTAAAGCGGTAGATGCTACAGGAGCAGGAGATGCATTTTTAAGCGGTTTCATTTATGGTTTATATCATGACTATGACATGAAAGATGCCATACTGTTTGGTAATATTACCGGCGGATTATGTGTAGAAGGGATTGGTTGTTTAACACGCTATGTAAATGAGACGGAATTATTAGAGATAGCAGAAAAACATCGTAAAAATATTAGGTGATAAAAGATAGAAAGGTGGACAATTTATTTGATAGTCCTGGAAAAACCTAAATGATTCGGTTGTGAGCAGGTTAGATTGCGGTCTTGCAAAATATTAGCTTGACTTTCATGTTTTCAACAGACCGAGATTTGACAGCACCAAAATGCTGTGATATAATGATGGCGTTTCAGTAAAGGAGAGAATACTATGAACTTCTATTTGACCAATCAACTTGTTAAGAAACTCAACTCTGTACAATTCATGCCGATGAAACATTGTACAGAGTATAGCGTATAGATGACGCATTAAGATTTCATCGGAAAGCAGGGCAATATTCATACTGATACAATTGGTATGCTATTGCTTCTTTCCGTGTGTAAATTTAGCGTATAAAAGGCTATGGGCAATGTTTTGTCCGTAGCCTTTTGCTTTTAAAATATCGGTTTTTATAGAACTGAGAGGCAGAAGGCAGATACACTTATGTGTATTGTCTTCTGCCTTTTTGCATTTTTACACATGGCTGCTGATTTAATAACTGAAATGAAAGGACTTTGATTAACATGAGCTTACTAGAAATTAACGGATTATCACATTCTTTTGGAGATAATCTACTTTACAAAAATGCGGAATTAACCATCAACAAAGGCGAACATATTGGTATCGTTGGACAGAACGGAACTGGAAAAAGCACTTTGATTAAAATTTGCACCGAGCAGGTAATGCCGGACGCCGGACGAATTATCTGGCAGTCCAATATCTCTGTCGGTTATCTCGGCCAGTATGCGGAAATAGACCATAGCTTAACTATGAAAGAATTTTTGAAGTCAGCCTTTTCAAGACTATATGAGATTGAACATGAAATGGGCGCATTATATGAGATGGCCGCAAACGGCGATTTGAGATACTTGGAACGAGCAGCTAAACTTCAGGAAGAACTTGAAAGACATGATTTTTATTCGATCGATACACATATCGAACAAGTGGCAAACGGATTGGGATTGCTTGCAATTGGTCTTGCCCGTCCGATCGAGCAAATGAGCGGAGGCCAGCGTGCAAAGGTGATTTTAGCAAAATTACTTCTGGAAAAACCAGATGTTCTTTTGCTTGATGAACCTACAAACTTTTTGGATAAAGAACACATTTCATGGCTTGCCGATTATTTATCAAGATTGGACAATGCTTTTATGATAGTGTCACATGACTTTGCCTTTTTAGATAAAATCACAAATCGTATTTGTGATATAGACAATGATACCATTACAAAATATTATGGCGCTTATTCTGAGTTTTTGAAAAAGAAAACTCTGCTGCGGGAAGATTATATTAGGCAATATTCAACACAACAAAAGGAAATCAAAAAGACAGAGGAGTTTATAAGAAAAAATATTGCCGGACGAAAATCAAAAATGGCAAGAGGCCGCCAGAAGCAGCTTGATCGCATGGATAAAATGGAAGCCTTAGCACAAAAGGAAATAAAGCCATATTTTTATTTTCCAGAATTACCTTTGACGAATACAGAGCATTTAGCAGTTAAACACTTAGCAATTGGCTACCATTACCCTGTATTATCTGATATTGATTTTAACATAAAAGGCGGGCAAAAGGTAGTGATTACCGGGTTTAACGGAATAGGAAAGTCAACGCTATTAAAAACTCTGGTTGGGCAAATTCCGTCCTTGCAGGGTTTATATAAATACTCTGAGCAAGTAACTATTGGATATTTTGAACAGGATCTCTCATGGCCTGATGAAGCAAGAACACCCATTCAGATTGTTTCAGATTCCTATCCGAATCTGGTAATAAAAGACGTTAGAAAAAAATTAGCCAGATGTGGTATTTCGAGCAAGCACGCGATGCAATCAATCGGGACATTAAGCGGAGGAGAACAGGCAAAAGTGAAAATGTGTCTATTGACATTAACACCATGCAATTTTCTGATTGTGGACGAACCGACAAATCATTTAGACGTTCAGGCAAAAGACTCCTTAAAAACAGCCTTGATGGAATTTCCGGGGACCGTTTTACTGGTTTCACATGAAGAAGCATTTTATCAGGATTGGGCACAAAGGGTCATTGATATAGAGAAACGGTAAAAACATTCTGAATCTCCTAATCTGCCCGGCAGCAGAAAAGAAATAAAGCTGCAGGGCAGATAGTTTTCTGCGCTTTTATACTATTCACTTTTAACTCACACCAATTTGTATCCAGAAATGAAAAAAACAACTCAGCACTGGAACGTACATATTGGCTCTAGCCAACATATCGCCCCATCTGGTATAATAAAATCACTAATAGAAAGGACGTGAACAGATGCAAAAAATGTTAGAAAAAACACCGGATATTCTATTGTCAAGGGGCGCGAAGCTGGAGGATGAATATAAAAAGGTATATCCCGAACTGGCACCCTTAGTAAAACAATGCTTCTTAAATACGATGGATACCACTGTAAAAAGACTGGATGATGAAAGCTTTTTTGTAATCACCGGGGATATTCCGGCTATGTGGCTGCGTGATTCAGCGGCGCAGGTAAAACCCTATATAAAATATGCCGGTAAGGACAGGGAGCTGTGTCAGATTATAAAAGGCATTATTCGAAAGCAGGCGGAGATGGTCTGTATCGATCCTTATGCGAATGCGTTTAATGAGAGCGCCAACGGTTCGGGACATAAAGATGATACAAAGTTAAATGACTCTGTATGGGAAAGAAAATATGAAGTGGATTCCTTATGTGCCCCTGTTTATCTTTCCTGGCAGTTTTGGAAAGAGACAGGAGAGACGGATATCTTTGATGAGAAGTATTTAGAGATGCTTCACAATATTTTAAAAGTATTTACTACGGAACAGCACCATGAGACATCTGAGTACTTTTTCCGAAGAAGTGACTGCGTGGAAACCGATACACTTCCTATGGAGGGAAAAGGGAATCCAGTCGTCTATACAGGGATGACCTGGTCTGGATTTCGCCCTTCGGATGACCGGTGTGTCTATGGGTATCTGATTCCTTCAAATATGATGGCAGTGACCGCGCTTACCTATGCAGAGGAAATATGCAGAACGGTTTATCAGAATGAGGAACTGGCCAGGAGCTGCCAAAAGCTCTCGGCGGAAATCAGAGAGGGTATAGAGAGATACGGAGTTGTCCATCACGAAAAGTACGGTGATATTTATGCTTATGAAACAGACGGTATGGGACATCATATTCTGATGGATGACGCAAATTCCCCCAGCCTTCTGGCGATTCCTTATCTGGGCTACAAAGATGCTTCGGATGAGATTTACCGGAATACCCGCAGATTCATCCTGTCAGAGGACAATCCTTATTTTTATACCGGTACATACGCCAGGGGCATTGGAAGCCCGCATACACCAAAAGGCTTTATCTGGCACATCGGATTAACGATGCAGGCACTTACTTCCGCTGACAGGGATGAGATACTGGAATGTCTTAAAATGATAGCGGCTACCCATGCCGGTCTAAACTATATGCATGAGTCCTTTAACCCAGAGAGCCCGGAAGAGTTTACCAGGGACTGGTTTGCCTGGGCTAATTCAATATTTGCAGAACTGCTGGATCAATTATCAATTCAAGGGTTCTGGTTCTGAACAATTATGGATGAATAATAATTATCTGCACCGGGAGGAAAACCTGGAATGAAATTGGAATGGATACATTCGAAGCCTATATTTATGCAGCTGGTTGTTTTTTCTCTCCTGATCAGCCTGATACCGATATTGATTGTCGGTACTTTCTTGTTCAGAATGCTGGAAAATATGGTGATAAGTGAGATGGAAGACTACCATGCCCAAATCACTTCCCAGTATACGAAAAATATTGAGGAAAAGCTGGAACAATACCAGAAGAGTTTAAGATTTATTTCCAACAATACGATGATATTAAGCACGTTGGCAGATAAAAGTCAAAACCCTTATGTCAGGGGAGAGATTATCAGCGAAGAGGTGACAAAATCCCTGCTGTTGGAAAAAAACAGCGAAATCAGAAACTGTATGGTTTACTCCATGGTTAAAGAGAATCCTGTATATGGAAACAGGGCTTCTATGATAGAAGAGGCCGGCAGGGAAATATGGTATCCGAAAGAACAATCGGTAGATGAGGGATGGTTTTCATACTTTGTCCTGGGGGATAAAGAGCCTCTTTTATCCATAGTGAAAAAAGTAGAAAAACTGGACACGGATAGTCTGACCAGAACACAGCTGGGAATTGTAAAACTGGATGTTTACATGACAAAATTGTTTGCACCGGCCGCTTTAAGCCATGACAGCAATGCAGCCTATGATGTAATTGCATATAGCGGGGATTCGGAGATACTATATTCCACTAATGCAGATACTGCTCCGGTTTTGCAGGCATATTTAAAGAACCATGACAAAGAAAACCCAAAGAGCGGTTCCATTCAGGAAATCAACACCTATGTGGTCGAGCAGAAAGACTTAGACAGCTACGGGATGAAGCTTTTGTTCCTTTTTAACAATAAGGAAATACTGGAAAGAAGAGCTGAAATCCAGTGGCTGGTGCTCCCGCTAATAGGAGTTCTGATCCTGATCATCATCGGCTGTTCGTATGTGTACAGCAGAGGTTTTTCCTCCCGGATTGCCCTTCTGCTTCAGAAGTTCCGCACAGCAGAAACCGGAGATCTGACCATACAGGCTCCTATTAAAGGAAAAGATGAGATTGCAGAACTGGATCACCAGTTTGATCATATGCTGCTTAAGCTGGATCAGCTGATCAAAAAGAATTATATCCAACAGCTGGAAAATAAGGAAAACCAGCTTTTGAATCTGCAGCTGCAGATTAATCCTCATTTTCTATATAATACCTTGGAGACAATCAGTTCTATTGCAGCAGTGAAGCAGGTATTCGTGGTGTGTGATATGTGTCAGAGGCTGGGGGAGATTTTCCGGTACAGCCTGGGAAAGGATTATGGTGAGATCGTAACACTGGAACAGGAGCTGGCCCATATTAAGAACTATATTTTTATTCAAAAAATCAGGTATGGAAATCGTTTTGAGGTTTTCTACAATATTGAGGTGGATGACCAGAAGTATTACCTTCCCAGGTTTATCTTGCAGCCAATTGTGGAAAATGCGATTGTTCATGGTTTGGGTGAACTGACCAGTACAGGAACTTTTGAAATCTCCGCTTATGAAAAAGATGATATGCTCTGTATTTGTATTGAGGATGACGGCGTGGGCATGGACAGTCAGGGCGTGGAAGCGTTAAGCGCATATATTAACAGCACCGAACCGGATAAAAAGAAGAATAAAAGCATAGGAATCAAGAATGTAAACCAGAGGATTAAATTGTTCTGTGGGGAGCAGTATGGAATAATCATAAAAAGTCATCCGTATCAGGGCAGCCGGTTTACACTTCGTCTTCCTGTAGTCAAAGGAGGTGAGGCGGATGAGACATAATTTACTGATTGTAGATGATGAAGAATTAATACGCCAGGGATTGCGGGCACGGCTGGAGTATCTGAAAATTGATACTTATGAAATATTTGAAGCAGCAAACGGCATGGCAGCCTTGGAGGCTGTAGAAAATCATCCGATTGATATTGTGATTACGGATATAAGGATGCCGGACATGGATGGGCTCACCCTGATTCATGAAATAAAAAAGCTTCAAAAAGACATGCAGTTTGTAGTCTTGAGCGGGTATGCAGAGTTTTCTTATGCAGAAACTGCAATTCGCCTGGGAGTAAAAGCTTATCTGTTGAAGCCTCTGTCCAATGAAGAACTCAAAAAGACGTTTAATAAGCTATATCAGGATATGGAACGGGATTCCAAAATCAGAAATGCCATGTGGAGGCAGTCGAGAATGGACCGGGAAAAGCAGGAATACCTTCAGGAAAAGGCAATCAACGCACTGCTTTTTGACACCTCAGCTGAAACCATGGATTATAAGGTTTTAAGCGAAGTCTGCGAAATAGAAGCCGGTGACTGCGGCAGAGATGTGTTTATGATGCTGTCTGTTATTCATATCAGTGGGGAAACCTATGACAATATGAAGTTTCGCCGGATGGATTGTGATTTAATACGGTTTTCTGTTCGAAATGTTCTCCTTGAACTGGAATCTTCCTGCGGAAAACAGATTGTGAACAGCCTTTCTGACAATAATCAATTGTATGCAATCTTTTTTATGGAGGACGAAAGGAAACTGAGGAATGAAGTGGAGCGTATTTTCCTTGAGATGAGGTCTGTTCTGGAAAAGAGGATGAATATTTATCTGACATTAGGGGTGAGCAGATACACGCTTTTACTCGGAAGAAAATCAGCTTCAGAAGCACTTGGAGCTTTGAAACAGAGAATCATTTATGGAGATTCCAATCTATACTTCTATGAAGATACCGGGATATTCAGCGAACAGAAATTTCCGGTTTCTCAGATTCATCTGCTGGATTCCTATTTGGAGAAAAATGAAATTCATAAGATAAAGAATCTTTTGCAGGAAATTTTTTCGGAAGAACTGATGCGTAAGTATGGGACGCCTTATTTAAGAATTATGTGGGTGCGGATTTTAAACGTAATTCTTAAACATTATGATAAGAAAAGAAAGGCCTCCAGCATGGAAAAATTGTTGATGAGTTTTAATCTGCCGGATCAGATTCAGTCGGCTTCTGAAATCCAACAGCGTATTACCGATATCATTATGGAGTGTGTCCGTGCAGAAGCTGTGAACGACATGAATGCCAGGAGCAAAATCCAGATGGCGGTCCGGTATATTCAGGAACATTACAGTGAAGATATCGCAATTAATGATTTAGCAATGAGCTATGGTATGAGTCCAAATTATTTTTCGTCTATATTTAAAGCGGAGACCTCACAGTCTGCTGTGAATTATATTACGGAACTAAAAGTCAAAAAGGCACAGGAACTGCTTGAGAATTCGGAACTCAGCGTGGTGGATATCGCAAAGCGGACCGGATATGAAGACAGTCAGTATTTTTTCCGTGTATTCAAAAAACACACAGGTATGACTCCTCTTGGTTATCGGGAACAAAACAGGATGTAAAAAGGGAAACACCGTCAAATTTTGTAGAATCTCTACTAAAAAACGGTGTTTTTTCTATTATATCAACTGTATCAGGCTTTCTCAATTCCATTGCGTACCTTTAAACTGCAGTTTTAACCTCTACCATAGGAGTAACTCTATCTTCGTTAGCGATATGCGCCTGGCCCCATAGTCATAAGTAAATCACCGGACTTACACACACCAGGTTTTCTAAAATAACTTCTTTTTCATAAAGTTTTGGAATAATTATGGGATCCTTTCCGAATTCAGTTACCGGAATCCGGTCATACACATGGCAGGTTAAGGTGGCTGAACCAGATTTCAGAGTGATGATATAATCTTCCGGCAGGGCAGGAGTGTATCCCGTTTTTTTTGTCTGGTAAAGAGTAAAATGAATCATGCCATTCTCCCTATGGATTTCCAGCAAAGGACCTTTGCATA
This sequence comes from Lacrimispora sphenoides, assembly GCF_900105215.1. Lineage (NCBI taxonomy): Bacteria > Bacillati > Bacillota > Clostridia > Lachnospirales > Lachnospiraceae > Lacrimispora > Lacrimispora sphenoides. Next base: position 1,487,761 of record NZ_FOIP01000002.1, on the reverse strand, counting down.
CCCAGGTTTTTTGCGTATGTATGGCATCTGCCAGTTCCTGGCTTACGTCACCGTCTTTTTTACCCTGAATATAGGTGGCGTAATGTCCGGAAAAAGAGCCGTTGCCATGCAGGTCCATGCCGCAGGTGGCAGATAGCTTTTCGCCGGAAAGCACCAGAGATTCCCAGAGCATCACAGCCTTTTCATTTACCTCATGAAGGGGTTCGGGATTATTGAAAATCTCGATAAAATCACAACAGGAATAGTCAGTAACAGTCATTACAAACCGGCACCCCTGGGCAAAAGGCCAGCCATAGGAAAAAGGATGTGCGATACCTACCAGTGCACCTTTGGCGCGGGCAGCCAAAAAGAGCAGCTCCGGTTTGTGTTTGTTGATGTTCTCCCAGGGTACATACTCCTTTAAGTTCAGGCAGAGAATGTGCCCATAGTAGGTTGTATATTCCATGCCCGAAATAAAAGATATGGGCAGGTGCGTTTCTTCCAGAATTGCCTGGATTTTTTTATGTCCGGATATGGTATTGTGATCGGTGAGAGCAAAAGCATCTACTTGATCATCTGCCATAAGCTCCGTCAGTTCACGGCAGGTGCAGGAAGCATCCGATTCGTTGGTATGATTGTGTAGTTCCAGTCTTTTATACATGTCAGGTTCCTCCTATTATCGTACCCGCACAGTCAAGGTGTAATCCGTGTTGTCAAGGAGCACGGAAAAAGCCAGAATTGTAACCTTTAAAACGCCTTCAATGGAAGCCTGCGGTATGCAGCCTTCTGTGGCTTCTTCGGGAGTAAAGTGCATATGCCTGGTGGTCAGTTGCCGGTGGATGCAACCGATGAATTCATCGTTTAACATTGCCAGGGTATGAATCTCAGTTTTCATCTGGCCATAGATGGCATCCTCAAGTTCTTCCGGGGAAGATAAGGTTAAATCATAGGCTTCTTTACAGTAATCAAGCAGCCTTTGTTTCAATCCCGGCGTTATATCTTCGGGAGAAAAGTGCCTGGGCCCGAAAGAAAATTCGATATCCAGTTCTTCATAGGTTTCTTCCAGACAGACGGTATAGGAAATCTGCCCGACAAAATCTTTTGACAGTTTTCCCTGGACCTGATAGACAGTTTTCATTTCAACCATAGTCGTATATCTCCATTTATATTTTTTGTTAATTCCAGTCAAGAATAAGCAATCATTTTGGGAATGTCAAGCATCGGAGAACAATCGTAGAAATATCCAGTTTTTTTGAAAGTTGTGTGCATTATGAGAAAAACAATGTTTTGATATACTACATATATTGGAAGACAATCAAGAGGCCCAGGAGAAGGGCCGGAAAGGAAGCTTTATTTGGAAAAGAGAACTCTGTATAAAGAGGGAAGCTATAAAAAAGGGAACCTCCATACCCATTCTACCTGGTCTGATGGGGTGAATACGCCAGAGGAAGTGGCGGAACATTACCGCGGCAAAGGGTATGATTTTCTGGCGATCACGGATCACTGGGTGTATGGAATCCATCCTGAGCTTTGCAGGGAAGATTTTCTGGTATTCCCGGGCACAGAACTGGATATAGAACTTCCTGCGAGAAAGGATCATCATCTGGTTGGACTGGGCTTGCCGGAAACCAATAAAATCCCGGAAGGTTATACGTTTCTGGAGGAGCGAAAGCGAAATGCCTTAAGTACCCCCGAGAGGATCATAGAATATTTTGGGCAGAAGGGAAATGTCACATTATATGCACATCCGTACTGGTCGAAAGTGGACTCTGTTGATATCAAGTATCTGCAAGGCATGATAGGAATGGAAATCTATAATCATGGATCAGAATTTGAAACAAATAACGGCAGCTCGGAAACGTACTTTGACCATTTTCTCTTCGTGAGAAACAGGATTAACTGCTTTGCTACAGATGATGCACATGATCTGGAAGAACATAGTCTGGGCGGTTTTGTTATGGTTAAAACCAGGGGATTTACTCACAGAGGGATCATGGAGGCATTGAAAGATGGCAGCTTTTTCGCGTCCAGCGGTCCTCTGATTGAGGACTTTTATGTAAAAGATCAACAGGCAGTGGTAACCTGTGCAGCCTGTCAGGGCATCTATTTTCAGACACCTCACCGGGGCGGCCATCTGCACAGTGATGCAGAAAACTTAACAGAGGGGAAGTTTGAACTGAAAGGCGACGAGGAGTATGTACGTGTGACGCTTAAGGATTCCCATGGGAAAAAGGCGTGGAGTCAGCCTGTATGGCTCTGGTTATAGGGGGCCTAAGATGCTGAAACTCGTAACATTCAATATAAGATGTGATTACGATCAGGATAATGGCAATAGTTTCCGATATCGAAAATCACTGATCCTGAAACAAATACAAAAGGAGAAACCGGATCTGATCTGTTTTCAGGAGGTGCTTCCTCATGTGGCAGTATGGTTAAAGGATGTATTAGAGGATTATTATGTAGTCGGATGCGGGAGAAGTGAAACGCTGGAGGACGAACAGGTGGCTGTGGCATACAAAAAGAAGCGGCTGAATCTGATCTCCATGGAAACCTTTTGGCTTTCTTTACAGCCTTACCTGCCTGCCAGCAGATATGAAGAACAGTCAATCTGTCCCCGGGTATGCACTGAAACGTTGTTTGAAGATCTGGAGGAAAGACAGGTGTTCCGTCTTTTAAATCTTCATCTGGACCATCAGGGAGTGCAGGCAAGAATTCTTGGACTAAGGCAGGTACTTGAAAAGGCGGAGGAAGCAAAGCTGTTTCACGAAGCGCCTGTAATTCTGGCAGGTGATTTTAATGCAGAGCCGGATGGCGTAGAGTTTCTTGAGATAAAGCAGCGTCCGGAGTATCGGAATATCACAGATGGGATTGGAATTACTTATCACGGCTTTGAACCGGAAGATGAACCGGAGCGTATAGACTATATTTTTATCAGAAACTTAAAAGGTGAAAGCACCGGTCTTAGATGCCGGTCCGTGAATAAATGGGAGGAGAGGAAAGATGGCGTGTGGCTGTCGGACCATTATCCTGTCTGCGCTTTGCTGGAATGGATTTAAAGAAAAGCCATCAAAAAGGGGGAATATTTTATGCAATATGAGCCACCAAAACAGCCGCTGGGAAAAAGGCTGTTTCGATACTGGCCGCTGTATGTGATGCTTCTGCCTTGTATTGTTTACTACATATTGATTTGCTATGTACCTATGGCAGGCTTGGTACTGGCCTTTAAGGATTATTCATTTAAGAAAGGAATCTGGGGAAGCCCATGGGTGGGGCTTAGGTACTTTAAGACGTTCTTTTCCAGCTATGACGCTCCAAGGCTGGTAAAAAACACGTTAACCGTGGGTGTGATTAAATGTATTCTGGAATTTCCGTTTGCCATAGTTCTGGCACTGATGTTAAATGAGCTTCGCAGCATGAAGTTCAAGAAGGTTACACAGACGGTTACATATCTGCCTCACTTTCTATCTTCGATTATTATCGTTACGATGCTGCAGAGAATTCTGGCGCCCAATACAGGTGTGCTGAATCAGGCGATTTCAGCATTGGGAGGAGATGGAAGTACGTTTTTCCTGATGGATGCAAAATATTTTTTCCGCATTCTGTTTTCTATGGATTTGTGGAGGAATATCGGTTGGGATTCCATCATCTATCTTGCGGCAATCAGTTCGGTGGATACTTCTCTGTACGAAGCGTCAGAAATGGATGGCTGCGGCAAGTTAAAAAAGATGTGGCATATTACACTGCCAAGTATACGAGGAACCATAGGCCTTCTGTTCATCATGGGAGTGGGAGGACTGCTTTCCTCCGGTGTAGAGCAAGTCTGGCTTCTGCGCACGCCTGGTAACATGTCACTGGCAGATACTCTCGATGTCTTTGTACTTCGGACCGGTATTCAGGGCGGACAGTTTGGTTATGCGACTGCAATTGGCTTGATACAGGGATTTGTAGGTCTTGTATTGGTCGTAGTATGCAATAAACTCAGTAAGAAGGTTACTGAGGTCGGACTTTGGTAATGTTTTTATATTAATAAATTTAAGGGAGGTATTAAACATGAAAAGGGAAACCTTAAAACATTGGCTGGCAGTGTCTATGGCCGGAGCCATGGCTTTGACCACGCTGGCAGGATGCAGCAGCCAGGGTAACAGCAGCAGTACTGCAAAGAGCGAAGGAAGCAGCACAGATTCTTCCAATAAGCCAGATACCTGGATTGCAGACCGTACCATTACGGTTCAAGCCTATGTGGATGATATCGGGAATACGCTTCCGGATGATATTAACAACACGGAAACAATGAAGAAGATTACGGAGCTGACGGGCATTAAACTGGATGTCCGATATACACCCGGAGACAGTGACTCAAAAGTAATGGCTTCCCAATTTGCATCAGGAACCATCCCAGATGTGATTGTCAGCTATCTGGATGACTCCACAAGAAAGGAATTCCCACTGCTGTATAAGGCTGCCAAGGATGGCATGTTTGCAGATGTTTCCGATTATATGAAGAACAGTAAGGTCTATTCCAAATATTATGAAGATGGTTACCTTCCGCAGGATACCCATGATAATATTGTGTTCAGAAAAAATCTGGACGGTGTCTATATGTGGCAGATGAATATCGACGAGATTGACCGTTCTCTGGAATACAATGCGGAGGAAGAGTATGTGGGCGGTATGTACATCCAGTCTGCCATTGCTGAGGCACTTGGTATTGATCCGAGAACAATTAATACACAGGACGACTTTTATAACCTGCTGGTTAAGATTAAAGAAGGCGGCTTTAAGGATGATAACGGCAATGATGTATATCCATTGGGGCCGAAATACTGGGGTGGTTCTGCAGATCCCCTGAAATTCATCACCGCCGGATATCATTGGGGTGTCAGTGATAATTATAATCTGGATACAGATGGAAAAGTAAAACATATTGCTGAAACAGATTATGCCTATGACCAGATTAACTTTGTAAGAAAACTTCTTAACGAAGGACTTATGAATCCTGAGTTCTTTACCATGGATTCCACCCGTGCAGAAGAAGTTTCCAGAAACCACAGCTCGGCAATCATGGCAGATGTTCATAACTATGAAGAAATCGTATATGGAAGTGATGACTGGGTACCACTTGGCCCGTTGAATGATATTCAGGGAGACAACAAGGAAGTGGTACACGGAAAGTCTCACCGTGGATGTATGGCAATCTCTGCAAATGCTGAGAATCCGGAAGAGATCTTCAAATTCTTTGACTGGCTGTCCACAAAGGAAGGACAGATCATCGCCCAGTATGGTGCTGAGGGAGTATCCTATGACATGGTAGACGGCTATCCGCGGCTAAAGGATGAGGTTGTCAAAAAGTTGAATGATGGCGATACCGATTATCTGATTAATACCGTTGGTTCAGGCCTTGGCGGTTCAGGAAATTACTTTTTTGAATTTGTTCTGACCAATAAAAACAACATTGATAACTTTGGGGAGCCACGTCCCGGTGCATCCGCAGGTGAGTCCGCTTTCGCAAGAAGTGTAACGATTGCCAGGGATTATCCGGTGGAAAAGAAACTGGTTCCGGGGCTTGATGCCACGGCTTACTTATCAGCAGATGAACTGGCGGATGTTAAGATGCAGATGGAGCTTCTGGACTGGAAGGAAACCTTCATACAGGCATGCTTCGCAAAATCAGATGATGAGGTAAAATCCATTATTGAGTCCTTCCGTGCACAGCTTAAAGCAGCAGGTGTGGAAAGATTTGAAAATCATGTGAAAAAAGTTTACGATGAAAATCCGGAATCAGTAACATTTTATAAATAAGATATGGAGGGGCGCAAAATGCAAAAATTCAATAAGATGCGGCTTATGTCTTGTAAGAAGAATTCATTTTGCGGCCCCCGAAGAAAGAGGGAAGGATTGGGCAGAGAATGAAAAAAATTTTAAAGACAAACCCAATGGACCTGACAATGCAGATATTGATTTATATTATAATCATTGCACTTTGTCTGATTATTCTGCTCCCGTGTTTAAATGTACTGGCTCTTTCTTTTAATGATGGAAAGGATGCCGCCCGGGGCGGTATCTGGTTCTGGCCAAGAGAATTTACATTAAACAATTTTAAAGAGGTATTTAAAGACGGAAGCATCATGAATGCATATAGCATCACTTTGGCGAGAACAGGAATCGGAACTTTTTTAAGTCTGATGGTCACTACGATGGCAGGCTTTGTACTGAAACAGTATGATCTTCCCGGACGTAAGCCCATCACGATTCTGATTACCTTTACCATGTTGTTTGGCGGCGGTATGATTCCTACTTATATCCAGTATAAGAATTTGCATTTGCTGAACTCTTTCTGGGTATACGTAATTCCCAGTCTGGTGAGTGTAACGTACCTTATAATGGTGAGAAGCTTCTTTGAGGGGATACCGGACAGTCTGGAAGAGTCGGCAAAACTTGATGGTTGCGGTTATTTTCAGATTTATACAAAAATCATGCTTCCTTTAAGTAAGCCGGTAATTGCTGTGGTGGGACTTTATACGGCGGTGAATCACTGGAACGATTGGTTTGCCGGAGCATTCTATATGAGTAATACGAAGTTATGGCCGGTTCAGACCGTATTGCAGCAGATGCTGACGAAAGCCATGAGTTCTCAGCGTGAGGTTACTTCCGTGGCGCAGGCACTTGCCCATAACACGGCATCCGTAACTTCGGATTCATTAAAAATGGCAGCAGTTGTGGTAACAACAGTACCGATTCTCTGTGTTTATCCTTTTATTCAGAAATATTTTGCCCAAGGCGCTATGATTGGCGCGGTCAAAGGGTGAGTATCCCAAGGAGTGAGTATGAACGAAAAAAGATGGGATTTGTACGTTTACGGTGATGTAAATATTGATATTGTAATACCTGGTGTAGAAAAGTTCCCTGAGCCGGGACAGGAGAATGAGATTCCGGTTATGGAGACTTTTGTAGGCGGCGGAGGCGCCCTGTTTGCACTGGGTGTGGGTAAACTGGGGCTGCATCCGGTGTTCCAGGGGGAGGTGGGGGATGATTTCTATGGAACGTTCATCCGAAAGATATTTCGGGAAAATAATATAGACGATTCCCTTCTCCGAACAAGCCAAACACAAAAGACAGGAATTTCTTTAAGCTTTACAAACGAGAAAGACAGGTCTTTTTTAACCTTTCGCGGAACGAATGAAAGAATTAATATTGATACCGTGGATGTAGAGAAGATAAATGATGCTTCTCATATTCATGTGACAGGATATGCGGGTTCGGCAAACCACGATTCTTATCTAAGATTCCTCCGGCGAATTAAAGAGGAGACACAGGCTACGGTTTCTTTTGACTTAGGCTGGGATTCCACAGGGGAATGGAAACGGGAGATTTATCAGCTGTTTCCATATATTGACGTACTGTTTATGAACGAAACAGAAGCCCAGCATTACGGACGGAAAGATGATGCCAGAGAGGCCGCGCTGGATTTTGCAGCGTATTGCGGACTGGCAGTGATTAAAATGGGAAAACAGGGTTCCATTGCCGTAAAAGGGAAAGATATTTATGAGGCAGCAGCTTATACGGTGGAGACAATAGATACCACCGGAGCCGGAGATTCCTTTAATGCGGGATTTCTGTATGGATTTTTAAAAGGAAAATCACCAGAGGATTCTCTGCGGTGCGGGAATGGCTGCGGTGCTTTGTCAGTAACTGCACTTGGAGGAAACACAGGGTTTCCCACAGAGAGCAGGCTTATGGAGTTTATACAGACTTAGGAGTTTATACAGACATATAAAGAAAGGAGGATGGCAAAATGAAGATTGCAGTGATTGGAGGAGCGGGCGTACGTACCGTTATTTTTATAAATGGTCTTTTAAAACATTATAAAAATCTAAATATCGATGAAGTTGTTCTCTATGACATCCAGGAGGAAAAGCAGAAAATTATTGAAAAGCTCTGTAAGCATGTGGTAAATCGTGAACAGAAAGATTTGAAGGTATGGGCTGTATCCGATCCGGTGGAGGCTATAAGGGGGGCAGACTTTATTGTAACGACCCTTCGTGTGGGGGGAGATTCAGCCCGGGTAATCGATGAGACAGTCGCACTGGACCTGGGAGTTATTGGTCAGGAAACCACTGGAGCAGGGGGATTTTCCATGGCTGTGCGAACAATCCCGGTGTTGTTGAAATACTGCGAGATGATAAAAAGACACGCACCTGAGGCGTGGATTTTTAATTTTACGAATCCCTCGGGTCTGGTAACTCAGGCGATGCATAGTGCCGGATATTCCAGGATCATCGGAATCTGTGATGCTCCAAGCAGCACAAAATACCGCATGGCAAAGGCACTGGGAGTGACGGAAGATGAGCTTTACGTGGAGTTTTTCGGATTGAATCATCTCTCCTGGATTCGTAGCGTAAAAAAGAAAGGGAAAGAAATCCTGCCGGAGCTTCTGTCTGATGACGGATTTTTAAAGCATATACAGGAATTTTCAATTTTTGATCCGGAACTGCTGCGTTCGATTGGATTCCTTCCCAATGAATACCTATATTATTACTACCATAGGGAAAAGGCACTTGAAAATATAAAAATATCGGGAGCAACCAGAGGAAAGACGATTGAAGCCGTCAATATCAGGATGATGGAGGAGCTGCAAGCCATGGATATGGATGGGGATCCGGAAGGAGCGCTGCAGGTTTTCCTTTATTATTTGCAGCTCAGGGAAAACTCCTACATGAGCATCGAAACCGGTCTTGAAAAGCGGCCGCTGATTGAAAAGGGACAGCTTGAGGTTCCTGAGGGCATGGGATATGCCGGTGTTATGCTGGACTGCATCGAGGGAATGCAGAGGGAAGAGGGAAAGTATCTTGTGCTTTCCATCGAAAATAACGGAAGCATTCCGGGGCTTGAAGATCAGGACGTGATTGAAACCACCTGTCTGGTATCCAAGGATGGTATTTGTCCGGTTAAGATCGAAGAGGTGCCGGAAGACTGTTATTTATTGATCCGCCTGATTAAGAGGTATGAGAAACTTACGATTGAAGCTGTGAAAACACAATCAAGAGAAACTGCCATAAGAGCGCTGACGCTGCATCCTCTGGTAAATTCCTATTCATTGGCAAAGCAGCTGGTGGATAGATACGATGAAGCGTATGGAGGAATGAAAAATGCCATTTGATTTTCACAATCGGGACAGAATTAAAAATATCATAGAAGAGCTGGAAAGCCTTAGATATAGAGACAGAAAAGACCTGGAAGGGTTGTTATTATGGGAGGATCATGGGACAATAAGCAACCGAATTCCCCAAGGGGCAGGACAGCCGGTGGAAACCGGTTTTTGCTGGAAGGGATGGGATCGTTATAACTGGCTGACTGCTGACGTAGAAATTCCCCAGGAATGGAAAGCTAAAGAGGTACTGGGACTGTTTGACTTCGGTGCCCGGACCGGAACAGGAAATAACGGGGATTTCGAGAGTTTACTGTACTTAAACGGAAAGCCTTATCAGGCAGTGGATGGAAATCACCATGAAGTGTTTTTGGAGCCGGCAGTAAATGGCTATTCCCAGGAGCTGAAATTTCGTCTGTGGTCGGGACTAAGCGGCGGCGGAATTCCTGAGGAAAAGATGATGGAAATCCGCCGGGCGCAGATAGGAATTCTTGATCATCCCACAGATGATCTGTATTATCTTGCAAAGGCGGCACTTGAGACTTATGACTTGCTGCCGGTGGGAAATGAGTATAAAGAATGGATCTTAAATATTCTGGTCCATACTTTTACCAAGATTAACTTTACAGAGCCCGGTAGTGAAGAATTTTATGAGACTGTGAAAAGGGCCTGGCAGTTTCTTGACTCAAAGATGGATGGCAGGGGAAAGCCGGACGTGAACGTAAGTCTGATCGGACATACGCACATCGATGTGGCCTGGCTGTGGCGGCTGCGCCATACAAGAGAAAAGGCTGCACGCTCATTTTCTACCGTGAACCGGCTTATGGAGAAGTATCCTGAATATCGGTTTCTTCAGACACAGGCACAGTTATACGAGTTTATCAAGGAAGATTATCCTGATATCTATACATATATTCAAAAGCGTGTGAAAGAGGGAAGATGGGAACCCTCCGGAGCCATGTGGGTGGAGTGTGACTGCAACTTAGCTTCCGGAGAATCTATCATTCGTCAGATTCTTATTGGAAAAAATTTCTTCAGAGAGGAATTCAGTTATGAAAGCGAATACTTATGGCTCCCGGATGTGTTCGGATACTCCTGGGCACTGCCCCAGATTTTAAAAAAATCGGGGATAGATACATTTATGACCACAAAAATAAGCTGGAACGACACCAATCGTCTGCCTTATGATACCTTCCGCTGGAAAGGAATGGACGGAACTGAAGTGACGGCCCATTTTATCACAACAACAGATCCGGGAGAGGACTACTATACCTATAACGGCAATACCAGTCCGGACGCCATAAAGGGTGTGTGGGAGCAATATAAAAATAAGGATACCAATAAAGATCTGCTGATTTCCTTTGGATTCGGTGATGGGGGAGGCGGCCCTACCAGAACCCAGATAAAACAGGCAGAAGCCGCTGGCAAGATTCCCGGTCTGCCCCATGTAAAGATGGAGATGCCTACGGAATATTTCCGCCGTCTAAACCGAACATTGAAAGAAAATCCTATGGCTGGCTATATTCCCGTGTGGGATGGCGAATTGTATCTGGAGTTTCACCGGGGGACCTATACTTCTCAGGCCTACAATAAGAAGATGAACCGGAGAATGGAATATCTTCTTCGTGATACAGAGATACTTTCGGTACTGGCCAGGGTAACTGCGGGAGTACCTTATGATTATAATAATCTTTTAAAAGCGTGGAAAATTGTGCTGTGTCATCAGTTCCACGATATTCTTCCAGGCTCAGCTATTAAAGAAGTGTATGAGGACAGCCATGTGGAATACGGCCGGGCCCTGCAGCTGATAAAGGAAACCATGGAAGCGGTGAATCAGGCGCTTTATGCACCGGAAGCAGGATGTTATACGGTGTTCAATAACTCGAACTGGGTGAGAAGCGGGGCAGCTCTTTTCCGTATGACCGATACAGAGCTTTCTCATTATAAAGGGTATATGGTGATAGATGAAGACGGTCAGGAAGTAAAAGCAGTCTGGAAAGAAAACGGGGTGCTTATATGGATTTTCCAGATACAGCCATTCTCATTTTCCACGTTCCGCCTGGTGACCAATAAGGCCGGGCATACCAATGCGGAGCTTTCAGATTCTAAGGTAGGAGCATCTCAGATTGAAACGCCATTTTACACGATTTCGTGGAATGAGAAGGGTCAGTTGAACCGTATCTACGATAAAAAAGCGGAGCGGGAAGTTCTTCCGGAAGGGAAATGCGCCAACGTACTTCAGATGTTTGAAGACAAACCCAGATGTTTTGACGCCTGGGAACTGGAGCCTACCATTGACTTAAAAAGAGAGACAGTGGAGAACTGCATTGAAGTCAATACCAGAAAACACAGTCTGGGCTGGGAAGTGGAGTTTACCTGGCTGTATCATAAATCCCGAATTTGGCAGACGGTGTGCCTGTATGAAGAAAGTCCGCGGATTGATTTTAAGACGATCGTAGACTGGCAAGAGCGTCAGAAGTTGTTAAAGGCCAGCTTTCCCGTGGATGTACGTGCGGTAGATGCCCGGTTTGATATTCAAAATGGAAATATCCGCAGGCCGATTACCAGAAATACGACCTGGGAAGCTGCTAAGTTTGAGGTGGCAGCTCACAAATGGGTGGATATCTGGGAAACCGGCTATGGAATGGCCGTGTTGAATGACTGCAAGTATGGCCACGATGTGAAAGAGGATACCATCCGCCTGACTCTTTTAAAATCGGCAGTGGATCCTGATTATACGGCAGACCTTGGAACTCATGAATTTACGTATGCTATTCTGCCTCATGATAAGGAATGGTATGAGGCGGGCATTGAGCAGCAGGCATTTGATTTAAATAATCCGCTGACCGGAAAGCCGGGTCAAAACAGACTGGGAAGTGAGAGCTGGATTTCATTTAATCAGGAGAATCTGGTTGTGGATGCGCTGAAACGCGAAGAAAACGGAGAACGCATCATACTACGCTTCCATGAGTTTGAGGGCAGAAGATGCGATGTGAAAATCAGCAGCAGACTGCCGGTGGTACAATGGTGTGAGTGTAATCTGATGGAAGAGGAGACAACGTTTAACCCAGGAGAGATTCAAGTACAGCTGAAGCCTTATGAAATAAAGACTTTGTTGCTGGAACTGGAATTAAGAAAGGAAACGATAGATGGATTTTGTATTTTATGAAACGATATCAAGGGAAGTGTTGGAGAACTATCTGTCCCGCTGCGTAACTGCAGCAGGATTATTCGAAAGCAAAACCCTTACAGATGATCTGCGCGTTATCAAAGAGATGGGCGTAAAATTTCTGGGAAGGGCATCCGGTATTTGGTATATGCCAATGGAGGACGAAGAGCATTTTCGTCTTTCCAGAGAACTGGCGGATAAAGTCCATACTGTAGATCCTGAGATTATTCTTCAGGCCTGCGTGTTTGAGTGGATTGTGGAGCGGATGGAGGATATCAGGATACCGGACTATGTATTCAAAGCTTTTGGGATGAAGCCGGAAGAGAGAACCTTTCGGATGCAGGAGGCATTGTTTACGGATGAATCATCTGGTTATATAAGCCGCAGAGAAGATCCGTCTAAAAATGGAGGTATCCCGGATCTGTCCCGCCAGGAAGCGCAGATGTGGTTATATTACCGTGCAACCAGATATATTGACTGTGGGTATGAAGCTTTGCATATGGGACAGGTGCACCTATACACAGCTCATGATCCGGGTATGGAAAAGACAGCGCGGCTTTTTGCAATGATACGGGAATATGCCAGATTGCATGGGAGACGGCACAAGGTGCTTCTGGATGCCCATACCCATGGCGTAAATATCCGTGGAAAGCTGCTGTTTGACTATCACGCAATGCCTTTTACCAGAGTTCCACTTCTGGAAGTACCCGGAGAGAAGCTGGTGTTGGTGAGAGAGGGTTACAGTGAAGGGGGAGAAAATCCCAATGGATGGTCTGCAGACACTATGCCTTATTTGATGGAGTATGATAATTGGGGCGGATTAGTGGTGGAAGACCGGGATTCCTATTCAAGAGAAGAGCTGGCATGGAGGGATTGGTGGGGATATGATCAGATTGCCTGGTTTGCCAATCAGTCAGAAGAGAGCCGAAATCACTTTCTGGAGTATACTTACAAATGGACAGAGATTAATAATCTCAATGCTTACTTTGAACTGCCATTTCGCCGGATGCTGGGAGATGGGGCGGTCACAGGAATAAGAGCTGACAACGGGGAACCAGACCGTCAGAATTTTTATCAGATAAACCGGAAGAGTTCCAATTGCCCCATGGGATTCAGTCAGGAGGAGACAGCGAAGCGGTTATGGGCCACTGAACATGAATTGAGAAAAAAAGCGGCCAATCCTGAGATGCTCATCCGCTATGGAGCCGGAGAAGTCTATGATGAAACGACCGGAATGAAGCTGCCGGAGAAAATTGTGGTATATGGAAGTTTTCAGCCTCATGTGGGGGCAGTAAAAAATGATTCTAACAGCGAAGTGACCCGGATGTATTACATAGGTGACAACACCTATACATTATCTGTGGTGATACCGTTTGCAGGAACATATGATTATTCGGTAGCGACTTACGGAACGTTGTCAGCTACCTATCAGGAAGACAGATATCCCAGAAGCGGCTCAGGCAATAAGGCGCATTTTACCACGGAGAAAGATAATATGGCTGTGCGTTTTAAATATCGGTTTATTACAAATGAAGTTACAGTAGAGACGTTTGATTGAATTATTGGATTGCTCGTTTGTAAAATGTCTTAAAGGCTCAATGAAAGAATTGTCCTTTGTAATGGGAGAGAAGTTATACGTAGAAAAATATCCATGAGAAGATAGCGGAGAAGATACAGAAAGAGATGATTAGTGATTCTGTATACGAGTAGAAACTGTTGAGAGGCTAGTATTTAATTGAATTTTTGTATTTACAGCCGTCAGGGCGATGTTTTCTCCTTGACGGCTTATTTTATGGAAGAGATGAGAAAAAAGAACAGATAAACATCAGGCAGAATGAAAGTAGAAGAGACAGAAAAATACCCCGGAAAGCATTTTTATCATACTTATCACAGGCAAGCAGCGGTATTTCCTTGCTTAGAAGCCTAAAATATGTGAAAGCTAAAAAAGATTGAAAATCCGTTCAAAAATCTTCAAACTTAAACAATTCTCAAACAATTGGATGTTATAATCAAGAAAAAACCGTAAGGAGAATAGATATGATTAATATTCTGGTAATAGAAGATGACGTAAATTTGAATCGAATTGTCTGTTCTTATTTAAACAACAGCGGATTTCAGGCGAAAGGATGCCTGAAGGCACAGGAAGCTTATGATGCAATGTATAATAACATGTTTGAGCTGATCGTCTCGGACATTATGATGCCGGAGATTGATGGCTTTGAGTTTGCCAGAACGGTTCGGCAAGTGAATAAAACCATCCCGATCCTGTTTATGTCGGCCAAGGATGATTTACCCTCAAAGCAGAAAGGCTTTCAGCTGGGGATTGATGACTATATGGTAAAACCGATTGAATTTGATGAATTGTTACTTCGGATCCGGGCATTGCTGCGAAGAGCCAATATCGAGACGGAACGAAAAATTGCCGTTGGAAACCTGGAGCTGGATGCGGATGCCATGTCGGCTGTCGTTGAAGGTGAAGAGGTCCCTACAACAACCAGGGAGTTCAATATCTTATATAAGCTGCTTTCTTATCCGAATAAGACTTTTTCCCGGGTGCAGCTGATGGACGAATTCTGGGGCGTTGATACAGAAACCAATTTAAGAGCCGTGGATGTGTATATTACCAAGCTGCGGGATAAATTTTCCGTGTGCGATGGGTTTAAAATTGTGACAATTCGTGGATTGGGTTATAAGGCGGTACAGCAATGACACAGCAGACTGCAGGAAAAGAATATAAAGTCAAGCAATCCCTGTTTTCCATGTCATTGTTCTGGAAGATCATGCTGACCGTTCTTCTTGTATCCGGAGTTCACAGCGGCCTTACCGTTTTAATGACCAGAATGGAAATGCAAGGTGGTATTGCAACCACAATTATCATGGCTTACTGGTTCGTGATATCTATCAACTTTACCTTGTTTGTCCGATATCAGATCCGGAAGATTTATGAAGCCCCTATGAAGGAACTGGCGAAGGCTGCTAATGCCGTTGCTCATGGGGATTTCTCGGTCTACCTTCCGGCGAAACATACGGTGGACCAGCTGGACTATCTGGATGTTATGTTCATGGACTTTAATAAAATGGTGGAGGAGTTGGGAAGCATCGAAACACTGAAGACGGATTTCTTTTCCAATGTTTCCCATGAGATCAAGACACCTCTGGCAGTTATTCAAAACTATGCTCAGAGCATACAGAATCCGGATTTACCGGAGGAGGTTAAGCAGGAATATATTAAAACGATCATTCAATCTTCCCGGAAGCTATCCAAGCTAATCACCAACATACTAAAGCTGAATAAACTGGAAAAGCAGAATATCCAGCCGGTAATGGAATCCTATGACCTGTGTAAGCAGCTATGTGAGTGTACATTGCAGTTTGAAGAACTATGGGAAGAGAAGCAGATTGAAATGGATGCAGATCTGGAGGACCGGGCAAACATTGAAGCGGACCCAAGCCTGCTGGAACTGGTATGGAATAATTTATTATCTAATTCGATAAAGTTTACGGAGCCGGGCGGGACAGTGACTCTTCGGCAGACATCAACAAAAGATGAGGTGGTGGTATCGGTTCGTGATACCGGCTGCGGAATGACAAAGGAAACCATCAATCATATCTTTGATAAATTCTATCAGGGGGATACCTCTCATTCTATGGAAGGAAACGGACTCGGCCTGGCACTAGCGTTCCGGGTAGTGGAGCTGGCAGGCGGAACGTTTTTTGTTGAGAGCGAACTAGGGAAAGGATCTGAGTTTACGGTTCGTTTACCAGTCAGCAGAACCAGAAAATAAGGAAATACCCTATGCAAGAGCTCAGGAGAAAGTAGAAGTGAGGTAATCAGGTATGGAGAATATGAGACAGAGAGATTATATAGGATATGAATATAAAGAAGTGGTGGTTGAGAGCGGCCAGATATCTCAGTATCTGGATGGCTATGAGAATTTTGGCTGGTTGCCGATTGAAAACCATCAAATTAAAGAAAAAGGAAATACCATTCTGCGGCTGAAGCGTGACCGGAAAATCATTAACAAGGCAGAACTGACCAGGCTGCAGCAAAATTTTGAGGATTGCATGAAGCAGATCGATGGGATGGAGAAGTCAAAACACCAGACTGCAGTCATGGCAGCACTGACAATCGGATTGATAGGAACTGCTTTTATGGCCGGTGCCACATTTGCGGCAGTTAACCAGCCGCCAATCGTCTGGCTGTGTATCCTGCTGGCAATACCAGGATTTATGGGCTGGATAACACCGTATTTTGTATATAACTTTATGCTAAAGAAACGGAATGGAATGGTGGCACCATTGATCGAAGCAAAGTACGAGGAGATTCATACGGTTTGCGAGAAAGGAAATCATTTGTTGGGGAATGGTTAGCGGAGGGCTTTCTGAAATGGAGAAACAAACGAACAGCAGAAAAAGAATAAGGCTCCCGGCCCTTAAGTGGCCGTTCCGGATTCTGCTTTACTTTTTTACGCTCCTGTTATCAGGCTTTTCCCTGGCGGCGGTATTGTTTCATTCTTTTCACAAGATTATTGAGACTGCTATTTATGTTGCCGCCGGATGCGGGCTGGCACTGTCATGCTGCTATTTGATTCAGGATCTGCGGTATGGAATGAAAGAGAAGATAAAGCCGGGGATTGAATCAAATACGTTTACCTGCCGGGTGGCTTCTGATTACCGGTACCGAACGGTGCTGTTTGTTCATTCATCTTTGGCGGTCAACCTGCTGTTTGCCTTGAGTAACGGAGTGTTTGGGATTGTGCATCGTTCGGTCTGGTTCGGGGCTTTATCCGGATATTATCTGGTTCTCAGTGTAATGCGATTTGTTGCTATCCGGTATGAGAGAAGACATCGCAACACCGAACATGATCAAATGGTGAAGCGAAAAGAACTGTATGCCTTCCGCAACAGCGGTATTCTGTTTATTGTTCTGACTTTTGCTCTTATCGTATCGGTAATCCAGATGGTCTTTTACGAACAGGGTAAGAACTATCCGGGAACATTGATTTTTGCAGTTGCCGCCTACACGTTTTATAAGATAGGCATTGCCGTGTTTCATATGTTTAAGGTAGGGAAAATGAATTCGCCGCTGTTACGTATGATCCACAATATTGGTTATGCAGATGCATTGGTGTCGCTGTTTTCCCTGCAGACAGCGATGTTTGTTTCGTTTGGTGATGGAACGGATACAAGAGCAATGAATCTGCTGACTGGGGGAGTCGTTTGCCTGATGATTTTACTCATGGGGATTTATATGATCCGTTCAGCAGGGAAACAATTGGCTCAAATGGAATAGAATCGGTCTTCCGGCTGGCAGCGGAGGCTTAAAGAGTTCTGGGAATACTCCCAGGGCTCTTTTTTATCAGATAAATAGAATTAACAATACTAAAACATAATTCAGACAAAACAGCAATATCGGTATTGCATAATTAAAACATCAGATAGGGGATAGATAAAAGAAAGTCTCACCTGTTAATTAAAGAAAACACAAAGGAGGATAAAGCATGAAGAAAAAGGCGGTAGCAGTAATTGCAGTGGCTGGAGTGGCAGCAGTCATTGGAATTGTAATCAGAATAAAGTTATTGTAGCAGCAATTGCCGCAGTGGTTGCCGGTGCAGTTGTTTTTTGTGAAAAAGAAATCTGCCCAATCATCTGCCGGTAGATCTGAAACGATTTTGTGGGCTTCGACAAGTGATATCTAATATGGTATATAAAATCAAATTAACAGAATTCAAACAAAACAGAAGCAAATCTCAAATAAAAGAACTTTATAATAAGCATATAACAACGAAACATATAAAAATAATAAATAAAAAATTAGGAGGTTCAGTATGAAAAAGAGTAGTTTTATCGCATTGGTGTTAGGGATCATCAGCAGTTTGTTTTTAGGAATCGGAATGTGTATGGCTATGTTGCCGGAATGGAATGCATTTACACCAGGTGTAGTGATTGGTTGCATCGGTATTATCCTGGCACTGTGTACGGTTGGTGTGTGGCGAAAAATGGAAAACAAAGCTCCCATCAAAATCAGCGGGAAACTCATTGGTATTATTTTATTGGGCATACTCAGTTCACTGACACTTGGAGTCGGAATGTGTTTAGTTATGGTATGGAGTAACATTATGGTCGGTATTTTGGTTGGGCTGGTCGGAGTATTGATGCTGTTATGTTTAATCCCTCTCTGCATCGGCATTAAATAAATGAAAACTGTTTTTACATCATAAACCTGCCGGACAGCTCCAGCAGGTTTTTCTTTTTTACCGGAAGTAGACCGGATGTATCGAATTAACAATACTCAAATAAATTACAAGCAATTTAGCAACATTGGAATGTTACGATTGCTTTAACAGACAAGAACAGGTGTAAAGCCTTAATCTTGCAACTAAAAGCATGAAAAGGAGAAAAATATGAGTAAAAACTATCGGTTAAAAGTTGGAAAAGTGGGACAGAGAGTAGTTGACGCGTATAAGGGCATAGAGGAGGAATTCTGTGATGCCTTCCTGGAGAAAGATGAGAATAGCGAGCAGGGCTATACTCTGAAAACCGGTGCGACAGCAGAGAAGGTGGTCGGGGCCTACCAGAAGATTGAAGATAGTGTGGTTGACGGGTATAAAAAAATCGAAGAAAAATTTGTCGATGCATTTCTTGAAGAAGTGGATTCGGAGGAAAAGTAAGAATACTATCCAATGACTACAAAGGAGAACATGGAATGAAAAAAATTGCATTGGCAATATCCGCAATTATTATGATTGCCGGGATTGCAATTACTACCGTCTGTTTGCCCGATGACAGATTTTAAAGACAGAAGATAGTGGCAGGCTGCTCTTTAACAATACTGAAATAATTTATAAATCTTTCCCAATGCCGAAATTTTTCGGTAAAAAAGAACCAGATTTTTCGCGGTCTGTTCTTATTGAAGTATCAAAATAGGTTTGAGAAAAGGGTATATAACACAATAATATACGAAAGCTATAATCTTAAACGAAACAAAGTCAGAAAAATATTGTAAGCATTTCTTTTTTGTATTATTATTAAGTAGAGTAAAAATGTTAACTGCGCTGACTTTGTAATTTGTCAATGTAGAAGGTAATTTATATTATCACAAGAAGAAGTAGATGAAATGAATAAAGACGAGGACAAAAATATATGAAAGTATTATTTATGGGAACCCCTGAGTTTGCAAAAATTTCGCTCGACTATCTCGTGAAAAATGAATATAATATCGCAGGGGTTGTCACACAGCCGGATAAACCTGCGGGCAGAAAAATGATTTTGACCCCGTCGCCCGTGAAAGAATATGCCTCCGGTGAGAATATTCCCGTTTATCAACCGCAAAGCTTAAAAGGCGAAGAATTTTTTGATTTGTTAAAATCAATTAATCCCGATATAATCGTTGTGGTTGCTTACGGGAAGCTCATACCCAAAAACGTCTTGGATTTTCCGAAGCTTGGCTGCGTAAACGTTCACGGGTCGCTGCTACCGAAATACAGGGGAGCTTCGCCGATAAACGCTGCGATTATTAACGGCGAAAAAATCACGGGGATCACTACTCAGTATATGGAAGAGGGCATAGACACGGGCGATATGATACTTAAAGAATCAATTAAAATCGGCGAAAACGAAACTTATGGAGAGCTTCTCGATAAATTGGCGCAAATCGGCGGCAGATTATTAATTGATACGCTTGAGCAAATACAGGGCGGGACTGCGAAACGAGAAAAACAGCCTGATGACGGCGCGTCTTACGTGGGAAAAATAGATAATACTATGTGCGAAATCGACTGGAATCTGACAACGCAGGAAATACACGATAAAATCAGAGGGCTTTCACCTGTGCCGGCTGCGTTTACTTATTTAAACGGCAGAAAATTAAAGATTTTTAAATCAAGGATCTCGGACGACGGTATTGTGGAGCTGCTGGAAGTGCAAATAGAAGGCGGAAAAAGAATGAACGCAAGGGATTTTGCAAATGGCAGAAAAAATACTGAAAGCGACGACCGCGAGGGAAGATTGTTTAAATTCTCTCGTTAATTTAGAAAAAGATAAAAAATATTCAAATATAGAGTCGCGCGGGGCCGAAGACAGATATAATTTCAATAATAATTTGGATAAGCTGTGTCGCGACGGTATGAAGCAATTAGACAGCGTACAAATTAATTAACCAGTATTTTTTCATTTATAATTGCTCGACATAAATAAGCTAAATTTTCTTAAAAAGCGAATTTCAAAATAGCCGCAGCGATATCAAAGATTTTCTGGGAAAAATATTGAAAAACGACAAAACAAAGTGAAATAGTTTTGTCGTTTTTTCAAGTTACTTAAACCATCTATAGAGATAGAAAAAATGACAATACCTTTCAAAGGTAAAGAGCGTGTTATGAAGTTGTACTCTAGTAAAACAGCGTTACATTTTTAGAATGAATAATTTATAATAATTTGATATAATAGAACCATCTCATAGCAATAATGGGAAGTAAAAAGATATGGTAGTAAACTTATGAAATTTTGGTAAGAAAATATGAAGTCAGCAGGATATGAATTAATTATGATTTCAGCTCAAGTAGGTGAAAATGCACAGCATTTCTATAGAAAAATAGGGTATCATGATTCAGAAGGATTGATTATTAATGTTCCCAATTTTAAGCAGCCTATGGAAATGTTTTTCATAAAGATAATTTAATAAACTTCAATGTGTAGAATAATTTATTATAAACTGACTGATGTAAAACGAGGAGAAAAATGAACGGACAAAATAGAATTGATGTTAAAATAGGTGCAACAGTAAAAATTGTATTGAAATCTGACCAAAGAACCGGAAAACTAACAGAGGGAATCGTTGGAAAAATACTAACAAACAGTAGCTTTCACCCTCATGGTATCAAAGTAATGTTAACGAATGGACAAGTGGGGAGAGTCCAGGAAATATTATGATTTAAGGCACATTATGTTTAAACTAAGAATAGCAATAATGTGCAATTATGTGCAATTCAATGGTAATGTTGTGTTGAAGTATCAAAGGATAACAGACAATATAAAAACATTTTTATGAATACGAAGCAGCTTTGTAGGACGAAAACATGAAAGTATAAAAATAATAGTTGGAGGTGCTTTTTTGAAAATATCAAGACTGATAATTAAGAACTACCGGAATTTAAAGGAAATTGATATTCATTTAAGTGATACTGCGGCTTTAATTGGTGAAAACAACAGCGGTAAGAATAATCTTTTACGAGCAGTAACAAAACCGAAAAATTCCCAACAAAGGAGGTAAGCGGTTATGCAATATGCAAAATTAGGAATCTCAGACTTAACAGTATCTCGCATCTGCATGGGCTGCATGGGATTTGGTGATGCCAATAATGGTCAGCACTCATGGACAATCGACGAGACACATTCCCGTAAAATCATTAAACGGGGATTGGAACTGGGTGTCAATTTTTTTGATACTGCCATTGCATATCAGAGTGGCACCAGTGAGCAGTATCTGGGTCGGGCGTTGCGGGATTTTGTAAAACGGGACGAGGTGGTTGTGGCGACTAAGTTTTTGCCCAGAACACAGGAAGAAATTGTAGCCGGGATTTCTGGTAGGCAGCACATTGAGCGGATGTTGAATAATAGCCTTGCAAATCTCGGTATGGACTATGTGGACTTATATATTTATCACATGTGGGATTATCAGACCCCGCTGTACGAAATTATGGAAGGGCTTAATAATATGCTTAAAGCCGGAAAAGCACGCTATATCGGCATTTCCAACTGCTTTGCCTGGCAGTTGGCAAAGGCTAACGCTTTGGCAGAGAAAGAGGGCTTTGCAAAGTTTGTATCTGAACAGGGACATTACAACCTGATCTTCCGAGAAGAGGAGCGGGAAATGGTCCCTTATTGTCAGGAAGAAAATATTGCTATGACACCCTACAGTACTCTTGCAGGTGGCCGCTTGTCCAAATATATAGGTGAAAGCTCCAGGCGGCTGATAGAGGACAGCTATGCGAGACAAAAATATGGTTCTACTGTGGAACAGGACAATATTATCGTTGAGCGCGTTGCGAAGCTGGCAGAAGAAAGAGGAGTATCTATGACAGAGATTTCCCTAGCATGGCTTTTGCAAAAAGTGACCGCTTCGATAGTAGGTGCAACAAAGCTTCATCACATTGAAGGAGCAGTAAAGGCTGTTGATATTGTTCTGACAAAAGAGGAAACTGCTTATCTGGAGGAGCCCTATATTCCCCACAAGTTGGTAGGAGTTATGGCTCAGAATACAGCGTCCGCTTCTAAAAGATAAGCATGCTACTGGAAACCAGTAGATTCAATTATGATATATTGTAAATGATAAGAAATTATAAAGTCATAAATGAATAGTTGCGAACGAAATTATTCATAGGAATCACTATTATATGCTTATTCGTTTTTCGGGTTTAAAATGTTTTGCCTCTTTATTGCTGATTCAATAGAAATATAGAAGGAGTGATATTATTATGATACTTGTTACAGGAGCAAACGGTAGGACTGGCCGTGCTGTAATCAATGCTTTATTATCGAAAGGAGAGCAGGTCAGGGCTTTTGTTCATAAGGCTGAACAAATTCAGGAAATTAAGTCCTTAGGTACGATAGAAGCGGTTGCGGGAGATATGATGGACCAAAAGGCTGTAAATGATGCCTTTAACGGAGTCCATGCTGTATATCATATTTGCTCCGCTGTAAATCCCTATGAAGTTCAGATAGGTGAAACGGTAATAAAAGCTGCTCATCTGGCCAAAGTTGAGCAATTTGTTTATCATTCCGTATTGCATTCCGTACTTCAGGATATGCCCCATCATCAGAAAAAACTGATGGTTGAGGGACTTTTGGTGAATTCGGGAATACCATATACAATAGTACAGCCAGCGGTTTTAATGCAGAATGTTCTCGATTCCTGGAAGTCACTAAGTGAGAAGGGCATATTTCAGCAAAAGTTTTTTACTTCAGCGGAAACTAGTATGTGTTTGGTTGACTTAGAAGATGTAGCTGAAGCCGCTTCTATTATCCTCACGAATTTATGCCACATAGGTGCCACATATGAAATTTGCGGTCCAGATAACTTATCTCTGGCAAATATGGTAACAGCAATGGAATGCCATTTTGAACGTGAAATCAAAGTAGATACACCTCAGGATGAGGTGTTTGCAGCCCAGTTAAAAAAACTTGGAGCAGGAGACTACCAGGTTAGTACACTGTTAAAGATGTTTCGACATTATAATGAACATGGATTTACTGGCAATTCCAATGTATTAACGTGGATTTTAGGTCGAAAACCAAATGATTTTTCATCTTTTATTCTCAGAACGTTAAGAGGCGAAATGTTATAGCCTAATTACATTAATGAGCTATTCTTTATGAAACACAAAACCGGGGCAACGCTTAAACAGGGGAAATAAAAAGACTGTAAGATATAGGTTAAGAAATGATTAAATATAAGCTTTAGAGAAATATCAGCTTGATAGGCCATTATTCGTCCGAACAAGGCACGTTGAGTGCTGTGTTAGGATTGAACGGGTGAAATGCCTATGAATAGAGGGATGCAGATGATTCGTAAAGCTGATAATTTAGTGTGATCCTTGAGAAGATAATAAAGATATTTAAAATATTGAGTTTTATAGAAGAAGGGGGTTCACGTTATGGCTAAAAACGATATGACGGGTTAATTTCTTTAATTATCGGAGGCAGGTCAGAGGCATTGGATGACTTATGCCTGCATTGGTTTTTGGGGCATCATCTGAAAGAGCGGACATCAAATCAAGCAATCTTTTTACTTGAGGAATTCAATTCATATATATGTCCCTTATTTTCTCCTATCCTACGGGAAATCCATTCAAATAATCGAACCACAGAGTTTGAAGGAAAAACTTGTTGCTGTTGCGTCGGAGCTAATGGAATACTATCAACTTTAATAACTTCACTGACAGCAGATGTCAGTGAAGCTGTTTTATAATGATGATAATCATTAATTACCGATGGACGGTTGGTATCACTTGATGAATAAAATAAGGAGAACTTGCAAATGAATAATATGGTATATCTTTATGTGTTTGACACAATGGCAGACTGGTTGAAAAAGCAATCTTTCGAAAATATACCCTGCCGCCAAGGGACTACCAGCTTCACGCGGCATCATTATCACCGCCACAAGGCATGTGGAATCCATAATCCTGTTGCAGAAGAAAAGCAGTTAATTTTTGACACATACATCAATGATGTACCTTGATTTTTTACCTGAATTCATCATCGCTTAGCTTAGGATAGAATAAAATTCTAATTGATTGCATCGGTGTATGAATGTATAATTTTGTTATAGGAGATATGAATAGTATTATAATATTTAATGTTATCAGGAGGAATTACATGAAAAAAGAAATATTGATGGTTTTGTTACCTTTATTTGCTGACTGGGAGGCCGCCTTTACTTCTGCGACCTTAAATGATCAGATTCAAAATAAGCAATCTGAATATTTTGTAAAAACAGTAGGTCTTACAAAAGAACTCATAAAGTCCATTGGCGGGCTTACGGTATTGCCAGACTATTCCATTGCTGATGTTCCAGATACTTATTCTGCTTTGTTGCTGATTGGAGGTATGAGCTGGTGTACAAAAGATAGAAAGCCAACAGAGATATCCTCAAAATTGGTTCCCCTTGTACAACGTGCCATGGATAAGGATATTCTTGTCGGTGGAATTTGCGATGCCTCCACCTTTCTTGGTGCAAATGGATGGTTGAATGATAAAATACATACAAGTAATACATTGGAAGATTTAAAACGAGTTGCAGGAGAGGCTTACACTAACGAAGCCAACTATATAGAGCAACAAGCTATACAGCACAAAAATGTAGTAACAGCCAACGGGACAGCATATTTAGAATTTACAAAAGAAGTTTTGCTTACTTTAAAAGCCTACCCCAAAGAGGATATTGAAGCACATTATGATTTTTACAAAAGTGGATATTATGAGGCAATAAATGAACATCACATTGCAAAAGGAATATAGGCACAATAATACCAATTATTTTGGGTGATGGGATTACGCTTTTTATAAAATAGAAGAGAATTTTTTTATTTCCTAAAAGGAAATTAAAGGAAATATATTTTTCAAAGGAAAGCTTTACGAACTGGTTGTTTAGTTTTAGATTATTAATGCAGAAGTATTAAAACGGTTCAAGGTTACTTAACTAGAATATGTCTGAAGTAATATTTCAACAAAGAATTCTATGCCATTTACAAAAAAGTTTAGAATGTTGGAGCTGCTTTTTTAGAAATTACCGTACCGCCAAGGGGTTATCAGTTTCAAAGGACATCTTTTTGTCTCCTCAAGGCATACAGAAGTGGTTACGCTTTTAGTTCAAAAATAGATGTAAAATCTGATGTATAAAATCTAGCCGGAGACGGACTAAAGTGGAGTAAATTGTAGAAATTAGTACAAAGAGTTAAAATTGGTTCACAATAAGAAAAAACGATGGAGGATACTGTTGATGAGCAATAGAATTAGCATGATCTATACACTTGTACCACAAAAATCAGAAGAAGTTTATGCCTTTGATAGGATAAGAACTGATGATATAGATGCGTTAGCAGTTTCTATGCTCGAAGCATTTCAGGATACTGTGGATTATTATCATTTCGGACATGGATTTATCGCATAACAGTGAATTATTGTTTGACTATGAAGAAAAAATGGTTAGAAGAACGTTATCAGACATTTACAGATTATGAAAATGATTTAGATGCTATTGAATTACACGAACTATCTCCTGAAGAAATGATAGAAAACAAAGAATTGATTGAAGAAGCAAGATTAGGCTGTTTAGCCGGTATGTTATTATGTTTGAATAGAGAACAACGTATTATTTATATTTTGGGTGAAATATTTTTAGTTCCTCAAGATATAGGTGCTGAGGGCTGGGTTGATACCAAAACAATGAAATTCAACACAAGCTATCTTCAACGAATCTATGAAATTGCACCTATGAAAGATGACACACTAAAAAAGTTGGAAATGTTTGAATATCAGCATTTACAAAGAACACATCCTTTTCAAGAAAAAAACATTGCCATCAAATGTTTTCATCGGTTATTAAAGCATAAAATTGTTGAAGATTTATTTGAATTGTAAGGAGAGATTATGTTATTAGAAGAAATTATACAGTATTGCAAAGAAAATCTTGATGATGTGGTTTTGGTGAATAGTTGGGGTGAAAAAGGTGTTTTTTATAACCCTCAACATAAATTGAAGCGTGGTGTTTATGTTCTCACAATTAAAGAAAAAGATGGTGAGAATGATAAAAGTTCAAATCTCAATCGGGCAAATATTTTTAGAGTAAATTTGGGGATAAGAAAAACAACATTTAAAGAGCTGTTTGGTGAAATTCCAAATCGCCCAGCTGCAGGTGGCATTGTTGATATGGATTATGATTTTACTGAATTAGATAAGATTATTCCTCACCCCGTCTATGCTTGGATGGGTTGGATTAGTGTACTGAATCCATCTGTAAAAACTTTTGAAATACTGAAACCTTTTATCGAAGAAGCCTATACGTTTTCCAAAGAAAAGTTTAGTAAAAGAAAATAAAGATACTATAAAAAGTATAAAGAAGGACATCTACTCATGTGATAGTTTATAGTTATATCTTAAGTACATTTAAGTGGAGGGAGTATTATGATAACACACAATAATCTCGAAGAATATAGAGACCCGATTAATTATGATCTTGAATTTGGTGGTGAAACTGATAAATATAATTTCTATCTTGAACTTGCTAAATTGAACACAGGTGAGGTTTTAGAACTTGCATGTGGCACAGGGTTAACCATGATACATCTAGCGAAATGTGGAATAAAAATTACAGGCGTTGACATTGCACCAGAGATGCTTAAATATGCGCGAATTAAAGCAGAGGGATTACCTGTGACTTTTATTGAAGGTGATGCTAAGATTTTTGAATCTAAAAAACGTTTTTCTATTATATATTTAACAGGAAATGCATTTCAAGCATTTTTGAGCGATGAAGATCAAATTTCACTACTTAAAACGGTTTACAAGCATTTAAAACCAAATGGGATATTTGCATTTGAAACACGTAATCCGATGGGAACTGATTTAACAAACCAAGAGGAAACAAATTGGGAGCAATTTATGGATAAGGACGGAATACTAGTTCAGGTATCTGGAACACAATTTTATGATGCAGAAAATCATATAATGCATTGGGTGACTTTTCGTGATTGGGGATTTAAGAAAACTACTTCCCGAATTGCTTGTCGTTTTACTGATAATGATACTCTTAGATCATTATTAAATAATAATGGTTTTAATATTGAAAATCAATATTCGGATTGGAATAAAACTCCCTTCTCACCTTTAGCACCTACCATTATTAGCGTTTGTAGAAAGTCAGGATAAGTATATTGTATGCAGCAGAAAAATGGCCAAGAAAGAGTACTATATTAAAACAGTGTTACATATTTAGAATGAATAATTTATAAAAGCAAATATAAAAAATACAAGTAACTGCTTCAAAGGTAACGTCATATACAGATTCATAAATATATTTCAATGGAAGAGAAGAGGAAGTGGTAGTTCTTTCAAGGACAAGCTGGCCGGTTTTTAAAAGAAAGGCGCCAGACCCAGAAAGAGGATATGGGACTGACGCCTTTTTGGCTCCGACCGGTCCATATGAGGATGTTCTTACTTTTCCAGAGTACTTCTAGAGGTAACTTCTGGAAGGGCACAAGGACTAGATGGGAAGCTAGTGTTCTATGGGCAGTGAGACTATTATGCCTTAATGCCTGTAAGGACATAGAAAACTACATTTTTTATAAAATCAGAGTCAACTTCGGCACCCGTTACCAGCATTCGATAAAATAGCGGGGCAAAAATCAAATCAATGCTCAGTTCAATATTCATGTCTTTTTTTAGTTCTCCTCTGTCCAATCCGCGCTGTAAAATTTCCCGTGCTTCCAGACGACGTGGTGCGAAATACCGTGTCCGATAGGCGTTTGCCACATCTTGATCAAATTGTCCCTGTGCTATGAGCTCAGTGATTACACGCCCTCTATCTGTTTCCAAAAAATCACTCAGATTGCCAAGCTGTAGTAAAAGATCCTTTTCCACTGATCCCGTATCTGGTGTTTGTATACGCTGCTGTGCCGCCGCAAAAAAGCTATCTGCTACAACAGAAGCCTTGTTTGGCCACCATTTGTAAATTGTAGCCTTACTAACACCAGCTTCTTTTGCAATACTATCCACTGTTACCGACTGAAATCCATCCTCCATTAAAAGCTTATATGCCGCCGCAAGAATAGCTTTTTCAGTTTTTTCACTTCTGGGACGCCCTTTTTCTGCCATTCTATTAACCTCCTCGTATTATAGAGTCATAGCTTTTCTTTACCAATTCTCTGGTATAAGCAATGTTTATTATATAATAGATTTAATAAAAAAACAAGGATTGACAAAACTAAACGTTTAGTTTATTATATAGTAACATCTTAAAACTTGCAATGAAAAGGAGATTTAATTATGAGACAACTTTTTCAACCTCTTACTATTCATAATCTGACCTTAAAAAATCGTATCTCCGTCCCACCCATGGTGGTTTATCACTGGGCGGATGATACCGGCACTGTAACCGATCGACAAACTGAACACTATAGGGAGATGGCTAAGGGCGGGGCAGGCCTTATTATTCAGGAAGGCACCTGCGTGGAACGGACCGGCCGGCTCACAGACACCCAGCTCGGCATTTGGGGAGATGGGCACATTGAGGGGCTTAAAAGAATTACCGATGCCGTTCATCAGTATCACACTCCTATTTTTGTGCAGCTCCATCATGCGGGGGTCTTTGGTTTCATGGAGGATACTGTTTGTCCAAGCGATATCACCTGCACTGTCAAAGGTAAGGAAAAACAGGCCCGTGCGTTGACCATTGAAGAATTGCACCGTATCCAGCACTCTTTTGTTACTGCATCAGAGCGTGCAGTAAAGGCCGGATACGACGGGGTGGAAATTCATGCATGTCACAACTACTTAATTTCTCAGTTTTACAATACTCTTGTCAACAGACGAACCGATGACTACGGCAAGCAACCATCCCTGTTTGTACTGGAGATCATTAACGAAATTCGTCGTCGGGTACCGGAATCATTTGTGATTGGGGTACGTCTGGGGGCATTTGAGCCCACTCTTGCAGACAGCATTGCCCATGCGGTAGAACTTGAAGAAAACGGTGTTGATTTTTTGGATATTTCCTATGGATTTGAACAGAGATCCTATCCTGAAAAGCCCGAAAATTATCCTTTTAGTGACCGCATTTACGCAGCACAGGAAATCAAAAAAAGAGTTTCCATTCCAGTTTTCGCTGTAGGAGGAATCGCATTCGCGGAACAGGCTGAGGAAATTCTGCAAAAAACCGGTGTAGACATGGTCGACATAGGGAGAGGAACTCTGGTAAATCCGAACTGGGCAAACGATGCCAAGTCAGGACGGGATGTGGGTACCTGCCTATACTGCAAAACCTGCATGTGGAGGGTTAATTCCGATAAATGCCCCGGAAGAAAACTCTTTTTTTCCAAAAATACTATTAAAAGTCAAGATTAAGACTTGGTAAATCACTCTAACCATAATGTTGCCGCGTGGGAAACGGCAACATTATGGTTAGAGCCTTTCGTAAATCATCAAGTGGTAGGAGATTAGAACTAATCCACAGTATCTAAAACTAGCATAGCTTATACCATAGAATTGGTAAAGAGAAGCTTTCTATAATACAAGGAGGTTAATTGACAATGAGTAAAAAATATCTGATTCATGATAAACCCTTCAAAGCGCTTTTTATTCTAGCTTTGCCTATTATCATTGGCAATATGTTTCAGCAGTTTTATACCATGGTCGACTCCATGGTGGTTGGCCGTATGGTCGGCGAGGACGCACTGGCCGCTGTCGGTGCGTCATATGCGTTAACAACAGTATTTATTTCAATAGCAATCGGTGGGGGGATCGGCGCTTCAGTTTTGACCAGTCGTTATTTTGGTGCGCGGCAGTATGCGGATATGAAGAGAACAATC
Organism: Lacrimispora sphenoides; assembly: GCF_900105215.1. NCBI lineage: Bacteria > Bacillati > Bacillota > Clostridia > Lachnospirales > Lachnospiraceae > Lacrimispora > Lacrimispora sphenoides. The sequence goes on along the minus strand of NZ_FOIP01000002.1, from coordinate 1,457,385 downwards.
CGACTTTCGCTCTTTATCTTTTTGGCACTCAGCATCCTGCTGGGAGTAGTTGGTATTTTAGGCAGTTACAACATTCTAATCTGGCTGCAGACGCCTAGAGATATTTTGGACATGGCGGTGGAATATTTGAATATCTATTTTTATGGATTGCCATTTTTGTTTTTATATAACGTGGTTGCTGCGATGTTTAATGCATTGGGTCGTTCGCGTATCCCGCTGTATTTACTGATTTTTTCGTCGGTTTTAAACATTGGTCTGGACATTTATATGGTCGGACCAATGAATATGGGAATTGCAGGAGCTGCATGGGCCACACTGATTGCACAAGGTATTGCGGCAGTTACATCTTTTCTTTTGTTTTTGAAGGAGATGAATAGCTATGACGAAACCATAGCTAAGGGTAAATCAGCACGTGAGCTACAAAAAATAGCTGCCATTGCCTTACCTTCCATTCTGCAGCAGTCCACCGTATCTATCGGCATGATGCTGGTGCAGTCAGTTGTTAACGGTTTTGGCACTCAAATGTTGGCAGGCTTTTCAGCAGCCATGCGGGTCGAAAGCCTCTGTCTGGTGCCAATGATAAGCATTGGAAATGCAATGTCACCGTTTACCGCGCAGAACCTAGGTGCGGGTAAACATCAGCGAGTGCGGCAGGGCTACCGAGCAGGACTGCTGATGGTAATTCTGTTTGCTTTATTCATTGGTCTACTATTGGAAGGTCTGTATAACCCTATCATTACGCTATTTCTGGGCAGTGAGGGGACTGGTCTTGCGCGGCAGGTGGGAACAAGTTATTTGCAGTTTATGGGCTTTTTCTATGCCCTGCTTGGGTTAAAAATGGCAACAGACGGCGTATTGCGTGGTGCAGGTGATATGAAAATGTTTACTATAGCAAACCTCGCCAATCTGGCCATCCGCGTTATCATAGCTATCACATTGGCTCCGCGCTATGGAATTCAAATGGTGTGGTACGCCGTACCCATAGGTTGGGCGATTAATGATATTCTATCATTTGCACAATACAAAACTGACCAATGGGAGCGTATAGGCAAGGCAAAAAGTAGTGTAGCACATGTTAAAACTTATGAAAGCCAAAATATATAGTTTATTAAATAATGTGAAAATCTCTTCTCACATAAAGCTGTAACTTTTTTGTAACCCATTCATGGAAAAAATCAGTTATAGTAGTATTCGCAACAGCAAAAATCTCCCCCTACCGGTGAATTTTAAACAAAAGAAGGTGGAACCCTATCAGGGATGTCAGCCAGGAATACATATTGAAAGAAAAAGGAGCACAAAAAATGAACAAAAAATATACCACAATGATATCAATTCTAATGGCTGGCACGGTCCTGTTAGCCGGCTGTCAGAAAGCCCCCAGACAAGACAACACCTTGACAAAGCCGATTGATGATGTGGCAGCATTAGGAGAATTTCTTCCTGCCGGAGCAGAACTGCTGACGCCAAAAAAAGCGGAGAAAAAACAGAGCATTTACATGGAAGACCTAAATAAGGATGGGAATCAGAAAGCCTTACTCTTATACAGGGACCCTAATGACAACCGTCAGGTCCATATGATGTTTCTGGTAAAAGAAAACGGAGCCTGGCAGAAAAAAGCGGATATGGAAACCGGATTTATTGATGTTGATACATTTGATCTTGCTGACTTAGACGGCAACGGAACGCAGGAAGTCACCCTAGGCGGCGGATTGTCCGATTCCGGCCATGACAACCAGCTTTATATTTACGAACTGCAAAACGGCACTCTGGAACAGAAAGCGGATCTTTCTTACGATACACTTCAGATCTCTGATTTTAATGATGACCAGATACCTGATCTTATGGTACTATCGAAAAAAGAGAACGAAATGCGGACCGCCGGACTCTATTCCTATGCGGAAGGAAGAATAAATCCCATCTCTGAGATCGAACTGGATCCGGAAGGAACGTTAGAGCATGTTGCCTTAGGAACATTGGCCGATGGAAAGAAAGCATTGTTTGCGGACAGCGGGATAGGCGCACATTCCATGCTGACAGAGATCATTGTTTATGAAAACGGCAATCTAAAAAAGGTAGGCGATCCTTCTGACAGCATTCTTATGAAGACCTATCCGCTCTACAGCAGGGATATCAATGGAGATGGAATCGTAGAGGTTGGAGGAATGTACATCCCAAAAGGTTATGAAGACGCTGCCATGGCAGATATCCCTTTCCTTTACACTTATAAGGATTATTGTTCCGATGGCTCCTTTCAGACAGTAGAGGAACGTTATTCTGACAGCGGCCGCCACTTTTATGTCACCATACCGACAGAACTTCATGAGAATGTAACCATCAAACGGCTGGACAATGGAATCCATCTGATTTCTACCGTAGGAGATAAGGTTTTATTCGAAGTGAAATGGGCGCCAAAGGATGCCGTTCCTGCTAACAGTACTCTTCTTGGAACCACAAAAGACATAGTCTTTTACTCGGAATGGAAGGAAGAGACAAAAATTCCAGCAAGTGCCTTCCATATGATGGAAGAAGAAATAAACTGAGGTAACACGCACATGAAAACAATTTTGGTAGTGGAAGACGAACTGTCAATCCGTAGTTTTGTCTGCCTGAACTTAAAGAAAAAAGAATATCATGTCCTGGAAGCAGAAACCGGTGAGAAAGCACTTATGCTTTTTAAGAGCCAGAAGATCGATGTTGTGATCCTGGATCTTATGCTTCCCGGCATAGACGGATTTACCGTTTGTGAAGAAATAAGAGTCTTGGATCCTGCGTCAGGCATCATCATGCTGACCGCCCGGTCTCAGGATGATGATAAGGTCAAAGGCCTTATCATCGATGCCGATGATTATCTGACAAAACCGTTTCATATGAAGGAATTGGAAGCCAGAATCTTATCTCTGCTACGCCGCCTGGATTATAAGACGGTAAGTGCTGCACCTACAATCCTCCGATCAGGGCCCTTTTCTCTTGACAGCATACGTAACAAATTATCCTGTTCCGGTCTTGAGATCAGGATCACTCCTACGGAAAGCTGTCTGCTTCAATTTTTTATGAACAACAAAAATCAGGAATTTACAAGAGATCAGATCCTTGATGAAGTCTGGGGAACCCATTATTCCGGCGATCCAAAGGTGGTGGATGTAAACATCCGCCGGATCCGCCGAAAAATAGAACCGGATCCATCTTCCCCTAAATATTTATGTACGGAATGGGGTTATGGTTATTTATGGAAGGAGTAAATCCATGAAGCGGAAGGTTGTTCTTTATTTTATGTTTTTGATCGTTCTAACCCTGACACTTGTCATGGTCTTTTTTGGCATTGGGATGAAACGGTACTTTTATCAGGAAATCTCCGATACTGTAAAAAATCATTCAGAAGCTGTTTTACCTGTTTGGACACAGCAGGGGGACTTTACCAGTTTGCAGCTGGCAGAAGAAAGTGATGCCATTATCAAAGCCTATAAAATGGATGACGCAGCCCTTTCCCTGCTGACACGAAACGGACAGATGATCCAGTCCTCCACTGGATATCTGGTAGAAAAAACCGAATCCATTGATCCTGAGGTTCTTCGGTTCCATACGGTTTATCACATAGAAAAACCAGAAAATGGCGGCGAAAAAATCATGGCTGTCTATACGCCTCTTCTATATGAAGGACAGACTGCAGGTGTTTTAAAATACGAGGTATCCCTGACCGATACGGATACCCGAATCTATACACTTTTGTCCTGGGGATTGGTAGTGTGCTTGCTGGTTGCATTTCTCGTATTCCTGGTCAGTTTTCACTTGGGCAATTCCATTGTAAAACCCTTAAAGAGCATTATCATGCTGACAAAACGAATGGCGGAGGGAAATTATAAAGAAAAAATCGAACAATCCTACCCCTATGAAGCAGGGGAACTGGTAGATATGCTTAATTATATGGCAGATGAGATCACAAAGGCAGACCACATGAAAAATGATTTCATCTCTTCCATATCCCATGAGCTACGGACCCCGCTCACCGGAATCAAGGGCTGGGCGGAAACCATGAGAGACCCTGAAGGCCTTACAGAGGACGAAATGAAGTTCGGCCTGAAGATCATAGACGAAGAAACCGAGCGGTTGATCAGCCTAGTGGAAAGCCTGCTTGATTTTTCAAAATACCAGTCTGACCGGATGAGTTTATCCCTCTCTTTTGTTCCATTTGATGAGCTGATAGAAAAAGTGACCTTTGAACTTTTAAAAAAGGCAGAAAAAAAGAATATCCATCTGATCACGGAAACTACTCCAGTTGTCATAGAAGCCGACTGGGATAAGTTAAAGCAGGTGGTATTAAATGTGCTGGACAATGCCATAAAATTTTCGCCAAAAAGCAGCGACATCGTTATCACTCAGACCATGGAAGATCACTGTGTCAGCCTGGTCATACGGGATGCGGGGATCGGAGTAAAAGCAGAGCATTTAAAATATCTCACCCAATCCTTTTACAAAGCGGATAAAAAATCCATGGGAGAAGGTCTGGGACTTGCCATCTCCCGAAAGATCATGACCCTTCATGGGGGGACCCTTTCCATTGAAAGCGAATATGGAAGAGGCACCATCGTAACCCTTAATCTCCCCAGAAAGCAGGGTTAGAACCCATGACTATCGAATATCTTCATTAAGATTATTTTGAAAGAATCTATTAAGCGCTTACTACATGAGTTGATCATTACATCACCATTTTTATCGTCTGGAATCTGCGATTTAATGGATGGGCTTGGGATCACTAAATACATTGAAAAATTACGCTGATTGCGGTACTTGTGAAGCTATTGCGATATGCATGGTATCGACTGGAGCATAAGGATAGATGAAACACTTCATAGCAAGGTGTATATATATAAATCAGGGCGAGCCATGCCAAGCGGCTATTACCTCAGCCAATTTCACTATTAAAGGATTACGTTTGAATCATGAAACCGGGGTCGTTATTGCAGATAAAGAAATCCTTCAAGGAATGGAAGAGTACATAGAAGACATTGCATTAAATGGCAGCACTTGGTTTTTCACCAGTGTAAATGGAATGTCTGCAAAAAGAGAGAACATTATAATAGTAGAATATCTGCAGGGGAGAAGATAAAAATCCTCTTTGCTGTTGATAAGGTAATTGCATACTCAGCAGAGATTATGCAATTGTATCCAAATGAGAAACCGACACTGTGCCCCGAAAGTGGAAGAGTACCAGCTGATTTTTCAGGGGAAAGCAGAAAACTTGGATTAAGATTGAGAATATTAACCCTAAGAAGAATATTAGTGTAGGCAGTCTGCTGGTGATTACAACTGGAAAAAGTGTTAAGGAAGTAATTGATAAATCTCAGTGCTGCTATGCGTATGTTAAAAGTGACAGAAGAGTAATACCATATAATTGTTTTATAAAGAGGTCAAATATTAAGACAAAGCTCCAAAAACACCAAAACAAAGTGATATAGTTTTGTCGTTTTTTTAAGTGCAATATATGCTTAAACCATCTATAGAAATAGAAAAAGCGAAAAAATCCTTCAAGGATATAGATTGTAAAGTGTGATATAACTTGGAAAGGTTTATAATATCATTGGACTGGATAATTCCAATATGGTATACTTGATGAAAAGTATCGAATGGTAAACGACAAAACAGCAGTGATTTTTTTTCGGTTATTATTATTTGCAGAAATGGTAAGATTAATATAGTGATTTCCAACTATTCGCGAAAGTGATTTCCAACTATTCGCGAAAGTCTAGTTTAACGAATAGTTGGAAAAGAAAACAATAGAACTATTAATTACACAATTAATTTTATAACTTAAAGAACTTTACCTCTCATATCCTTGATTACTATTACTTTGATATGCTCCCAATACTTCCCCTCTTATACCAGAGTATGTAAAGTTCTATAAACACCATTACCTAAGAATCAGACTATATATATTAAGTCTGAAAAAGAAAAACTAATTAATGAGGGAAATATAAATGACTGGTCTTTCAAAAATCATTTACAATCCAAATACTTAAAGAAATGAGGCCCAATTATGAGTTCTTCTCTCTCCTACCATCAGCAAAAAGATATTGAAAACGTTAAGCACCTGCGCCAGTTGGTAAAGGAACTTCCAAATTTCTGCGGAGATTTCTTCAGGGGAATTGAACCTCGCACTTCTTCCCGGACCAGGATCGCTTACGCTTATGATCTAAGAGTATTTTTTGACTTTCTAATTAAGGAAAACCCCGTTATCGGCAAACTTCAGGTTCAGGATATTACTTTAGACCACCTGGATTCGCTTCGGGTCGTGGACATTGAAGAATACATGGAATATTTAAAATACCGTTTTAATGATAGAAATCAGGAAGTGACCAACAAAGAGCGAGGAATCATGCGAAAAGTCTCTTCACTGAAAAGCTTCTATAATTATTATTACCGAAATGAACGGCTTCAAACAAATCCCGCTTCTCTGGTGCAGCTTCCAAAGATGCATGAAAAGGATATTATCCGGTTAGATATTGATGAGGTAGCTCTTTTGCTCGATGAAGTTGAAAACGGGGAATCTTTAACAGAAAAGCAAAAAGCTTACCATGCGAAAACCAAGATCCGTGATCTCGCACTATTAACTCTAATGCTGGGAACCGGTATCCGGGTATCGGAGTGTGTTGGTCTGGATGTTGATGATATTGATTTAAAAAATGGCGGGATCCGGATTCATAGAAAAGGAGGAAAAGAAGTCACTGTGTACTTTGGTTCCGAAGTTGAGGATGCCCTTCTTGATTATCTTGACGAACGCAGTTTCGTCATTCCTGAGGAAGGCCATGAAAAAGCACTCTTCCTATCCCTTCAAAAGAAACGGATTGCAGTACGCAGCGTCGAAAATTTGGTAAAAAAATATTCCAAACTCGTAGCACCTTTAAAAAAGATTACCCCACATAAACTGCGCAGCACCTATGGAACAAGCCTGTATAAGGAAACCGGTGACATCTATCTGGTTGCAGACGTTTTGGGACACTCAGATGTTAACACTACGAAAAAACACTATGCTGCTTTGGAGGATGAACGCCGGCGCAGTGCCAGAAATAAGGTGAAGTTGCGGGAAAAAATGTAGCAAAAAACTTATAAACTATCGATAAGTAAAAAAATTTTTGAGGAGTTTTGTTCAAAATGGTTTTTTGACTATTATAAGTAAAAAACCAGAAATTTCTGTTTTATTCAAAAAAGACTACGCCGCTGAAAAGCGGCGTTTTCATTTTGAACAAAATACTTTGCTATCAGAGTATAAGCTCAGCGAACCGATATTCTTTTATAAAGTTTACCATTTCTAAATATATCATTTAATTTCAGCTAGGGCAAATGCCAAATCTTAACCTGCTCAACGCCCTTTTGAATATTTTACTGGTCATACATCCAAAACATCATATATTCTGTCTCCATTCCTTATTCTACTTGGTATATAATAATCTCCTCTGCAATCTGTTTTACATCATCAAGGATAATGGCTTTTAAAACATAAAGTATGCTAATTTTTACATGTTTCCTCTTCTATATTCCCATTCCCCACCAAGTCCATCTCATTTAATGTTATGCCCCCTCCAAGATGAAAACGCAAAACCGGAAAATAGAATCTTTAAAAAGGTGTAAAATTATCTGATGCGAAATTATTCATATATCATAAGCAACTGTATCCCTGGCGGATTCCTTTTTGTCTTTTAGGGAACTTTGAAAGCTTTGGCGAATGGCCTGCGAGCATGTGTCTTATGTAAGAGGACATACACATGCACGTAAGGACCTGATATAAATATAATAGGAAGTTGCTATCTATCTTTTTAATTTTTTTGTTATAAAAAAAGAAAGCATCTAATATCTAAATTAGAGCTTTCTTTTTTCACCTTTATCATCAGGCTCTTATAATATTTTCATACGAAAAGTGAATGCCGTTATTCCTCTTAGCTTTCGCCCTCTTCTTCACCTTCAACTGCTTCACGTATCTTAGAGCCAACAACTGTTATCATTTTTTGTTCCGGATCAATAGTTGAGGTAAGTCCTTCCGGAAGTTTAATATCACTAAATTGAATACTTTCACCAGCCTCCATATTAGAAACATCAATTACTATTTCATCGGGAATATCCTGAGGTAAGCCCTCCAGTAAAATTGAATCTATGGTACTGTTAATCAACAATCTTTTTGACTCAAGAAGTTCTGCTCCGGTAATTTTTATAGCCACTTCTTGTTTGATTTTTTCCGAAAAAGATACCATTTGAAAATCCAAATGAGAGATTTCGTTCTTAACAGGTTCAATGTGTATTTCTTTTGCCATTACGGTATAACTCTGGCCATCAGGAACAACCAGTTTAAAAATGCCATTCCGGCCAAACTCTTTCATTGATCTTCTAAATACATCTTTCTTAACAGCTATTGAGATTGAATCAACACCTTTACCAGCTATGTTTCCCAGTAAATATCCTTCTCTTTTTAACTGATTATTGTCACCCTTTCTGGTACTTTTTCTTAAAACAACGTTCATAACTCCAGTATTTTCCATAGTTATAAGCCTCCTTGATTTATAATTATATTATGGCAATCATCTAAAATCTTATGATTCAATGATGAAAACCTGTTACCTAAATTTCAATGTGATTTAACATAACAAAATATAAATTGTCAAAAGAAAATATACTTCTCATAGAAAATGTATTTTAAATAAGTTATCCTTGAATTAAATTTGAATTTATTTCTTTAATACAAACTTATTTTATTTATTATTTAAAAAATCACATAGAGTTTCAAATAACATATAATTAATAGTATAGTATAAATCTGACAATTGTCAAGTTTTCGATTTGTATAACAGAAATTTTTCCTGATAAAAAGATTAAAAGAATATAAAGGTGCAGTTCGAGAAACTCAAGTTCTTTGCACAATATTAAAAACCATTAACTTATTCTGCAACCAACATCTATATCATCACAGGCTAATCGAGTAGGAGGCGGTGACTAACCGCCGTCCTCTCACAGCACCGTGCTTACCGTTCGGTACATGGCGCTTTCAATAGTTGATGTGCACGGACTGATATACATTGGCTAAATCATAAAAGCTACTATGTATCAGTCTTTCTTTTGTTAAAGCTATATTGACCGCCTTTGTATGAGTCACAGAACAGTTACCTCTCCGGCTAGCCGTTATAAGTACCAAGCCTTTAGACATTCTGAAGCCCTAAAATTATTTTGTACACCTGCTGACAGATAAACCCAAACAACTGGATAATAAAGGTCTGTCTTTTATTGATACAATGCTCCCATGGTCAGAGCAGCTCCCAGAAAAATGCAAAAAACGAAGCGATTAATTTTCAACTGCTAAAATGGCGGAGTTTTTTATGATAGTACTTATGGTCTACCATATAATTCCGGTCACGGATACGGGCATGATATTTGCCGTGGCAGGTAATTTTTGAACCTTATTCTGTATGAATTATTTTATCCATTTATAAATAAAGTCCATTTTTAGCAAAGTGGATACAACCCTGCAGACTACGTATTTACAATAAAATTTCAGGAAATTAATAAAATCTATTTTTTTTACTTATAAACCCAAAAGCACGGAGCGACCGTGCTTTTTTTAGCTACTATACTCATAATACCTAGTATAAACATATTACGAAGCATATTCATAAGCCTACATGTAGAAATGTTCTACTAAGTTGCGGATTGTGCTTATTATAGATATTTATTAATTATTTCATCGCTCCATACATGAGCTTCAATATACCGTTCCGGACCGTATTTCCCATCATCATTCCAATCTTGCGGCAAACCATACTTCTCAATAATTTTTAATATTTCATCATAAGTATAAAGCTTTTTCCTATATTCCTTTCCATCATTAATTGTCTGACTAAATGTCGGCATTGAATCACCGTAAGTAAATGAAATAGTCTTTATATCAAATTTTTCTATTGGAATTTTTATAAAAGCACTATTTTCGTACCAAGTACTTAACCATGGACTATGCTCAATCACCATGTAATGGGGTGATTTCCTATTTATAATGCCTCCTTTATTTTCAAACTCTGACCGGATTATATTCTCACAATTGCGCCTATACTCTACATATTTATCGTGTCTTTTTGCACTTTGAGAATTAGGCTTTGTGATTTTTATCGTATCAAGGATCAATTTAGCTTCATCAATCGGCAGGTCAGACAAATTGACAAAAGGTCCTATCGTTTTATCAAAATAATGATATAAATAAATTTTTTTCACCACCAATAATGTAATTTCCCATCAACAAGTTGGATATTATACATTTATACATCAGTTAAAAATACATCTGGTATATTATTTTTCCTTAGCTGATAACGCTGTACTTTTGATAATGGAATTATATAATGATGCACTGACTTTTTATATTTCGCGTTTTTAATATCATCACAAAGTTTGCCAATAAAGCAAAACCATTCTTCCGTACCTCCAATGTTATGTGTAAATGTTTGAAAGTACCCATCTGCAAGATAAAAGATTTCTAATGCGATTGCTAAATCACAATTAGCATTCGATATGATTTGTTCTGGTAATTCAAACCCCTCATCCCAGTTGTAATTGTCTATCATGCTTTTCATTTGCTCGTATGTCATATTCCCACCTGAAAATCCTCTGACAAGTAATTACTTCACCTAAAATTTAAAATCAAATCTACATTATTCATTATTTTCTTGAACTTATCAATATTGATTTTTTCATTTAATCTAATGGATTTTCAATATTTTCTATTATTTCCCCTTTATCACAATGCTTTAAAAAGAAATAAAATGTTGAATCAATTATATTAATAGTACGTTGAGAAATATCATAATCAAATAATGGCGGCTGGATTTTCTTCGCTGTTTGCAATTTTGCCAAACTACTCAATAGATACCCAATATCACTTGGTCTTATATCAGTACTTCTGTGATGTCGGCTTTTAATTATTTCTTCTATCTTTTTACGTGGCACACCCATTAAAATAGTTGAAAAATCCATACTTAAAATTGCAATAACAAAGTAGTAAGGCAAGAAAAGAGGCTTTTTCTCCTTATCTTTCACATCACTCTGCCCCTTCGCAATATCTTCCAGTGCACGAACATGTCTTGAAGAATAATCATCACATTTTGCTGTAATAGCATGATCAAGAGTCATCTGGTCAACAATATGTTTTCTAAGTCCTTGCTTTTGTAATATACCATTTTCCAAGCATAACAGTTTTAATAGCTCCTGAACAACTCCTATGCTTCCCATCGATTCCTCGCAGAGTCTTAGTAGTATTTCATCTGAAATTTCAATATTAAGCTCTTCTGCTCCCTTTTTTGCCACGCTAATAAATTCTGTGTTATCCCACGGCTCAACCGGTATTTCTGCAATCCTATCTTGTAAATCACCATTAAATTGAATAAGCCTGTTTTTTTCTTTCCATACACCTAAAATTATAAATCTTAATCCCAGTTCTTGAAAAGTGCGCAAATCAAACGCTAATTGTTTTTGAACATCACTAGAAAGATAATGAAAATTTTCAAGAATAACAAATTTATCAGAATTAGTTTGTTTATACAAGTCAAAAATGTCTTGCGGCAGCTCCAGGTTAAACTCTATTGATCGATAATTAAGTTGCTGTTCAGCTGATGCATTAACTTTTGCAGACCCTTCGACCTCCGCAGCTGCTAAAAAAGGTAATTTAGATTTAATTTTTGCTACAGCTCCAATTTCAACATCTCCGCTCTTACTCTTCTGCTTATCGGTTAATATTTCGATACCAAGCTTTCTAAGAATCGATTTATAAATATCTGAAACTTGACTTTTAGGACTGCAGCTGACAGCTAAGCATTCGCCATATGGCAAATATTTACTGACCAAAGCAGTTTTTCCTTGTTTTGATGCACCATAAACTATTATTTGTTTATCCGATCTTAATGCGTTCTCAAATGCCCCATCAACTTCCTGGCGTTCAATATAGCTTAGCACAGGTTTTCTACTGACTCCAAAGACCTCTTCTAGTTTGACCATATGTACTCTTCCCCCGTCATAATATCATATTAAATTTATTATACAATGCATTTTCTGTTTTAACAAACAAAACATAACTGTAACAAAGAAATCGACTGGCTTAAGACATCTAATTATAGGCAAAAGACAGAAAATTATGGACCTTACTATATCTGACTAAAAATCCACCAACCGTAAATGTATAATTAAAGGAATGATCTATTATAATAAACGAATTGAGATTATAATTAGGAGGCAAATAAATGTTTGAGGAGAAAATTGTTATCGGTACTGGAACAAAGTATCCGCTTAACGGAATATTAAGCATACCTGCAGAGACCAATGGATTGTTTCCCACGGTTGTACTGGTACATGGTTCTGGTCAGCTGAACATGGATGAAAAAGTTGGTAATAACTATCCTTTTAAAGACCTTGCGGAAGGCTTAACTAAAAAGGGGATCGCAGTTTTGCGTTATGATAAGAGAACATTCATATATGGCAAAGAAATGAGAAATCACCCTGAATTAACGGTCAAGGAAGAAACTATAGAAGATGCTATCCTCGCCACCGCTCTCTTACGTAATGACTCACGCATTGATTCTGAAAGAATATTTATAATAGGCCATAGTATGGGAGGAATGCTGTCTCCACGTATTGACGCGGAAGGCGGAAATTTTGCCGGACTTATTATTATGGGCGGTACTACAAGAAAACTTGAAGAGGTCATTATAGAACAAAATAATGAGGTTCTAAAATCATTGAATCTTTTTTTGCAAGTAATTGTAAGAAAACAAATAGCAAAATTATCATCCAAATTTGATAACATATATAACATGAGTGATGATGAAGCAAGATCAACATTGGTTTTAGGAAAGTACTTCAGAGCCTACTACTTAAAGGAAATGGGTGAACATCCATTAGTCCATTATCTTGAGTCATTAAACAAGCCGATGCTAATTCTGCAAGGAGATAAAGACTTTCATGTCTCCATAGAAAAAGACTTTAATCAATATAAAGAATTGTTAAAAGAAAAACAAAATGTTACGTTCAAAATATATCATAATCTAAATCATTTGTTTATGCCTTCTATTTACGGAAAAATACAAAAGGCAAAAAAAGAATATAAGGTTGCTCAGCATATTGATGAGCAGGTTATAAATGATATTTCTGACTGGATACTTTCGGCAGTAGTTTCTAATCCTGAAATGTAGCTACTCCTTTTGCATGCTGCATTCGGAGTAGCGGCAAAGATGGTGTAATACTGTTTAAGATTATTTATAAATTTAATAACCAAATAAACTGAGTCTCATGCCTATATTCAGGTTCATTATAATACGCATACTCATCAACCACACTAAGAGTTGCTCCTTGCTTATGATAAAATTTACAGGCAGGAACATTATTGTTCTGACTTTCTATTTTCATCTCTACAAATCCTTGACTGCGACACCAATTTGCAGCCATGTCAAATAATGTTTGACCAACTTTTTGCTGCTTATATGCATCATCCACACGAATATCCCATAATACTGCAAGGTCATCCCTATTCGAAAGCATATTTATGCCTTTTGTACGTGATACAATTGTTGCAGCTCCTATTGGCTTCTCACCATCAAAAGCCATAAAAAAAGCCCAGTTTGAAATATCCCATTGTCTTTCCCAGCGTATTACAGTTTCATCTTCGCCGGTACAAAAGTCTTTTAAATAAGGTTCTATAGGGGTCTCGACAAGATTAAAACCACCTAACCCACGATTAATTTTATCTATTTTATAATAACTGGATACATGAACACGCATAGGAATTAAGTCATATTGTGCGAAATATGTCTTATCCACCTTTTTATATGTAATCATATAATATCTCCTTTGATCTTATTAATTATTTTCACCCTATCCTTCTAATGTTCATTATAACATAGCTTGTTGTTTTTGAAAGATATAAAAAGCTATCAACATATCGAATGTTGACAGCCTGAAGCGGCAAACAATTTATTGCCGCTTTTCTTTATGCAACTTTTATTATGTAGCTGCAACTTTTATTATGTAGCTTTTATTAAGTAGCTTTTATTATGTAGCTTTTCTTTATATAGCTTTTCTTTATATAGCTTTTCTTTATGTAGCTTTTTTTCAGACTTCATAATCTTTATCAACCCATAAACTCAAGCTAAGAATAAAAGTAATAAGCAACAATTACTTAAGAGTATGCATATATTCTTCTGCATGATCCCAATTAACTACAAACGAAGTTCCTTTTTGGCAGAATACGGAACAAGAAGGATTATTAATATCCTCATTTGGGTTATATTGATAATGTTCAATAACCTGGGCTTCATTATGACATCTATCATAATGAGAAAACACCATAGATATACTTCCCTTGCCTCCGGTCATTATCATCAGCTCTTCCCCGTAATTCATAAATGAAGCAACAGGACCCTGACCTCTTATTACAGTTTTTCCTCTTCCATCCGGAACCGGAGCTTCAAACCGGCCGGAATATTTTGTAATGTCGGTTAATACCCTTCCAGTTAGTGGATCCGGAATTAAGATCGTAAAGCTGTAATAGGGCTCCAGAAGTAGATTATGGGCCTTCATAAGACCCTGGCGAATCGCTCGATACACTGCCTCACGGAAATCCCCGCCCTCAGTATGCTTAATATGAGAAATTCCATCAACCAGGATAACCATAATATCCATCAGTTCTGATCCGGTTAAAACTCCTTTATGAATGGTTTCAAACACATGGGTACGTACCAGATTCTGATAATTAATTCCAAGCCTGTCTACATGACATTGACTCTCAAATGTAATCCCCTTCCCTCTCTCACCGGGTTCTAACCTTAATGCTACTTCTGCATAATGGCGAAGAGGTTCAAAATGTCCATATCCTGTTACCGGTTCCTCTACGGTTTCCATATAGATGATCTCTGGCTGCCCAAAGGATATCTTTGTCTGAAATCTTTCTAACACAACCTGTTCCAGAACCTCAAGCTGAATTTTACCCATGATATTCACTTTTAACTGCCGCAAAGACTCTTCCCATACTACACTTAGCCCTGGCTCTTCTTCCTCTAATATGTGAAACATCTGTAAGATTGCCCGGTCGGGTATCTCAGACGAGTACAGAACTCTTGCCTGTAGGGTTGGTTGAAGTGTCGAAACTACCGTATCATAGCACTCCCCAAGCCCCTGGCCTGCCCTGGTAGTCCGAAGCCCGGTGACAGCTACCACATCTCCTGCAGAAGCCGTCTGAAGAGCCGTAAAACGTTCTCCCTGAAATATCCTTATCTGATGAACCTTCTCATCCGTTGATAAGGACTCCCGGACATTGAGAATGCCGCTTAATATCTTCATATACGTCATTCGCTCTCCATGCCCGTCATAACGGATCTTAAACACTCTCCCTCTAAATGGCACTGATAGCGGATAGGAAGTTTCTGTATAACTATAAAAGATATTAAGAAATGCTTCTATCCCCTCTCCGTTTAAAGCGCTGCCGCCAAAACAGGGGAATAGCTTCCGGTTTTTAATCTGAGAAACTACGGCAGGCCTTAAATCTCCAAAAGTAATACTTCCATTGAACCATTTATCCAGTAATGTTTCATCCCATTCAGATACATTCTCAATGAAATCGTCTGTCAGGGCAGTCTCATTTCCCTTCTTAAGGGTAATGCCTTGGAAATCCAGGATATTACCGGAAAAACGTTCTCGAATCTCAGTTAAAACCCTTTCATAAGATGCGGAGATCACATCAAGCTTATTAATGAACAAAAAAACAGGAATATAATAACGCTCCAGCAGGTTCCAGATTGCCTCTGTGTGTCCCTGAATTCCGTCCGTACCGTTAATCATAAGAACTGCATAGTCCATTACCTCCAGGGCCCGTTCCATCTCAGCAGAAAAGTCTGTATGGCCAGGCGTATCAATCAGATAATATGTATTATCGTCATGGGTAAAGCAGGCCATATCCGAAAATATGGTTATTCCCCTCGCCCTTTCGATATCATCATGATCCATACATGCATTTTTAGCATCTACACGGCCCAGAGCCCTGATTACCCCTTCTCTATATAAAACCTGCTCCGAAAAGGTGGTTTTTCCAGCATCTACATGGGCTAATATTCCAAAAGTTATCTTCATAATTATTTTTAATCCTTTGACTATAAGAATAATTCTGAACCTAATAATACCTGTTTAACGCCTCTTTAAGAGACGCCACTTCTATTATTCTAAGATATAATTCCAATAAAATCAATGGATTTAAAAATAGCGGCAGTCTGGTTCTTCTATTTATCTCACTCTTGAATCAGATGCAAAGTATACGACAGTCAGATACTGTCCGCTGTGTATAGTATCTTCTTTTAATCCGTTTATATTCTTTAATTCTTTTACGTATTGGGCAGTGGTCATACCGCTGTTCTCCAGATACGTTCCGGCAATGCTCCATAAGCTGTCTCCTTTTTGGATCTCAATGCTTGTATAATACTTCTCCAATGCCGGAATTTCCGTCTCTCCGGCAAGGGCATTCATTATAGAATTGCCAAAAAAATGAGAACCAAGTAAAACGACCAATGACAGTGCAATTAATTGCTTCATCATATTCATACCTCCTTTAAAACAATCCCAAGCAGAACATAGGTTCTTTTTCTGTCATTATCATATCACTGCGAACATATGTTTGTCAATTGATTTTGCATTTTTTCGAACAAAGGTTTGCATTTTTATCGAACATATGTTACTATAGTCTTAATGAATAAGGATTGAGGAGGCCGTACCATGGCGCAAGAGAGAATTACCCCAAAACAGAAGGAAATTTTGGAATATATAAAAGAAACAATTTTAAAGAAGGGTTATCCACCGGCAGTCAGGGAGATTTGCGAAGCGGTCTGTTTAAAATCAACATCATCCGTACACTCTCACTTGGAGACGCTTGAAGAAAAAGGATACATAAGAAGAGACCCAACCAAGCCCAGAACCATTGAGATCATAGACGATTGCTTTCAGCTGACACGCAGGGAAGTTGTAAACGTTCCACTTCTTGGTACCGTAGCGGCCGGACAGCCTCTTTATGCTGAGGAAAACATTGAGAATTATTATCCCATACCAGCTGATATTCTCCCAAACGCCGAGACCTTCATGTTAAAAGTTAAGGGAAACAGCATGATCAATGCAGGCATACTTGAGGGTGATCAGATTATTGTTGAACACTGCCCGACAGCCCATAACGGAGAAATTGTGGTGGCATTGGTTGATGATTCCGCAACTGTAAAACGGTTTTTTAAAGAAAAAGGACATTACCGCCTGCAGCCAGAGAATGATTCCATGGATCCGATTATTGTAGACAATGTAGAGATTCTGGGCAAAGTAATCGGTTTGTTCCGTTTGGGGATACATTGATATTTTTATTTGAGAAACGTGATTCCAGCCAAAGGTTTACATAATGATTTTATGTAAACCTTTGGCTGACTAAAATATTGATTAATCAATTACATTCATTAATTCAATTATTACAAGACTTGTAACAAGACATAAAATAAAACATAAAATAAGACATAAAAAAAGACAATACTGATATAGCATAAATATTAGCAATTTCACACTTCTATAGAACTGCACTAAAAAACTGTAATGAAAAAAACGGCTCACAGATTCTGTTAAGCCGTTTTACCCAATTAATTTCCGTTCTTATGATAAAGCTTCCAATTCGTCAGCCTCAATTTTCTTTCCATCTCTCCAGATTCTTTCCAGATCATAGAACAAACGATTATCACGATCAAATACATGGACAATGATATCACCGTAATCCATGAGTATCCAGTTAGCAGACTGATAGCCTTCTATCTGTTTGCAGACAAATCCCTTTTTTCCAAGTTCTTCCTCTACATTGTCAACCATAGCCTGTACCTGATTTGCATTGTTACCGCTGGCAATAATAAAATAATCTGCCATTACGGATACTTTGCAGATATCAATAATTCTGATATCTTCCCCTTTTTTATCTGATAAAGCCGCATAAGCGGTTTTTACCATCTCAACTGACTGATTCATCCTTGTTCTCCCTTCTTTTCTTCGTGAACCTGCTTATAATAAGCATATGCCTGCTTTGACATAGAGTCCACAAAACTGCCTCTTCCTTCCAGATAATCCAAGGTTTCCTTAAGGATCTGATAAACACACTCATCTAAGTCCACAAATGCTACAGACCGCACAAGAGCCAGATTCACCGCTCTGTCGCGTCTGGGTTCAATATAATCTGCCGTAAAAACGATTTTTTCCAGAATAGACATCTCCGCTCTGCCGGTGGTATGCCATCGGATCGCGTTTATGATCTCTTCGTCATTGATACGGTATTTATGCTCTGCAAGCCATGCCCCATATTTCGCATGGAGCACGACCGGGGCCCCCAGTTCATCGTCAGTTAATGGAAGATCTTGTTTCCTGCATTTTCTGATAATATCTTCATCTCCATAAGGCTTGGCGCAATCATGAAGCAGTCCGGCCAGCTCCGCTTTATTTAAATCACATCCATAGCGCATTGCTAATGCGGTGCAAATAAATGATACACTGATCGTATGCTCAAACCTGGAAGGAGTTAATCTCCCCTTTAAATCATTTCTCAACTCTAAGATCAGATCTTTCATGGTTCCAACTCCTGATATAAACCGTGGGCTTCGATAAATTCGATGACCTCCCGCGGTACATAGTCTGATATGGACTGCCCCCTGGCAATCATGCGGCGTAACTCTGCAGAAGAGATATCCATTTCCCCGCAGTGAAGCGTGCGGATATCCGCGCCATACTTAGAGGCCAGATAAGCGATCTGCTTGTCCATGGAACGGTCCGCTTCCTCATATTCCCGCCGGGCAGCCAATATGACTGCCTGAGTCAACACCTGGTCCGGCTCATACCAATTCTCAATCTCATATAAAGAATCAGCTCCAATGATGAAATAAAAGGAATGCTCCGGGTATTCTTCGCGCAGCAATCTTAACGTCTGCGCCGTATACGTGTTTCCGGTTCGTCTTACTTCAAAATCCGAACAGACAAAGCCTTCATGATCTTTCACGGCAAGTTCTGTCATGGCAAGACGGGTAGCCGGTTCTGACACATTACGATTCTTTTTATGAGGCGGATGTCCGGAAGGCATATACCAGACTTCTTTTAAGCCATATTCCTTATATGCCTGCCCGCCAATCATTAAATGTCCATTGTGGATTGGATCAAATGTACCGCCCATAATGCCTATTCTACCCATAATCTTTGACTCCCTGACCCAAAAATGAAACAGGATTATTTTGGAAGCACGATCTTCCTCTTATTTTCCTCTTTCGCCTGCTTATAAAGGATAATCTTTCTTCCGATCACCTGAACGACCTCGGAGTGAGTTCTCTCTGATAATACTGCAGCAATACTGCTTCCATCATCCAGGCAATTCTTTAGTACCGTAATCTTTATTAACTCTCTGGCTTCCAGTGCCTCTGCAACTCCATTGGTGATCTCAGGTGTGAGGCTGGACTTTCCAATCTGGAAGATAGGATCTATATTCATCGCCAATCCCTTTAAATAGGATCTCTGCTTACTTGTCATATTATTCTCCTCTGCTATTTGTAATAGTCAAATTCAAGACCATACATGCGGACCGTATCTCCTTCTTCAATTCCCGCCTGTTCCAGCTCATCTAAAATTCCGTTTTCTTTTAAGAATTTCTGGAAGAAGGTAAAGCCTTTTTCTGATTCCAGATTCGTATAGCCTAACATCTTTTCAATGCGGGGGCCTTCTACCACGTAAACTCCATCTTCTGTTACTTCTACAGTATATGGAAGGAGTGCATCACGCAGGCTCTTAACATCGAATTCCTTTTCAAATATAATCGGACTTAAATTCACGGTCTGAAGCAGTTCATAAATAGCATATAACAATTCTTTTACGCCCTTGCCGCTTACTGCGGATATAGGATAAACCTTAACACCCTGAGGTTCAAATTCAGCCTTAAGCTTTTCAACCGGATCTTCCCCGTCATCATAGATCGCATCAGTCTTATTGGCCGCAATGATCTGAGGACGTTCCATCAACTCCGGATTATAAGCCTCCAGCTCTTTATTAATGGCATGGATATCCGCGATGGGATCTCTTCCTTCCGTAGATGCGGCATCCACCACATGAACCAGGACTCTTGTCCGTTCGATATGACGGAGAAAATCATGTCCTAATCCAACACCCTCAGAAGCGCCCTCAATAAGCCCTGGTATGTCAGCCATAACAAAGCCTTTTCCACCATCCATATCTACAACGCCCAAATGTGGGTTTAAGGTTGTAAAATGGTAATTGGCTATTTTAGGCCTTGCATTGCTGACTCTGGAAAGAAGGGTGGATTTTCCAACGTTTGGAAAACCAACCAGGCCTACATCCGCAATCACCTTTAATTCAAGCTGTACCCAAAGTTCCTGGCAAGCCTGTCCAGGCTGGGCATATTTGGGGGCCTGCATGGTAGGAGTTGCATAATGCATATTCCCCTGTCCGCCTTTGCCGCCTCTTAATATAACTTCCCTGCGATTTTCTCCGGACATATCGGCAATAACTTTTCCGGACTCAAAATCCTTGAGCACCGTGCCTTCCGGAACCTTGATCACTAAGTTTCCGCCGTCTTTTCCATGGCATCGGCGTTTTCCGCCTGATTCCCCGTCCTGGGCGGTATATTTGTGAATTTGCCGGAAATCACTTAATGTGTTAAGGCCTTCATCTACTTCAAATATAATATCACCGCCGCGGCCGCCGTCACCGCCGTCAGGACCGCCGCACGGAACATAAAGCTCCCTCCGGAAACTGACATGACCGTCACCGCCTTTTCCGGATCTTATAAATATTTTTGCTCTATCGGCAAACATTCATTCACCTGTTACCTTTCTTTTCGATTAAAATTAGGGTTTAACCCTTCCTTTAAAGGGTTAAGCCCCTTTCTTAAAGGGTTCAACCCTAAATTGAGCATAAGCAGCGAATTTTTGAATACAGGCAGCCAGGCAGGTCCTGTATTTTAAAAAACGGCTCCATACGTCTAAGGTATGAAGCCGGTCCAATTATTCGTTAATTGCTTTTGGATAAACAGAAACCTGCTTTTTGTCTCTGCCTTTTCTCTCAAATCTTACAACGCCATCCACTAAAGCGAATAATGTATCATCACC
This sequence comes from Lacrimispora sphenoides, assembly GCF_900105215.1. Lineage (NCBI taxonomy): Bacteria > Bacillati > Bacillota > Clostridia > Lachnospirales > Lachnospiraceae > Lacrimispora > Lacrimispora sphenoides. The sequence goes on along the minus strand of NZ_FOIP01000002.1, from coordinate 1,436,212 downwards.
GCCACGGCCTACGTTGATGCCTGGATGAATGTGAGTTCCACGCTGTCTATAAAGAATATTGCCTGCTAACACGAACTGACCGTCAGCTCTCTTGGCACCTAATCTCTTAGCCTCGGAATCTCTACCGTTCTTGGTAGAACCAACACCCTTTTTATGAGCGAAAAATTGAAGGTTCATTCTTAACATTACTTACACCTCCTTAAATCGGATTTTAATATATGGTTCTCCATATTCTTCTTCAATATCTTGTAATCCCAATACCAAAGAATTCATTAGGAGTTGTGATCCTGAACTGATACTTGATGTAAAACGGAAATGAAAAGCACCTGACTTCTCTTCCTGATCCACTTCAAAGGAATCTTCAGTAAACTGTTCCACGCTGTTAGTCATATTAAATGTAAGTGCCGACACTGCAGCACAGACAAGTTCCTGTCCTTCCTGATGATCATCAGATAAACCGGCATGTCCTAACATCTGGATTCCAGCATAATGCTGTTCTGAATCAACCATTACGGTTACTCTTATCATAATTAAGCATTGATCTTTTCGATCTTAACCTGAGTATAAGACTGTCTGTGACCATTTTTCTTATGGTATCCGGATTTTCTCTTATACTTGTAAACAATAACCTTCTTAGCCTTGCCTTCCTTCACAACTGTACCTGTTACGGTAGCACCTGCTACGGTTGGGCAACCAACTGCTAATTCACCATTGTTTACAACAAGTACTTGGTCAAATGTGACAGCTTCGCCAGCGTCAACACCAAGCTTTTCCACTTTAATGATATCGCCTTCCGCTACTTTGTACTGCTTTCCACCTGTTGCAATAATCGCGTACATATGGCACCTCCTATTATCATTACTCGCCAACTGCGGTGTTCCAAATAAATGGAAACTTTTTAACCTCATTGTGCGGCATACTTTATTAATATATCATTCCCAAACTGTTCTGTCAATATCTTTTAAATAAAAAATAATCAGTTTTTCCGCCTGCAGCAAGGCTTTTCCTTGTATTTGTTTCTGGTGTCCAGTATAATAGAAGCCATCAGATAAAACAAGGGGATATGAATAGAAACAGTTGGGCATAAATAATCATATATTTACCAGCTTCTGTCATAAACATGCTATCAGTATAAGGAGCGTTCGGTTTACGTAAAATTTTTCATAAGCAAACGAAAGGAGTTCAGACTATGAGAAACTTTTTTAACAGAGAATGGAGTTTACCTGAAAAACGGCTTTCAATCGTGTCAGCTTTTCTGTTTGGCTGCGTCCTTGGCTTTTTATTCGCACCAATAAAGAAAGGAGTCTACTGCGGCAATCATAACGGGAACAGAAATGAAAGTCTTCCGGAAAAAGGCACTAAGGGAATCCTGTAGCATTTCATTACTCTCTCCACGCAACAGGGCCGCAGAGCTAAAATATCTGCGGCCTTTTCTTTTCTTAACTATTTTTCCATGTAGAAGGTGCAAAAATCAATAGCAATGGGAATACCTCCAAACGTCCCGCAAGCATGTCAAACATCATGACATATTTAGACAATGCAGAAAATTTGGAGAAGTTCTGGAGAGGACCGGCTCCTGCCAGTCCTGGTCCGATGTTATTAAAAGTTGCAGCAACAGCAGTAAAATTAGTAGCAAAATCAAAGTTATCCAGACTGACAATCAGCACAGAGAACGTAAAAATTACGATGTAAGCACATAAAAATGTATTGATGGACCGGAGCACATTATGTTCAATGGGCTTTCCATCCAGCTTTAATACCTTTACGCTTCTGGGATGGATCAAGGATCCCAGTTCTTTTTTTACAGCCTTTAAAAGGATAACGACTCTTGATACCTTAAAACCTCCGCCCGTACTTCCTGCACATGCACCGATAAACATGAGAGCAACCAGGATCCCCTTTGAAAATTCCGGCCATAAATCAAAGTCAACGGTGGAATAACCCGTTGTGGTAATAATCGAGGCCACCTGAAAGGCCGCATGATGAAAAGCGGAAAACAGGCTTCCAAAGCTGCCGCGGATATTAAAGGTAATAAATAAAACAGACGCCGCAATGATTCCAAGATATGCCCTGGCTTCCTCACAGCGGAAGGCTTCTTTGGGGTGGCGGGTTAAAAGCAGGTGATACACATTAAAGTTTATACCGAATAAAATCATAAATACGGTAACAACTCCCTGCAGGTAGTAACTATCATAAAAGGCCATACTGCTGTTTTTGATTCCAAATCCACCGGTACCGGCTGTTCCGAAGCTGATTGCCAGGGAATCAAACAGCGGCATACCTCCTATCAGCAGAAGAATGATCTGCAGCACCGTCATAAATAAATAGATTGTATAAAGGATTTTAGCGGTCGACCGCACCCTTGGCACCAGTTTTCCTACGGAAGGGCCAGGGCTTTCTGCCTTCATAATGTACATATTATAACCGCCAGAAAGAGGCAAGAGGGATAAGATAAATACCAGAACTCCCATACCTCCAATCCAGTGAGTAAAGCTCCTCCACATGATCATGCATTGGGAAAGAGATTCCACATCCGTCAAAATACTGGATCCGGTAGTCGTAAAGCCGGAAATCACCTCAAACATGGCATCTTCAAATCTGGGGATCTCCCCACTTAAATAAAAGGGCATTGCCCCAAAAAAGCTTAGAACAATCCAGCTTAGTGCAACGGAAACAAAGCCTTCTTTTGCAAAGAAAACCATGTTTTCAGGCTTTTTGCGTGTTAAAATAATTCCAATGCCTCCGCAGACTGCCATAACTGCCAGAAACCAATAACCGCTGGTTTCTCTGTAGATCAATGCAGTGACGCACGGCAGCAACATAAAAACTGCCTCAATATTTAAAATCCAGCCCATCAGATAGATGATAACTTTTTTATTCATAGCCTTTTCGCCTTTTCTACCTTAGTATGTCCTTTAAGTCATTAAGCCCGGTTACCGTGGTGACTACGATCACCCGGTCGCCTTCCTCCAGGGTGTCCTTTCCGCGGGGACTGATAAACTGTCCCTTCCGGTTGATAAAGGCCACAAGAAGATTATTTTTAAGCTCAAGCTTTTCAAGTGGAATCCCTACGATACTCGGCTCATTTGCAACACGGAATTCCAAAGCTTCCGCCCGGTCCGCCACAATTTTATAGAGGGTCTCCACATTGCTCCCCATGGAATTCTGCATGGCGCGGACGTATTGGAGAATGGTCTCACTCGTGATGAGTTTGGGATAAATCACACTGCCTAAATTCATGGAATCAATGACATTTTCAAAAGCGATCCGGTTTACTTTTGTAATAAGTTTTGCCTTGGACTGACTTGCTGCATAAAGAGAAAGCATAATATTCTCCTCGTCAAAGCCGGTAAGAGAAGCGAAGGCATCGATCTGACCGATTCCTTCCTGAAGCAGCAGTTCCTGATCAGAAGCATCTCCATGTATGACCATAGCCTTTGGAAGAAGCTCGCTCAGTTCATTGCAGCGCTCCATATTCTGCTCCAGAATCTTTACGTTGATCTTTGTACTTTCCATCAATTTCGCAACATAATATGTAATCTTTCCGCCGCCTACCATCATTACTGTCCGAATTGTATTGTTATCAATCCCTGCCTGTTTGAAGAACTCGTTGGCTTCTGCAGGTGATGCGATAAACGATATCTTATCTCCTGCCATCATGACGGATTCTCCGCTTGGGATGATGACTTCACTGCCATGCTCAATGGCACAGATCAGCACATTGCAATGAAGCTTTGACAGGACCTCCCGTACCCTCATGTTATGAAGGATGGAATGATCCGGCACCAGGAATTTCAAAATTTCAATCCTACCCTTGGCAAACGTATCGATTTTGATTGCAGACGGAAATCGAAGCAGCCTGGCTATTTCCATGGCTGCAGCCATCTCCGGATTAATAGCCAGAGAAAGTCCAAGCTCTTCCCTGATATAGTTGATTTCAGAGTGATATTCCGGATTACGGATCCTGGCAATGGTATGACAGTCTCCTGCCTTCTTCGCAATCAGGCAGCATAGCATATTCAGCTCGTCGGAATTAGTTGTGGCAATTAAAAGATCTGTCTCCTGAATCCCTGCCTCCATCTGTACTTTATAAACTGCCCCATTTCCCACGACGCCCATGACATCGATTCTCTCCGTAATAGAGTTAATGACATCTGCGCTTTTATCAATGAGCATAATATCATGATGCTCATTGTTCAGCTGTTCTGCCAGGGTTGCACCTACCTTACCGCAACCCACGATTATGATTTTCATAATGAAACCTTCTCCTTCATCTGCAATGCCTGCTCATAAAGAGGCTTTCGTATTTTTTTTCTGGTCACTTCCACCAGATTTAATTTTGTCATTTCAACAACGGTCGTTTTGACCGGATCTTTGGACAGAATCCCCTCCAGACGTTCCATAAGGATCCGCCTGTCTTCTTCTGCTTCCATATCAATAAAATCAATAATTATGATACCGGATAAATTTCGAAGCCGAAGCTGATGCCCGATTTCTTCGGCAGCCTCTAAATTAACCTTTTTGATCGTTTCCCGGAGTTCTTTTTTTCCGGAATATTTACCTGTATTTACATCAATGACTACCAGGGCTTCCGTAGGTTCAATGACCAGATAACCCCCTGATTTCAGCCAGACCCTTTTCCCCAAAGCTTCATCCATAGTCTTTTCTATCCGGTAAAGCTTTCCTAAGGGAAGCAGATTGTCCTCATACCTTGTAAGAAGCCCCAGATCTTCCGGCTGGCACTGGGTAAGATAATCTTTTATAGCATCGTATATATCCGGTTCATCGGTAATGACTGCTTCCAGGGAAGATTTAAGGCTGTCTCTTAAGCCGGTCAAATAGGAAGGGGCTGAACTGTAAAGAAGGCTGTAGCAGGTTCTGTGTTTTGCATTGTCCAGCATCTCTTTAAAAGAATCCATTAACTGGATCAGTTCCGACTCCAGTTCCTCTTTAGGAACCTTATAGGCATTGGTGCGGACAATCATACCAAAGTCTTCTTCCTTCCTGGATTCCAGATAGGACTTCATCTCCTGTTTCCATGCCTGATCCGTGATCTTGGTTGAAAAGCCAATCTGTTTCTTTCCGGAGGTCAGTACAAAATATCGGCCGGTAACATTTAAGTTTCCAGTGAGAACCGGAGCCTTTGTCTTTACCGCGTCCCGTTCTACCTGGACGATAATTTCATCGCCCTGGCGAAGTTTTCCATTATAAGTCCGCTGGTCCACAAAGAGGATATTGGCGTCAGACAGACTTAAATATCCCATCTGTCCCCCTCCAATATCTACGAAAGCTGCATTGATATTTTTTACGATATGATTTACTTTTCCTATATAGATATTGCCCAAAACAGACTGGTTTTCCTCCGGTTCGATGTTGACCTGAACCGTCTCTTTTCCTGACTGGAGAAGGGTGATGACCGAGCCGTTCCATCTTGTTATGATTAACTTATTCAAGGGATTCTCCTATATGCCCCAAAGGCACAAGCATTCTATGTTCCTCGTCGACCTTATTGCCGTAAACCTCTTCTCTCTGAATCTGGAAGGCAAACTCCGGACAGGTCTGTCCAAGCCACTGATAATAAGCCTCCATCACCAGCTCTGGCTTTACATTATCTGCACTTCCGGCAGATATCTTCATGAAGATCGTCTCTCCATGAACCGAGAGTTCATAGATAAAAGCTTTTAAGTCTATTTCTCTTTCGCCCTTTTTCGTTTTTTTGGTGATAAAGATATGGTCCTGTCCCATAAAATCTGAAAGGCCGTTTAGAAATGCATCCAAATCGTTTGTCTGCTTTCCTTCCCGGAACGTCAGCGTATAGTCTGCGGCAGCAACAAGAGACATGGCATTTTTCGCCCGTTCTTCAAGGATATGGCATTCCATGATCTGGATTCCTTCTGCCATTACTTCATTTAACTGGCTCACCATGGTTTTGCAATCCTCCATGGAATTCACTTCAATATCCATGTATTCTCCATTGCTGGTAAGCCCCACTCCTAAAGGTGCTGCAAAAGACATGATCTGATGCGGGCTGAAGCCTTCACTGTATTTGATATCAATCCCAGCCCTTCTCATAGCCTTCTGAAAATAACGCATCACATCCAGATGGCCTACGAATTTGACCGGGCCTTGCTTGGAAAATTTAATTCTCAGTTTCATAGCAGACTCCTCCCTCGAAATTCATAGCCCCACAGCCGGAACATCTCTCCCTGCAGTTGGGGGTGACTTTCGCATCGATGGCATTCTGCCATTCTCTCTTTAAAAATTCTTTTGATACGCCTGCATCAATAAAGTCCCAGGGGAACACTTCCTCTAAATCCCTCTCCCTGACCGTATAGAAATCCGCATCCAGGCCGCAGGTCTCAAAAGCTTTCATCCAGATATCATTTTTAAAATGTTCGGACCAGGAATCATACAAGGCGCCATTTTTATAAACTTCTTCAATCAGGGGGGAGATTTTTCTGTCCCCACGTGCCAAAACACCTTCCAGAACCGTCAAGTCAGCTTCATGATAATTATATTTTAAGCTCTTTTGATTCAGCATCTTCTTAAATTTATCTTTAACGACATAAGCTCTTTCTAAAAATTCTTCTTTTGTGCACATCCTCGCCCACTGGAACGGGGTAAATGGCTTTGGAACAAAGAAGGAAGAACTTGCTACTACCTGGACCTTTCCGTTTCTCTGATCCTTTGGAATATCATAGTAGACTTCCGCCACCTTTTCTGACAGTTCTGCAATCCCTTCCATATCCTCTACGGTTTCAGTAGGAAGTCCCAGCATAAAGTAAAGCTTTACCCGGTTCCAGCCGCCCTGAAAGGCTTCTCCTGCTCCTTTTAAGATGATCTCTTCTGACAGTCCTTTGTTAATTACGTCACGAAGTCTTTGGGAACCAGCCTCAGGAGCAAAGGTTAAACTGCTCTTTCTGATATCCTGAACCTTGCTCATGACATCAAGAGAAAAAGCGTCAATCCGAAGGGAAGGCAGGGAAATATTGACTCCCTTGTCCTTAAATTCATCAATCAGGAAATTCACAATTCCCTCTAAATGGGTGTAATCACTGGAACTTAAAGAGCTAAGAGAGATTTCTTCATGTCCGGTGCTCTTTAAGAGCTTGCTGGCGTAGTCCTTTAAATATTCCAGACTGTGTTCCCTTAGTGGACGGTAAACATTACCGGCCTGACAGAAACGGCAGCCCCTGATGCAGCCTCTCATGACCTCTAAGACCACCCGGTCCTGAGTCACCTTAATAAATGGAACTACCGGCTTTTCAATGTAATAAGCCTCATCCATAGTGACAACCAGCTGCTTCGTTACCTTTTCCTTTGCGTGGAGATTGTTGGGCTTCATGCTCTCTATAGTGCCATCCTCATGATAGGATACATCATAAAAAGCCGGTACATAGATACCATCAATCTCTGAAGCCATCTCCAGAAATTCCCGGCGGCTTCCTCCCTTCTTCTTATTTTCCTTATAACGGTCCATAAGCTCAAAATAAACGGTTTCTCCTTCGCCGATATAGAACATGTCAAAGAATTCCGCCAAGGGCTCAGGATTGTAGGCACACGGGCCTCCGCCGATGATAATAGGATCTTCCTCTGTCCGGTCCTCCCAGTGAAGGGGAATTTGTCCCAAATCAAGAACCTGGAGGATGTTTGTATAGCACATTTCATACTGAAGGGTGATTCCAATAAAATCGAATTCCTTAATAGGATCCTGGGATTCCAAAGCAAAAAGAGGAATATGCTGCTCCCTCATGATCTGGTCTAAATCCGTCCAGGGGGAAAAAATACGCTCGCAGTAAATATCCTCTCTACGGTTAAACATATCATATAAAATCTGCATTCCCAAGTGGGACATCCCAATCTCATAAACATCCGGGAAACACATGGCAAAACGGATGTCCACAGCAGACAGGTCTTTTTTTACCATATTTACTTCGCCGCCGATATAGCGGGCCGGTTTTTCAATTCTCAATAAAATCTCATCGCTTAATGCTAGTTTTCTCATGGTCATTCCTTTTTATTATTTGCAGTTTATGAAGCTTTTTAGTAGCTATCTGTTATAAAGCTGTCAATGAAAACCAGCGATCGCATAAATCTGCAGCCGCTTCATTTTCTCCAACGAACCATTCTTAATGATACTTTGCATAATTATAGGATACTTTCAGGGATTAATCAACTCAAAAATTACCTGTGTGAATCCAGACATGGAAAAACCCATAGAACACAGAAAAAGGCAGCGATCCATGGGGCTCATTATTAGTCTTTCGGATATTCGCAATCCAATTCGCTACTTGATGAGGTAAATGTCCCGGTATCCATTTCCGGAACCCCTAATTTACAAAAGCAGAGGCTGGCCAGCTTTTTGTCCTTTCTTTTCTATACCAACGGTTATCCAGGATACCAATAGCAGCACACAAGCCATCCAAATCGCCTTTTCTTCCAACCGGAAGGATAGCCAGCCTCCTGTAAGAGCTCCGGTGAAAAAGGCCAGCAAGATTCCCGAGTAATGATATGCTCTTATCCGGCATTCTCTGTCCTTTCTGACAAAACCTTCGTAATACATTTCCGCACAGGAACGCATATTTCCCGTACAAAAAACCGGCGCATAGGCGGCATTCCCTCCAAAGTTTCGGAAGGTACAAAATTGCACTGCAGCGGCAAATGACACCGCCGTGTTGGCAAACAGGTGCGGCAAGGTGTGAGGAATGAAGCCGACCAAAAACAATACGGCAATTTCCAGAAATAAAATACCCGATATCCAATGGGTGTGTTTTTCATTATATATTTTATAATAAATATGTCTTGCAAGAAAAACCCCCAGCCAGAACGCTCCGATGGGCACAAATGCCCGCCCCATGCCTTTATAGTCCTTTGATAGGAAACGAATTGCAGCCAGTACGAAATTCCCTGTCTGGCCGGTGGCAAATACATTGCCTCTGTCAACATAAGAATACGCATCCATTAATCCGCCTATTGCAGCCAAAAGCATGTGAAATCCGATGTGGTCAGTAAACTTTTTATTTGATTCATTTCCCATATGCCAATATCTCCTTACTTCCTAATGCCCATGGCCTCCTAACATTATAGTACATTCCTTCAGCAAGTACAAGGGTTGCAGGGATAATGTAAAACCAAATCTAAGCCCTAATCGTGAAATCCATGTTTAAAAGCGCGAAACTGACATTGCCAGTTTCACGCTTCCGTATCAATACTCCCCTGTTAATTATATTTTATTACTTAGCCCTATAATAACCTGCAATCCCCTTAAATATCAATTTTCCAACAACAGAACCGCCGTCTAAAATGCCGACGCTGCGATCTGCCGAATAAGCAGCACGCCCGTGGACTGCCCGCATCTGCCGTGTAGCTTCCGAACCCTGTCCTGCTGCCTTCTCCGCTTCCATCACTGCCGTTTCCGGATCAGATGCATGCTTTAAAAGGGCTTCTGCTCCCGGATACAGGGCGTCAAGAATGGTCTTCTCTCCCACCTTTGATTCCGCCTTTGCCATGATATTTTCCACTGCTGCAAGCATCGCCCCTGCTGCCTCTTCAAAACCCACCTCTTCTTTTCCCTTTAACGCCTTTGCCATGCCCATAAAGCCAAAAGAAGTAATCGTTCCAAGGGAAGATGGAGCGGATGCATTGAATACCTTGCCGCATGCCATAAAAAGCTTCCCAAGATCCTTTTCTTCCGCAGTTTTTAAAAATTCCACCACCGCCCGGTAGCCGTCATCCATGGATATCCCTAAGTCCCCATCTCCGTTTACCTGATCCAGTTCCACCAGATAATCCCGGTTTGCAGACATTTCCTTGCTGATCGCTTCCATGATTTTCTTTACTGATTCCCGATTCATGCCACATTCCTCCCTATTTATTAGAATTGGTATAGAACGGAGATTCTGCCGGAGCCTGAAGCAATTCCTTTAATTCCTGATCCAGTTTAAATATCGTTACAGAAAGACCGGCCATTTCCATGGAAGTTGCATATTCTCCTATGTGGGGCATTACAATGCTGACTCCTGAACGGGAAAGGATCTGATGCACTTTTCTGTACACAATCAGCTGTTCCTCCAAGGGGGTTCCTCCAAGACCATTGACCATAACGGATACTTCATCCCCGTCTTTCAAAGGCATATCTTTTATAATCGTATTCACCAGTGTTTCCGCTATCTCGTCAGCGGTCATCATCTTCCTTACCTCAATACCTGCTTCTCCATGAATCCCCATTCCAATTTCAATCTCATCCTCCTCTATTGCAAAGGTCGGTTTTCCCGCCTTGGGAACGATGCAGGGAGACAGGGCAACCCCCATAGAACGGATGTTGTTTAAAGCTTTGGTGGTCACAGCAGCCACTTCTTCCAGATTCATCATGTTATCGGCAGCCGCCCCGGCTATTTTAAAAGCATATACCATGCCTGCAACACCCCGGCGCTTCTCTGCATTTTCCTGAGGAGAGCTGGCAACATCATCCTTTACAAGCACTGCTTTTGTTTTAATATCGTCAAATTCCACTTCCTCACAAGCCATGGTGAAATTAAAGCGGTCACCGTTATAATTTCCGTATAAACACAGCACTCCATTTCCTCTGTCACAGGCGCGGATCATGTCAGCCATTTTAGCGGCTGCCGGGGAGGCAAAGACTTCCCCTACTGCACAGCCGTCCAGCAGTCCTTTCCCAACATATCCTAAAAATACAGGAAGATGGCCGCTTCCTCCGGCTGTTACTACGCCGACCTTTCCCTCTTTGGCCGGATAATTGGATACCAGTACCTGAAAATCATTATGTAACAGCTTCACCTTATCACCGTATCCACAGATAATGCCTTCCATGGTATCCTGCACGAATGTGTCCGCACTATTGATAATCTTTTTCATATAATCCCTTTCTTTCTATGGTTCAGATCTACCTAATTTTCCTTTACTCCCCATGCACTGCGAAGCAGCTCCGGATATGGCTCCAAATGGGCATAATCATTAAACCGTTCCAATGTAAAATTCCCTTTTTCTTTCCGGTAATGAAGCTCAGTAATGCTTCCATTCTCAAATGTGACACCCATGGTCCTCCACTTTGCCATATCCATACCAAGAATATGGCAGAGGACTGCGCGGATCCATACCCCATGGGTTGCAATGGCGATGCTGCTCTTATGCCGTCCGGTAACTTCTATCAGCTTGGGCATTGCCCTACGTACCAGCTCTGTTGCAGATTCCCCTCCCGGATAGGGGATATCCTCCTTCCTCTCGTCCTGATTTGCTTTAAACTCACGGAACCTACCTTCGATCTCTTCGTCATACAGTCCTTCCATATCGCCAAAGCACAGCTCCCGGAATTCCGGAATAATTTCATGAGGCACATTCCAGTATTGGTTTGCATAGTAAGCAGTTTCCTTAGCCCGAAGCATGTCACTGGAATAAACCATCTCAATGCCCCAATCCTTCATCCGCATTCCAACCTGCTTAGCCTGGCGGATCCCTTCTTCCGAAAGAGACACATCCACATTGCATCGTTTATCACATTGCCGTCCATGCCGGATCAGATACAGCTTCAAAGATTATTTCCTCCTTATCATACACTGGGAAACGAAATCTCTCTCGGATATTCCCACCTTTGCAGCTCCTTTTGAGCAAAACCATCCGGCTCTTTTCCCCCGCCTGCGGTCAATGCCAGATAATATAATTCTGCCAGTTCTTCAATATAAGCTGCCTTTAAAAACGCTTCATAAACATCACGTTCATCCACTGCAACGGCTCCATGCTTTTCCAGCAAAAAGCAATCTGCCTCCAGGCAGCTTTCAATGACGCTGTCCGCTAGTCCGGTGGTTCCCGGACGTCCATAGGGGGCGACAGGGACACGGGCTTTTGTCAGGCCTAAATTAGCTACTTCATACACAACTGCCGGAATCGGCTTGTTCAGTAAGGCAAATGCAGTGGCATAGGCAGAGTGTGTATGGGCGATAGCCGCCGCTTTGGATCTCTGCCGGTAGATCATAAGATGCATCAGGGATTCGCTGGTCGGTCTTAAGCCGGACAAGTTTTCAATAACCCTGGCCTCCAGATCCATGACCACCATATCCCTTGGAGTCAGCAAGTCCCGGTCAACACTGGTTGGAGTAATGACCACATAGCCGGTTTCTAAATCCCGTGCGCTGAAATTTCCAGACTTATGCTTACACAAACCATCTCTCTGAGCACGTTTTGCAATTTCACATACATCTTTTTTCAATGTTTCAAGCATTCTAATCTCCTCTTTTCTATTTCATTTTTGCAACCTATAGTAATTCTAAAATGTTATCAGCTGTCTTGGCCTCCTTCATGGAGGCCAGCTTCTTTTCATCTTCTAAAATATTGATTAACTGGTTTAACGCTGCCAAATGACTCTCATAATCCGGAGTTGCCAGCACAAAAATCACCTTTACCTCCATGTAATCATTTACCATTATGGTCTGGGGAAGCAAAAGCATGGAAAGTCCCACATCATATACCCCTGCATCGATTCCCGCATGAGCAATCATGACATGCTCTGCAATTAACATGATCTGCTGATGTTCGATAATATTAGAGATAATCGTTTCAACATATTGGTACTTGATAATATTTTTATACAGCAGGGGAACTGCTGCAAATTCTATGGCTTCCTTCCAGCCCATGCGTTCCTTAATGATCCTGATGTTGGATCTTGTCAGCAATTCCCTTAAGTCTGGTTTCCTTTTCTCTATGGTTTCTCCTGCTTTCCGGTCAGACTGTACCATGTACGAATCAATTTCCATTCTCAGCTTCTGAAACACACTTTCGTTTGTATGCTTTTTTATGATCTGAAGGATTGTCTCTACCTGGGGAAAGATCTCCCCTGAACTTTTCAGGCTATCGAATACATTTTTACGAAGTTTCCTTCTTCTTTCCTTGTCCAGCAAAGGTTCGATCACAAACTGTTTTTTTGATGTTCTTAAGGATGTTGTCGTAAATACCAGGTCGAAGTCTTCCTCGTACTGATAGAATTGGCGCGCCGACATATAGTTTAGAAAGTCGATTTCCGGAAAGGTGTGCTTTAATGAGGTCAGAAGAAAGTGGGATACGGTAATGCCGTTCTGGCATACCACCACAGCCCTTGGGCGTCTGTCTGTTTTCTCTTCCTCATCCTCCCTGCTGGTCTGGGCAATAAAAATCAGGGTAATATAAACCAGTTCACTTTCCGGAAAAGACATTCCGATGATTTTTTCCAGAGGTGTCACAGACTTTTTCACCATATCATGTACTTCCTGATATGCAGGAAGTACGTATTCAGAAATATCCGGACCGATATGAAAATTATATCTGATGCGGTACAGGGCAGGCAGGCTGTGGTTCATGAGCAAATGTAAGGTATTCTCTTTATTCTCAAAGCAAATGCAGGCGATCCGTTCGAAATTGCGGATGGTTTCCTCCACTGCCTGATAAACCTCTTCCTGCCCTGCAACAGCCTCCAAATGGGTGTTGATCTTCATGCTCTGGATATGGGCGGTAAAATACATGGTTTCCTGGATGCTGTTTACGCCCTCGGCAGACAGGCAGGATTTGATCACCATATACTCCTTTGTTCCTGCCACATGGCGGAAGGTTTCCGGAACCGTATCTAAAGCCATACCGTCCCGGATCCTTCTTAACACCAGGGTGAAAAAGCACCGGTTCACTTCAATCATTTCGTCCGTAAAACGGGTTTTCAATTCCCCTTCAATGGTTTCCGTCATATTCCGCATATGCTCCATCTGCTTTTGAGTGATCTTTCCGATCCGAAAAACCTCTGCCTGCTGCCCTCGTCCTGACAAAATATTTCGCAGTACCAGAAACAGCCGCTGCCTCAAATCATATTCCCGGCCTTCCAGCTGGTAACCCTTTTCCCTGCTGTATATCAGCTGAATGCCTGAATCAGGCAGTTCTTCCTTTAAGCGCTTTAAATCCGAAAGCACCGTATTTTTACTGGCCTTTAACTCAGCAATGAAATGCTGCAGCGACAGTTCCTGCTGTTTTGTAAGCAGCATCAGCTGAATGATATCTCCCCGCTCTTCCTTAGTAAGCCAGACATCCTGATTCTCCTGCTCCAGCTGCGTGAAATCCAGCTGTTCTATAACCTCATTTGGGATGAGAATCCTCCCGTTATTTACTCGTTCCAGAATCGGCAGCTGCTGTTCCTCCAGATATTCATTAATTCTAGTAATCCCATACTCCAGTTGTTTTCTTGAGAGATGTAATTTTACCTCCAGAGCCTTTCCCGTGACAGATGCACTATGATTAATAATTTCTTTCAAAATCAAGCAATTTCGTTGGCCGATTTTCATGTTACGCTCTTTCCTTTGCCAGGTCTTCCTTCTTTTCCTGAATCAGGCTTCTCGAATAGAGTACAAAAGACACGATCCACAGAACCAGAATAATCAGCGGAAGGAAATCTCCCTGCAGCGCCTTTACTGCATGTGAAAATGCATACGTAAATATAGGGCCGTCAATGCTTGAGTTGGAAATCATCTGCCCAGGCGCAAGCTCCACAGCCTTTGTGGTATTTGCCAGCTCTGTCATAAAGGGAGCAAAGGCAGTACCCACCCATAAAAATACCGGTGTAAAAATGGTACATTGAATCAGCATGCGAAGGATGTTTCCCCTGCACACCAGGTATGCAGGCACTGCAATGGCAATGTTAATGATGCCGGCAAAAGGCAATATCTTATTACCTGGAAGGATAAAGGACATAATAAGGGTCACGGGTACGGTCCAGATAACAGCCAGCCAAATCTCATTGGCCCCGCCAAGAAACGGCCAGTCTAAACCTACATACATCTCTCTGTCTGCAAATTTGCTCTGCATAAATTCCGAAACCGCGTTGGAGATCGGCTCCAAGGCCTGCATAAAGTATTTCGAGATCACCGGGAATAAAGTGAGGGCAGTGGCGCACTGTACTCCAAGAGTTAATATCCCTGCTAAATCGTACCTTGCCAAAGCTCCGAATATAATCCCTAAAAGGAAACCTAAAATATGATTTTCCGCAAAAATACCAAGCTTTTCTTTTAAGTCCTCTGCATTAAATGATTTGTTAAGTCCGGGAATCTTGCGGAGTATACAGTCTACAATATACATAGGTGCTGCAAGAAAAACCATCTTATGAGTACAGGTGACTCCCGGAATTCCGGAAAGCTTACTGATACGGTGCTGATGGAAATCAGCGGATTTCAGTTCAAAAACAACCTGAACTGCCGCAACGATAAATGCTACGATTACATTGCCGGTTATGTAGTATACTGCAACTGCCGTAAAGATTTTCCCCCATACATTCCATAGATCCGCATTAAAGGTATCCGTCTTGTTCATGGCAAGCATGATAATATTAATTATGATTAAAAGGGGAAACATCAAAAATGCATAAGGCCAGGACCAGGAAATCGTGGACATTGTGGTCCAGCCTCCATCGGTAATGGGAAGATCAATACCGGAAAACTCCAGCATGGCAGTTGCCGCCGGTGTGATCACGCCGGTCATGTAGTTGATCAGCATGCTCATTCCCGAAAATGCCACACCAAGGGTAATGCCTGATGAAACAGCGTCTTTTACTTTCATTTTAACAATTAATCCGGCTATGATAATGATTACCGGTACAAATACAGCAGCCCCAAGCCCCAGAAAGAAATTTACAGTATTCGCTAATATCTGCATCCTCTTTACCTCCTTATTTTACAAACTCTAATTTTATAGATTCTTCTTTTTGTAATCTGCGATTGCTTTTAACAGTTTATCAAACTCCTGATCTTTCCCAATGCCTGTGAGAAATGCGATTCCATTGATCACAGGAATCGGGTATTCCTTGGCATTTTTAACTATGGTAATATAGGCTGCGCTGCCGTCCATATAACGGTCAACAGACTTTAAATCCACTGCCTCCACCAAAGCATCCACTTTCTTTTCCTTTAACATACGGTTTACCTTGCTTGCTACTGTCTGTGAAGTAGCTACACCGCTTCCGCAGGCTACAATAACTCTGATTCCCATGGTCAAAACCCTCCTCTGATTTCATACGGATCCTTACGATTCCATACCCTTGATGCCGCAGACCAGCTCAAAGTATTCATCTGCTGTTTTGGCATTGTTTAAACGCTCCATTAATTCCTCATTCTGAAAACTCTCCACCAATATCTGAAGCAGATCAATGTGTTCATCTGATTTTAAAAATCCCAGCATAAAAATAAATCTGACTTGATGGACTTCATCATTGTTTGCCATTTCCCTCCATTCAACAGCTTCTTTCAGCCGAATAGGAGCAATAAACGGCCGGATGATCTGGCTGATATCTGTATGGGGAATGGCAACCGAATAAGGCTTAATGGGTAGTGCTGTGGGATAGCTTTCTTCTCTTACCTTTAGTGACTCCAGATAAGTTTCTTTTACAAATCCTTTTTTAAACAGAATGTCTGCCATCCGTTTAAACACTTCGGTCTGGTCCGCCGCTTCCCAATCCAGCTGAACCAGATCCCGAAATAACATATCCTTTTTCAAATGTAACCTCCTTTAATGCTTATCATTTACCGGTAATAATCAAAGCAATTTGTTATGTGCAAATTATACCATTGGACCACCCCATTAGCCACAAGCGTTGTGTACAATTATCAATTTCTCCATTGCGCAAAATTGGGCTCATGAAAAAAAGCCCTGTCTGATATGCCCGAAATCATCCGACAAAAACCTCAAAAGCCCACCCCTTTGAAAATGGGGCAGGCTCTGCATAACTTCCAACAGTCAGACTATCATAGCGTGATTAACGCTTTAGAAATTAACTTTCATATTTATTGCAAAAGGCCACATCAGTCAAACTGAGTGGCCTTTTTATCAATTCTATCTATAAAACTCACCAACGTCTGCCATTACCCAGTATCATTTCCACTAGTTACAGCTGGAAAAATCGGATGCACACTGGCGCCCCGGCATTCATTTGGTTTACCTGACTCATATGACCATTCTCTTTGATTTCAAATACTGTGATTGTATCACTGTCTTGATTGCCAACTAAAATATATTTTCCAGTCAGGTCAATTGCAAAATTCCGAGGCGTTTTTCCACCGCAGAGTTGTCTTTCAACGAATGTCAGACTTCCATCCTCTTCGATTTGATAGCATGCCAGACTATCATGTCCGCGATTCGATGCATAGAGAAACTTTCCATTTGGAGTAATATGTAGATCAGAGCATGTATTATTCCCAGTAAAATCCGACGGAAGTGTATTCACGGCATTCTGAAATTCCATCTTGCCAGCAACATATGTAAAATGCATTACCTGTGAACTAATTTCATTAATCAAATAAAAATGCTTCCCATCTTTTCCGAACTCTCCATATCTGGGGCCGCTTCCTGCAGGCACTCGAACCGAAGCACTATTCTCAGAATATGCAACGCTTCCTTCATATCGATATGCTACAAGATTATCGATTCCCAAATCGGCAACATAAAGCAATTCCTGATCCGGCGCAAAAATACAACTATGGGCGTGGGGGCTTTCCTGACGTGACTGATAAATACTGCTGCCCTCATGTTTAAATAACTGGTAATCATTTTTTACATATCCTTTTTCATCCATTGGATACACAGTCACTGAGCCGCTGGAATAATTAGCTATAGCAACAAATTGTCTGTTTGGCCCAATTGCAATATGACACGGGTCTTCCCCATAAGTATTCCAGCTTCCTTCTATGCTCATATTGCCTTCGTCATCATAAGTGAGCTGGGTCATACCGCCGCCGGTCTTTCCCAAATATTCTTTCATCTCATTAACTGCATAAATCTTTTTATTTATCTCATCTACACATAGGAAAGAAGGATTTTTGACTGCAATTTCTTTTTTTATTTCTATTTTGCCATTTTCAAACGTACAGAATGAAATTCCCTTTCCTTTTCCTTGAAATACCTCACCTGTTCCAAATAAAATCGGTTCCGTGTAACTGCCTATAACAAAATATTGTTTCATAGTTCTTATTCCATCCTTTCTACTAGCTTTTAAAGTATGAAACCATATCAATCAATCGGATATTCGCAATCCGCTTCACTACTTGATAGGTTAAATACGATCCTGTTTACTGGTAATCTTTACAGCCTAAGCGATAAACTGATCTCTGCCACTGCCAGATCTGTTTTATCACCCAAAACAACTTATACGAGAGGAGCCAGAGTCCAACTCATAGCTGCAAGGTATCGCTTTGATTAAATATTGTCTATATTATCTATACTTTTTATTTTTTTTGTACAATACGAGGTTTCTTTCTTATTTCAATCAGCTTTATCGCATCATCTAAATCATCTTCCGAGAGTATCCTAACATGCACCCAGCCGCCATTGTTACCGCAAGGATAGCGATTCTCCCAAAGGGACTGCGTTTTTGATGAAAGCGTAGATAGTACCTGATTGAGCAACTGCACTTCTTTATCGCCTATTTGTAAGGTAATTGTGATTGCATCTTTCTCAAAAAAAGTATAGCAAAGGTGTTTTGTTTTATGGGAGTATTTGTACCCCCAACCGTAATTATTGCCAAATGGAAAACGTATCTCACGTTTTATATCATACCGTATCATTAATGCGTCTTCTAAGAACTGTAAGAATTTGCTGCCGTTCAATCCGATGTGCTGTTCAATGTCATTTATTTCAGGCTGAACACTTTTATCCATCATTCTTTCATACATTTTCTTCACCAATCCCTCCAGCCATATTTAAACCTTCTTAAATAATTACTCACATTCCTTTGCTATTTTCTCCCTGTCCAATAACCATACCTATAAATATATAAATTCATTCTTTCTTCCATAATATACCACTATTTTACCACATAACTTATCATATATAAATGACATTCTCTGTTTAATATTACTGCAAACAAAAACTGCTGACTTATAAAGTCAACAGTTTTTGTTTGTCGCATACCCTTTACATAATTGCACTATTCTGATGCGAATCTATTTAAGTTTTTCATATCAATTTTATCAACTTCTCTGAGCTCGTACCCACTATGAAATACCTCTTGAGCCTCTACAGAAATGCACGGAATTATTCGATCATTAAACAATGCACTTGTAAACCATTCTTCCTTAAAGTCATACCAATCATCATTTAGCCCAGCCTGCCTAAGTAGAATTCTACTTTGTCAATAGCTGCTTTTTTAATCTGAATTGCAGAGTACTATTCCCTCTGCATATTATCTTTCTGCAAACTTCTCTACGATTTTAAGAAGCAGCTCTACCACTTTCTCCATGGACTGAACCGGAATGAACTCAAACTTTCCATGGTAGTTATAGCCTCCGGTGCACAGGTTTGGACAAGGAAGCCCTTCATAAGACAAACGGGCCCCGTCCGTACCTCCGCGGATGGGGGTTACCAGGGGTTCTATTCCGATTTCCTCCATGGAAGTCTTTGCTATATCGATCAGGTACATGTGAGGCTGGATCTTTTCCTTCATGTTATAGTAACTGTCCTTTAAAGTAAGTTCCACGGTCCCTGCATAATAGCGGCTGTTGAGATATTCCGCCACCCTCTCTATAAATATCTTTTTCTCTTCAAATCTTTCTTTGCTGTGATCCCGGATAATATAATCCATGCGGGCTTCTTCCACCGTTCCGCTCATAGAATCCAAATGGAAAAATCCCTCATATCCTTCCGTATACATAGGATTTTCAGCAGCTGGAAGCATGCTGTGGAACTCCATAGCCATAAGCAGGGCATTTCTCATTCTTCCCTTGGAAGATCCTGGATGGATGCTGGAGCCGTGCACCCGGACCTTTGCGGAAGCTGCATTGAAATTCTCATACTCCAGCTCTCCTAAGCCACCGCCGTCTACGGTATAAGCTACATCTGCGCCAAAGCCCTTTACATCAAAGAAATCTGCGCCTCTTCCAACCTCTTCATCCGGTGTAAAGCCAATGCGGATGGTTCCATGGGGAATCTCCGGATGGGATAAAAGATACTCCGCCATAGCCATGATCTCGGCAACTCCGGCTTTGTCATCCGCGCCCAACAGGGTGGTTCCGTCCGTTGTAATGATATCCTGTCCCTTGTACTTTAATAGATCCGGAAAATCGCTTGCTTTCATGATCAGTCCGGTTTCTTTATTCATCAAAATATCACTGCCGTCATAATTTTTCACGATCTGCGGCTTCACTCCCGTCCCGGAATATGCAGGCGCGGTATCCATATGGGCAATAAAACCAAGCACCGGAACAGGCTTTTCCATGGTGGCAGGTATGGTAGCATAAACGTAGCTATGCTCATCCACCATCACATGCTCTGCCTTCATGGCCTGAAGCTGGGCCGCCAGTTCTCTGGCTAATACCCGCTGCTTTTCTGTACTTGGAACTGCCTCCATATCCTCCTTAGACTGCGTGTCAAAGGATATATACTTTAAAAAATTATCTAATACTTGTGACATAATCAAATCGCCTCTTTTTCTAAAATTTATTTTTCATATTTAAAATGGCTTTTATAGCTCCCGCCGCGGACCATATGGACAGGCCATAACCAATGGCAAGGTCAATGAAAAATCCTCTCCACATATCCATATCGGACATCAGTTTTCCAAAGTTGGAGAAAACATAGGTTAAGGTTTCAAAGCTGGCTTCATACTGGAAGTATCCCCTTGTCATGGATACTGCATAATCCAGAAGATTGGCTCCGGTGATCATTCCGGCTGTTATTATAAGACAAATGACGGCCCCCTTTTTATCCAGCGAACCTCCAAGCTTCTGATAGCCACTTAAGGCAAGCTTCAGCATAACAAATCCGGCTATTCCGGCAACAAATCCCACCTGACCGATGAGCACCCAAAGCCCCACTCCTAAAAGAGAGGCAAACAGCGCCCCGATCACGCCAAAGAACGGATTGGAAGGCTTTTGTTCAAGGGAGGCGGATACCTGTAGAATCGCTTCTGGATCCCCATTTTCAGGATACTGGTGGTATTCCCCGGTCAGAATATTTTCCGCTAATTCCTCTTTTTTATCCTCAATTTTCCTTTTCACCTGGGTGATGAGTTCCTGGAATCCATCCTTGTTCTTTCTTCCCCCCATAGCAAGGGTATGGTATTTCTGATCCTTCGTTTCAACCATAAGCCTTTTTCCCGTTGCATAGGAGGTATCATAAATCCGCACAACAGCCTCATATGGGATGATAACAAATCCTTCTGCATTGGCAATGATATAATCATTGGTCAAGTAAAGCTGTTCTTTTTCATAGGAGGAGGTACTGGCCCCATTAAGCTGTCTGTCTAATGCAAGCAGTCTTTCTCCTGTCCATGCCTTTAAGGTTGTACGGCTTATCTTAAACCTCCGGCTTTTAAGCTTCCATACCAAAAGCAAGGTTCCTGCCAGGGCGGCCAGAAATCCGTATGAAAAAATGAGAGAAATTGTTTCCGAAGCATTGGAGGCCGGCTTTCTGGTGGTATCCAGATAGTATTCTCCGAAATAATCCGAAAAATTATCCTCCGTTACAAGTTTCTCTCCCAACATCTCATTGTAGCTTTCCATGGCATACTCCCGGATATCAGCCTCAATGCGCGACGACATTCCGTAAAATACCGCTGGCTCCGGTGCTTCCTCGGACTCATCGTACAAATAGGATTGAATCTGTAAATATTCCTCAGGCAGGTCCCCATGGACCTGTACAATATAAGGAAGCAGGTTTTCATCATAAGCAAAGTAATAATGATTGGTTTCCTTAAAATCCGATGCAAACTCCCATGTCATCATATGGGCCTTTAAGCTGCTGTAAATATCTGCGCCATCATACACATGAAACCCTATCGGTTCCACACCAGGCTTCGTATTTCCCAAAAGCTTCATGCCCATTCCTGCACCAAAAAAGGAAACGGCGGTGATATACAGGAAAATAACCGGTAACACCCAGTTGTAAATCCGTGTCATCCGTGTCATCCTGCCAGACATCTGTTCTTTCATACCCATAGCCTCCCATAATTTCCATTTTTTTATTATACCATGGAACAATCAGGCTGTCCATGGCTCTATGTACACAAAAAACGCTGGAAAAGCAAGCAGCCTTCCCAGCGTTTTTATAAAGTTTATCGATTGGACAGTTCTCTGGTAATATCTTCCCAGGATACTCCTTTATAAGCCATGAGCACCATCATATGATAAAGGAAATCTGAAATTTCGTATTTTACTTCCTCCGGATTTGGATTTTTAGCTGCTATAACAATTTCCGTTGACTCTTCTCCCAGCTTTTTTAATATCTTGTCAAGACCTTTGTCAAATAAATAATTGGTATAGGAACCTTCCTTTGGATTTGTCTTTCTGTCAAGGATTACATTAAATACCTCTTCAAATACCTTTAAGGGATTGCTCTCCTGATATTCTTTTTTTACCAGATTCTGATAAAAGCAGCTTCTCGCCCCTGTATGGCAGGCAGCTCCGATCTGGTTCACTTTTGCTAACAGCGTATCATTGTCGCAATCTATGTCCAGGGACTTCACATACTGATAGTGGCCGGAGGTTTCTCCCTTCCGCCAGAGGCTTTTACGGCTTCTGCTGTAATAGGTCATGCATCCTGTTTTTAGCGTTTCGTGAAAGGCCTCTTCGTTCATATAGGCCAGCATGAGCACTTCTCCTGTCCTGTAATCCTGGGTGATTACAGGAATGAGGCCAGCATCACTAAGCTTAAACTGGTCAAAGCTTACCGGGCTTTCAAAGGTATCTACTCCGATTCCAAGGGCTTTTAAATCCTGCTTCAAATCCATGCAGTTCACTTCCCCGTCAAAGCTTCCCACCAGGCCTTCCACATTTTCCACTCCAAGGGCATAAGCAAAGAGATCTGCATCTTCCCCGCAGCTGGTGATCAAAAAGGCCTCTTCACAGGCTGAAACAGCCTGGAGTTTTTCTTCTGTGACTTCATCCCCCAGAATCATGACAGAAGCACCCAGCTGGGCGTATTCCTTGGTCCGCTCCAAATACGAACAGTCCGGAAGATAAGCATAAATCTTATCATCTCCGAACCTGTCTGCCGCCTCTTTCATCAAATCCACATTTTCATCAAGGCTTACGTCAAGAAATGCTGCTTTTGCTCCTGCGTAAAGGTATTTCTTCACATCTTCCAGCCGCCTGACTCTTCCCCCTAAAATCACAGGAATATCTGACAGCCTTGCAATTTCCTTCATAAGGCCGATTGTACGTTCATGATCTTCCTCTGACTCAGACAGATCATGCAGAAAGAGCTCATCTGCTCCGCTGTCACCGAAAAAACATGCCAGCGTCAAAAGATTTTCTCCATAGCACGTCATTTGATCATCAAGCCTTACTGCCTTCCCTTCCCGGATTCCAAAACCTGCAATTAGTTTTTTATACTCCATCATCATATCCTCCCCTGATGATCCCGCTTTTCAAAGGCTTTAATGGCTTCCTTTAAATCGATCCGCTTTTCATACAACGCCTTCCCTATGATGGCACCGCGGACACCTGCACGATAAAGCTGCCTTAAATCTTCCATAGAAGACATTCCGCCGGACGCAATGATATCCATTCCGGTTTCTTCCGTCAGCTTTTTCGTATACTCCACATTGGGTCCTGTCAGCATCCCATCCCTGGATATATCGGTATAAACGATATGGCGGACACCATATTCCCTCATCCTGTTGCAAAGCTCTGATGCAGTGATTCCGCTGATCTTTTCCCAGCCTTCCACCGCTACCATACCATCCTTTGCGTCAACGCCTGCCACAATACGGTCCTGCCCGAACTTTTTCACCATATCCCGGATAAATTCCGGATTCTCGACGGCCTTCGTCCCGATGATTACCCTGGCTACTCCCAGAGAAAGCATGGATTCGATTGCCTCTTCGCTTCGGATGCCGCCGCCTATTTCGATTGGCATGGAAACGGTATCCGCTATTTTTTTGATCACCTTTTCATTAACAGAACGACCGGCCAAAGCCCCATCTAAATCTACCAGATGAAGAAATGTAGCGCCCTGGGACTGCCAGAGGGCAGCTACCTCCTCCGGCTTTTGGGAATATACGGTGATCTCCTTAAATTCTCCCTGTTTTAAACGGACGCACTGCCCGTCTTTTAAGTCAATTGCTGGATAAAGCTGCATATGGATTCTCCTTTATAATGTTCCCTTTGTAGACAGTACCCCTGTGATTCTTGGATCAGGGGATGTTGCCTCATCCAAGGCCTTTGCAAATGCTTTGAAGGCTCCTTCGATCACATGGTGGTTATTCTCTCCTGCCATTTTTCTGATATGCAGGTTCATTTCAGAAGCATATGAAACAGCATAGAAAAATTCCTTCAGCATTTCTGTCTCAAATTCCCCCACCCGTTCGCTGGTAAGCAAAACATCGTAGCCTAAATACGGCCTGCCGGATAGGTCAATGGCGCAGAGGACCAAGGTTTCATCCATAGGAAGGATCATGCTGCCGTAACGCCTGATGGATTTCTTATCACCAAGGGCCTGTTTGATGGCAGTTCCCAGGACAATGCCCGTATCTTCAACAGTATGGTGGGTATCTACCTCAAGATCTCCTTTTACCGACAAGGTTAAGTCAAAAAAGCCATGACGGGCAAAGCTGTTTAACATGTGATCAAAAAATCCAATCCCCGTATGGATGTCAGCTTTTCCGCTGCCGTCTATATCAAGGTTCAGCCGGATATCTGTCTCACGGGTTACACGGGAAATCTCTGCACTTCGTCCCATTTTTTAACCTTCTTTCATGTTTATAATTAGGTGACTCCGCAGTGGCGCTCGCAAAACCTGCGGTTTTACTCACTCACGGGCATTCGCCCTATGGAATAGGCCGGAAGAGAAATTTCTTACGTGCAAGCACGACGAAATTTTTCTACCGTCCTATTCCGCACTGCTCATTGCTTTCGTGGAAAAGCGCACTTTCACAGAATTGGCGTGGGCGGTTAAATGCTCTGCCTCGGCAAATGCTTCGATATCTTCATGGATCTCTTCCAACGCTTCCTTTGAGTAATAAATAATGCTTGATTTCTTTATAAAATCATCCACACTTAAAGCTGAGAAAAATTTTGCCGTGCCATTGGTAGGAAGCACGTGGTTTGGTCCGGCAAAATAGTCTCCAAGAGGCTCAGAACTGTACTCTCCAATAAAGATTGCACCTGCATTATGAATCCTGGTCATGTCCTCAAAAGGATTTTTGGTGATGATCTCCAAATGCTCCGGAGCGATCTCATTGACAGCATAGATGGCTTCCTTCATAGTATCTGCCACTAGAATATAGCCGTAATTATCCAGGGACTTTTCAATGATCTCTCTGCGGGACAGTTCCCGGGTAAAAGTCTCTATTTCCTCTGATACCTTCTCAGCTAACTCCATACTGGTAGTTACTAAAATAGCAGAAGCCAACTCATCATGTTCTGCCTGGGACAATAAATCTGCCGCCACAAAGCGGGGATTGGCGCTCTCATCTGCAAGTACCAGAATCTCACTTGGACCGGCAATGCTGTCTATGCTTACATGCCCGTAAACTGCCTTTTTCGCCAATGCCACAAATATATTCCCGGGTCCTACGATCTTGTTGACCTTAGGGATGGTTTCCGTACCAAAGGCAAGGGCCGCTACCGCCTGCGCTCCGCCCACCTTATAAACTTCAGTAACACCCGCCAGATGAGCTGCTGTTAAGGTGACAGGATTGACCTTTCCATCCTTTCCCGGCGGAGTCACCATGGCAATGCGGCTCACGCCTGCCACTTCTGCCGGAATGATATTCATCAGGACCGAAGACGGATAAGCCGCCTTTCCGCCTGGAACATAAACACCCACGCTTTCTAATGGAGTGATCTTCTGGCCCAGTATGGTACCGTCCGGCTTACTGTCAAACCAGCTGTACTGCCTTTGCTTTTCGTGAAACTGACGGATATTTTTCATGGATTTTTTAAGGATCTCTATGAGTTCCGGGTCCACTTCCTTCATGGCTTCTTCAATTTCCTGTTCGGTCACCTTTAAGTTTCCGGCCTTTATTTCCGCCTTATCAAATTCCTTTGTATAGGCAAATACTGCCTGATCTCCATCCCGTTTCACCGTTTCCACGATTTCCTGGACCGTGTCAGCATATGTGCCGTAATTATTAGGATCTCTTTTTAACAGATCAGCAAGAATATTTCGTCTGGAAGTTTCGTTAAGATTTACAATTCTCATCGGTTTTCCTCCTGCAGCAAGGTACGCAGATCATGGATCAGTTTCGTGATCCTGTCATTTTCCCGTTTCATACTTACCTGATTGACCACCATACGGGCGGATAAGGGGCAGATTTCTTCCAATACCGCAAGTCCGTTTTCCTTAAGGGTGGCACCTGTTTCCACAATGTCCACTATGACCTCGGAAAGCCCTACAATAGGAGCCAGCTCAATGGAGCCGTTAAGCTTTATAATTTCAACGGTCTGATGTTTTTTATTATAAAAATAATCCTTGGCAATCGCCGGATATTTGGTGGCTACACGGATCCTTTCGTGGTGCTTTAAAAGCTCCCCTGTCGATGGAGGACCGCAGACGCACATTCTGCAATTTCCAATTCCCAGGTTCATGACCTCATAAAGCTTTCTTCCTTCTTCTAAAATGGTATCCTTCCCCACTATGCCAAGGTCAGCCGCTCCATACTCTACGTAGGTAGGCACATCGCTGGCCTTTGCAAGAAAGAACCGAATGCCCAGCTCCTCGTTGGTGAAAATCAGCTTCCGGGAATCCTTATCCTTCATCTCTTCACAGGTGATCCCGATTTTTTCAAACATTTCAAGTGACTGTTTTGCAAGCCGCCCCTTTGCCAGGGCAAAAGTCAGATATCTCATACGTACCCCCGATTATTTTAAATATTCCGACAGAGGTATCTCATCTGTACGGTCCAGAATAAGGTTCATGACCTTTACGGAAAACCCGCTTTGGTCCAGATACAGCAGATTATTTAAATCCCGGCGCCTTGCGTATGCCTGATAGTCCTCAAGGGATCGGGCCGTATCCTTACGCTGAAGCTGGACCGCCATGCCGGATTCCCGGAAATGGCTGGAAAGCCGGATTGCATGTTCCCTGGCTTCTTTCTCATATAGGATCATGGTGTTCACCAGATCAACCTTCATCTCGATCTTCTGCCTGGAAAGGGCCAGTAAAAGCTCATCCACCGAGATTCCGAATCCCACGGCAGGAGCATTTTTACCAAACTGTTCCAAAAGCTTATCATATCTTCCACCGTTGACCACGTAATCTCCAGTCCCGTACGTATAAGCCTTAAAAATAATACCGGTGTAATACTGATACTGACTCAGCATGCCAAGGTCATAGGAAACGTAATCAGAAAGCCCATAACATGCAAGAATCCGGCTTACCTCTTCCAAGCGTTCAATCGCCTTTAGCGCCCTTGGATTGGAAGTCAGTTCCCTTGCTGCCTGGATCTGTTCAAGGGAACCGAACAGTTCCGGGAGCTTTAAAAACACCTGTTTTAACTCCGCATTAATGGGCTGGGCCATTACCAGTTCTTCTACGCCAAAATAATTCTTATTTTCAATAAGCTGTCTTAAGGCCTCCTCCATTTCCTCATCCATGCCGGCTTCTTCCATCAGACCTTTAAAAAAGTCCACTTCGCCTAATTCCACCTGGAATTCCGTTAATCCTGCTGCCTTTAAGGCCCTGATCACCATCGCAAGGATTTCTGCATCCGCATCCGCGGAATCGTCTCCGATAAACTCCACTCCGGTCTGACTGGCTTCCTTAAGCCGGCCCTGATAGCTGGAATTATTGATAAAGGTTCTCTCTATATAGCAAAGACGGATGGGCATATCCTCATCCAGAAAATATTTGGCCGCACATCTGGCTATGGCAGGCGTTTCATCCGGACGCAGCACTAAGGTGTGGTTATCCCTGTCAAAAAACTTAAACATCTCCTTTGCCTTGACACTTCCCCTGGACTCATTGAAAATATCAAAAAATTCGAAGGTGGGAGTTTCAATGTCCTGATATCCGCACAGATGAAAAACTTTTAACATCTTCTCCTGTACAGCAGCCTTTCTCGTACACTCTACTCCATAGATATCCCGGACTCCATCCGGCGTATGTAACAGTTTATTTGCCATAATAACCTCCGTCTTCTGCTTCGATCTTCCATGATAAGCCGCCATAATATGCAGCGAAGAAAATTATTTTCACGGTTTATCATTTTATATCACTTTCTTGTAGTAAAGTGATAATTTGATAACGTATAGTCGATTATAGGGGAAAAAGTGGTTCTTGTCAATCTCTTCTATCCAAATCTTTCTGAATCAGTTCCAGGTAGTGAACGAAAATATCCCGCAACCTCCGTATCCGCCAGGTTTTATCCACCTCTTCATAGGTAAAGCTTTTCCGCCCGCCCTCTTCCATTCGTGTCCAGAACCGTTTCAGCTGGTCAAATGGAAGATAATACATCTCATCCTTCTGGGTATAAGATAAAATGATAAAAGCAATACCTCCCTGGCTTTCAAACTCTTCCATGAAAGCGACTTGATGAGGGTGGATATTTTGTAGGGGAAATGTGCCAGCCGAGCATTCCTTGGCATCAAAGCATACCGGAATCCCCTGTACAGCCCCGATATAATCCACTGTACTTTTCTGGTCGAAATACGCCAGGGTGATGTGGCGGCTTTCCTTATCAATGGAAATAGGGGTGATCGGCGTGGGTATTTTCTGGATCAAAGCCAGTCCTTTTTCCCGGTAGCTATCATTACTTCGGTTAATCAGATCTTCAAGTGCAGAGCCTCTTAACCCTCTTGTATTCCAGGTTCCCATCTCTGCCTCCTATCTCCAGTCCCTGCATATTTTGGAAAAGGTCTTTGGTAAAGGCGCATAAAAAGTGCGGCCAGATAAATAGGCAAGGGGCTCCGCCAGCTCCGGAAATGTCACCTGATAAGAGTGTAGGAGCTGGGACTGAATGTGATAAAGCTTTTTTGCTTCCTCATTCACCCTGCTGTCCCCATATTTATAGTCTCCTACGATTGGGTGTCCAATGGAGGATAAATGAGCACGGATCTGATGGGTACGTCCTGTGATCAGAGTGACCTTAAGGAGAGTGTATCCTTCATGCCACTTTACCGGCTCATATTCCGTCTCAATCGGAGCGCTCCCGGGAACCTCCTGTATATGGACCGTCACCTGATTGGTT
The DNA here is from genome assembly GCF_900105215.1 of Lacrimispora sphenoides. NCBI lineage: Bacteria > Bacillati > Bacillota > Clostridia > Lachnospirales > Lachnospiraceae > Lacrimispora > Lacrimispora sphenoides. Next base: position 1,407,075 of record NZ_FOIP01000002.1, on the reverse strand, counting down.
GCTTCCGACTTGGTTAAATACCCTGTGATCACCTGTTTATCTGAAATCTGCCCCTTTACCACGCACTGATAATACTTGTGGATGCTCCTGTCCTTAAAGGAGGCTGACATGAGCTGAAGACCTGGAAGCGACTTACCACACACTACCAGGCCGCTGGTGTTCCGGTCCAGACGGTTGCACACGGAAGGCCGGAAGCTCCTTAACTGTTCTGTGGATAACTGGCCGCCTGAAACCAGATAATCGATCATGTATTCCACCAGGGATTCATCCGACTCCTTAGCTTTCTGGGAGAGCATGCCTGCAGGCTTATTTACCAAAAGGATGTGCTCATCCTCATATATAATGTTTAACGATACTTTTTTTACTTCCTGAAGCTTTAACTGGGAAAACTTTTCAATAGTTTCATCGGAAAGAAAAAGTTTGACCTCGTCTCCTTCTGCAAGCTTTTCCGAGCCTTCACACTTCCTACCGTTTAAGGTGATGTTTTTCTTTCTCATCATCTTATAAAGAAAGCTCTTTTCTGCAAGATTCAAATATTTGGAAAGCAGCTTATCAAGGCGCTGCCCTGCTTCATTTTTCGATACAATCAAAGACTGCATGTTTTATCCTTTCCATATACTACTCATGTATTTGGGACAGAGCCCGCCCCGCTTTATTGGGTGTAAAGGGATACCCGAAGGGTATTTCTGTCCTGCCGGTTACATGGATAAGCTTTTTAACAACGTGACTCCACGCTCCACGCTGCCGTCATCCTTGTACTCTGCTTCCGGTCTCAAGCTGGAAAGGTGTTTGAAAAATTCCTCTTCATCCAGAATGAGCCTTATATCCAGCTTTACCTGATGGCTGAGGAACATATCCTTAAAAAAACATTCTGCTTTTCCTGTGTCCAGCTTTTTAGCTGTACAGTAAGCATAGATGCCGGTTGGATGAACCGCAGCCACATCCACCGGCATGACCGCATCCCTTGAGGTGATGATCAGATCGTAAAGCAATCTGCTTTTTCCTTCATGGGAACATGCTTTTTTATAAAGTTCCTCGTTCAGCGTTTTGTACTTCCAGGAGGCCAAAAGGGGGGATGCCCAATTGGCCATCGGAAGAACGGATAAAATGGCTGTAACCGTCAGGATATTTTTAAAGGATGAGCTGTCTGCCATTGTCCGGGCCAATAGCTGTATGAGAATCAGGGCCGCCCCGGCAAGGACCTTCCCTAATTCTGTTCTTCTATGATAATTACGGTAACCGTACTGTCCCTTCCTGTATCGTTTCACTTTTGTATTCCTCTTCCTTTGCCTTCCTTTAAGTAGTCTTCATAAGCCCCTTCATAAGACGAAAGATTACGGTATGAGGGATTGTCTTGCACATAAGCCGGAAGGACTTCATGGTGGTTCCATACACGGAAACCGGACGCCCCATCATGCTGTCCCGCAAAGCAATTCGCACCACTTTCTTAGGATCAGCCATGACGATCCGCTTATAAAGAGGGATCTTTCCTGTGGTTTCCGCAATATCAAAAAATTCGGTTTTCACTGGTCCCGGGCAAACCGCCGTCACATAAATCCCCTTTTGCTTCAGTTCTTCATTCAGAGCCCTGCTGTAACTTAACACAAAGGATTTAGTAGCCGCATAAATGGCAAATCCGGGTTGGGGCAGAAAGGAAGCAGCAGAGGAAAACTGTATGATGCGGCTGTTCTTTGACATATAGGGAAGGACCATATGGGTTACGGCACAAAGGGCTTCGCAGTTTAATTCCACCATGCCCATCTCATCCCCTATATTTATGCTCCCCACGGCGCCGATTTTTCCATAACCTGCCGCGTTGATCAACCACTTTACCTCCGGTTTTTCTTTCGCCAGGATATCCTCTAAGCTCATCAGTTTACTCTTATCCGTCAGGTCAATGGCAAAGGTCCGGACCTTAACCGGAACATTAGGGGACAGCTCTTCCAGCCGGTCTTCCCTTCTAGCTATGGCCCATATTTCTCCAATCCCATTAAAACGGTCAGCAATCTGCATGATAAATTCTCTTCCCATGCCGGAAGACGCACCTGTTACAATGGCAATCTTCATAATCGTTCCCTTCTTTTCTCTTATTTTTGCCTACATATTTGGGGCAGAGTCCACCCCGCTTTTCCGGATGTGAATATACCCGAAGGGTATTTCTTTCAAGTCAGGATTATTTTTTACCTGCTTTTTTATGGACGTTCCTAATGGTCTTTTTCTTTTGTTCCCGACGATCTTTTGTCTCTGAAGCAGCCCCTCTTTTCCCGCTGTAAGGATTCTTCCCTGTTTTGTTATCTGAGAAACCGCCTGGAGCACCTGCCCTTGGACGGATTAAGCATTTTTTGTCATACCCGATCAAATCGGTGCGGCCTGCAAGTCTTAATGCCTCGGAAACCAATTCATAATTTTTCGGATTCCGATACTGGATGAGCGCTCTTTGCATGGCCTTTTCATGGGGATTGACCGGTACATATACCTTTTCCATGGTACGGGGATCATATCCCGTGTAATACATACAGGTGGATATGGTGGAAGGGGTAGGGTAAAAGTCCTGTACCTGTTCCGGCATATATCCCAAATCCCGTAAATATTCTGCAAGCTCCACAGCTTCCGAAAGTCCGGAGCCTGGATGGGAAGACATTAAATAGGGAACCAGATACTGTTTCATTCCAAGCCGCCCATTCATGTCCTTATATTCCTTTACAAACTGGCGATATACCTGATTCCGGGGCTTTCCCATTTTTGAAAGCACCTTATCCGACACATGCTCCGGTGCCACCTTTAGCTGTCCGCTGACATGGTACTGACAAAGCTCCTTTAAAAACTTTTTACCGGGATCCGCCAGCACATAATCAAACCGGATGCCGGAACGGATGAATACCTTTTTCATCTTTGGCAGGCTTCTCAGCTTTCTCAGTAACTCAATATAATCCGTATGGTCCGCTTTCAGATTTTTACATGGTTCTGGAAACAGGCACTGCCGGTTGGCGCAAGCCCCTTTCGTCATCTGTTTTTCACAGGCCGGGTACCTGAAATCGGCCGTAGGACCTCCTACGTCATGGATATATCCCTTAAAGTCCGGTTCCTCTGTCAAAAGCTTCGCTTCATCTAAAAGGGAGTTATGGCTTCTGGCTTGTATAATCCTGCCCTGATGAAAGGTAAGAGCACAAAAGCTGCAGGCACCAAAGCAGCCCCGGTTGCTGATCAGGCTGAATTTAATTTCACGGATAGCTGGAACTCCTCCAAGTTCCTCATAGGAAGGATGGTAATTCCTCATATAAGGAAGGGCATATACCTCATCCATCTCCTCCATGGATAGAGGCTTGGCGGGAGGATTCTGAACGACAAACAGATTGTCCTTATATGGCTCCACCAGACGCTTTCCGGTAAATGGGTCCGTATTATTATATTGAATGTAATAGCTTTTTGCATATTCTTGTTTTTCAGCCTTCATTTTATCAAAAGAAGGAAGGATCTGGGCATCATATACGGATTCCAGGCTATCCGTCTTATAGACAGTGCCATCGATAAAAGTGATATCCTTGATGTCGATCCCGCTGTTCAATGCGTCTGCAATTTCCACAATGGACGTTTCCCCCATCCCATAGGAAATTAAGTCCGCCTGGGAATCAATCAGAATGGAATGCTTTAACCGATCCGACCAGTAATCGTAATGAGCCAGACGCCTTAAGCTGGCTTCAATGCCGCCGATGATGACAGGCGCTTTCTTATATACGGACCGGATCAGATTACAGTAGACCGTAACCGCATAGTCAGGTCGCTTTCCCATAACGCCCCCTGGTGTATATGCATCCTGCTGTCTGCGTTTCTTTGAAACGGAATAGTGATTTACCATGGAATCCATGTTGCCGCCTGAAACCAGGAATCCCAGGCGTGGTTCTCCTAAAACCTGAATGCTTGCCCGATCCTTCCAGTCCGGCTGGGATATAATCCCCACTTTATAGCCATGGGCCTCTAAAAGGCGGCTGATAATGGCATGGCCAAAGGACGGATGGTCCACATAGGCATCTCCGGTGACATAGATAAAGTCACATTGCTTCCACCCTCTGATATTCATATCAGCCCGGCTCATGGGAAGATAATCGTGCATCATGATATTTCGACCTTTCTTTTCAGTATCTGGTGATAATCGTATATAAAATAGTCAGCCAGCTGCCGTTTTTCTTCTTCCATCTCTCTGGAAAATTCATCATCAATGGCGCAGACCGTCATACCGGCCCGCTTTCCTGCCAGAATTCCGGCAGGAACATCCTCAAAGACCAGGCATTGAGCGGGAGATACGGAAAGCTCCCCTGCAACCTTTAAATAAATATCCGGCGCAGGCTTTCCACAAGTCACCTCGCAGGAAGTAACCACTACCTGAAAATATTGCCCGATATTTAAGGAATCAATCACCGCATCCACCATCTGTCTGCCATTACTGGTGGCAATTCCGGTCTTTAATCCTCTTTCAGTAATGTATTTAAGAAAATCTCCTGCTCCCGGCTTTAACCAAACCTCGTTCCTATATTTTTCAATGGACATATCCGTCCACACAGCCTTGATTTCCTCAAGGGATTCTTTCAGCTTGAACCGCTCTTTAAAATAAAAAGCAGTTTCCGAAAAGCTCATCCCTTCAATCTCCTTTTGTAAATCTTCCGGACATGCAAGCCCTCTGCTGCCAAGAAATTCTATATCAATGGATTTCCACATCCACATGGAATCAACCAGTGTTCCATCCAGATCAAAAATTACTGCTTTCTTTTCCTCTAACATCTTCTGCTTTTGTCTTCCTTTCCTTGTTATCGCCCATGTAGTCTGGGCATTAAGGTATACCCGAAGGGTGTTTCCTTATTTACCATGACTTTTTAGTTTCAGGATTTCATCCTCTGAAAGCGGGCGGTATTCACCCGGTTTTAACTCCTCATCTAAGATCAGGCTTCCCATAGACATCCTCTTTAAGTATATCACACGGCACCCAAGAGTTTCAAACATTCGTTTGACCTGATGAAATTTTCCTTCGCGGATGGTCAGGTAGATTTCAGAAAGCACTTCATCCTTACCCCGCTTTCGTACTTCCAGCAGGGCTGGCATTGTGGGAGTTCCATCAGAAAGCACAAGACCTTCCTCCATACGTTCCTCTGCGTCATGCGGAAGCTCCCCTTCAACCCGGGCAAAATAAACCTTATCCACATGCTTTTTGGGAGACAGAAGGCGATGAGCTAAGTCTCCGTCATTGGTGATGAGAAGAAGCCCCTCTGTATCAATATCCAGCCGTCCCACCGGAAAAAGATCATCCCGTTTCCGCTCCTCAATGAGACTGATCACGGTTTCATAGCGGGAATCTTCTGTGGCAGATACCACGCCCTGAGGCTTGTTAAGCATGTAATATTCATATCGGACATAGGATACCGGACGCCCATCCACGGATACCTGTTGTTGTTCCGGATCGATTTTGCGCTCCGTCCTTTTCTCCGGTATGCCGTCTACCAGAATCCTGCCTTTTCTGGCCATTTCCTTGATCTGGCTTCTCGTTCCTTCTCCCATCTCTGTTAAATATTTATCAAGTCTCAGTTCCTTCATTATTGCCACCGCCATCCCGGATAGTATTTGTTTTTAAGTGTCGCTCCGCTCCCCTTGGCAAAGCCAAGAGGGAAGCCTTCCACACAGATCAGGCACCAGCCTTTGATAGGTTCCTCTCCGTCTTTCAAGGAAATGGTTTCTCCCTTTAAATAGCGGATTACCCTATCATCCTGCTTTTCCCAGGAGACAACTTGTTTGAACTCTTCCGGCTTTAAGGCCATAGCAAAGGCCTGTCCCGGCTCAAAACGGTCCTTTTTCATCTCTCCCAGCAAAAGTCCGGTCCTTAAGTAGCGCAGGCCTTTTGTATTCTCCTGAAAATGTTCCGGCAAATAGTAAACCGCATCATTCTTTATCCGGATCCGGGAACTCTCCAGGGGCTTTGAGACCATGGAAAGAAAATTAGAAAGTTCAGCAGGAAGGGGGGACTGTTTGCTTCCGGTCTTCCCATAATCCTTATATCCAGCCGGGCTTCCTTTCTTTTTTAACAACGCCATAAAATGGCCCTCTCCCTTGATCTTATGGGGAAAAAGGCGGAGGCAGCCGGGGAGGCCGATCCCACCGCTGGCTCCTTCAAAAAGAGGAAGCCTGATAAGCTCCATCTCCTCATGGCACTCCAGAGTCCGTCTGATGATGTCTTCATTCTCACAGGCTGAAAACGTGCAGGTAGAATATAAAAGATATCCGCCAGGTGCAAGCATGTCTGCCGCCTGATCCATAATTCCCCTTTGGATCGCAGCATAATACTCCGGCCCGTGTTCCTCATAGCTTTTCACCATATCCGCATCCTTGCGGAACATCCCTTCTCCGGAACAGGGAGCATCAACCAGTATTTTATCAAAAAATTCACCGAAGGTTTCCTTTAATTTTTTTGGTTCCTCGCTGGTGACACAAATATTCTCAATCCCCCACAATTCTAAGTTCTTAAGCAAAGCCTTTGCCCTGGAATTGCTGATGTCATTGGACACCAAAAGGCCTTTGCCTTTCAGCTTTGCCCCCAGCTCCGTGCTTTTCCCTCCTGGCGCTGCACAAAGATCAAGTACCTTGTCTCCCGGAACCACGGGAAGCAGGCTTGCCGGCGTCATAGCGCTGGGTTCCTGGAGATAATAAAGCCCGGCGTAGTAATAAGGATCTTTTGCCGGACGTTCTTCCCCCTCATAGTAAAAACCGTTATGAATCCAGGGAACGGGCTTTAGCTTAAGGGTTGTCATGTTTGTAAATTTTTCCAAGGTTATCTTAAGGGTATTGATACGCAGCCCATAGAGCCGCTCCTCATCAAAGCTTTTTAAATACGCTTCATACTCTTCTTCCCCTAATAAATCTTTCATTCTGTTTAAAAATTCTTCTGAAATCTTCCGTTCTTTCACGTTGTCGCTCCCATCTTGCGTCAAAGATGTTCGATTCGCCTTAAGCTCATCGAACGGCTAGTTTACCAAAGCATGGCGTGTAATTCTGCCTTCATTAAATAAACTATGCCTATGTAAGCAATCTTAATATAGCATATCGAAATTTGCAAGGCAAGTTTCGATAAAAAGCCGGTATACTAATACGAATATTTCAACCGGTATTTCTCCAGATATTTTAAGACCCAATAGGGATTTACGCTCATCTCCTCATTATGATCGGTCCGCAAATAAATTCCCAAATGCAAATGGACTGGAAAGTTGCCGGTAGTACCCTCTACCTGGCTGTAACCAGTGTCCCCCATAAAGCCCAAAAGTTCTCCCGCAGTTACCTCGTCCCCTTCCTTCCACTGCTTGCTGTAGCCGTAAAGATGGGCATAATAAAGATACGCTCCCTTAGGAGTCCGTATCCCGATCCGCCAGCCGCCCTTTTCCAGCCACCCCACTTTTTCCACCACTCCGTCGCTCATACTGACCACCGGATAATGCCCTCTTGGCTGATCATTGCTCATGATGTCGCAGCCTTCATGCCCTCGTTCTCCTCCATAGGTCCTGGTGTCCATCCAGCCGTTTTGATAGCTAATATCCGGAGAACCGGGCTGAACGGATAAGGGGATCGGAAAAAACTTTAAATCATATAAAATAGTTTCATAAGCCTGACGGAGCTTTCTATACTCCGCCGGCTTTACCTTTAATAGCCGGTCCGTATGGGTATCACGGTCTGTGACCCCAGTCAGATCATATTGATGCTCCACCATTAAGGAAGTCAAAGTATCATAATCAAGAGAATCCCATTCTGCCACCATTTTTCCAAGCTTTAAGCTTCTGAAGTCATCGCTTTCCCAGGTATAAGCGTCGAGCTGGTAAAAGGTAGGATTATTATACAGGTAATCGATCATGGTTACCTGGAAAACAGAAAGGATCAGGATGAAAAGAAGAATCACCATCATATCAGTCATGCCATTTCATATAATTGTATAAAACAATCTATTCAGGTGTACATGAAAAAATCCTTCTTCCGTCTGCTTTCCGTTGCTGCCTTAATTCTATTGCTCCGTTTTCCGTCCACAGCCTTTGAAGGTGCAAGAAACGGACTTGTTTTATGGGGCTCTGTAGTGATACCCACTCTTTTGCCCTTTATGATCTGCTCCAATGTCATTGTTGCCTTAAATGCAATCCGCATCCTTATTTTCCCCTTCAGAAGGATCCTGCATCGATTCTTTTGCCTTTCGGATGCCGGAAGCTATACCCTTGTTTCCGGACTTCTCTGCGGTTATCCCATGGGAGCCAGAACCTGCAGTGATTTCATGGATAATGGACGTATCTCGGAAAAAGAAGGAAGATACCTTTTAGCCATCTGCAATCATCCCAGCCCCATGTTTTTATTAGGCTATGCTGCCGGAGGGCTTCCACCAGCCGTACCAGTCTGGCTCCTTCTTGTCTGCGTTTACCTGCCCATAATTCCTCTTTCCATTGCAGCCCGGAGCTGTTATGGCATAAACGGACCTGCCCTGTCCCTTCCGGTCACCAGAGAATCTTCCAAATCCTTTGATGACAGCTTAATGGATTCCTGCGAAGTCATGGTAAAAATTGGGGGATATATCATGCTTTTTTCCATCCTGGCCCTCTACATAACTACGATTCCCATAGACCTCCCCCAGTATAAGGCCCTTATCCTGGGATTTGTTGAAATGACCACAGGAATCAAGGCTGTTTCCCAGGCCTTTTCAGGAGTCTCTACAGGCTTATGGATCGGAACCGTAACCGCATTTGGAGGATTATCCGGCATCTTTCAGACAAAGAGTGTTATAAAAAATGCCGGATTATCCATCCGGCACTATGTAGCTTGGAAAGTACTTCACAGCTTCCTTACCATCATATTTTTTATTCTGTTGTCCCGTTTTCTTCCGTTCCTTCCACGGGCATGACAGCTCCTGTCAGCTCCTGGCGGTTAGAGGAGACGATATCATAGCTTGACTGCATGGAAGTCATAAAGGCATCAAAACGGCCCTGAGCTCCTTCCATGGAATGACTGATAATAGTCTGAAGGCTCTTTAACATGTCATCCGTATACTGGACAGAGCTTTGCCTGATTCCGTTGGCGTCAGAAACCGCCTGTTCCACGATCTGCTGGGCTTGGCTGTTAGCCTGTTCAATAATATCATTGGCCTGGGTATATGCTTTCTGCATAATCTCATGCTCATTAACCAACTCATTTGTCTGAGCATTGGCCTGGGCCAAAATAGAATCCGCCTGCTGGCGGGCTTCACTCATAATGGCGTCACGATTGCTTATGATCTTCTGATACTGCTTGATTTCATCCGGAATGCGCAGACGAAGTTCTACCAGAAGCTCTTCAAGTTCATCCCTGTTGACCACAATCTTACTGTTGGAGAGCGGCTGGTATTTGCAGCTGTCAATATATTCTTCAATTTCACCGATTAACTGTTCAATTCTGCTCATCATAATACGAACACTCCTTACTTTTATTTCATTCTATCTTCCATCTTCTTCATTACACGCTCTGCAACGCATGCAGGTACAAACGTGTTTATCTCTCCACCATAGGCGGCGATCTCCTTCACAATGCTGGAACTCAAGTAAGAATATTTTAAATTCGTCGTCAAAAACACAGTATCAATTTCTGGGGCCATGACCCGGTTTGTCTGTGCGATCTGCAATTCATATTCAAAATCCGTTACAGCCCGAAGCCCGCGAATCACTGCATCCGCCTGTTTGGCTCGTACAAAATCTACCAAAAGTCCTCCAAACGACTCCACCTCCACGTTGGGAAGGTGTTTCGTAAGGCTCTTTAACATATTAACACGTTCTTCTACAGAAAACAACGGAGTTTTTGAATTATTATTTAAAACTCCTATGATCAGATGGTCCGACATCCTGGCAGAACGTTCTATAATATCCAGATGACCAAACGTCACCGGATCAAAGCTTCCCGGATACACTGCTTTTCTCATATGGTCTCTTCCTCTTCCTTATTATTGTCCATGTATTTTGAGCAATTTCTTATAGTTCTTTCCTTGCTATAAAAGCATGTTTATTGGTTTTATAATTCTTTTCCCTTATCATCCGGTATCCCAGATTCTCCAAAAAATCAAAAGAAGTTTCTAAAGAAGCTTCCACAATCATCGTCGTGTCCTCATCAATCAGCCGGGAATCAGCCAGATACTGCAAAACCTTTTTTTCCCAATCCTGATTATAGGGAGGGTCCATAAATATAAAATCAAATACATACCCTTTCCCTTCCAGCCTTCCAAGTCCTGTCATAACGTCACAGTTCATCACAATGGCGCCATCCTCCAGCCTGGTGGTCATTAAATTCTCACGGATGCATTCCGTTGCCCCCGGACTCTGTTCCACAAAAACCGCCAGCCTGGCTCCCCGGCTCAGTGCCTCAATTCCGATAGCCCCACTGCCAGAGAATAAATCCAAAAAACAGCAGTCAGGCATGTCCCCTTGTATCATATTAAAAAGTGTTTCTTTAATTCTATCTGTCGTAGGCCGCGTATCCTGCCCCTCTATCGTCTTCAAAACAAGCCTCCTGGCTTTTCCGGCAATTACTCTCATAACAATTCCTCACTTTATTTTTCCAAACCATTATAGTATGAAATCGGCAGATATACAACTGATTTTTCGCGCCAGCAATGAGCCATGGTGAAAAAATGCAGAAATTCAGGCGCGTTGTGCTTGCACATAAGCACCTGAACTTCTGTATTTTTTCATAGGGCGAAGCCCGCGACCCTGACTGCGCTCCGCGCAGTCAGGGTTCCATGGCGGACTCAACTACCGCACCAACCCTACCTATACCATCCCACCCCAAATCAAAAAAAACAGGAGCCACAGCCCCCATAACTGATTGTCAGTTACGAAACTGCAACTCCTGCTTCCCTTCAATCGTCCATGCTATTGGACTAAATGTTATTTCTTGTTATATTCGAAGGGTGTTTCATTGTTTTTTACAGATTATTTACCTGCCATCTGTCTTTCCTGGGCTTCGATCATCTTCTTAACCATATAACCGCCTACGGAACCGTTCTGAGCAGAAGTTAAGTTACCGTTGTAACCGTTGGTTAACGGAACACCAATCTCGCTAGCTACTTCCATTTTAAAACGATCCATTGCTTCTTTTGCCTCTGGTACATTTGTAGTATTAGATCTACCTGACATAATGATATGCCTCCTTTTCATCTATTCACCATGATTTTGTTTTTTTAATAATTCATGGTTGTTTTGTGCTACACTCCTATTATGGCTGGAATAGAATGAAATACACTAGAAGGTTTTTCGTAAAATGTTTTTTTCTGGAAAAAAATCTAGCCCTCAAAAACATTCTCATGCAGATACATTATTAACCCTAATTAACAGACTCCAATATCTTTTCAATATTCGTTTTCACCAACTGAAACGCAACCTCATTCATGCCGCTGTTTATAATAACATCTGCCATTGGTTTCGTAGGCTCCACATACAAATAATGCATAGGCTTAACTGTGGTTAAATACTGTTCCACAACACCCTCGATATCCCGGCCTCTTTCCTTTACATCCCGGATCACCCGGCGAAGGATCCGTTCATCGGCGTCAGCCTCCACAAAGATTTTTATATCAAACATGCTCCTTAAGCGCTCATCCGCAAAAACCAGGATCCCCTCGACTAAAATAACCTTTTTAGGCTCCACCTTCACCACATTTTGAGAACGGTTGTGCATGGAATAATCATAAACAGGACAATCAACCGATTCACCTGCCCGAAGCTTTCGAAGCTGATCCAGCAAAAGCTCTGTTTCAAAAGCTTCGGGATGGTCATAATTCATTTTCTTTCTCTCTTCAAAAGAGATTCCATCCTGCTTTTTATAATAATTATCATGATAAATAACCGCGATATCATCACAAAATGCATCCTTTAACCGGTTGGTAAAGGTCGACTTCCCTGAGCCGGTTCCTCCGGCAATTCCAATTATCACACACTTCATCTTCCGTGCTCCTCCACTCGTTTACCGTACAAAAGGGTTCAACCTCTTAAAAAAGTTTGAACCCTTTTATCTTTTACTCAATTACAGTCGCTTCCTCAAATACAACCGTATTAGGCTTTATTGCATTATAAAAATTAGTAAAAGTAACCTTCATATAAGGATATACATAAATGAAAGCAATACCGCAGGTGACAAGGCCTAAAAGCTGCCATAAAATAAAGGACAGCTCCAGAACAAAGAATTCCCACTTATGTCCTACCATCATTTCCTTACTTTCACGAATGCATTGCATAATACCTTTACTTGGATCCTCAACCATAATAATAACAGCCTGTGAATAGCGGTAAGCAGCTATAATTCCCGGAATGATTAAAAGCAATGTCCACAAAAAAGTAAGTAAAGACACCATGAGAATCAATCCCAGAGCTTTTAACAAATACCTTACAGATCCGAATAAATCCCCATATGACATAGTATCATCCCTGTTAGCAACTTTTAAACAGTAAGACTGATACCCAAACTGGATAATGGTGCTAACAACAATATTAATAACTAAAAAAATAATGCTGCTGACTGCAAATGCTCCGGTCTGGCCCAAATCATAAGCGCCAGCATTGTCTATCATTTTCTGCCATATATCCAAAAAACCTTGCACCGCAGATAATATAACCATGATGACACCCATTATTAATGTAACTATAATAGGACTTACCAGCGCATCCCTCATGGCATCCTTTGCATCAAATTTTAAGGCTTTTCTACTCATTACATTCCTCCTGTTTCCTTGCATTCATAATTTTACGTAAATTAGTGTATCATTTGCAGTCGATTATTGCAAATATTTTCTGCAAAAATCAAAAAACCAGATAATTATAACTACAAATTAAGCTTATCATAGCTTTTCTCAAGATACTCTTGCAGCTTGCCTTTCAGTTCCTGGTGTTCCTCTTTTTCCAGCTCCGGATCCACATGAAAAAGCCGTTTCACTTCTTCTGATACAGTCTTTAACAGGTTTGCATCCGTAAAAATATCCCCCAGTTTAAATTCCAGATCCCCACTCTGCCTGATTCCGAAAATATCGCCGGGTCCCCGAAGCTTTAAATCCTCTGAGGCAATAAAAAAGCCGTCATTGGACTGGTTTAAGATATCCAGGCGTTCTTTCGTCCCTTCCTGTTCCGAAGCTCCTACCATAATACAGTAAGACTGATATTTTCCCCGCCCTACACGCCCTCTCAGCTGGTGAAGCTGAGCCAGCCCGAAGCGCTCTGCATTTTCAATCATCATTACCGTTGCATTGGGAACATTCACTCCTACTTCGATTACAGTAGTGGAAACCAAAACTTTAATTTCCCCACCTGCAAATCTTTCCATGATCCCGTTTTTTTCCTTAGGCTTCATTTTCCCATGAAGAAATTCCACAGAAATTCCCGGAAGTGCCTCTCTTAAGGTTTTCGTATAATCCACTACATTTTCCGCATCAATCATCTCGCTGGCTTCTACCATAGGGCAGATCACATAGGCCTGCCGGCCGCTTGCTATCTCTTTCTGGATAAATTCATAGGCCTTCTTCCGGTAGCCGGTATCTACCACACAGTTTTTAATGGGCAAACGGTTTGCCGGTAGCTCATCAATAATAGAGATGTCCAGATCCCCGTAAATGATAATGGCAAGGGTTCGTGGGATGGGCGTTGCGCTCATAACCAGAACATGAGGCTCTTCTCCCTTTTTACCCAGCATTTCCCGTTGGCCGACTCCGAACCGATGCTGTTCATCGGTGATCACCAGTGCCAGATTATCGTATACCACCTTCTCCTGAATGAGGGCATGGGTTCCGATTATGATATCCGCCTCATGGGAAGCTATCTTTTCGTATGCAATCCTTTTTTCCTTTGCCGTCATGGAGCCTGTAACAAGTATGGGCTTTTTGTCGATCTGATGCGCGTCAAACAGCACTGTCATGGATTCAAGATGCTGCTTTGCCAGTACTTCCGTAGGCGCCATAAGAGCTCCCTGATATCCGTTATACGCTGCCTGAAGGAGGGCGAGTATGGCAATGATCGTCTTACCGGAGCCTACATCTCCCTGAATAAGCCGGTTCATGACCCTGCCTCCCGACAGATCGCCGTATACCTCATTTAAAACCTTTTCCTGGGCATTTGTAAGAGAATAGGGAAGACTTTTCCTCAAGGCTTCTACTTGAGGAGAGAGGCTTAAAATATAAGCACTTTTTTTATCCTCTCTGCCATCCTTTAAACGCCGGACCGCCATGAGAAAAAGAAAAAATTCATCAAACACCAGTCTTTTTCTGGCAAATAGCAGTTCGCTCCGGTCCGTCGGAAAATGAATATGTTCAATAGCAAAATTATATTCCGCCAGTTCGTGTTTTTTTCGCAATTCAGCAGGCATATAATCCCGTACCATACTCCGGAGGCTTAACGCCTGTCTTTGAGCTCTTACAATGGTTTTATTGCTCAGCCCCTTGGTCTGTCCATAAACAGGCTGCATGGAATGCACCACCTGCTCATAGGCTTCTTCCGTAAATACCTCCGGCTGTTCCATGGTAAGACGTCCGCTTTTCTTCACCACCCTGCCCCGGAAAATAGCCCGTGTTCCTGCTTTTAAAGTGGAGTGAAGATAGGGCATATTGTACCAGGTGAGCAAAAGAGTTCCCGTCATATCCTTTAAAGTTGTTGTGATGACCTGGATATGGCTGTACCGTTTAACATCCGGAGTCTTGTAAAGCATACCGGCCACAGTCATCACCTGATCCGGTTTAAGCTCCCCAATAGGGCAAGGCTCCTCATAGGTGTCATAGGCCCTTGGATAATATTCCAGAAGATCCCCAACGGTTATCACTCCCACCTTTTGAAACAATTTCCCTGTTTTTTCACCGATTCCCTTTAAGGAATCAATTGACTCACCATTCAAAGACGGGTTCCCCTCCTTTCTTTTTCCCTGCACAGCAAAACCGGGCAGACAGGCCTCGTCTGCCCGGTATATAAAATGCCGCTGGCTCTTTTTATTCTACTGATATGAGATAATAATAAATTGGCTGGCCGCCTGCATGAAGCTCTACCTCGCAATGGGAAAACAACTCTTCTGCTTTTTCCTTAAGCTCTTTTGCCTCATCTTCTTTGACATCCTTGCCGTAATAAACGGTCACTAATTCAGATTCTTCTTCCACCATGGCTTCCATGGCTTCTAACACTGTGGACTCAATTTCCTTTCCAACAGCCAAAATACCACTGTCGCCAAGCGCCATGATATCCCCTTCCCGGATCTCAATATCATCGATCATGGTATTGCGGACCGCATAGGTAACCTGTCCGGTTTTCACTCGGGACATCTCTGCTGTCATGATCTTTTCATTATCCTCCGGTGATAAATCCGGAGCAAAATTGATGATGGCAGTAATGCCCTGTGGTATGGTTTTTGAAGGGATCACAATAACCTTCTTGTCTTCCACCAGGCTTTTGGCCTGCTCGGCAGCCAATATGATGTTTTTATTGTTTGGCAGGATATAGATGGTATCGGCATTCACCTTTTCGATGGCATTTAACATATCCTCTGTACTTGGGTTCATGGTCTGACCGCCCTGAATCAGGTAATCTGCGCCGATCCCCCGGAATATTTCATCAAGTCCTTCCCCTGCCGATACGGATATAAAGCCATAGGGTTTTCTCTGCTCCGCCTTTTTTTCGCTCTCAGCCTTTTGCTGCGCTGCAAGCTTTTCTGATTCTTTAATTAATTTTTCCTGATGCTCTTCCCTCATATTATCGATCTTCATGCGGGATAAAGAGCCATAAGTAAGGGCCTTCTGGATTGCAAGTCCCGGATCATTGGTATGAACATGGACTTTTACCACGTCATCGTCTGAAACAACCACAATGGAATCACCGATAGATTCTAAGTATCCCTTGAAATCGTGTTCCTTCTTATCATCATAGTGGTTTTCCAGATTAATAATAAATTCGGTACAGTAGCCGAACCGGATATCAATGTCAGCAGTTGTAGCCCCTGAGGCTCCGGCAGTATCAACCGGGCGCTTTTCAACCTCTACAGATAAGTCTACCTCTTTGCCCGACAGGCAATCAAAGGCACCCTTCATTACCTGCATAAGGCCCTGGCCGCCGGAATCTACTACTCCGGCCTGCTTTAAAACCGGAAGCATCTCCGGCGTCTGGCTTAATACATAATCACCATGTTCGATTACCTTCTGACAGAACTCAAGGATATCCTCTGTCTCGGTGACCAGCTCCGCAGCCTTTTCTGCCATTCCTCTGGCTACAGTAAGAATGGTTCCCTCTTTGGGTTTCATGACTGCTTTATAAGCAGTTTCTGTTGCCCGCACAAAGGAATTGGCTAAAACGGTGGCAGTTACCTGATTGGCGGTAGCGATCTCTTTTGTGAAACCACGGAACAACTGGGACAGGATCACACCGGAGTTTCCTCTCGCTCCTCTTAATGAACCGGAGGAAATTGCTTTTGCTAACGATTCCATGGTAGGATTCTCAATGGCAGCCACTTCCTTTGCCGCCGCCATGATCGTCATGGTCATGTTGGTTCCGGTATCTCCATCCGGTACTGGAAACACATTCAGTTCATTAATCCATTCTTTCTTTGCTTCCAGTCCTTTTGCTCCTGCCAGAAATGCCTTTTGCAGCATTTTGGCGTCTATATACTTCATACCCACGGGTAGTTTCCTCCTTAATCAATCACTCTTACGCCTTCGACAAAGATGTTAATCTTATCTACTGTCATACCTGTGAATTCTTCTACTTTGTATTTTACATTTTCAATCAAGTTATCCGCCACCGCAGAAATGCTGACCCCATAGGCTACAATTACATGGAAATCGATGGTGATA
Source organism: Lacrimispora sphenoides (assembly GCF_900105215.1). Lineage (NCBI taxonomy): Bacteria > Bacillati > Bacillota > Clostridia > Lachnospirales > Lachnospiraceae > Lacrimispora > Lacrimispora sphenoides. The sequence continues at coordinate 1,390,235 of NZ_FOIP01000002.1, read as the reverse complement.
TGGTTGTCCTGGATGTTCACATTGATTCCGTGAGTCAGGCCTTCCCGTTTTAAAAGTTTAACAAGTCCGTCTTTCATGCTGACAGCCGCCATACCGACGATACCGAAGCATTCCACTGCGGTCGTTCCGGCATACATAGCGATAACATCAGGGCTTACCTGGATTTCGCCCAGTCTATTATTAATATAACCCTTCATAGTCTCTACCTCCGTTCTTTCTGTCTGTTTTGATTATACATTATTTTTCCAAAAAAAGAAACAAATTTTTAATTTTCACTTGCAAATCCATGTGTTTTCTGTTATCATACATTTGTTGTGGATTTTTCAACCATAAAAAGTCCAAGTCGCTTTTAAGGAGGTGCAATCATGGCTAAATGTGCAATTTGTGAAAAAGCTGCTCACTTTGGCAACGCAGTGAGCCATTCCCATAGAAGATCCAATAAGATGTGGAAAGCAAATGTGAAGTCCGTTAAAGTTAAAGTTAATGGCGGCGCTAATAAGAAGATGTACGTATGTACTTCCTGCTTAAGATCCGGATTAGTTGAAAGAGCTTAATCGAAGGAAACTCCTGGCTGATAACAGTCAGGAGTATTTTTTTGTCTTTTTTCATGAGGCCGGACCTTTTATAAGGCTGGCCTCATTTATTTTTAACAGCATTGCTTATTCAGCAGCAGAACAGGTTATATCCCAGTACCAGACATCCGATAATAAAAAGGATCGTTACGATAGTCGCCGGGATAAAAAGCAGAATTGCCATGCCCGCTCCAAAGCAGAACAGCATAAGTCCGCATACTCTTCTCATATCATCCCTCAATCCATTCAGGCTATATGACATCCTATGCGGCTTATCCCTTTATTATTCTTCCGCTTTTTGTTTCTCTTCAGAAGCAGCCATCTCCTCCGCCACCTTTAATGCTTCCGGGGAAACCTCTTTTGTTCCACCGGCAAATTTATTGACAAAATCCGGTACCATATCCAGAATTTTCGTTACAGCATCCTGCTGTTTGATGTTAACCAGCTTTGTTACTCCATTCTGAATGATTAACACCGCACTGGGGCTCATCTTTGCATGCATGCCTCCTGCCCCGTTATGCTTTGTATCTCCCGCAAAGGATCCGGCGGCCATGCCGCAGGTCACATCCACCAAAGGCAGAATGATCGTATCATCCACCTTTACCGCATCTCCTACCACAGTTTTTGTCGCCACAAAAGAATCCATTCCCTTAAACAGCGACTCTACCGTAGATGTAAAATTATTCTCTGCCACGTTAAGCAATTCCTCCTTTATGAAGCCATCCTTTTAACAAACGCCTGAAATTTCTATCCAACAGCATCCGCGATCCAATGAGAAGAACCGTTCCCATACGGATCCTGCCGCGAAACGTTCCTTCCACCGTAAACACAGTCTGGTCAAAAACCGGATACAGGTTCAAATGCTTATGGCAAAGCGGATAAATAACGCTTGCATAGGTGAGCACCTGACCGGTCAGATACGGATCATCAAAGCCAAAGGTTATATTTCCCTTTCCCCGGCGGGGAAGGATATGGCGGACCAATCTTTTTACCTGTCTAAAAAGCAGCTTTCCTGTCTTCTGGTTCTCCTTATTGGAAATCCAGGCATAAATCTCATCTTTTTTGTCTTTTATTGTTCTCAGTGTATCACAGATCCGCAGGAAAAAAAACTTAAGTTTTGTAAAAGCCCTAAGAACCTTCTTCTTTAGCTTTTCAAACACTCCCATGACCCGGAATCCTTTTTTCTTTTTTGGTTCTTCCTTTGGAGGCGTCGGACTTCTTAACTCCTCCTTTGGAGGCGGCAGGTTCTTTGGTCCTTCCTTGACCCTGTCATGAATTTCATCTTTCACTTCCAGTGCTTCTCTTATGGGTTCCGGTTCCATTATTTCCATGGCCTGAACCATAATATCTTCCGCTTCCTTAAGCTCTGAATCCATCTTTTTGGGTTTTCCTATGCGGAATCCCAAAATCCGGACCCTCACGATTAAGTCTTCCTCGTACTGAGCTGATACGGAAAGGATATGTAGCAGCCAGGTAATCCTGGCTTTCCCCCTAACCTTTCCGTCATAGGATCCCTCTGCCTGGTACCGTACCGGGACCAGAAGGATTAGCAGTGCAACAGCGAGGACGAGCCCTAATACGATAAGCACCAGCAGCCCTAAAATTTTAAGTATAAACAATATTATATGAAGCATGAACACCTCACACCTTACCGGCTTCCATCCCTATAAAGGCAGGCAGATCGAAGCCTCCAGTTTTCCGGTACATATCACCGATGATATTCCCGGCCACCTCTAACGCTTCCCAGTAACCGGACGCAATGCCTAAAATGAGAAATTCCTCCTCCCGGTAAAGAGGCCACAAAAGTGTCATTGCCGGATAGATATCAAGTATATTATTCCCATTTGCAGCAGGCGTAATCACATAAATCCCTGGTCCAGGCTTTGACCTGCGGATTCCCTGAATAATCCGGTAACGTTTCTTCTTCGCTTTCTCGCCTACGTACAAACGGTCAAACCAGCTTATTTTCATCATCCATCAGCTCTTCCAATAATTCCTTGCAAGTTTCCTTTTCCGCTTCATCCAGGCAGCTTTTTAAGCTTCCTACAATATATTCCTGTATTTCGTCAATTGAATTAAAATAGACAGGCAGGTCTGATAAAACCTTCGCCATTATGGACCGGATCACAGGTCTGGAGACGCCAGAGAATACTTCCTCAAGCTCTTTAAAATACTCCTTCGCCGTTTTCTCCAGATAGGAACGGTCAACAACAGCCGCATTATCCGCTTTACCTGTTTCTTTCCGCTCGTCCCGGCTTTTTAATTCCACAAAAGAACTTCCGGATAAAAGCCTGTCTACATTTACAGCTTTCACGTAATCCGGATCTTTATTCCAATCGTTGCTCTCTTCCGGCAGTTCGGTCCTTAAATACCGCTCAAAATAAGCTTCCTGCCTTCCCTCCAGCTGAGTAAGCCTGTCAAAAAACGCTTCTCCTGCAGGGGAATAATCTTCTTTTATGAACTTTTCTAAAATCTCCTCAACCATGGAGAAGTAAAGTTCTTCCTCCATTACATCAACAACTGCTTCCGGTCTTGCAAATATAAGAACACAAAAATCATTGATAATGTCCTGGAGCATGATATAAAGGCCGGATTCATCCATAAGCCCCTCGCAGGCAAGGCCAAGTTTTTCAGAAGCTTCTTCAAAGCCTTCAGCGGTCATATTCCCGTAATCCATAAGACGGAACTGTTCCAGAAGCTCAAAAAGTTCCTTATGCCCTTCTTCCATTCCTGAAGGAAGCTTCACCATGGACGACCCGCGGAGGTTATACATCATATCCTTAAGATTCTCTATGGGAGAACCAATGTAAACGGACAATCCTTCCATGACAAGACTGAAAAACTTCTGTTTTGTCAGTCGGACCGGAAGCTGCCCGATGATCTGCCTGATCCTTCCGTTCATAACGGCCGTTTCCTTTGTATCCGTTACGAATCCCATAAGGCGCTGTGCAAAGCTTTCATCATCACCTTCGGTTTCCGGCAAAGACATAAACTTCCGTTCCAGGCGGTTTATAACATATTCATAAATCTGAAAGCAGTCTGTGTAGGAAGTCAGAACCTCCACTTCATGAGTGATACTCTCACGAAGCTTAAGCAGCTCCTCTTCCACATCTTTTCCGAAAAAATGCTCCTTTAGCAGCCCGTTAAGCTGCAGACAGTAAGCAATAATCCTCTCCGGAATCACCGGCTCCTCCCCTACGGTTTCAAATAAAGTATAATAATTCAGCACCAGTCTTACATAGGAGTACTGGTAGGCTGCAGTCATCTGTTTTTTCAGCAAACGGGTCTCCAAATTTATCTCCTCCCGGAAGGTTTTATGAATGATAATTCTTAAGAATGGAACGGCGCAGCAGGTCTAGTGCCTTTACTACAGACTGTTCCCTGATCTTCTCCCGGTTTCCCTTAAAATGATATTCTTCCACTGAAACCTTATCCTTCATATAACAGGCCATATAAACAAGTCCTACCGGTTTTTCCCCATCAGAATCCGGTCCAGCGATTCCTGTCACTGCGATGCATACATCCGAATCAGCTGCGAAAACACCACCAATCGCCATTTCTTTGGCAGTCTGTTCGCTGACTGCACCGTATTTCTTCAAGGTGCCTTTGCTTACATCAAGATGTTTTCTCTTCGCCTTGTTGGAATAGGTGATAAAGCCTTCCCGAAACACTTCGGAAGCCCCCGGTACGTTCACCAGACGTCCTGCAATCAGTCCTCCGGTGCAGGATTCCGCTGTAGTCACCGTCAGCTCATATTTTTTCAGGAGACGGACGACTGCCATTTCAAGGGTTTCTTCCTCTTTTGTGGTATACACATCATTCCCAAAACGGTTTTTAATCTCTTTTACCACCGGTTTCAAAAGGCTTTTGGCTTCCTCTTCACTTGATGCCTTTGCCGTGACTCTTAAATGCACCTCAGCCGTCTTCGCATAGGTAGCAATGGTTGGGTTGGACTGTCCGTCAATGAGGTCAAGTAGCTTATTCTCTACCTGGCTCTCTCCATGTCCGCAGATCTTGATCATTTGAGAACGGATCACTTCAGGCTGGAGCTTCTGAAGGTAAGGGAATACCTGATCGCGGAACAGGGGCTTTAACTCATTTGGAGGTCCGGGCAGCAGGATTACTGCCTTTCCATCCTTTTCCAAAATCAGTCCGGGAGCAGTACCGTTATGGTTGTCAAGTACAGCCGCTCCCTGAGGAACCAGCGCCTGCTTCCAGTTATTATCTGGAATCTCTTTATAAATGCTGTTTTTAAAATACTCTTTAATTCTCTCCTTTGTATGGCTATCTTCCATCAAAGAGAATCCCATGACCTCTGCGCAGACTTCCTTTGTCAGATCATCCTCCGTAGGTCCAAGGCCTCCGGTCAGGATGACAACATCTGAACGCTTTAGGGCAGTCTCAAATGCCTCTGACAGACGTTCCCTGTTATCACCAACCGTAACCTGATGATACATGGAAAGTCCCAAAAGAGCACATTTCTCCGCCAGATACTGAGTATTGGTATTTACAATATTTCCAAGAAGAAGTTCCGTTCCAACTGAAATCAGTTCAACAACCATGATCACATACTCCCTTCCATAAGAACGCGGTAATTTTTTGCTATATAATCAACTAGTGAAACCAAGGTAAGGATAGTGGCGACCCAGACAAACACTGTTGTGAGGATGGACAATGCCGGAATATTCAGGATAAGTAGAACCGACATAATCATCTGGGACACTGTTTTAAACTTTCCCCAATAGCTTGCCGCGATCACCACGCCATTATCAGAAGCTACCAGACGGAAACCACTGATAATAAATTCACGGCTAATAATCACGATAACAATCCAGGCAGAAAGCTGGCCCAGGGCCGTAAAGCAGATAAGTCCTGCGCAGACCAGCAGCTTATCCGCCAGAGGGTCCATAAACTTGCCAAAATTAGTCACCAGGTTATACTTTCTTGCGATATTTCCATCAAGAAAATCCGTAAAGCTGGCCACAATGAATATGACCGCCGCAATATAACGGTATGACGCATTTGCACCTCCGTCAAGCAGCAGAAACAGAACAAAAAACGGAATCATAATAACTCTTAAAATCGTAAGCTTATTCGGTAAATTCATCCTCCAACTCTCCTATCAAATCATATTCCATAGCCCCAGTCACGCGGACTCTTGCAAAATCACCTGACATCAGTTCTTCGGCTGTCTGAACAAAAATCATTCCATCCACACCAGGACCATCCATAAAGGTACGTCCTACATAAGCGTTTTCATCCGCCACCTTGCCTTCTATCATGACCTCCAGAGTTTTCCCGATCATGGATTTAGAAAAATCAAAGGAGATCTCCTGCTGAAGCTCCATGATGGCATCACGGCGTTCTTCCTTTGACTCCTGCAAAACCTGATCCGGAAATTCCGCAGCAGGTGTATCTTCTTCTGCCGAATATGCAAACACTCCCAAACGCTGGAATTCCATCTCATCCACGAACTCCATCAGTTCTTCGTGATCTTTCGGGGTTTCCCCTGGGAATCCCGAGATCAATGTGGTCCTAAGAGCAATATCCGGAATTTCTCTCCGAAGTTTTTCTACGATTTCCCGAAGCTGGGCCTTTGTAGTCTTGCGGCCCATACGTTTTAAGATCCGGTCGCTGGCATGCTGAATGGGCAGATCAAGGTATTTACATATCTTCTCTTCTTCCTTTATGGTCTGGATCAGCTCATCCGTGATTTCTTCCGGATAACAGTACTGGATCCGGATCCACTGAATCCCGGATATGCGGCACAGGCTTTTAAGAAGCTTTGGAAGTGACTTCTCACCATATAGATCCACGCCATACAGAGTCGTCTCCTGAGCAACTAAAATAAGCTCTTTCACCCCCCTCTCAGCCAGCCTTTCAGCTTCCTTTACCAGACGTTCCATGGGAACACTGCGGTAATTTCCACGCAGAGACGGAATAATACAGTAAGTACAATGCTTGTCACAGCCTTCCGCAATCTTTAAAAAGGCATAATGACCCCCTGTTGTAAGAATCCGGTCTGTTTCCACTTCCGGAATCTCGTCCAGTTCGTGAAAACGCTGAACGTGTTCTTTTCCGCCCAAAGCTTCCGCCAGAACGTGAGAGATCTCGTCATAGGTGGAAGTACCTAAAATTCCATCCACTTCCGGAATCTCGTCTATGATCTCCTGTTTATACCGCTGGGCCAGGCAGCCGGTTACGATCAAAGCCTTGCATTTGCCGTCAATCTTTCTCTGGGCCAACTCCAGTATGGTATTCACGCTTTCCTCTTTTGCATCACCGATGAAGCAACAAGTATTGATCACAATCACATCCGCCTCATACTCATCATCCGTAAAGGTATATCCGTCTTTATTCAGAAGGCCCAGCATCATCTCTGTATCCACAAGATTCTTGTCACAGCCCAATGAAACACATAATAACTTCATGTTTTAACTCCTGTCTTTCTTTAAAATGGGAAAGGCCATCTCATCCAAAAGGGAGACGGCCTCTTTCCTAATTATCGTCTTCTTCTGTTGCATCCGCTTCGCTTAAAATCTTCACTTTGCCCTCATACAGTTCTTCTACGGCAACAGAAAGCGGTTTCTTACCAGCTCCCAAAACCTCCGGCTCGGAGCCGCCGATAATCTGCCTTGCTCTCTTGGCTGCGGCAATTACGATAGAATAACGGCTCTGTACAACAGGAGCCTCTCCTGGCTCTACCTCGCTGTTTACTACATTAATCAAATCTGAATAAGATGGATGTAACATCTTTCATTCCCCTTTCTCAATCGGCTCTATATATTCTTTAATTCTTCCCGGATATGGGATAAAAATGCCATATTATTGGAAGCACGGTTATGCTGTACCTGAATCATGCGGTGCATCTCTTCCACACAAGTGTCTATCTTATCGTTAATGAGGATATAATCATAGCCCTCCATGCCTTCTGCTTCCTCAGCCGCCCGGCGGAGTCTGGCATTGATCACATCCATGTTTTCCGTACCGCGGCCTATGAGACGGCGTTTTAATTCCTCTGCGTTGGGTGGCATGACAAAAATCAAAATCGCAGCAGGGAAATGTTTCTTTACCTTTAGCGCCCCCTGAATTTCAATTTCCAGGATTACATCCTTCCCCATTTTCATCTGGTTTAAAACGTATTCCTTGGGTGTACCATAGTAATGGTTGACGTACTGGGCATATTCGATCAATTCTTCCTTTTGTATCATATCCTTAAAACGTTCTTCCGTCACAAAGAAATATTCCCTGCCGTCTGCTTCTCCCTCTCTGGGATTTCTGGTGGTAGCGGATATGGACAACGCATAATTATCATACCGTTTCAGAAGCTCTTTCATCAAGGTACCTTTGCCTGCCCCTGAAAATCCGGATACGACTACCAATATGCCATTCTCATTCATGTTATTCGTTACACTCCTACTCAATATTCTGGATCTGTTCCCTAACCTTTTCAATCTCGGTCTTCAGAGCGATAGCCTTATCGGAAATTTCCAGGTCATTAGCTTTGGAAAGTATGGTATTCGCCTCCCGGTTCATCTCCTGAGCGATGAAATCCAGTTTTCTTCCCACACTTCCGCCTGCATTAAGCTCTGCACAAGTATTTTCAATGTGGCTTCTGAGCCGTACGGTTTCTTCATCCACACAGATTTTATCGGCAAATATCGTAACTTCCGCTGCAATTCTTCCCTCATCTACGGAAGCGCTTGCCAGCAATTCCTTCACCTTGTCCTCAAGTTTTGCCCTGTATTCTAATAGAATCCCAGGGGACCGTTCTTCTATAAATTCCACAAGCTCAGTCATAAACTTAAGCTTTCCAAGGAGATCGTTCTTTAGGTTTTCTCCCTCTGTCACTCTGGTTTCCACAAAATGTTTTGCAGCTTCCTCTATGGTTTCTGAAAGAAGCTTCCACATCTGATTCTCATCCTCCGGCACCTCTTCCATGATAAGGACCTCAGGGCACCTGGCCAGGGTCGATACCTTGATGTCGTTCTGAATTCCGAATTGTGCCTCCATCTTTGCGAAATAATCCATATATTCAGCAGCCAGCGCACTGTTATACTTCAAGCACAGTTTATTCTCTGTGTAATCCTCATAGGTGATAAAAACATCAACCTTTCCGCGCTGGATATAATTCTTTAATAGATTCCTGATCCCTGCTTCAAAGAAATTAAACTTTTTCGGCATCTTTATGCTTAAATCCAGATATCTGTGATTTACAGCTTTCATTTCTACGGAAATCTTATATTCATCCGTGACAGTTTCGCATCTGCCAAAACCTGTCATGCTTTTGATCATTCCATATGCCTCTCTTTCGCCATAGATATCATCCATTATAATTCATAATAAAATACAAGTCAATTGGTTTTAAATTTTACAGAAAGTTGATTCTGTGCTATACTATCCTTATTATATAGACCATTTACCGGAGGAACAGACGATGGCATTAGACGGAATTGTTATGGCAAATCTCGCAGCAGAGATGAAAGACCGGCTGGAAGGCGGAAAAATTGCAAAAATTGCCCAGCCGGAAAAGGATGAACTGCTGTTTACTATTAAAAACCAGAAAAACACATGGAGACTCCTGATTTCGGCCAGTGCCAGTCTCCCTCTGATCTATTTTACAGAGGCAAACAAGCAAAGCCCCATGACCGCCCCAAATTTTTGTATGCTTTTAAGAAAGCACATCGGAAACGGGCGAATCATACGGGTGAGCCAGCCGGGACTGGAACGGATCTTATGTATGGAAGTGGAGCACTTTGATGAATTAGGTGATAAAAGAACCAAAAAACTGATCATTGAAATCATGGGAAAGCACAGCAATATCATTTTTTGCAATGAAGAGGATCTGATTTTAGACAGCATAAAGCACATCTCCGCCCAGGTCAGCTCCGTACGAGAGGTTTTGCCGGGAAGAACCTATTTCATCCCACAGACCATGGAGAAAAAAGATCCTCTGACTATCACTGAAGAAGAATTCATTGATGTAATCGGCCAGACAGCCGCACCAATACAAAAAGCGCTGTATATGAAACTGACCGGTCTAAGCCCTATTATGGGCCATGAGCTTTGCAATCTGGCCTCCATTGACGGGGACCGCTCTGCCAATGGAATGACGGAGCTGGAACTGATCCATCTGTATCACATGTTTTCCTTTATCATGGATGATGTAAAACATGGACATTTCACTCCAAACATTATATATAAAAAGGAAGAACCTGTGGAATTCTCCGCCCTTCCCTTAACCTGTTATCAGGGGGAAGGCTATGTTTCCCAATGCTTTGATTCCATCAGCACGCTTTTGGAAAACTATTATGCCTCAAAAAATACCATCACCAGAATCCGGCAAAAATCCGTAGACTTACGAAAAATCGTTCAGATCGCTCTGGAACGAAATTATAAAAAATATGACCTTCAGGCCAAGCAGCTGAAGGATACGGACAAACGGGACAAGTATAAGGTTTACGGAGAGCTTATCAATACCTATGGATATGAATTAACCGGAGGTGAAAAGCAGCTGGTCTGCCTTAATTATTACACCAACGAGGAAATTACCATTCCTATGGATGATCAGTTATCTGCAAAGGAAAATGCTCAGAAATATTTCGATAAATATAATAAATTAAAACGCACCTTCGAAGCTGTAACAGATCAGATTGCGGAAACCAAACAGGAAATCGACCATCTGGAATCTGTTAGTACTGCTTTGGACATCGCCCTAATGGAGGAAGATCTTGTACAGATCAAAGAAGAATTGATGGAGTACGGATACATTAAGCACCGTCGCTCCGGCGATAAAAAGCCTAAGATAACAAGCAGGCCCTTCCACTACCTTTCTTCTGACGGATTCCATATTTATGTGGGGAAGAATAATTACCAGAATGAGGAACTGACTTTTAAAGGAGCGAGCGGCAATGACTGGTGGTTCCATGCTAAAGGAATCCCAGGCTCCCATGTAATCGTAAAATCCGAAGGAAAAGAGCTTCCCGACCGGGCATTTGAAGAAGCCGGAGCTTTAGCTGCCTACTATTCCAAGGGTCGTGAAAACGATAAGGTGGAAGTGGATTATGTGCAGAAAAAGCAGATTAAAAAAGTAGCCGGAGCGGCGCCTGGCTTTGTTATCTACCATACCAATTATTCCATGGTCGCTGAACCAAAGATACTTTTGGAAGAATGTAAGTAAATCCACCTTGGAAGGCTCGTAATCGTGTATTGAGCCGGTGAAGGGAAGGAAAAGATATTTAACAATATTGAATTAAAAATAAGCAGGTATCGCGGAAGAACATTACATTCTTTCACGTTACCTGCTTTTATTCACATTCCGCCAGTCACTTACTCTTGTCAAATATCAATACACTCCATCTCTACCATAACTCTTCTTTCCGGTACGGTCGTTATTACATCTATATAATATTCATCTGGAATAATCTTTCTCTTTCTATGCTTTGACTTGATGTTCTTTTGCACAGAAGCATCTGCTAAATTCTTTTCCAGTTTTAGAATTTTACGAAATAAGTTTTCTCTCATCTGCTTTTCTCCTATCTTTGTCATCCCTTTGCGGAGGAAAGGTCTGGTAATTCGGTTTAAAATAGTTTCCATCCAAATTCATATAATTGACTAACTGCCCTTTGAAATAATTTCAAAGGGCAGTAATTATTTTAGTTTATTCTACTGAGTATCCATAAAACTTCTGAATAAATTCCATATTTTTTATTTAAGCTATTTATAGGAATCTTAATTAATCCAGACAAAAGTTTCCCCCTTGTTACTACAGTAGTCATATACATTCCAACTAATTGGATTTGAAAATCTTACAATAAATTATATGTATTATTTTCATTGGTATAACGTCGCTTTTTCTTTTTATAATGAAAACATTATCATTATATAACTCATACCGGACTATCTGCACTTAAATTTATTAGTAGAATTCTTTTACTCATAAATTCCTACTTAGTATTCTCGTTGCGCATCTTTAAAACTGCTTCTGGAATTTTTCTTTCATAAATTCCAGCTGGAATACTCTTTCCCACAGAATTGAGGGATACCTTTACCAACATTTTCTGTAATTCCTCTACTGCCATCTTTCTCATCATATGTTCTCTCCTTTAACAATTATTTATTTTTAGGAAGTAGTGTTAAAACTTCCAAAGTAACCGGAAATACAAGTAAAGCCCTAAGTGGCGGATTAAAAAACGCAATCGCCATAATGAAGGTCAAAACAACAATGGAATATAATTTCTTTTTTAATTTATCTTGCGAACTAAAGTGCTCAATATTTATTGTCCGTGGAGCACAGCAAAGAATAATAAAAACTGAAATAGTATAAATATACGGTAAAAAAGAGGTTTTTATATCAAAGAAGATATCTCCTAAAATAGATATTGCCCAGACCAACAACATACTAAATCCGCAACCCAGACCAGTTTTAGCATGAATGCCTCCAGCCTGTAATCTTAAGCCACAAAATGTAGACAATACCACAAGGGTCTCAAGCCCCTTTCCTAAGACAATTCCAATAAGCAAAATGACTATAAGCTTAATAATATTGTCCAGCAACAATTCCATTCCATATTGAATTACTTTATTCTCTTCTTGACTTTTGGGACTTATTTTGTTCAGCAAGTCACAAAAACCAACAGCAATTCTAGAAATACTCATTTTATCACCACCGTTTGACCATATATTACCATATCCTTAAGCCAATAAAATATTTTTGCAATTTCCGCGGCATTTTTCTTCCTAAGCGTAAAATGCACCTGCTTTTCATACAATTTCCTTTACTTTCCATTTACAACAATGTAAAATATATACATACATCTACTTGCGAGGAGATACATCATGACTTATTTTATTTATACACTTACAGGAGCCTTATGTAATTACTTTTTTTGTGTACATTTGCTTCCTAATAAATTGACAATTCTAAAACGATTTATTATATTTTTATATGCCTTTAGTACCTTCTACTTTTTTAACCGAATCTATGGACAGGCCAGTACATTTATAACGTTTATGGGAATCATACTATTAATCTATTTTTTTACTAATAATCACTATTTGAGTCTATCCTGTTATTTATTTGGATATCTTTATACAATTACATTTAACTACCTGTTTATGTGGATAGCAGGATTTATTTTCAAGATGGATATGGAAGCCTTGATAACCCACCATTTACTGCTTATCGCTTTTTCTTGTATTTACTGCATATTCTGTGGAACTACAACAAAACTAATTGGCTATTATTTTCATAAAAAATTAGTTATTACTAAATATTTAATTAACGATCATCTGCTGAAAGCCATTTTTATTGATCTTTTTCTACTGGTGTTCTTTTACATTTTTAACTTTTCCTATGGGGAACGCCTAGGTTATAATTACGGTGTCATTGCATTAAACGGAATTATCTTCCTATTATTATTCGTAATCACGGTCTTTCTGATGTATTCCGTTTATAAAGTCACCATGGGAGAACAAGCTTATAAGCACCGCATGGCACAGTTTGAAAATCTTCGTATCTACACGGAGCGCTTGGAAAATTCTTATGGAATTATGCGTAAATTCAAGCATGACTACATGAACATACTTGTTACTATGTCAGGATATCTGAAAGAAGATGATATGGATGGACTAAAGGAATATTACGGAGAAAGAATCCTCCCCATCAGCCGTGCATTTACAGAATCGGATACCAAACTGGGAGCTCTATCAAATATTAAAAACACCGCAATTAAAAGCCTTCTCTCCTCCAAATTTGTCTATATGATGGAGATAGGCATCAAAGCGGAAATAGAACTGACAGAACCTATTAATGATCTAAATATGGATTGCCTGGATCTTTCCCGGGTCCTGGGTATATTTTTAGACAATGCCATGGAAGCTGCTATGGAAACAGAAGAAAAGGAAGTGCATTTTTGCATTTTTTATAAAGAAAAAAATCTCCATCTCATCATCCAAAACACCGCCCTTCCTCCGTCCCATGCCATATCAGAGCTTCGTAGCCACGAAATTTCAACAAAAGGTGAAAATAGAGGTATCGGACTTTTTAACGTAGATTTAATTTTAAAAAATTATGAAAATACTATCTGGAATACAACATATGAAGAACCTTATTTTACACAAGAACTAATCCTAATGCATAATGATTAATAAGGAGTACAAAAATGATCCACATATACCTTTGTGAAGATGATAACAGGCAATTAAGCCGCTGGTAACACATTATAGAAAAATATCTAATAATGAACCCAACAGAATCCAAGCTTTATTGTGCAACCTCAAACCCGGAAGAACTGCTTTCCATGCGAAGGCGCTCCAACATTACCGGACTTTATTTTCTGGACATTGATTTGCAGTCAAATAAAAATGGAATTGAACTGGCTCAGGAAATACGCAAATATGATCCAAGGGGATATGTTGTCTTTGTAACTACTCACAGTGAAATGGCTATTCTTACCTTCCGCTATAAGGTGGAAGCAATGGACTTCATTACAAAAGATGAAACAGAAACCTTACCAGATCAGATCTGCTCCTGCATACAAAATGCGGAAACAAATTATAAGACTCAGCTGGACTCCTCCAATCGTCTTTTATCCATAAAGCTGGATAAAGATTCGCTGGTTCTGGATCAAAATGACATTGTAGCAATTACGACCAGCGACGATTCCCACAAGATCATCGTTCATACAAAAACCGGAATACGTCAGGTTTCAGGCTCATTAAAAGAATTCCATTCAACCTTGAATTCCGGTTTCTGCCAGTGCAACCGTTCCACCATCATAAATATGAAACACGTATTAAAGTATTCCAGGGAAAATGCTTTACTACATATGAATAATAAAGAAACCTATTCCGTATCGATTCGTATGATGGGAAAAGTGCAGAAAGCTTTAAATAACATTCATATTTAATAGATGCACTGGATAATTGCAGCACAGTTAAAAACAGCAGCCCTTGTCATTCCTTTATGGAATGCTAATGGAGCTGCTGCTTTTAATGTATGATGGTTAAACAAATCCTACCACCATTTAATTAAATCCGTCACTTTATTTCGTAATTCCACAAAGTCCTTAGAAGCAATATCCCTAGGCCTTGGCAGATCATTTTTTATCTCTGTTTTTATCGTTGTAGGCTTATTGGTAAGAACAAGAATCCTTTCCCCTAAATAGACTGCCTCTTCGATATTGTGGGTAATAAAAATAACAGTTGTCCCGTTTCGTTTCCATAGGCTTAACAGCTCATCCTCCAGCTTAAACCGCAGTTCAATATCCAGCTGCCCATAGGGTTCATCCATTAACAATAACTCCGGCTCTGTAGCAAATGCTCTGGCGATGACTACCCGCTGGAGCATACTTGCCGAAAGCTGATCAGGATAGTATTTACGGTATTTCGTCAGTCCTACCACCTCTAAATACTCCTCCACCTTCTGATCCGCCAACTCTTTTGAAGTATGTTTAATATCCAGACCAAAACGGATATTTTCTTCTACCGTCAGCCATGGCATCGTTGAATATTCCTGAAAAATATATGCAATGCTGTGCTTTTTTAAATCCACTGGCTCATTGTTAATTAATATCTCCCCTTTTGTGGGCTGATAAAGCTTGGTAAGGCTGTTTAAAAATGTTGTCTTACCACAGCCTGTAGGCCCTACGATACAAAGGAATTCTCCTTTTTTCACATCAAAGGATATGTCATCCAGAACAAGAAGCTGGTCGAACTGTTTTGTCAGATTCATTACCTTTACTTTTGTTTCTCTTTTATCTTCCATAAACTCCTCCTTTACAGCGATTTGTCCATATTTTCAGTTATCTCCTGCCGTAAACGTAGGAATTCAGAGTCAACATAGCTTCTGGGATGTGGCAGATCGATCTTATATTCTTTTTTAATGGCAGAAGGACAGTTGGTCATCAGAATGATCCGGTCTGCAAGAAATAACGCTTCCTCAATGTTATTGGTTACGAAGATTACCGTTCTCTTTTCTTTCTGCCAGATTCTCTGAAGTTCTTCCTCCATCATATATCTTGTTTGAGCATCTAAATGGCCGAAAGGTTCATCCATCAGCATAATATCAGGATTATTGCTGTAAGCTCTGGCAATTCCGACTCTTTGTCTCATTCCGCCTGATAACTGGGAGGGATAACTTTTTTCAAACCCTTTTAAACCTACCAGTTCAATATAATGATCTGCAATCTTTTTTATCTCCTCTTTCTTAAATCCACGGACCTTCGGCCCAAATTCCACATTTCCCATGACTGTGAGCCATGGAAATAATGCTGTCTTCTGATAAACAACTCCTCGTTTTGGAGCAGGAGCAGTCACCTTTTTCCCATGATCCATCACTTCCCCGGAGGTGGCCGGCTCTAAACCTGCCAAAATGTTAAGCAAAGTGGTCTTTCCGCACTGTCCCGGTCCAAACAACACCAAAAATTCATTTTCCTTAACAGTAAAATCAATGTCCTTTAATACCAGGTTCTTGCCGGTTCCGTCAAAGCTGTCAAACTCCTTGGAGACGTGGCTGCACTGAAGTACTCCTGTTAAAGTCCCTGCTGTTGGTTCCATATGCATAACCTCCCTTCCAGCTTTGCCATGGCTGTAGCCAGAATATATCCAACAAGGCCGATTGCCAGCATTCCAACCATAATCTGAACGGTATTTCCATTGGTCATTCCCATAACGATTAGCCAGCCGACACCTTCATCGGACCGTACCATTTCAGCTCCAACCACCGCAGACCAGCCTGCTGTAATCGCAATCTGAAGGCCTGCGAAAATGTACGGAATCGAGGAAGGAAGAACAACTCGAAAGAACACCTGACGCTCTGATGCGCCTAACATTCTGGCAGCTCCCAGTAAAACAGGATCTACGTTTTTCGTACCATCGTATGTATTCACTGTAATAAAACAAAAGCACCCCAGAAAAATAATAAAGAACTTACTCTTATCTCCAAGCCCAAACCACAGAATCGACATAGGAATCCAGGCCAAAGGCGGTATCGGACGAATAAATTCAAATATGGGCTTTACAATTGCTTCTACAGTCTTGGAATACCCCATGGAAACTCCCAAAGTAATCCCGGTAAGAGTTGCGAAAAAGAAGGCAACACCCACTCTGTACAGACTGACACCAATGTGTACCATCATCGTATGCCTGCCAATAGGGACAGTAAAGCTTTCGAAGAATTTAATGATTATCTCTGAGGCAGGAGGGAGAAACATCCTGGCATTTGTAAACCTGGCTACCAGTTCCCACAAAAGCAGCAGAGATCCAAAGGCAATCACAGTCATAAAAACTGCAACGTTTTTTCTGAACAATCTGGCTGCCATGGCTATTTCCCTCCCTTTACGAACTTATTCTGCAATTTCTCCAGTATATAGGATAATAAAAAACCAATCACTCCTATTGTGATCATTCCTACTAAAATTACATCTGGCCGTCCCAGCATTCTTGCCACCTGAATCATATAACCCAGACCTCTTGTTGCTGCCAGAAGCTCTGCTGCCACCAGTGCAACCCAGGAGGACCCAAGCGCAAGTCTTAATCCTGTAAATATCATTGGAAGGGCAGTTGGAATCGCCACTTTAAATAACATCTGCTTATTAGAGGCACCAAAGGTACTTGCAACCCACAAGTGAACCCGGCTGGTTCTCTTGATCCCTGCATAGGCGTTGATGGTAGCACTGATAAAAGCTGCAAAAAATATAATTCCAACCTTTGACCAGTAACCAATTCCCAGCCACAGAATCATCAGAGGAATCCAGGCAAGTGCGGGAATCGGGCGTATTACGTCAAACAATGGCTTGGCAAACAGCTCAAATCTCCTGCTCCATGCCATAGCAATCCCCAGAGGCACCCCAATGACTACTCCAACGGTATAACCTCCCAGTGCAATCTTCATACTGGCTCCTATATGCTGGAGAAGGGTCGCTCCATCTGGATTGACCCCTCCTGTTAGTTTATATAGAAATGTATTCAGTACCTTTGCCGGACTGGGAAGCATCATGGGAGAGATCAGGTGCAAAATATCGGTTACCAGCTCCCAGATAAAGAGCACAGTAAGAACAGAGCATACTGACATCAGCCAGTATTTATATTTTGCTTTCTCCTTCTTCATTTCCATTCCTCCTAATTGTTTTTAACGAATTCCGGATCAATATTTTTGTCAAACTTATCTATGAGCTCAGGCTCCAGCTGGCCAAGGCTTATATAGAATTCGCCAAGCTCCCTGGCAAAACTTCCCAGTTCACGATTGCTCCAGTCTTCCGATGTGATAAACTGAACTCTGCCTAAATCACTGACACAGCTTTCTCTTGTAGTCTCTGCACCTGCTTCTTTTAAAAATTCTACCATCAGATCTGCAGCCATATCAGTATCTTCATTCAGAGCCTTACAGGCCTCCATAATACAGTTCATGTATTTCTGAACCAGTTCCGGTTTTCCTTCCACTGCTTTTCTGTTAGCAACTACCATATCTACATATCTGGTTCCAAGATCAGCCAGATTGCCTACCTGAACCATACCGTCATCCACTGCTTCAAAAAATGTGGGAACGTTAAGGGCTACCGCATCACACTGATTTGCCTGTAATGCCTGATAAGCCTGGGCGGTATCCATATTAACAATATTTACATCTGTAATTCCAAGCCCCAGCTTCTCCAGCCATTTTAATGTAGTAAAATGCTGTGCTGTTCCTATTGGCAGGAGAATTGTAGCTCCCTTTACAGTCTCAGGACTGCCAAGTACATTGGGGTAAGAAGGGTTGTAGCCTTTAGCACCTGCTATAGCAGAATCAGGCTTTACAAATACTCCCAAACCATCTGTAGACTCCAGAACTTCTCCTATAATCATCATGTCATAATTAGCGACACCTGTCACCGCTGCTGCGCCCATTGCTCCAACATCCCATAAATCTGCTGCCAATGCTTCATTCATCGGTGCACCTGTTGCAAACATAACTGTTTCCATTTTAAAACCAGCTTTTTCATCCAGTTTATTCTTCTTAATATACTCTGTGGGAAGACTGGTGATAAACGGCATCATGGCAACTCTTAAAACAGGCAAATCTCCTGCTGCCTCTGTATTGGAATTAGCTCCGCTTTCTTTTGACGGAACAGAAGCATTTCCGCCTCCCTTTCCACAAGCTGACAGTACCATGGTCAGAGCCATAACCGCTGCTGCGATCTTCATTACTTTTTTGCTTTTTCTCATATTACATCCTCCTCGTATAATAGTTTGTAGCTTTTCCCCTATCCTTTTTACAAATGGAAATACGAATTCATCCGACTTGCCGCATCCAACTCTTTTTTCTTTCGTATTTCCTTCTTGTATAATGATTATATAATAGTCATAGTACCTCTGTTTTTTTATTATTTTATTTTTCTTTTGCTTTTCGGATGGATTTTGTTAAAATGAATTTGTTGACTTTTCTAATTTTGACATTTGTTTTGTTATTATGACAGAATTCTGATGCTGCATATTCTCCTCCTGCGGTGGCTGCACCCCTTCATTCATTTTTTTAATTTCTATAAAAAGATGACCGCTCAGTTAACAGCTGGCGGTCATACAATATTATCCCCTTTTCTTAGAATCCGTATCGTTCCAGCATCTCCAAAGGACACTGGTTTTCTTTCATACGTTTTCTCATTAAATGGATCATTCTTTTTTCTGCTGCTTCATCCTCAATGGGCGACTCCTGATTCGGATCTTTTTCTAAATCAAATAACATCGTAGGATATATATTTTGCCCGGCTTCTCTGCCATAGGGAATCTGCATGACAGGCAGTTCCTTTGTAAATGAAAATCCCTCTGACAAAGTCATCTGCTTTAACTCTTCCTCTTTTATAAAAGCCCTGCGTCCTCCATGGCGAGTCGGCATCAGAGTATACTGATAAATCTTCGTTTCATAATTTACAGGACTTCTCATATAAACATAGCGTCCGTCTGTACAGTTTATCTGGCCTCCATAGATACCGAAAAGAGCAGCTTCCCGTATAGCTTTATCTTCCTGAAGCACAGACTGAAGGGGAATTCCCTCCATATCTTTTGGAAGTCCCACCCCAAATTGTTTCAATATGGTTGCAGGCAGATCAATGGTCTGCACCAGACTTTTTACCCTCTTTCCTCTTATTCCGGTTACCGGGTCCCATAGGAACAAAGGAATCCTGGCCACTTCATTATAAAACGGACAGTGGCATTTGGCCCATTGCCCATGTTCAGACAGAAGAAACCCATGATCAGTATTAACAATGAGCATAGTATCTTTCCACATATGATACTCATCCATCAGATCCAGGATCTCACCCAGCTTTTCATCACACATCGACAACAGGGCTCCATATTCTGACCTCAAATGAAGAATTTCCTCTGGTGTATCACACTCATTCAGTTTTCTGTAATCCGGCCAGTCATAAACAGCGCCATTGTAAGTATGGGGAAACAACTTTTTAAACTTATCATGAGTAAAAAACGGCTCATGGGGATCAAAGGTTTCTATCTGCAAAAACCACTGGTCTGTATTGTGGTTGGTCCTGATAAATTCTTTACCGGCTTCAAACGTTTTGCTCTGGGGCAGCTTCTCTTCTGTATCTAAATAGGATCTGTTAATAAAATCCTGGGGAACCCAGTTGTGCTCCCAGCTGTCAGCAATTCCATCACACCGGTTTTTATATTCCTTTGGAGATCTGTTCTCTCCTACAACACCTTTCCATGCATCTCCCTCCTGTCCACGGAATCCTTCCCATGTTCTGTATCTGGTATGATAGGTTGCCCCGCCATCTTCAAAATAATGGTAATGATCTGTAGCAATATGGGTATGAACGCCATTGTGATTTAACAGCTCAGGCATGGAATCATCAAAAGGCTCTAAAGGTCCCCAGCTTCGATGGAGAAAATTATATCTCCCAGTGTGCAGTTCCCGCCGCGCAGGCATACAGGGAAGGCTGCCGGCATAACAATTGTCAAAAGTTACCGAATGTTCTGCCAGTCTGTTAAAATTAGGAGTCTTTGCAAATCTTCCTCCATAGGACTCCAGCATATTTCTATTTAATGAATCAAACATGACCATCAATACTCTCATGATTTCTTTTACTCCCCTCTTCGGTATTCATAGGGATTGACCCCATAACGTTTTTTAAAGGTTGTGGAAAAATAACTTACATTAGGATATCCTACCGATTCCCCGATTTTCTGAACACGTTCCGTTGTGTGGGACAGCAAATAAGCAGCTTTCTTAAGCCTTATCTCAGAGACAAAGGCACTATAGGTACAGCCCACCTCTTCCTTAAAGATTCTGGATAAATACTCAGGGTTTAAATGGACCTTCTGGGAAAGCATTTCCAGGCTGATGGCTTCGCTGTAATGCTTTCTTACATAATCAACGGCTGCGGCTACTCCTTTGGACAATCGTCTTTCATCTACATCCTGATATGCCAACACATTTCTGATAAACTCCAAAACCCTGCACCTGGCTTCTGCATAGTCTGTGGTACTATAGACCCGGCTTTTTTCTTCTAAAAGCATATGGTGCATCAGCTGTGCATCCTCTTCTGCAAACCGCATATATGCCATTTCCATTGCATCGCAGCAAAAGGCAGTGAAACCACTGATAGGAACCCCTGTATCTTTCCTGGCTTCTTCCATGGTTTCTTCCGTTCTTCCATAAAATTTGTCACTTTGCACATCATATAATTCCCGTCTTTTCTTCCGGAAAACAGACTCCCACTTTAATTCCTTTTTTCTGATTTCACTTCCATTGCCCTGAGCCTGCCAAACCTTTATTTTTCCTTCATAATATCCCAGACCAAGACCATAAACCGCCTGAACAATGACATCGGGCACACTGCTTAAGCGTTCCGTTATGGTACTGACTCCTGCCATGCAGCCGTTATTTAATACAATTGCAGATGCGTACTCATACAAAATCTGATTCTTCTTAAGTTCTGTTAAATCCCTTGCCAGATTACCAATAATCACATAGGTATATCTGTCATACTCAAAGCTGGCCACATGATGGACACAGGTGTTCTGAGGCAGGACAAAATCTTTCATTAAATCCTGTTTCCAGACAGCAATGGAAAACAGTCCTCCATCCCTCCATCTGATATTACACTCTCTCAGCTGCCTGATATCATCCTCTTCCAATGGGCCGTCTTTTCTTAAAATGTCACTGATTATGGAGTGCTGTTGTCCTGTACTCTCCGTTTCTCCGCGAACTTCTTTCGTACCTGTTCTTTTTATTTGCAGTTCCAGCTTAGAAAGCATCTCCTGAAAGGACTGTTGATTCATCTCTGTTTTCAGCAGATAATCGTCACCCCCCTGGCGAATGGCTTCCCGAACCAAATCAAAATCTGCAAAAGCAGTCAGCAATATGACGATCGTTCTGGGATTCAGCTTTTTAATCTCCTTTAAAAGCTCTAAACCTCCCATGAGAGGCATTTTTATATCTGTAAATACGATATCAGCCTCATTCTCTTTAAAAATTGACAGAGCCTGCTCTCCGTTATGCGCACAGCCTGCCAGCTCACAGCCCGGATAGCTCTGAATACAAAACTGCAGCCATTCACAAATCATTCTTTCATCATCAACAATCAGTATTTTCATGCTAAATCCTCTTCATTGAAATGCTCTTTCCTTATAACCGGAAGCTTTAAAGTGACCGTTGTCCCGATTCCTGATTCGCTTTCTACAAGAAGCCCATAAGAATCTCCAAAATTGATTCTGATTCGATTTAACACATTTAAGATGCCAATGGAGCCTCCGGTATGATACTCTCTGTCCTCCAGCTGATTTCTCAGCTGCATAAGTTCCTCTTCACTTTGACCGACTCCATCGTCGGAAATAGTAATCAGAAGGCAATCACTGTATATGGCTGATTCGACCACAATCAGCCCCGGCTCCTCCTTTGCATTAAGTCCATGAAATATAGCATTTTCCACAATTGGCTGAATAATAAGAGAAGGTACAAGGCACCCCTTTGTCTTTTCTTCTATTTCACATTCAAAATGCACTTTATCGCCATAGCGGATCTGCTGAAGTACCAGGTATTTTTTCGTATTCTCAAACTCTTCTTCCAACAAAATGAAATCCGTATCTACTGACAAGGTCCTCTTTAGCAGGTCTATAAATGCTGACATCATTAAAACCGCCTGTTTGTTATTCCCCAGTTCAATCATGCACTGAATAGAAAACAGAGTATTATAAAGAAAATGGGGATTGATCTGGGCCCTGAGAAAATCCAGCTCTGATTTCCGCTTTTTTATTTCTTTTTGCTTTACACTTTCCATCAGTATTTTAATCTCTTTAGCCATCTCATTAAAGCTGTCTTTCAATTGATTGACTTCTTCATAGCCTTTAATGTCACTGATCACATCAAAATCACCCTGCCGTACTTGATCCATCAGACTGCACAGCTTCTGGATCGGCTTTGATATTCTGCCAGATAAGTAATAAGCAGCTCCTGCTCCGGCAAAAATACAGAAGCTTAAAAGCAGGAGCAGAATGGCAATTGCCTGATGGAGAGGCTTAAAAATCACAGAACAAGGCATCTCTTCTACAATTGTCCAGCCTGTCTCAGGATCATAGTAATTGGACAGCAGATAATCCTGCCCCAGTTTCCTGATCATATTGTACTGATTTACCCCATAAAACTGTCTGAAGTTTTTAACCCCAATGAAATTTTTACCAAGCAAATTTTTATCTCTGCTGGATACAATATTTCCTTTTTTATCAAAAATATAAAAATTGCTGTTTTCCTCTACAGAACTATATAAACCCTCCAGATACTTTTCATCGATATTAACCAGAATCGTACCAAGTATATTGCCCTCCTGATCCATGACCTGACGAAATGCACCGAATACATAAGGATTTTCTATGCCTGTGCTGTCAAACTTCTCCTGGAAACTGCTGATAAACACCATATCATCCTCAGAATCATAGCTTTGCCTGTACCATAACTGGCTTTCTAATCCTTGAAAGTCATAATCCCCTTTTCCCCTTGAGGAGTACTGAAAACCATTATTGCCCAAAATGACCACATCATAATTCAGACCTATATCATGAAAAACCTGGTCATAGGTCTCCTTTAACCCATCAAGATAATTGATGGCCTCCTGCCTGCTTTCCAGGAACTGATCCTTTTCTTCAGACAGATAGCTTCTCATATGCTCATCATAGCGGTAAAGATTGGATATAGTAATCGTATTGCTTTTTATGGTATTGGATCGTTCTGAGATCTGTTTTAATACATCCAGTCTGCTCTGTCCGATCTGATCCAGCATAAGGCTTTTGATCCCTAAGAATAAAAACATAACAAAAAGAAGGGAGATCAAGGCAAACGTAAGCCCATATCCCAGGCGCAGCTGCGCCTTAAGGGTTCTAAATCCCTTTTTCATTTTATTCCATTCCTTTTTCGTCTTTACAATGGGTTTTCTGCAGTTTTTCTTTAATATATTCATCACAGCTATGAGACTCTTTCCCCTTACTCCAAACTCCCGCCAGATTGATCTGCCCGGAACCGTATACAGCTTCTTTTGCACCATCAATCTCCGGATTTACATATTTTAAAAACCACTGCTCTAGTTCATAATTCAGTTCATTTTTTATTTTTGCAGCTTCCCCGTCTTCAGATATAAGAAGATTGTTCTTCTCTCCCGGGTCTTTCTCTAAATCATAAAGTTCATTGGGTCCGTAAGGGTAACGTTTGATAAACTTATATCTGGTTCCCCGTATCATTCGGTTCGGCCCGTATTCATCCAATACAACAATGGATTCTGACTGAACAAACGGCTGTCCCATCATAGCCGGAAGAAAGCTTCTGCCTGGAAGATGATCTGTGAAGCTGTCCTCTGCTCCGACATATTCCAGCAGAGTAGGCATTAAATCATAAGCAGAAACAAGAGAAGTGTTTACCTTTCCCTGAGGAATGCTGCCCGGCTTGCTGGCAATAAAAGGAACCTTAACTGAGGATTCATACATATTGATCGGAAAAGTACCATTGCCTTTTCCCCAGAAACCATGATGTCCGCAGCTGAATCCATTATCACTGGAAAACAGTATCAGCGTCTCTTCCCTGATACCCAGACGTTCAAGCTCATCAAGAATACGGCCGATATTCTGATCCATTGCAGTGACTGCCGCATAATATCCTATCTGATTAGCCTTTAAATCCTTCATTACCTCTTCTGTTAAATAAATATGATCCGGATGCTTTTCCTCCATAGGGCATGACAAGAAGGAACAGTCTTCGTAAATTTTTGTGTATTCTTTTGGATGGTTGTTAACCCATGGGGAATGAGGTGCCGTATAGCCCACATGAAGATAAAAAGATTGCTTGCCTGCATATTCTTTGATAAAAGATATGGCATCATCGGTTATTACATCAGTAACATAACCGGATTCATAGATTAGTTGTCCTTCTTTATAAAAAGGAGTATTATAATACGGGCCTCCGCCAGATTTGTGCGCAAACCAGTGTGTAAAACTCTTTTGAGAAACAGAACTCCTGCCAACGTGCCATTTACCGGACAGACCACATACATAACCTTCCCGAGCCAACACATCGGTATAAGCGGTCTGACCCGCCAGATATTCTATATCCTCCTGTTCTTTATTATCATCGCGAAGCCAGTCATGCACCCCATGCTGTGACGGAATTCTTCCGGTTAAAAGAGAAGCCCTTGCTGGGGAACAAACAGGGGAAGCACAGAAGAAGTTGTCAAAGCGGACACCCTCTGCTGCCAGCCTGTCCAAGTTGGGCGTAAGTATCTCTTTATTCCCGGCACAGCCCATAGCCCAGGCACCCTGATCATCCGATAATATAAAAATGATATTAGGTTTATTTTTACTCATTTTTGTTCTCCTTACTATTATGTTATAATAGCTGCGGCAAGTCGAACATTTATCTTTAGTATATATGATATATAATCAATTGTAAAGACGCATTTTATGTCGCATTTTATACAAAAGCATCTCCTGACCATAGTCAAGACCACCGGCTATGCCGCTTAGCGGGTTGCTTAGATATCTGCACTTTGCATGCTCTATTAGGTCAAGGCACATAAAAAGCGCCGGAAGAAGTCCGACGCTAATAGTATGTGCCTAATTGATTCTTTCTATTTCATGGTAAGTTAGGCAGGAATTTAACTTTTGGTTAAAGATCAATACCTGATTCATTTAATTTTACCTGTCCCACAAAAACGGATCTTCTGTCTTACACAGGTAATTTTTAAGTTTTTCCCGGTATGCCAAAATTTCTGCTCTCTGGCACTCCGGCTCCAACAGTTCCGGATTTATCTGGTAAGGATCTTCTATATTATCATAAAGGTATTCCTTTTGTTCCTCTCCAGGAGCATAGCCGTTAAAAATGACATAGGTATAACGTTTGTCCTTGATGCCTCTCCAGCCATAAGCCTTATGGGTAAGCCCCTTGTCGGAAAACGCCTTTACCGCATCCGCACCACCCGGATAGGAACAGATCAACATATCCTGCGGTTCGTTCTCATCTTCTCCGAACATACCTTTCACATGACTGTAACCCTCGCACGTTTCAGGTATGGACAGCTCCAGAAGATCCAAAATGGTCGGCATATGGTCCGGACTTGCAAAGATTCCGTCATTGTCTGCGGTCTTAATTCTTCCCTTCTGACGGATCATAAGAGGAATATGGATGGACTCCTCATACCAGACATTTTTGCTCATCAGTCCATGGGAACCAAGCATTTCCCCATGGTCAGCAGATAAGATGACAATGGTATTTTCCTCCATACTATGATCCTTTAAATATTGAAGGATTCTACCAAACTGTTCATCGATTCCATGGACTGCAGCATAATATTGCCTGGTCTGGGTTTCCAGAAGTCCGCCTTTTTCCCGCATCTCTTCCGGTACGTTTTCCCTGTAGTGAACTTCTAAATCATTAAATTTCTCATAATACCGGTCCGGTACCAGTTCATAGGGAAGATGGGGTGGATTATAGGATAAGTACAGCGCAAAAGGCTGCTCCTCTTCTTTCCTGGCTTCCATATACTCGATGGCCTTATCTGTCTCAAATTCCGCAGACCACTTTCCGGGTTTTATTTGCTTTTCATCATCCTGCCAGTAATGAGGATCCAAATGGTCATCCCAGGCTCCATAAGACAGCCAGTAGTCAAATCCATGTCTTCTCTCCCCTGGCGGCGTATAGGCATCCCAGTCTTTTGCGCCCGATTTAGGACTTAATGAAAAGTTAAGCTCTGAAGCATCCAGATGCCATTTGCCGATATATCCTGTGTGATAACCCTCGGTTTTCAGTACATCTCCGATGCAGAGCTCCTGAGGCCGTAGCATGACCTTTTCTTCCAGTCCTATCTTGCAATTGGTCCACATCCCCACACGGAATGGGTATTTCCCTGTCATCAGGGAAGCTCTGTGAGGAGAACATAAGGGGTACGTACTGTAAGCATTGGTAAACCTCATGCTCTCCTGTGCAAAGGAGTCAATATTAGGAGTCACCACCTGATCCATGTTCATAAATCCCATGGCGTGAGCCCGCCACTGGTCGGCAAAAACATACAGCAGATTCGTTTTCATTTTTTTCTCCTTATTCTTCCACAGTTCTTACCAGTACAGCTCCCAGTCCTTTGAAAGCCTGGTAAGAGCCTCCATGTAAAAATAGTCACCCCAGGTATTGCACTCGTCCACGCCCCGGTTCGTACAGGTATTTTCCTTAGAATCCCTGGCGTAGGTGCCATGAAGCAGCAGTCCGTTGGACTTTTTGTAATCCTTATTGGCGCACTGATCTGCCAACGCCCTAAGCATACGATCAGCCGCATCTAAATATACCATGGCTTTATCTTCATCCAAATATTTTGCCATTTCCAGGATTCCGCAGACAGCAATGGCAGAAGCGGAAGAATCTCTTGGCTCCGTGCTTCCTGTGTCAAAGTCAAAATCCCAGTAAGGAACAAGATCATCCGGCAGGTGTTCGATAAAATAATCCGTTACGCTGCAAAACAGATCCATGTATTCTGTATTTTTTAAATACCGGTAGCTTAAGGCGATTCCGTATATGCCCCAAGCCTGGCCTCTGGCCCATGCGGAGCCATTGCGGTTTCCCTGATGGGTCACGCCATAGGTCGGCTCCCCGGTCTCCACATCAAAGAAATGAGTGTGGTAAGTGGAATGATCCGGACGAAGAATGCATTTCATTGCAGTTCTTATATGATTTTCCGCTTTTTCTTCATAAGAAGGATCTCCCGTTACTTCTGTTGCCCAGTAAAGCAGGGGAAGGTTTAACAGACAGTCAATGATTAGCCTGTATTCCTTCGGTTCTCCTGGATTACCCCAGGCCTGAAGAAACCTTCCTTTATCCCGGTAACGTTCCGCCAGATGGTCCGCTGCCAATAAAGCAGCCTTTTTTGCGTGTTCATTGCCGGTCAGCTTATAGGCTGCCACACAGGATAAGCTGAATAAAAATCCCATATCATGATGGTTTACATCAATTTTATTTTCAATTCTGTCAAGAAAGCTTTCCACCTGCACTTCTGCCGCTTTCCGAAACGCTTCATCGCCGGTATGCTCATAAGCTAACCAGATCACTCCTGTCCAGAATCCTGTTGTCCATTCTACATTTTCTGTTGCTTCATAAAATCCGTCAAAGCTGTTGGAAGATTGGAATTTATCCGTAAATACCGATAGATTTTCTTTGACGATCTTTACAGCATCATCAAGAGCTTTTTGAACCATACCCTCTTCCATTCCAGGATAGGTTTTTATTTGTTCCAATGTCTGTGCCATATGATTCTCCTTTCCTCCTACTGTCCATCTATTTGGACATAAAGGTATACCCGCAGGGTGTTTCCTCCTATTGTCCATCTATTTGGACATAATGGTATATCCGCAGGGCGCTTTCGCTTAGCCCTTGATTCCGCTGGCTGCAACGCCCTCAACAAAGAACTTCTGGCAGCTTAAGAATACAATGATGACCGGGATCAAAGAGCATACAGAGGCTGCCATGATCCATGCATAATCCGCTCCGAACTGGGATATAAACATCCGGATACCAAGCTGAATGGTCTTTAATTCTTTTGTCTTTAAATAGATCAATGGTCCCATGAAATCATTCCATACATTCGTAAAGGTAAAGATAGTCAGGGTTGCCATTGCCGGCTTGCCAAGTGGGAATACGATTTTTGCAAATATACCGTACTCGTTTAATCCATCAATCCTGGCTGCCTCACACAATTCGTCAGGAATGCTGATATAAAACTGTCGGATTAAAAATACGCCGAATGCGGAAAAGGCCTGCATCAGGATTAATCCTAAGTGTGTATTGTTAAGTCCAAGCTTGGAAACCAGAATAAACTGGGGGACCATGTAAACCTGCCATGGAACGGCTATGGTCGTAACATACATAAGGAATATTAAATCTCTGCCTTTAAAACGTGTCTTCGTAAAACCGTAAGCAGCAAAGCAGCTGGTGAACAGCTGGATCACGGTCGTAATGACCGTCAGCTTGGCGGTATTGAAAAAGAAGGTCACAAGTGGCAGCTTCTTCCAGATGATTTTGTAGTTCTCCCAATGCAACGTATCCGGCCACCACGTCATAGGTATGGAAAATACGTCTTTATTAAGCTTTAAAGAAGAAATCACCATCCAATAAAAGGGTACCAGCATAAAAAGGGATAAAGCAATCAATCCCAGATACAGAAATATGTTGAAATACTTTGATTTTGTTCTCATCGCTTTCCCTCCTTACATCATATCTTTAGACCACTTCTTTTCACCAGCAAACTGAATCAAGGTGACAACAAGGACTACTGAAAACAGAACAAGTGCGCCAGCGCTTGCCGGTCCAAACTCCCAGCTGGTAAACGCCTTTTCATATATATAATTGACCAGAGTCTTAGTGGCATTACCAGGACCTCCACCTGTCATTACATATACGAGGTCAAATACCTTAAAGCATTGGATCGTCAGCATGATCAGCACGAAGAATGTGGTTGGAGTCAGCATGGGAATGGTAATATAACGAAGCTTCTGGAAGCCGTTGGCTCCGTCAATTCCTGCCGCTTCATAAAGAGAACCTGAGATTCCCTGAAGGGCTGCCAGATATACGATCATATAGTATCCCATGTATTTCCATACGCTTACGATAGAAATAGCCACCATGGCCCATTTCACATCCACAACCCATCTGGGGGGCTTGGAAATGCCGATGAATCTTAAAAATTCATTGATTGGTCCAAAATCCGGCTGGAACAGCATATTCCACACCGCACCGACTGCTACGATGGAAGCAATATAAGGGAAATATAATGCTGTACGGAAAACTGCGATTCCCTTTAACTTATGGTTCAACAGAACTGCCAGTAAAAGTGCCAGCACTAAGGTTGGTAATACAGTAAGCAGTGCGTATTGAATCGTGTGAATAAAGGATTGAACAAAAATCCTATCATTAAAAATCTGAACGAAATTGCTTAATCCCACGAATTCCATGGGGGTACGGGACCCATCCCATTTCATAACACTTAAAACAAAAGAAAAGATAACGGGAATGAATACGAAAATTGCATATCCGATTAAATTGGGTAGAATAAAGGAATAACCAATCAGGTTACTTCGGATTGCCTTCATTTGATGAGACTTCATTGTCTTTTTTACTTCTTTCATACAGGGTTAACCTCCTTTTCACCTGCTTTTTGCCACAAAAAGAGCGCCTTGCCATAATGTTTAGAAAAGGCGCTCTCCGGGCAATTAATTTTTACCAGCCCTTGATCTCCGCAACACGCTTGTTCAGCTCTTCGATTCCCTGATCAACGGTATATTGCTTAATCATGATCATTTCATGAACTTCTTCGAGCACAGTTTTGATTTCAGTAATCTTTGGATCTAAAGGACGGTCAAATATATAGTGAGTATAAGTCAGTGCTTCAACATTTGACTCTCCCTCTGGGAAGAACTGTGCAGAAGCAATGGTCTTTAATGACTGCTCTGTTTGGATACCGGTAAATACGCCCTGTTCAGCTAAAATATTAGCTGCTTCTTCGCTGGTTGCAAACTTCACAAAATCCCAGGATAAGTCAGGTTCATCGGTATAAGCACTGATTCCAACAGGAGTAAGAGCTCCTACCGTGTAACCGGCTTCTGTATCAGCAGGATGAGGAATCCTTGCAATGCCCCAGTTAAAGGAAGTTTCATCTGATGCCTGAGACTGGATCATAGTTGCAATAAACCAGGAACCCATAGGCATCATAGCACACTGCTGATTTTTGAATACAGATGAATAATGGATATTTGCTGTCTTTAAAGTAGAGAAATCCTGAATATAACCATTATCCTGTAAAGCAACAGCTTGCTCATACCATGGCTTTAAGAAGGAATAATCCTTTTCAACAACTGTGTGTTTGCCATCCTGAACAGCCCAGTTTGATACAAGTGCCTGCCAGGTGTGGTTATGTCCGCCATAAACCTTTGAGCTGCCTTCACCAGAGGTCATCTTAGCTGCAAGATCGTAATACTCATCCCAGGTCATATCATTAGATGGATAAGGAACGCCTGCCGCATCAAAAAGGTCCTTGTTGTAGTATAAGATATACCAATCGGAACGGTATGGAAGTCCATAGGTAGCTTCGTTATACTGAAGCTGCTCTGCTGCACCATTGTAAATTGATAAATCAAAATTATCTTTCTTCATAAAATCATCCAAAGGAAGAAGCTGTTTTTTATCAGCCATCTGGAGCATGGAACCCATGTCCTTTACCCAGATTACATCTGGATCCGGCTGAGCTGCAGATAAACTGATTCCCAGGGAATTGTTGTATTCATCGGCTGATGTATCAATAACTTTAATTTCAACATCTGGATGTTTTGCCATGTAGGCATCGACTACAGTCTGAAATGTCGGTGATGTATCATAGTCCCATGTTGTAACGGAAAGTACTTTCTTTTCTCCTGTGCTTGCTTTTTCATCTGATTTTGTTGTTTCTGTCTTTTCAGTTGAACCTGCAGCACTGCTCTCGGATGTTTTGCTGCCACCACAAGCAGTTAAAGATGTGCATACCATTCCGGCTGCTAACATCATAGCTAAAACTCGTTTTAATTTCATTAGATTGAAACCTCCCTTTTTTTAGAACTACGCGCGTATGTGTTCTTTGTGGTATAAGAATAACAGATTTAAGGCAATATCGAAATAAACGATTTGCATAATTCTATTATTTTTTTTACTCATAACCGTTTTTCATGATCCTAAACATATATTTTATTTAGATTCTTATACTTTTTTAAGATTAATTTTTATATTCGTTGAATTTCTGCGTAATAAAGGATATGATATTATTAAATTTATTCTCGTGAAGGCAACGAGTCAAGGTCAAGCTTGTTAAACTTTGACGACTGCTCACGGGGTTTAGAAAGGATCTCTGTCATGCCCCGCACATTCCAGTATAAGCTTCTTCTATATAATCTTCTGGTAGTTATAAGTATCGCCTGTGCCGTAAGTTTTTATAACTATCATTCCTATTATAAGGATGCTATTCAAAATGAAACGGAAAATTCTGTTAACCGCATACAGATTCTGTCCGACCGGATGGAAGTTGCTTACGAGGAAATGGTCAACATCATTGTGACCTGTTCAGAAAGAAAGTCTTTATTTTACACACCTTCCCTAAAACAGTCAGAATACGGAGATGCTGCTTATATTAAGCTGTACGCTTCCAATGTACTGAGGGACTTCTGCGCAATTTCAGGTTACAGCAAATATATCTATAAGATCACTCTTTATAGCAACGGAGAAATCCTGCAAGCAGGGAGCGCCTACGGCTCCTCTTTCGATTTTAGAGACATCCAAAATGCGCCCTGGTTCCACGATATGCTTTCCAGAGAGAATACCCAGTATCTTCTCTCCCTGGAGGACAACCCTTTTTCTCCAATGAATTACACCCCTAAGCTGCTCCCTCTTCTTAGACCATTAAAATATTCCTCAAGCAGCAATCCGGAGGATGCCTGGATATTTCTGGCTATTTCTCCCCGCCTGTTTTCTGATACACTGGAAAGCATGGGAGATGGACAGATCATCTTTGCATCCACTTTAGATGGAAGTATCATTTCTTCTGTGAATGGAAAGGATTATGATGTCTCTGATCTGCTGGTCACTCTTAGAAACTTAAAAGATCCCCAGGGCAATTTCAGCACTTTGCTGAATGGAAAGGATTGTATCATCTCCTATCAGAGGCAATTAATCAGCGGTCTGATCTTCTTTCAGATCCTTCCAATTTCAGACCTTAACCTTGACCATGGCATGATTGGGGGTACCATTGCTCTCATATTCTTTTTCTGCTGTACCATCGGCTTAACCTTGTCCTGGTTTATATCCCGCCAGCTAAGCGCTCCCATCAGCCGTTTGAAAAAACGTCTGGAATTCATCTCCATGGGAAATTTCGAACCGGACCGCTCCATTGAAACAGATGACGAAATCGGAAGCATAGGAAAGCAAATCAACCAAATGTCTGACCGGATCTCCGATCTTTTGGAAACCAGAGTTCAAAGCGAAAAAGAAAAAAAGGATTTGGAAATTAAAATGCTTCAGGCCCAGATCAATCCTCATTTCCTCTACAATACACTGGATTCCATCAAATGGATCGCAACCATGCAGAAAAACAGCGGGATCGTTCAGGTGGTCACCGCCCTGTCCTCCCTGCTAAAGAACATGGCAAAGGGATTCAACGAAAAGGTAACCCTTCGTCAGGAATTGGATTTTTTGCAGAATTATGTTATTATAGAGAAAATCCGATATATTGAACTTTTTGATGTAACCACAGAGGTTGATCAGGAAGTTTTATACGATGCCAAAATCGTGAAGCTGACCCTTCAGCCCATTGTGGAGAACGCCATCTTTAACGGAATCGAGCCAAGCGGAAGAAACGGGCTGATACAAATACACGTTTTTGCTGAAAACAGTGTTCTTTATATTACGATAAGAGACAACGGCATCGGCATTTCTCCGGAAGGCATTGAAACGCTGTTAACAGATACTTCCCGCATCACGAGAAGTAATATGAGCGGAATCGGGCTTCCAAACGTAGACCGGAGATTAAAGCTGGTTTACGGAGAAGAATACGGAATAAAGCTGGAAAGCGAATTAGACCAATACACATTAATTACCATTGCCCTTCCTTTGGAATTTTAAGAAGGGCTGACAAAGGGGTATAAAGACAGCATGTATCGAATTATTATTATAGACGATGAGCCACTCATCCTGGCTGGCATCGCTTCCCTGATCATATGGGAAAACTATGAGTGCACGATTATAGGAAAGGCAACCAACGGCCCTTCCGCCTATGAGATGATCATGGATCTTCATCCGGATATCGTTATAACAGATATCCGGATGCCCGTGTTAAGCGGGCTTGATCTGGTGGAAAAATGTAAAGAAAACGGCTGTGACTTTTCTTTTATTGTATTAACAAACTTAGAGGAATTCCATCTGGTGAAAAAGGCCCTTTCCCTGGGTGCCTCCGACTATCTGGTGAAAATTGATCTGAATGAAGAAGCTCTTGTGAACGCTTTGGAACGGGCCAAGGAGGCCTGCGACCTGCTGGTCAATAAGCAGAACCGCCTCCTTGACAGCCAGCTTAAGAATAACCAGGAGGATCTGGCAAAGACAGAGTTCCGCCGCCTTTTTCTTTCCCAGGAGGCATTATCTGATATTCCCGAAGAACTGGAGGAGCAGTATCCGGCTCCTTTTGTTATCCTGTTTTCCTTAAGCCCTATCCACATAGACTTTGAAGCAGGCGGGGGAAGCTATGATCTGCATTCCGTCAGCAGGCAGCTTATGGATATACTGGGCGGGATTGCAGCAAGGTTTTTCTTTCATTACACAATTCTCGAATACCGGCAGGATACGTTTCTCCTTACAGCCTCCTTTAAAGAAGAAGCCTTTTCCCAAAACGTTATAAGGGAATTCTGCCAGAAGTTCAGCGTTGCTTTAAAAACTTACTTTGAGCTTTCTGCCGTTTACGGCGTCAGCAGGACGAAAGAAAAGATCTCGGAGCTTCCCCAGGCATTCTCAGAAGCCTCGACAGCACTGGAGTATTACTACTTCGACTCTTCATCCCAAGTGGTTTTTTATGATGGACAGAACTCCCATTTCAGCCAGGCAAAAAAATTCAATATCAATGTATTTAAAAAAGATCTGGCCGCTTATATAAGCCAGAACGACAGTGAGAAGCTGGCTTCTATTTTTGAAGAAATCATTACCTTGTTCCGGGAGAACAGGCCCCGCAAGGAACAGGCCACCAGCGCCTGCATCAATATCTACACCTATCTCTATTCATTTTTCGAAACAGGGGATGACAGCTATCAGGAGATCTTTCCTTATACCATTAACATTGCCGAGCAGCTGAATCATTTTAACAGCCTGGAGGACATCCTGGAATGGCTGAGAAGTTTCTGTCTGAAGCTATGCCGCCTTTTGGAGGACCGGAAATCCACTCGTTCCGACAAGCTGGTGGATCTGGCCAGAAGCTACATCAAGGAACACTACATGGAAAAACTGACCCTGGCCGATGTTGCCGAAGCTTTAAACATTAGCTCCGGACATTTAAGCAATACTTTTAAAAAACTTACAGGAACTACCCTGTCAGATTATATTGCCCAGGTTAAGATTCAGCATGCCATGGAGCTTATAGATACCCACCAGTACCTGATGTATGAAATCTCAGATAAACTGGGCTTTGATAATCCCTATTATTTCAGTAAGGTATTTAAAAAGGTTACGGGTATATCGCCTAGAGAACACGAAAACCGGGTCACCTATCCATTTACAGACGAAGGGAGTTAAATCCATGCCCCCAGTTAATCTTTTGATCAAACCGGCCTCCGGTATGTGCAACATGCAATGTCAGTATTGCTTTTATCATGATATTATAGAAAAGCGAACACAAGGTTCTTATGGCTTCATGTCGGAGGATACTTTAAAGAATGTCTTAAAAAAAGCTCTGGGCTACGCAGACACTGCCTGCACCATTGCTTTTCAGGGAGGAGAACCCACTCTGGCCGGCCTTCCATTTTTTGAACAGGCCGTAAGGCTTTCAAAGGAATATAATAAGAAAAATTTAGAAATACATTTTGCCCTTCAGACCAATGGCTATGACCTGGGTCCGGAATGGGCGGAATTTTTCGCCAAAGAACACTTTCTGGTGGGAATCTCCGTAGACGGAACCATACATACCCATGATGCTTACCGGAAAAGCGGAAACGGCAGTGCCACATTTCTAAACATCATGAAAACAGTAGATAGCTTCAACAGGTATGGAGTGGAATATAATATCCTCACAGTGGTGAACAAAAGGACTGCGTCCTCTATCAGAAAAATATATCAATACTATAAGAAAATGGGCTTTTCTTATCTCCAATTCATTCCCTGTCTGGACCCTCTGGAAGCTGCCCCTGGTACCATGGAATATTCTCTTACACCGGAATTATACGGACAATTCCTCTGCGACCTGTTTGACTTATGGTATGAGGATTTAAACGCCGGAAAGGAAATCTACATCCGCCAGTTTTATAATTACCTCTCTCTTCTATTGACCGGAAATGCAGAATCTTGTGATATGAACGGTTTTTGCAGCATCCAAAACGTCATCGAAGCCGACGGCGAAGTATATCCCTGTGACTTCTTTGTTCTGGATGAATTTAAGTTGGGGAATTTAAACAATACCGGTTTTGATGAAATACACAAAAAAAGAATGGAAATCGGTTTTCTCTCTTCCCAGAAAGCACCTGACAGCCAGTGCCAGGCCTGTTCTTACTTTTCTCTGTGCAGGGGAGGCTGCTATCGGCACCGTATCATGTCCATGGAAGAAACCTGCCGCAATTACTTCTGCAAATCCTATCAGATGTTTTTTGACCATTGTCTTCCAAGGCTTATGCAGACAGCAGGAAAATTTAATCATTCATGAAAAACATATTAATGTCAAAGACACCATTATGGGGAAAGATCGTTTTCTGGTCTTTCCCCTTTTCTGTATTCTAATGCATGTTCCGGTCATATCTGGATGAACAACCTTCTGATCGCTTTAACTCCAATTCCGGTTTTATTTGGTTTTGATGACTTGACATACTTAGATTGTCTAGGTATAATAATTGCTATACATAGATCATCTAGGTATAGTGTCAGGATAATGACAAATACTGAGAAAGGGGAAATCCTATGGACAAACGGTATATGGCTCTCGGCACTTCTATGCTGGTGCTGAAGCTTCTGAAAGAGCAAAGCATGTACGGATATCAAATAATACGTATACTGGAACAGCAAAGCCAGAATGTATTTCAGCTTCAGGAAGGCACTCTCTACCCAATTCTGCACACCCTGGAACAACAGGGAGCAGTCACCAGTTATCATCAGACTGCAGACAACGGCCGCAGCCGTAAATATTATGCAATTACCTCTCATGGGCAGAAAATGCTGGAAGAAAAAGCAAAAGAGTGGGAGGTCTACCAGACTGCCGTCAATCAGGTGATGGGAGGTGTTCTATTTGAATAAAAAAATCTCTGATTCTGAAGTCTCCCATTTCCTGGAAGAGGTAACAGAACAGATTTCTTATAAACCGTTACGTCCCTCCATCCATCAGGAGCTGGAATCACATATTAATGACCGGATTGAGGATTATGAATCACAGGGACTTTCTCATGATGATGCGGAACACAAGGCTCTTCGTGGCATGGGGGATGCAATTGCCATCGGTACCGAGCTGAATGAGGCCCACAAGATTCAAAAATCTCCTAGACTTGCCTTCATTACCGCTTTGCTGCTACTAGTAGGCTTTGTTCTCTCCTGCTTTTTTCAATGGACACCGGAGCAGATGTCAAATGGCTTTCTTTACTATATTCCAGGAGGGATTCTGCTTGTGTTTACAGCATTAAAGGGGTATCCCTTTTTAATCCGGCACAGAAAGATACTGGCATCATTAATATGCCTGTTGTATTTGGCTCAAATCGTGATATTTTTCCTGACAGAAGTCAGCGGTAGACGGATCGGGATTGTCAGTACTTCCTATTTTGCAACATTACTGTTAGTTCCAGTGATTACAGTGCTGCTGTATTGTTCCCGCCATAACAGAAAGAAATTCCTGACAGCTGCTCTAGGGTGTTCAGGTGTATGGATGCTTCTCATGTATACATTTGGCCCGTATCATTTCAGCGATACTTCAGGAGCCATTTTTCTACTGAGTATACTTGGAACTGTGTGTTTTATGATTCACCGCGGGATTTTTTCCGGTAAGAAAAAATTTCTTTATTCCGGTACACTGGCATTTCTCGTTCTTCTCGGAAGTCCACTTTTTTTAACACCATCCGGCCGAGAAAAAACAGTAGCTTTTCTATCACCACAGTCCGCGATTCGCACCACCTGGGATGATACATACAATGGGATATTGATTCAGGAATTGCTTTCAAGAACACCTCTTACCCGTGGTCTTGAACTCTCCACGGAGGAAATGATGGATTACG
Organism: Lacrimispora sphenoides; assembly: GCF_900105215.1. Classification (NCBI taxonomy): domain Bacteria; kingdom Bacillati; phylum Bacillota; class Clostridia; order Lachnospirales; family Lachnospiraceae; genus Lacrimispora; species Lacrimispora sphenoides. Next base: position 1,352,184 of record NZ_FOIP01000002.1, on the reverse strand, counting down.
GTACTGGCGCATGGTATTTTGCTTCCCGTGATCCATGGCAAATTGGCATAGACACTACATGGATTTATACCGACAAACAAGAGCAGGAATTTCAGGATATGGTAAAGGCAATTCGTAATCAAGGAGGCCGTCCCCGATATATCCATTACCAGGCAGATAATGTGACACTCTGGGATATTCTTCCTCAGCACTATCATAATAATTACTTGATTGCTGTATGTATCTTCCTGTTTGGATGGCTTCCTGGATTGGCTCTGATAGGGGCTATCGGCCTGTTTTACTGGATTCTTTTTACATACATTAGACGGATCCATGGGAATCTGGCTTCATCTCTTGCTTTTAGCTGTGGCCAATGCCTGCTTTGGCAGGGAGTATTTTACCTCTTGGGAAACTTTGGTTATCAATATGCACTTTTCCCCAATCTACCCCTGATTTCGGAGGGGCAGTTAAGTATACTCCTCAATATGTTACTTCTTGGGCTTGTTTTTTCAGCATACCGTTATGACCAAGTAATAGAAGAACCCGTTAATTACAGGCCAATCACATCGGGCTGAGCAACCGGGTCATTAGTTGTAACACATGATATAATAATATAAGAAATTCAACAGTACCGGAAAGAGGTTTTCCGGTACTGATTTTGGATCTGTCTAAATATGTCATCTTATTTCCTGATTACTACACCATCTTAATTGGTGGGCCTGCACCTTATTAATCTATGTATTTCAATATATCATCAAAACTCTTAATATGATAATCTGAATAATTAATAATCATTTCTTTTTGAATATTTGATTTACAATCTAAATATTCGCTAAAAATTGTTTTCATACCCGCTCTTCGAGCCCCAAACAATTCATTTGATCCACCATCGCCAATAAAAATACTTTCCTCTGGCTTGACATTTAATCTTTTCATAGCCGATTGGTAAATTTCTGTTTCAGGCTTCAATATTCCAACATCACATGAAAATATGACCGAATCGAAAAATGCAGACAGTGGAGAATCATTCCAATATTTTATATCAATTATATCAGCATTACTTATAAGGCCTATCTTGATACCTTTTTCACGAACTCTGCCAAGAACTTCAAGTACTTTATTATCAACTGATAATAGTGCACGTTTCATTCGTTCTTCACGTTTCAGTAATATCTTTCGTTTTTGTTCCTCAGTCACGTTATATGGCATAATATTAACAATTCTATCAATTATTTCACGTTCGTTCCTTATCTTTCCCTTTGCCCTTTCATCATATAGTATATTATTTTCAGCATAACTTTCCCATTCAGATGATGATATACCTATGACATCATATTCATTTTCAATTAAATAACAGGAATATATTAATGTAAAAAACAAATCAAAAAAAACTGCCTTAATCATCTCTAAACTCCCCCGTAAAATTCATCTTTTTATTTTATAATACAAGATGCTGTATCAACGATCAATATTAAGTTATTCTCATTCTGGCAATTAAAAAACTACCAACTTTCTATTGATAGTTTTAATATTAATAACTACATTATAAAATCTTACTCTTTAGGATTCGGCTCTGGGAGCCATGAAGTATTTAAATCTGATCCTTTAAAAATCCGTCTCAATTCATAAGATTTTTGCATATACATATCATCATCAGGATAATAGCAAGTATCTTCACTTTGATTCGTTCCAATGTCCAAAATTGCCAAAACCTCGTCACTGGAATTATAGAATGTGTGGGCGATATTTTTCCCTGCCGGTTTAGCTATAAAATCACCCTGTTTTACGGTTTTCTCCTCTTCGTTTAAGCGTAAAGTTCCCGTTCCGGAAAGGATCATGAAAAACTCTTCCTGCTGTGAATGACTGTGATATCTCGTACTGTATGCTTTAGGTGGAACATAATCAATATTCACATAAATCTTCTGACTTCCGGCTGCCTCCCCCAACAGCTTTGTTACCAAACCTATCTCGTCATCCCAAATAAACTGTTCGGGTAATTTATCCACGTTAAAGATATCCAATTAAAATTCTCCCTTCGCTATTAAAATCATTCTTTACGAGTAGAATATCACACGTCCTGCCAACTATCAATATTTGTTTTCCAATTTATGGTAATCCGTTAATTTAATAAAAGCACGGTAAAATCCCGTGCTTTTATTTGCATATCGATCTTATTTTGTAAATTAGGCAATGGAAAAAATCATTCACCGAAAATATGGAATCTTAATCCGCATAAGTCCCTTTTGATTTAACCAGCTTAGGCCGGTAACCCTGGGCTGTAAGTGCTGCCATAATGGTATTCTTATGTTCCGTTCCAAATGCTTCCATGGTTATGCGAAGTTCCACTGCAGCATTACGGTTAATGCTGATAAACTGGTTGTGATCCAGACGGATGACATTTCCCTGTTCTTTTGCAAGAAGTGCAGATATCTTTGCAAGCTCTCCTGGTTTATCCGGAAGCAGAACAGACACCGTAAAGATACGGTCTCTCTGCATCAGGCCCAGTTGAACAATGGAAGCCATAGTGATCACATCCATGTTTCCTCCGCTTAAGATAGAAACAATTTTTTTATTGTCCACGTTCATGTGCTTTAATGCCGCAACAGTCAGAAGCCCTGAGTTCTCCACGATCATCTTATGATTTTCAACCATGTCAAGGAATGACACGATCAGTTCAGAATCCTCTATGGTGATGACTTCATCTACGTTTTCCTCGATGTAGGGGAATAGTTTTTCTCCCGGGCATTTTACAGCTGTTCCGTCAGCAATCGTATTGACACCTGGAAGGGAAACCACCTTCCCCTGTCGTAAGGATTCCTGCATACAGTTGGCACCTGCCGGTTCCACGCCGATGATCTTGATCTTGGGATTTAACATCTTGGCCAGTGTAGAAACTCCTGTGCAAAGGCCGCCTCCTCCGATGGGAACCAGGATATAATCAACCGTAGGAAGTTCCTTGATGATCTCCATGGCAATGGTTCCCTGCCCGGCTGCTACATCCAGGTCGTCAAAAGCATGAATAAAGGTAAGCCCCCGTTCTTCTGAAAGCTTGTAGGCATAATTGCAAGCCTCATCAAAAACGTCGCCTTCTAAAATGACCTCCGCTCCATAGCCCTTGGTACGGTTTACTTTCATCAGGGGTGCCGTGGTGGGCATAACGATGGTTGCAGGAATGCCGGCCAGTTTCGCCGCATAGGCAACGCCCTGGGCGTGATTACCTGCAGAGGCAGCAATAAGACCTTTGGATTTTTCTTCTTCAGTCAGGGTGCTGATTTTATAATAAGCCCCTCTCACCTTATAAGCACCGGTATACTGCATATTTTCCGGCTTGAAATATACCTTATTGCCGGTCTGAGCGGAGAAATACTCACTGTATACCAGCTTTGTTTCCAGGATAACTTTGCTAACGGCTTCCGATGCTTCTTCAAATTTTTCCAATGTCAACATACTTTACGCCTCTTCTTTCTCTTCAACGTGAAACAATGCGCTTACAAATTCTTTTGCATTGAATTTCTGCAGGTCATCAAGTTTCTCTCCTACCCCAATATATTTTACAGGAATTCCCAACTCTGACTGGATAGCGACCGCAATGCCTCCTTTTGCAGTTCCGTCAAGCTTTGTTAGGATAATTCCGGTAATATCAGCAACCTCCATAAATTGCTTCGCCTGGACAAGAGCATTCTGTCCCGTGGTCCCATCAAGCACTACCAGGGTTTCCCGGTAGGCCTCAGGGTATTCCTTGTCAATGATCCGGTTGATCTTTTTAAGCTCTTCCATCAGGTTTTTCTTGTTATGCAGACGGCCTGCAGTATCACAGATCAAAAGATCCGCATGTCTGGATTTTGCCGCTGCTACCGCATCATAAACAACTGCCGCAGGGTCGGAGCCTTCCTGCTGGGCGATGATGTCCACTCCGGCCCTCTTAGCCCATTCACTAAGCTGCTCTATGGCTGCCGCACGGAAGGTATCCGCCGCAGCAACGATCACCTTTTTTCCGTCATCCTTCATCTGCCCGGCCAGCTTGCCCACTGATGTGGTTTTTCCCACTCCATTTACGCCGATGATCAAAAGAACGGAACTCCGTTTTTCAAATTCATAGGCATTTTCTCCCAGATCCATCTGTTCCATGATGCTGTCCATGAGAAGCTGTTTGCACTCCATGGGATCCTTGATGTTTTGTTCTTTTACTTTCTTTCTCAAATCCTCCATAATGGACATGGTGGTCTGGATACCCAGATCCCCCATAATCAGGATCTCCTCAATTTCTTCATAAAACTCATCATCAATGGCTGAAAAACCACTGAATATGGAATCTACGCCTGCGACGATGTTATCCCTTGTCTTCTGCAGCCCGGCAACCAGCTTGCCAAAGAATCCCATTTTCTCACCCATAGTCGGCCTCCTTAACTTTCTAAATCTTCTTCAATCAGGTTTACAGATACTAGCGTTGAAACGCCCTTTTCCTGCATGGTAATACCATATAGACGGTCTGCAGATAACATGGTACCACGCCTGTGTGTAATAACAATAAACTGAGTATATTTCGTCAGTTTATGCAGGTATTTTGCAAAACGGTCCACGTTGGAATCATCAAGGGCTGCTTCGATCTCGTCAAGTAGGCAGAATGGAGAGGGCTTTAAGTTCTGGATGGCAAACAGCAGCGCAATAGCCGTCAATGCCTTTTCCCCACCGGAAAGCTGCATCATATTCTGAAGCTTCTTGCCAGGCGGCTGGGATATGATCTGAATTCCTGCTTCTAGGATATCCTCATCCTCCACCAGCTCTAATGTTCCTCGTCCACCTCCGAAAAGTTCCTTAAACACTTTATCAAACTCCTGCCGTATTTCCCGGAACTTTTCCTCGAATTGTTTTCTCATTCCCGTATCCAGTTCATCGATGATCTTTAATAAGGTGCCCTCTGCGGCTACCAGATCATCGTGCTGGGTCTTCATGAATTCATAGCGCTCTGATACCTCTTTGTAATCCTCAATGGCATTGACATTGACATTGCCAAGCTTCCGGATTTCCTCTTTTAAGGACTGGATCATACGTTTGATTTCAGGAAGTGACGTCCATTCCTGGTTCTTTAAATCCTTTGCAGTGGAAAAAGTCAGCTCATATTCATTCCACATGTAATTGATATGGCCCTCCATCCACTCATCAAGCTTTTCCTTCTGGCTTTGCAAACGGAACAGTTCTTTATCCAAAAGGCTGATCCTTCCCGTAAGCTCTTCTCGTTTTCGGAACAGTTCCTTCTGCTCCCTGGAACTGGACTCTTTTTTCGTGGACTTCTCATTTATGATGCCTTCCAGTTCTTCTGAGTATACCTTTTCTTCCGCAATCCTGCCCTTTAATACCTCAATTTCTTTCTGTTTCTCTTCGATAATGGAGTTAGAACCATGAGTTCCGTTTGAAAGTCCGGCAAGTTCTTCCTCCAGACGATGGCTTTCTTCCTTTACACGCCGAATATTTTCCAGTTCAAAATCATCCTTTTGCTTTAAACTTGAGGTTTTCAGCTGGACAGATGATAAGTCCCTGGAATACTGCTCCCGGTCTGCCCTGGCCGTTTCAAGCCCGCCGTTTAAGCGTTCCAGCTCTCCGACCGTTTCCTGATTCTGCCTCTCCAGCTTATCAATGGCTGAAAGAAGTTCCTGCTGGCTGGTACTGATTTCACGAATCTGTACTTCAAGCTGGCCATTTTCACGCTCTAAGTCTCCGTAAGATTCCTTGATTTCTTCTTTTTTATCTTCAATCCTGCGTATATTTATTTTAACCGTATTTTGCTTTAAATAAAGCTGCTGTTTTTCCGCCCGGATCTTTTCAAGTTCTTCCCTGCTTTCCCCAAGGAGTCCCTCGCTTAACACCAGTTCTTTTTCCAGCCGTTCCACATCGGTAAGAGCCTTGGAGCAGATCTCTTCCAGTTCCTCCATCTCACGCTTACGCCCTAAAAGATTGCTGGAATTTTTAAAGGCACCGCCCGTCATGGATCCGCCTACGCTGAGAAGCTCTCCTTCCAGCGTTACGATCCTGAAAGAATACTGGAACTTTTTTGCAAGTGCAATGGCGTGTTCAATGGTATCCACCACAACCACACGGCCCAGCAGATAATTTAAAAGGCCTTTATACCGGTCTTCCGCTTCCACCAGGGTATTAGCAAGTCCCAATACTCCCGGCTCCGTAAGGGCCCTGTCCTGGCGGAAGGAATCCCTGTTGCTGACGCTGGTTAATGGTAGGAAGGTGGCTCTTCCATACCGGTTTTTCTTTAGGTATTCAATAAGCTGCTTGGCAGTTTCTTCGGAATCAGTAACAATATTCTGAATACTTCCGCCAAGAGCGGTCTCAATGGCAATTTCATATTTTTTCGGCACCTTGACCAGATCCGCTACAACCCCGTGAATTCCATGGATCCTGTCCCTTACCTCCATGATACGGCGAATGCTGCCGCCATAGCCTTCATACCGCTCAGCTATGTTTCTTAAAGACTCCAGCTTTGTATAACTGGTATGATATTCCTGCTGTTTGTCATTTAAGTTCTTATTAAGCCTTTTGACCTCGCCTTCCAGCTCCTCTGCACGGTTCTCACTGAACGCCTGGGCTTCCTGGCTTTCCGAGATCTTGGTTTCTATCTCATCTGCTTCTTTTTGAAGAGCTTCCAGACGTTCATCCTGCTCCGACTCATCACTTTTAAACTTTAAAAGCTTCTGGCAAACCTCAGAACGACGTACATTCACCTGTTCCAGCATAGTTTCATACCGCTGTTGTTTTGCGGTTAAGGAAGCTTTTTCATTGAGGATATCAATGATGCCGCTCTTTCCTTCCTCAATCTGCTGTTCAAAAAGATGGATTTTCTCTTCTTCTGAATTCAGGACCTCTTCCGCATCTTTCAGTTCATTTGCTGCGGATTTTACCTGGTCGGCAATCAGGGAACGTTCTTCCTCATAAGAAGCAGCCTGAGCCATTTTCATCTGGATTTCAGCATGAATAGCCCTCATGCGCCCTGCAATGTGCTCTGCATTCATCTGCTCCGTATTGATCTGTTCCTTAAGTACATTGATCCGGCCTTCCAGGTTTCCCATTTCCATGTTGGTTTTATTTTTCTCATTGCCAGCCTTGCTGATAGCCTCCTCAAGCTCCGCTAAATATGTATCCAGAACATCATATTCTTCCCTTATGCCCTCTGATGTCTGCTTTGCATCCTCCAGATCATGAGCTACAATGGTTTCCTTTTCCTGGTTTTCCTTCATCTGTACCTGGATTCCCTCAGTCTCCATCAGGAACTGGTTAACATCATACTTTTTTAAATCTTCTTTTAAGCGAAGATATTCCTTGGCCGACTCAGATTGCCTTGCCAGGGGGCCGACCTGCTTTTCAAGCTCTGTGAGAATGTCATTGACACGGATAAGGTTTTGTTTTTCATCTTCAAGCTTCTTCTGGGCGATAAGCTTGCGCCGTTTAAATTTAACAATGCCGGCGGCCTCATCAAATAATTCTCTTCGCTCCTCCGGCTTTCCGCTTAATATCTTATCAATCTGTCCCTGTCCGATAATGGAATAGCCTTCCTTACCGATACCGGTATCATAGAACAATTCATAAATATCCTTTAAACGGCAGGCACTGCCATTGATCATGTACTCACTTTCGCCGGAGCGGTAAACCCTTCTTGATACCGTTACCTGGTCATAATCAATAGCCAGATGGTGATCGGAATTATCAAGGGTAATGGCAACATAGGCAAAGCCCTGAGGTTTTCTCATTTCAGTTCCAGAGAAAATCACATCCTGCATGTTGGAGCTTCGAAGCTGCTTTACCTTTTGTTCACCAAGCACCCAGCGCACGGCATCGGCGACATTGCTCTTACCGCTGCCGTTAGGGCCTACGATGCCGGTGATCCCATTATGAAATTCAAAGACGATCTTATTGGCAAAAGATTTAAAACCTTGGATTTCAATACTTTTTAAATACATAGTTCACGCCGACAGGCTCTACTGGGCCTGCCCTTTCTTTTCCTTATTATTGTCCACGCTATTTGGACATAGAGGTATGCCCGAAGGGTGTTTCCTTATTATTGTCCATGCTTTCTGGACATAGAGGTATGCCCGCAGGTCGTATCCATATTCTTAAGGCGGAGAATCCCATGATAGGCAGCCACCTGCTCCGCCGCCTTTTTTGTCCGTCCGGTCCCCTTACCGATTATCTCCTGGCCTATCATAACCTGAGACTCAAATACCTTGTTATGATCCGGTCCCTCTTCCCGTAAAAGCTCATAGCTTAAGGGCTCGTCCGTCTTACTCTGTACGATCTCCTGCAAGATAGTCTTGCTATCATAAAAGAGCTGCTTATGTTCCAGATCATTCATGATGAATCGAAGGATAAACTCTTTTGCATTAGCAAAACCACCGTCCAGATAAATGGCCCCAATCAGCGCTTCCATAGCATCAGATACGATCGATGCACGCCCTCTGCCTCCGGTGGCTTCTTCCCCCTTGCCCAAAAGCAAGTATTCTCCAAGACTTATATCCTCTGCACAATAGGCAAGAGTCGGTTCACAGACGATGCTGGCACGTATCTTTGTCAAATCCCCCTCCGGCCTTTCCGGATACTTGTGATACAGACAGTCACTGGAAACCACTTCCAGCACAGAGTCTCCTAAAAATTCCAGGCGTTCGTTGCATTCCAGCTTATTTAACCGGTGTTCATTGGCATAGGAGCTGTGTGTCATGGCCTGTGTCATGAGATGGCTGTCCGAAAAACGGTAGCCGATACGCTCCTCCAGTTCTTTTAAATTCCTGCTCATCATACTCCTCTTCTCATTATGAAAGAAGGTGCTGCGGACAGACTAAGAAGTCCCCGGCAGCACCCACATCTATTAATTTAAAGCATTCTTGATCTGTTCTACTGCATCATTGACACTTACGATGTTTTCTGCCACTTCTGTTGGAATCTCAATATCAAATTCCTCCTCAATGCCCATAATGATCTGGAACACATCAAGGGAGTCAGCGCCTAGGTCATCCACAAATGTGGAGTTCATGGACACCTCATCCGGCTCAATATTTAACACCTCTGCAATTATGTTCTGTAACTTCTCAAATTCCATCTCTTTTCCTTCCTCTCTCCTATTCTTGATTTTCATCATTCTTTTTAAGACTTTCTCTTATCTTATCATTAATTCCCTGTTCTTTGAAGGTCACGCACTGAAGTATGGAGTTCTTCACTTCTGTTGCCTTTGAATTCCCATGGGTTTTTACAACCAAGCCATTCAGTCCCAGAAGCGGTGCTCCGCCGTGCTGAGATGCATCAAATGATTTTAGGCTTTCCTTCAAAGCAGGTTTTACAAGCAGAGCTCCGATTTTGCTCCTTAAACTTCCCATCATACCGCGTTTTACCTTATCGATTAAGGTTGCTCCTACTCCTTCATAAAGCTTCAGAATTACATTGCCTACAAAAGCCTCACAAACAATGACATCTGCACCGCCATGTGGAATCTCCCTGGCTTCAATGCTTCCGGTAAAATGGATATCCTTGCACTCCTTTAACAGTGGAAAGGTTTCTTTTACAAGCGCATTTCCCTTTTCCTCTTCTGCGCCGATATTAACGATAGCCACTCTTGGATTCTTTATTCCCACTACATGTTCCATGTAAAGGGATCCCATTCTGGCAAACTGTACCAAATGGGACGGTCTGGCATCCACATTGGCTCCGCAGTCAATCAGCAGGGAAACGCCTTTTTCCGTTGGGATAAGCGGTGCAAGCGGTGGTCGTTCCACCCCTCTTATCCGTCCGACAATCACCTGTCCGCCAACCAGTATAGCGCCCGAACTGCCAGCCGATACAAATGCATCCGCTTCCTTTTGTTTTACCAGATTCATTCCCACAACGATGGAAGAATCTTTCTTCTTTCGTATGGCGTTAACCGGAGGTTCATCCGTCTCGATTACCTCTGACGCATTCACAATCTGTATCTGATCCTTTTGATACGTATGCTTCTTCAGCTCTTCCGATACAATATGCTCCTGCCCTACTAAGAGAACCTGGACTTCTTTATTCGCGTTTACCGCCTCTACGGCTCCGGCAACCATCTCCACCGGTGCATAGTCGCCGCCCATGGCGTCAACAGCTACTTTTATCATCATGATTCTCCTTTCACATATCGCCTAAGATAATCTATTACATAATATACTAAATATTATACTATAAATCAATAATAAATTAAGAAAATTAAAAGATCAGACAAGACCTTTGTTTTCCCTGCTTTTTTCCACCCTCTTCATGATATAGATATATGAGATTGTAGTGAACAGACCAGCGCTTAACCAGGCTGCCGGATCGCAGGCGCAGGCCAAGGGGAAGCTTAAAAGCCGGATCGCCAATCCAGCAGTTATCAGTCTTGCCACAAGCTCTACAACTCCTCCAATCATGGGAAGAAGGCCGTAGCCACACCCCTGCATGGTATTTCTAAATATAAAAATCATTCCTAGGGGAATATAAAAAACAGCACATAAATAAATATAGGTTTTCGCCCATGGCAGCATTTCCGCTATATCCACATCACCTGAGAAAAACAGCCTTAATGCATATGGGAGGACTAAACAGACGATGACAGAAGAAAGCGCTGAATAGACGACCTCTGTCCAAAGTACAAGTCTGACGCCTTGGCGGATTCTTCCTATGTCTCCCTTTCCGTAATTCTGACCCGAATACGTAGCCATTGTCTGACCCATGGCGACCATTCCCTGCAGAACCAACCCCTGAAACTTGTTGGCGGCCGTATAAGCTGCTACTGCGGCTGAACCGAATAAATTAACGGCAGACTGCATGATGATGGTTCCTGATGCAGTGATTCCAAATTGAAGAGCCATGGGAATTCCCACGGAAAGCTGGCGCTTTGTATCCGTCACATTCAGTTTCCAGTGATGCCTCTTTGGAGTTAAAACCGGAACTTTTTTATAAATATAGAAGATGCACAAAAGCGCGGATATCCCCTGCGAGAGATTCGTTGCCCAGGCGGCTCCAGCCACTCCCATTTTGAAATTAATAATAAAAACAAGATCCAGCACTACGTTCAGAGAGGCAGAAAACATCAGGAACAAAAGGGGGATCCGGCTGTTCCCAACGGAACGGAGATAAGAGGAAAACAGATTGTAAAATACATTTGCAACAATTCCCATGCAGATGATGGAAATGTAGGTATAAGCATCCTCGAAAATATTGCCGGGCGTGTTCATGACCTTTAATAGTGTTCTCATAAAAGAGAGGCTTAAGACTGTCATAAGCACAATAACGAAAGATGACAGAATGATCCCATTGGCCACGGAGCGCTTCGCGCCGTTTTCATCTCCTGCTCCAAACCGCTGGCTGGTAAGGACCGTAAACCCGGTGCTCATGCCCTGGGAAAATCCAATGACCAGGAACATGATCGTACCGGTGGACCCCACCGCTGCCAGTGCATCCGGTCCAACAAAACGGCCTACGATAATGGTATCTGCCATGTTATAAAGCTGCTGAAAGATATTACCCATCAGAAGCGGAAGTGTGAATTTTAAAATGATCGGAAGCGGATTGCCTCTTGTCATATCAGTTTCCATTTTTTTCCATCCTCTGTTTAAAATTTTGCACCCTTTATGATGCGCAAGGGTTATTTTATCACGTTCCTCTTCTGTTGTCACTCCTTTTCAAAAAATCCGGCATTTCTATTCATAAACCGCAGCCATGACAGCTCCATAATCCCCGATCTTCTCCCCTAACTGGGCAGGCACGATCCTGCATGCAGCTGCGGAAGAGGTGAGAGCCTCCCTGCGGATTTCCTCCCACATGGATGGTTCCATGAATTCGTGGGTTCTGGCATATATACTGCCGGCAACTATTACCTCCGGATTCAGGATATCAATGAGCATGGACAATCCTCTTCCGAAATACGTTCCCGACTCTTTCAGTAATTCTGTGGCATCTTTATGACCTGCCCTAGCAGCCTCAGCCACATCCTTTGCATTAATTTCCTCCTTTTCTCCAGTCTGGAAGGAGGCCTTTTTCCCCTCTTTTTCCATCTGTTTTGCTTTATCTATTGCCATTTGCCGAATTCCGCCGCCGCTGCAAAATCCTTCCAGGCTCCCCGCCTTTCCGTATCCGACCGGCCCGTCCTCTTTCAGGCGGACATGGCCAACTTCTCCTGCCATGCCGCAGGCACCTGTATATAAACGCCCATTCAAAATCAGCCCTGCGCCAAGGCCGGTACCAAAGGTGAGGAATATCATATGAAGAGATCCTTTACCTGCCCCGTATTTCCATTCGGCAAGGGCACAGGCATCGGCATCGTTTAACATTCTGGCGGGCATTTGGAGTTTTTCCGAAAGATAGGAAACAATGGGAACTGAAACCCATCCCGGCAGGTTAGGAGGAGAACAGATGACCATGCGGTCAAGGCTCAAAGGTCCTCCGCAGGATATTCCAATACGGCAATCGGGCCGGGAAACCCCATGAGTCTCCAGTATACTTTCCCCATAAACGCTCAACATATCCAACACTGCTCTCCAGTCTGATGTAGTCTGTATTTCCTTCCGGTCGTTCCATATAATCGTATCACCCTCCAGCCGGCAAAGAAACACCGCACACTTTGTTCCTCCAATATCAAATCCCATGATATGCATCATAACACCTCAGTCCTTCTATTATTATAAGTAAGTTCGATTCACCTGGCTGTTTGCCGAACGGACAATTGGCCTTTACTAAGTAAAATATGCCAACAGAGCAGGAACCGGCGAACCGGCCCTGCTCTTTCCCTGTTATAAAATGTATCTGTGTTTAAATCGCACTTATTTTGATGTATCTTTTGTAAGAACGGAAACGCCAGTATCTACGTTCTTGTCTCCTGTATCCTTGCCTTCCAGAGCATTAACAGCTGTCTTTATTCCTTCATATCCCATAACATCTGGGTTCTGAGCCATGGTTGCAAGGAGATAGCCATCTTTAATCAGCTGAAGGATCATATCGGATTTATCAAAGCCTACGCCGATTACAGTCTCGCCTGCTTCCTGAATGGCATTGCCTGTTCCTACTGTAGAGCCTTCATTGGCTCCGAAAATGCCTACGCAGCCCTGGGTAATATAGTTTGCTGCAATATCCTTGGATTTTGCCGCATCGCCTTCGCCGTACTGAGTTTCCAGGATCTCAAACTTTGTTCCCTCAAATGCAGAACGGAAGCCTTCTTCTCTGGCCACTGTGGATGCGGTTGCAGCATTCACGTTTACGATGCCGATCTTGCCTGATTCGATTCCTTTTTCCTTTAAGGCTTTGATCATTTCATCACCTGCAGTTTTTCCAGCAGCTTTGTTATCTGTTGCAAGAGTCTGGATCGCTGGCAGAGATGCTGCGGAGTCTACGTATACCACTTTTACTCCTGCATCAATGGCTTCCTGTAAGGATGCAGTAACTGCATCAGGACCGTTAGCTGCAAGTAAAATGGCCTGTGCGCCTCCTGCTACGGCATTGTTAATACATTCGATCTGTTTTGCGTCATCCTTTACATCAGGAGCCAGCCATTTGTAATCTACATTTCCAAGCTCCTTTACAGCCTTCTGGGCACCTGCATCCACGTTTACCCAGTGCTGGTCCATTTGATCCATGGTGATTAAATAAACCTTGTGTGAGCCGCCGCTGGAAGCCGCCTCTTTTGCTGTTTCTGCAGCTGTGGTTGCAGCTTCTGTTGCAGCTGCTGTTGTTGCCCCGGTCGTAGCTGCAGCCTCCTTCTGCCCGCTGCTGCAGCCTGCCATAGACGCAATCACTCCCATAGAAAGAATAGCCGCCAATACTTTCCGCTTCATAAACCTTTTCCTCCTTAAAATTGGATATTTTAAAATCTGCCTATATCAAAGCCTCAGGCTCCAATACCATCATTATGGTTCTATCTTATTTTTCTTTCCCAGCTTTCCGCTTCGTACAATCACATCAATCAATACGGAGATCACTACAATGGCGCCGATGACAATATTTCGGATTGCAACCGGGGCGCCTGCAAACTGAAGTCCATTCTGGAGCACGCCCCAGATGGAGGCTCCGATTACCGTACCAATTAGAATTCCCTGGCCTCCTAGTGTAGAAACTCCTCCGATTACGGAAGCCGCCACAGCATACATTTCATAGGCATTGCCCGCATCCATGGTACCCATGCCGCTTGTTGCGCAGATCACAAGTCCTACGACGCAGGAGCAAAAAGAGCTGACCAGATAAGCCTTAGTAGTGGTGGCTACAATATTTACCCCGGATAGCTTGGAGGCCTCTATGTTGCTTCCGATTGCATAAATGTGCCGCCCGGTTCTTGTTTTGCTTAATAGGAAATTAAATACCAGCCATAAAACAATGGATATGATCACTGTATTATACACTCCCGCGACCTTTCCATAATAAAAGAAATCCCGAAATCCCCTTGCCCCGTCTCCAATAGCATCGGTATTGTAGTTATTATTGACAATCTGAGCAACGCCCCTGGCAATTGTCATGGTACCTAAGGTTGCAATAAAGGGCGGAAGCTTGCACTTGGCTACCAGTAAGCCGTTGACAACGCCTACGATCAGACAGCACAACAGGGTAAGAATTACCGCAACCCATGGATTCATGCCCTTTGTCATCATGGTCGCAGATATCATGCAGCTCATGCCGACAACAGAACCAATGGACAAATCAATATTGCCAGTGATCAATACATAGGACTGTCCGATGCCGATTAGCAGGATCGGCGCAATCTGACGCAAAAGATTCGCAACATTTTTCCCGGAAAAGAATGTAGGGTTTATGATGCCAAAAACAACGCACATAACGATAAGTCCTAAACTTACGGTGACTACCTGCCCCATCCCGCGAACGGCGAACAGCCTTTTATACCAACTCTGCCTTTTACTATTCATGTTACCTCTCCTTGCCCTTTTCTTAACTGATCTTGCTTTCAAACTGAGTCGCATATTTGAGGATCAGATCCTGTGTCGCCTCAGCTGTCATCACTTCCCCTGTAATTTTCCCGTCACACATGACAATAATCCGGTCGCTGATGCCAAGGACTTCCGGCATTTCCGATGAAACGAACAAAACGCCAATCCCCTTTTGTTTTAATTCGTTCATCAGGTTATAGATCTCTACCTTAGCCGCCACGTCGATACCCCTGGTGGGCTCATCGAAAATCACGACCCGTGAATTCCTTGCAAGCCATTTACCCACCACCACCTTTTGCTGGTTACCGCCAGATAAGCTTCCGGCATCTACCTCTGCGTTCGGCAGCTTGATTTTTAAGGAAACCACTGTTTTATCCGTCATTTCCCTCTCTTTTTTCCTGTTGACGATTCCCAGCTTTCCACATAGCATATCCAGATTGGGAAGAGCGATGTTATCCCGTATGCTGAGTTTGGTACAGAGGCCGTCCTTTTTCCTGTCTTCCGGAGCCAGTACGATGCCTGCTTTTATGGAATCTTCTACATTATGTATAATGACCTCTTTTCCATCCAGGAAAATCTGCCCGGATTCCTTTGGATCCGCTCCAAATATGGCTCTGGTGGTCTCTGTCCTACCCGCCCCCATTAACCCGGCTATTCCCACGATCTCGCCTTCATGCAGCTCCAGATTGATGTCGCGGACCATCCGTCCGGCATTCAAATTGCGGATCTCCAGAATCTTCTTCCCTTTTGGACAGGAGACCCGTGGGAATTTCTGTTTTATTTCACGGCCGACCATGTGAGAAATGATCTCATCCATCCGCTTCTGATCAAAATCCATGGATGTGATAAATCTTCCGTCTCTCATGATGGTGACCCGATCCACGATATGTTTCAGTTCTTCCAGTCGGTGGGATATGTATACGATTCCGCAGCCTTCTGTCTTTAACTTTTTAATAATAGTGAACAGATCTGCGATTTCCTTTGAGGTCAGGGCTGACGTAGGCTCATCCATAATCAGGACCCTGGCATTCATGGAAAGCGCCTTGGCGATCTCAACCATCTGCTGCTTGGATACTGCCAGATTGCCCACCAGTTCCTCTGGATCTAATTCTATATTCATTCGGCTTAAGATCTCGGCTGCCGCCTTGTTCATTTCTTTTTCAGAAAGGATCATTCCCTTTGTCCGTTCCCGTCCCAGAAAAATGTTTTCCGCTACGGTCAAATGCTGGCACATGTTCAGTTCCTGATGGATGATCGCTATCCCAAGATCCTTTGCCTTCTGTGTGGTCATATCCCGGATATTGTCGCCGAAAACTTCGATGGTTCCTCCATCCCTTGGATAGACGCCGCTTAATATTTTAACAAGTGTCGATTTTCCTGCACCATTTTCGCCCAGCAAAGCCATAACTTCTCCTGATTTTAAGTAAAACGAAACATCGTCAAGCGCTTTTACACCAGGGAATGTCTTTATAATATTCTGCATCCGCACAATATCTTCCTGCATACCTATCACCCTCATATTTCTCTCAAATTCTAGCTTCTGTAAACAGTATATCATCGGAAATCCATGGATAGTAGGGGAGATTCTTCCGTTTAAGGGGGGTATTCTTTGGCAATCAAATCCTTTGCAGAAATGAAAAACAGGCAGCCAGACCGCCTGTTAATCCTATTCATTACCAGCCTACTTTATAAAATTCCTCTTTCGCGTATTCTGCTGCCACCTTTCCATCCTGCAGAATTATCATCCGGTCTGATACATCCATGTTGTCGGCAAGGTTGCTGGTGAGAATGAGTACCGAAATCCCACTGTTTTTCAGCTCCTGGATCAGATCCAGCACATAACGCCTTAAGTACATGTCCCCCTTTGCCAGCGGCTGTACGCACACAGCGACCTTAGGGTGAAGGAGATGGATCCGGTAATAGGCAAGGCCGTATCTTTCCCGCAGGCTTAAACGGTCAATCTTTCCAGCATCAATACAGGGCCCCACCTTTTTCATATATTCTTTCCGCACACTGCGAAGATGGCTGCGCTTTAAATTCCCGAACAACACCTTCCGGTCCAGAAGAAACGTCAGGTTTTCCATATAGCTCATATCCCTAAACAGGAAGGTTTCTGCCGGGTCATCAGGAATAACAGCTACCCCCTCCTTAAAAAAGTCCGTGGGCTCCTCTCCTGCAAAGGCCCTTTCTCCCAGGTAAATCCTGCCGGCCCGGATTCCCCTGCTGCCGGAGAGAACCTCCACCAGAGGCTCCCAGGTCTGGTTATCCGTATCCAGGATCATCAGACATTCCCCTTTTCGCAGAGAAAAACCCACTGGCTCTTTTCCATTCAAATGTACGCCATCTAATTTAAGAACAGCCTCCTCCTTAGGTTCCCGGATCTGGCTGCCGGATAAGTCAAACGATATGGTGTAAGGCTGAAGGGCCGTTTCCACCATTTCTTCTTTTTCAAATACCTTCCATATGATTCCCTGATGAAATAGAGCCGCCCGGTCCGCAATCTGGAACACCTCCTGATGATGGTTTCCCATATAAAGGAATGCGGTCCCCCGCTTTGCCTGTTCTCTGATAATGTCCTGAAACTGTTTTAGTTCCATCTGGCTTAAGAAATTGCTGATCCTATCCAGGATAATGAACCGGCACCCAGCCAGAATGGCTTTTAAAAGCTCAGTCACACAGCGCTCAAAGGCGCTTAAGGTTGAAACCCGGCGTTTGGGATCAATGGACAGCCCCAGCTCCGCCATCAAAAGCTCCACCTGATGATCCAGCACCCTGCTGTTAATAATATACTTTTTAAATCCCTTCCGCATAACAAACAGGTTATCAGATATGGTCAGGCTGTCTATAAGCCGTCCCCTCTCCTCAATGACATAAACCCGGTTGTCAGTAAAGTCCGCGTGGGAATAATGATTTACCCGGTCTCCTTCATAGTACACTCCGCCAAAGCTTATGGGAATGTTATGACAGATGAGGCGGATCAATTGGGAACAGCCCTTTGCGTCGGATATGATGAGCCCCATAATTTCTCCCTGGAGAATATAAAAATCCAGATTATCCAGATAACGCTCTCCATTTTCCTCCAGGGTAACATGATTCAGCCGGAGAATTTCCTTTCTCATCTCATCACCTCTCTGTCCTGTTAATCCTTTACCAGAGGAAGGGATATCTCCACATCCGTCCCTGCCTCCACCTGGCTGTAGACGTGGATGCCATATTCCTCTCCAAAGAGCAGCTTAATTCTGTTATTGACATTCTGGATTGCTATGCCGCCTTTCCGGTCTATATCAGGGTTCACGTCGTCTAAGGATAAGCTTTTAAGCTTTTCATTTAACATCTTCACCCTTTCGGCCTCCATCCCAAGTCCGTCATCTGATATCTTGATGATCAACCGGGAATCCGTCACCGAAATTTTAATGATCAGATGCCCTTCTCCTATTTTCCGCTCAATCCCGTGATAAATGGAATTTTCAACAACCGGCTGCAAAGTCAGCTTTGGCAGACGGTATTGCAGAATCTCCATTTCATCCAGCTCTTCTGAACATGCATACTGGATATTCAGCTGTAATTTTTTACCGAAGCGGAACTGTTGGATATAATAGTAGTTTTCAATATTTGCAAGCTCATCCTCTAAGTTTACCAGATGGTCTACATTGGAAATAGTATAGCGGAAAAAGGTAGCAAGGGCCTCCGTCATCTCCGCTATGCTGTCCACGCCTAGGCTCAGCGCCTCACTCCGTATTCCTTCCAGAGTATTGTACAAAAAATGAGGGTTGATCTGGTTTTGCAGGGCAAGATATTCCGCCTGCTTTTTTGAAACATTAATCAGTTCCCTGGTTCCAAGCATTTCAAAAAACCTTTGATTTACTTTCTCGGATTCCGGGCAGTAGGGATAGCGTATTTTTAATAAGTCATTTAATACACTGCCAGAGGCAAACTGCCGTTCCACCCGTTTGGTCTCCTGCATGGGCTTATAAATTCCATAATATCCGTTGTAAAAAAACAGGACCAAGAGAACAGAAGCCGCCATTATAAGCCAAATTTGCTCCGGCTGACCCCTGGTTAAGTACAGGGCATAGCAAAGCAAAAGCATGAATCCGGTCAAAATACCTGCCAATAGAAGAATCACTCTGACGGACAGAAACCGTAATTTTTCCTTCATGATATGCCTCCCATCAGGAATAAAGCTTCCGATACTCGTTTGGCTTTAAACCGGAATATTTAGTAAAGTTCTTTGTAAAATACTTTACATCGCTGTAGCCCACTTCCTCACATATGGAAGCAACACTTAAATTTGTTTCTTTTAGAAGGCCTTTCGCCTGTTCCATACGCACCTCGGATAAAAACTCCAAAAAGTTCTTTCCTGTCTCTTTCTTAAACAGGGAACTGAAATATGTAGGATTGAATCCGGCGACTTCACTGACTGTTTCTAAGGTAATGGCTTCCCTATAATGGTCTCTGATGTATTTTTTAGCGATTCGGATGGGTCGGTTATTCTCCTGCATCTTTCCGGCCACGGCCTTATCATAGGAAGCGGAAATCTCTTTTATGAGATAACGAAGGACCTCTCTTGCAGAAGAACAAAATTCCACACCCTGATTAAACCGTTCCATAAAATTCTGTTCAATGGCGATCTTATGATTTTTCATAAAAAACAAATATAGATTGCAGACCTCTCTGCACATTTGCAGAATTTCATGCCCGGTCATATCCGGCTGCTCCAAAAGCCCGTCTTTCAGTTTCATCAGGCAATCCCCCACCTGCTGCCTGTCCAGACTTTCCAAAGCCGTGTTCATGTTCTGGTTAAACTGAGTGAACCACTGGCTTGAAGCCAGATGGAAAGAGCTGCGCAGCTCCCCCTCCAGGAGTTTGCCGTTTCCGGCCACCAGGCGCTGCTCCACTAAGTACCTGGCGGATTTGAGAGAACTCCTTAGCTGGGCGATATTCCATACAGTTGTTCCGAACCCAATGGTCACTCGAAGCCCTTCCAGAATAGATTCCAGCACAGCAAGCTCATTTAATATATTTTTGCATTGCCGGCGGATGAGTTTCCTGTTTTCCTCACCATAATTCAGGAATAGATAAATATGGCTGTTTTCCACATACAATTCCCAGTCATATACATGGCCTTTCAGCATCTGCTCTGCAATCTGAGTTGTCTTTTCTGTCAGAAATTCCAGGTTTTTCTCGTCAGGCATGGAAATTCCATCAAATTTGACACAAACGATCTGAAAGCACCCCTGTTTTAACTGATAATAATACTGCTTATTGATTTCTTCCAGGCTGGAGCAGTCCTGTTCGCTTCGGTCCCGGTACAAGACATTGGAAAACCAGGTGGTCCGCAGCCTCTCCGCGTCACTCTTCCTTGCCAGCCTGACCCGCTCCTCGTAGGTCAGCTGCTCGCTTTTTTCATTATACCTTACTCTTATTTTTTCCAGAGTTTCTGTTAGTTCCTGTTTTTTGATTGGTTTTAACAAATAATCGCTGACCCCATATTTGATCGCTGTCTGGGCATATTCAAAATGGCGGTATCCGCTGATGATCACAAATTCCACGCCTACATTCAGTTCCCGGGTCTTTTTCACCAGATCCAGGCCGTCATATCCCGGCATCCGGATATCTGTAATCACTACATCAGGAGAAAGGGCTTCTATCTTTTCAAGCGCCTCGATCCCATTATTTGCCACACCGCTGAGCTTCATATCCAGTGCTTGCCAATCGATCAGCTTCTCGATCAGCTGGCAGATCTTTTCTTCATCATCTGCTATCAATACTTTTAACATGATTAACCCCCTGCTTTGCCCCGATTCTTTTGTCATTATATCATGTTCGTCCGGGTGAAGGAAGTAGTGTGAAAAATAAAAAGCGGCCATAAATTATAGACGCGGTAAGCTCTGTCAGGCCGATTAATCCAATCTCTCATTCCCACTTGAAAAAGCGTAAGGAAATACTGATACATATCACCGCAATGGCGATCATCACCATAACCGGAATGAAAACCCTATCCATTGGCAGCCCCAGTGAGGCCGCCTTAAGAAGTTTAATTCCCTGAGTCAGCGGAAGGAGGTCTGCAGCTTTTTGAAATGCAGCAGGCATCACCTCGTAAGGCAGAGTGGCACCTGAAAAAATAAGCATTGGAAAGTACAACAGGCTGGCGGCGGCACCGGCTATTTTCGTGTTCGGTGCAATTCCGCCCACCAGCATCCCAATGCTGAACATGGACAACATGACCAACAAGTATGCCCCTAGAAATGGAAGCCACGAGCCTTTTAATTGAAATCCAAAAAATAGCGCTCCAGTTGTATATATCAGGATAAGGGATGCAAACGAATAAAGTGCGTAAATAGCAACCTGCACCGCCAGGATAAGAGCAGGATCAGCGGGCGTTACCTTAAACCGCTTTAAAATCTTTCTGCTTCGATAATCAGATACAACCAGGGGAAGCCCCATCACGCCTCCGGCACATATGGCAATGGCTGATACCGCACCAAAGGATTGTTCCAGGAACGTATATTCTGCACCATCAAAAGCGGGTTTGTCTCCAAAAACTGCTCCTAAGATTACAACCACGACAACCGGCATACAAATAGCAAAAATAAACATGTCCAGCCCACGAAGAGATAATTTTCCTTCTGTTTTAAGTAACGTTTTAAATGTTTTCATATTCACCCTCCCCGTCTGTGTACCAAAGATATGCATCCTCAAGCTTTTCATAAGGACTTGCTGTGACCGCTTCTTTTATGGAACCGTAAAATATGCTCTTCCCGTTCTTCAAAATCATAATCCTGTCACAAAGGGCTTCCACCTCATCCATAAAATGAGAGGTCAGCAAAATGGTGATACCTCTTTCTTTTAACTGGGAAAGGCTCTTCCACACTTCCCGCCGTGCCCTGGCATCCAATCCTGTTGTAAGCTCGTCTAAAAACACGACTTCTGGATCTGGAATCAGCGCAAGCACGATAAAAAGCCGTTGCTTCTGACCTCCTGAAAGTTCACTGACCAGATTATTTGACTTTTCCGAAAGCCCGAACTGCTCCAGTAGAACACCATAATCCAGGGTGCTTTTGTAAAGCGAAGCAGTAACTTCACAAAGCTCATCTACCTTGATTTTGTCCTGATAATTGGCTTCCTGAAATTGAACACCGACCCTCTCAAAAAGTTTTTTCCTGTCTTTTTGCGGATTCAATTCCAAAATGGATACCGTTCCGCTATCCTGTTTTTTCGTTCCCAGGATACATTCAATTGTGGTGCTTTTACCTGCACCGTTTGCTCCAAGCAAGCCAAATACTTCCCCACGGCAAATTGAGATATTAATATTCTCTATCGCTTTCACTTGGGCGTAAGACTTGCACAGTCCTTTTACTTCTATGGTTGTTTCCATGTGATAAAATCCCTCCTTTTTCTTTTCACAAAAAGAATAACACCAGAGCAAAGTCTGGTGTCAAAGTGTAGGGTTTATTTCAAATTGTTCTTTCATCTTCTCAAGGTGCGCCAGCATAACTTTCGCATTTTCCTCCGCAAATTGCAAAGAAGTGAGAAGCTTATCACATACGGAAATGATATCATCGTTTTCATCCGGTGTATCAATCACCTGCCGGATATCTGCTTTTGGATTTTGGGATAATGTATTCAGCATTCGTAAAATTGCCGAAAGGGAGTAATTCCCACAACGCAGGGAACGAATGATTTTGAGCCGCCGAATATCCTCATCCGTATAAACCCGGTAGCCGTTTTGTTTTCGTTTTATAGTGAGCAGGCCATTCATTTCCCAATTTCTTAAAGCCTCCATTGAAATTTGTAAATAATCGGCCGTTTCTTTTCTGGTTAAAACCATTGCACCAGATTCTTGATCCTGGCTGCTGCCTGATAACAGCTTTTGAGTGATCTCTATGGCTTCCTCCGCATTACTTTGCTCATTTTTTATCTGCTGCAAATAATGTTCCGTCAAATTAATCGCCTTGTCAAAACTTCCGGTAGCAGAGGTCTTAATAATGGTAATTGCCTGTTTTCTCAATCCATTTTGTAAAACCTCAACCTTTAGTGCTATTCTTACGAACTTAATCTGCTCCATATGAAAATCTGTAAAAATGCGATAACCGTTTGCCCTCCGCTCTGGTTTGGGTATAAGCTCAAGTTCTTCATAAAGACGTACCGTATTGGGATGGATTCCTATACTATGCGCAATTTCGGATGTCATGTAAGTTTTCATTCAATCTATCACCACCATTCTATTCCACCATAATAGCATCATTTAAAAGTCTGGTGTTATAGTGGAGAGTTCAATTGTAACTAATAAGAATAAAAAGTGCAAGGTGGAGATGATACCGGCCTGCCTGCAAAAGGAAACAAGCATATCGTCCATCGTAAACGATACGCTTGTTTTACAGTCAGCCAGCTTTACAGAGCTATGAACACGATTCGCTCTTTACCTTACTATTTCAAATTCGACTGACCCGGCAGCTCCTGGTGCTATCTCATATTTGTCAAAAACTATAACCGGATTTCCATTATCCTTCATATAAAATTTTGTCTCATCAGTAATGCTTTCGAAACCGCCCTCCTCAGGAGTAAAAAATGGAATACCAATTTCCTTTGATTTTTCCTCCATCTGGCTATTAATGCTCTCGTTTGCTTTATTGATGTAATCCTCTCCAAGAACATCTCCTAGTGATAATAGCTTTCCTGATTTTAGATCTATGTTATAGTACTTTTCCTGACTGTAGGCAGAGGTCCAGCTCTCTGTTCCCCTCACCACAAAAGAAAGATAGTCATCGCTTTGAGCCTTGATCTCATACCACACCTTAATCTCGATCTTATGTTCCGCCCATTCTGCCTCTGTTCCTCCTGTATCTAAAAACGCCTGTTTATATTCCTGTGCACGCTCCAATGATTCATCCGCATATTTGCTGCAGATTTCCTGGATTTCTTCATTTATTTGCTTGGAAAGTCCATGAGTGTCGTTTTGGATAAATTCCACTCCCGGCACTTCTACCGAAATTTTTTCATCCCCAACAGTCTTTTTATAGGAGCTTACGGTCAGGACCCGGGCGATGGCACCTACAACCGGAATCTGGTGTACCTCCTCTGCAAAAGCTGTGTTTATATTCAGCGCCGCAGTAAATGTAATAAGGAAAGCTGCCGCTGTTCCCACTCCCCATTTATAGTACCGTCTCTTTCCATTCCCATTATGATTCGTGGTGCTAGTTGCTTTTCTTCCTTCAAACTGCTCGATGGCACCCTGTATGCGTCCGCTTAATTCCTCGGGAATGGGAGTCTCATCGTATCTTTTTTTTGCATCATCCAACTGGTTCATAAGTTTACCTCCTGAATATTCTGCTTTAACAATTTTAAGCCTCGGTACAATCTAGCCTTTACCGTGTTTAAATTGGCACCGGTGATCTCTGCAATCTCTTTCAGCGACATTTCTTCAAAAAAACGAAGCTTAATGATGTTTTGTACTTCTATATCCAACCGGTTGATCTCGTGATAAAGGTCATCCGATGGTTCAAAGCCCTGTTCATAATAGGGGATCTCCAGACCCAGGTCTTCTCCTGAGGCGATCTCTTTTTTATTTTTCTTGAGGAAATAAATGCTCTCGTTTACAAGAATCCTGTAAAACCATGTTTTAATGGCATCTGTATTTTTTAAAGATTCATAATGATCCAGCGCTTTTAATACCGCATTCTGAACAATATCCAGTGCATCCTCCTGGTTTTGGGCGTAGCTGAATGCGAGCCGGTAAAACTTTTTCTGGTTTTCAATGATGTAGCCTGTCATCTTATCATAGTTCTCTTGTCTCATTTGTTACCCTTTCTGTCTTTTAACAGACATTTTTGCCGTTCTGTTATATAGATGATTTCAGATGCAAAAAAGTTGCAGAAAATGAAAAACAAGGCTCTGAAAATTCAGAAGCCCTGTTTTTATATGCTTTGCACTATTACCATTTAATCCATTATTATTATTTCACCTTTGAGCTTGAATTTATTCTATTAACGTAATTGTAACCAAACAGCATGTGACGCAATTCGGTATCCTATGTTTTTTCATAATTTCCATACCTCTATCATTACATAACTGAGTCAAAATATCAAGCAGGGCTTCGTCTTCCCCTCTTTATACTCTAAGTAAAGCGGCGGCTTTGAATCGATTCGATTACAAAACCGCCGCTTAATTATACATTTTTCAATTGGTATAACATATTGCCTGCCAAATGACGGCTTTTTATATGCCGTCCGGCAGTTTAAAATGTCTTCGAGAATTTAACCGTTAATTTTGCGGACAGGGATCCATATCTCACTTTTATAATCTGCCCTGCTCGTATCAGGGGTTTCATTCCACAATAACTCCGGTCCCCCGGTCAATTCATATCCCGATGCCGGGAACCATTCCCCATAAATCTTAGCCCATGTGTCCTGTATCGCCTCTGGAAATGGACCAACCGCTTTAAATACCGCCCAAGTAGATGCCGCGACATGAAGGATATCATAGCCGTCAGAAGCCGTTTTGGAAGTAGCAACTCCGATATACTGGTCAAGCTGTGAGCCTTCCGTGGTACGCTCATGAAAATTCGCAGAAACACTGAGCATTCCTTTTGGTTCCATGTCGCATAATCCTTTTAGCTCATCAATAATTTGAGGAGTTAATTTTTGTACCAATGAGTCCATCTGTGGATTGATCCCTTTAAATTGCACTGTAATTCTTTTTTTAAATCCAACAACATAAAATTCGTCTTTTTCGACAACCCGATAATTCATTTCTATTCCTCCTTTGATTGTTAATTGAAAGGTCATTGGAGGCAGGACTTTAAGTTCAGTGTTTGTTTTTTTGGCTTGCGAAGGGGTTACTCCATGCATCACTTGAAAAGCTTTACTAAAAGCTTCAGGTGATTCATAGCCAAGCTGTAATGCTAAATCAATGACTTTTACCGAATCGTTCTGTAACATCAGTCCTGCTGCCGACAGCCGCCTGCGGCGAATATATTCACCTAATGGCATTCCTGCAAGAAAAGAAAACATTCTGCGAAAATGATATTCTGAACAGCCGGATATACGTGCGATTTGACCCGGTTCAATATCAAGCATCAAGTTTCTTTCAATATATGCCATTGCATCATTAAATTGAGCCAGCGTATTCATTGCCTGATTCCTCCTTTCAAAACAATCATACCTGAGATTTAGATATAAATCCTGATATTTTTGATGCGGATAAACACAGATTTAGTTATCAATAAAGGAATCCTTGCTTTCATGAGGTATTCTTCCTCTTCCGGCTTCATTGTATCATGCTATGCTTCTGGTTAAAAGAAGTAATCTATGCCGGAAACTATATCATTACCAGCATCACTCATTGCTCTGTAACCGGTCAATCACCACTGCAATGAGAATAATAACTCCCATGGCAATGGTCTGCCAGTAAGAGGATATGCCTAACAGACTCAATGCATTATTTATGATTCCGATGACAAAGAGTCCAAAGATCGTCTGCACCATACCGCCCCGTCCCCCGGACATACTGGTGCCTCCCATAGCTACAGCAGCAATGGCATTCAGCTCATATCCGGCTGCAGCTGTTGCCTGACCGTTCTGCAGTTTAGAAGCCAATACAGCACCAGCAAGGGCCGCTAAGATTCCGCAGATAATATAAACGGACATTTTGATCTTCCTGACCTGGATTCCGCTGAGCTTTGCAACCTCCGTATTGCTTCCTACCGCATAAATGTATCTGCCGTAACAGGTTCTTCCAAGAATAAAAATGGCAGTACCAATCACCAAAAACATGAGTATGACAGATACCGGCACCGGACCAACCGAGCGAAGTCCTACCCAGCCAAAAGAAGCCGGAAGTCCGAATATCGGTTTTGCATCTGTAAAAACATATCCCAGACCTCTTGCGGCATTCATCATCGCCAGTGTGGCGATAAAGGGCGGAACGTTTAAAACAGATACAAATAATCCGTTGATGCTGCCGCAAATTCCTCCGACCACTACAGATGCTGCCACAATCACACACAAGCTCAGCCCTATGCCGGCATCCGGAAACAGCTTGATGCAGGCTGCTGCTGCAATACCGGCAAGTGCCGCAACAGAGCCAACGGATAAATCAATTCCATCAGAAAGAATCACAAACGTCATGCCGGTTGCAATCAATGCATTAATTGCAATTTGAATCAATACATTCTTAAAGTTACCGATGGTTGCAAACCTGGGAACAAACATCAGGCAAAGTGCAAACAAAAGGATCAGGAAAATCAGCATGGTATTATCTTTTGCAAATGTCAGATATTTATTTGGTTTTTGTTTATTCATTCTTTTGCCCTCCCGGAACTTTCTGTGCTGATACTTGCCAAACCCATGATTTTTTCTTCCGAAGCCTCTTTGGTATCTATAAATCCTGAAACAGTCCCTTCCCTCATGATCATAATCCGGTCTGCAACTCCAAGAATTTCTGGCAGATCAGAGGAAACCATGATAATGCTGCCTCCGGCCTCTACAAACTCCTTCATCAAGTTGTAGATTTCAGCTTTTGCATTGACATCAATCCCCCTGGTAGGCTCGTCCATGATCAAAATACGGGAGCCTGCAAGAAGCCACCTTGCAATGACCACCTTCTGCTGGTTACCACCTGAGAGATTTCTAATCCTGGTCTTGATCCCGGGAGTTTTCGTCCCCATCTTTTTCACATATTCCTCTGACGCCGCCTTTTCCCAGGCGAAGTCGATCAATCCCTTTTTAGACCTTTGAAACAAGCTGGATAACGTCGTATTGATGGCTACATTCTTTTCAAGAAGCAGCCCCTGGCCCCTTCTGTCCTCCGGAACAAGGCCAATCCCGGATGCAACCCCATCCTTTACAGATTTCGGCCGGTATGGTCTGCCATCGACAAACATAGAACCAGAGTCCGGGGCATCCGCTCCGAAAACAGTTCTCATCACTTCTGTCCGTCCAGCACCGATCAAACCTGCAACACCCAGGATTTCTCCCCTTCTCAGCTGAAACGAGACATTGTGGAACGTGCCGCCTCGTCCCAGGTTTTCTACGGATAACACAATTTCATCCTTCACTGCATTTTCTGACCGGAAATAGAACTGCTTCATTTCTCTTCCGACCATCTTGTTGATCATTTCTTCTTCTGAAATTTGAGATAGGGGCAAAGTTATAACAACCTTTCCATCCCTTAAAATCGTAATATCATCCCCTATTTCGCGTATCTCCTTCAAACGGTGGGATATGTAAATAACCGCTACATTTTCTTCCTTTAAAGACTTTATGACTTTAAACAAGGCCCCCACTTCCTTTTCCGACAAGGAGGAGGTAGGCTCATCCATGATGACCATTGAACTGTTTTGGGATACCGCCCTGGCGATTTCGACCATCTGCTTATCCCCATTGGCCAGCTTTCTGATAAATGTCCTGGGGTTTATTTGCATTCCCAATGATTCCAGCAGCTTACCGGCTTCCTGATTCATCTTCTGCTTATCAATCAGCCCTAAGGGGGTTTTTGGTTCCCTTCCAAGGAAGATGTTCTCAGCAATCGTCAGATCCGGAATCACACTGAGCTCCTGATGGATCACACTGATTCCTTTCCCTAAGGATTCTCTGGTGTTTTCAAATCTTTCTTTATTTCCTCTGACTATCAGATTCCCTTCATCCGATTGATATACCCCTGAGATAATTTTAATAATTGTAGATTTCCCTGCACCATTTTCCCCCAGCAGAACGTGGACTCTGCCAGGGGAAAAATTGATGGAAACGTCATTCAGTGCTTTTACGCCAGGGAAGGATTTACTAATGTGTTCTAAAGCAACGAAAGCCTGTTCTTTCATTGCATCTCACTCCTTCCGTTGTAGGTTTTATTATTTTAAGTTGCTTGCGTCAACCACTCTCGGCGGAATCGGAATTAATTTTTCAACAGATTCACCGGCCAGATGCTTCTTAATGCATTCCAATGTTGTTATTCCAATGGCTGACGGATCCTGAGCAATATCAGCAATCCAGTTTCCGCCGCTTAAAATCGCTTCAACACCTTCCGGGTTTCCGTCAAAACCAATCACTTTTACATTACTTCCCACCGCATCAATGGAGGACATGGCGCCTACGGCCGCGGGATCGCCGACGCAAAATACCACATCAAGGTTTTCATGCTTTAACAGCATATTCTGCATAACTTCTGCCGCTTTTCCCTGGTCTCCTGAATAGTTCTGTACATCCACAACCGATACATCGGGAGCATTTTTACTAAGCCATTCTGTGAACCCTTTTTCACGCTGTACGCAGCCTTCAATCTCTGCATATGTAATAACTGCCGCCTGACCGGCTTTTTGTTTCAGGATATGTTCTACCGCATATTCTGCAGCCAGTTCTCCGCCTCTGTAATTATCGGTTGAAATATGGCTGATTACTTCTCCATCCGACGCAACATCCATGGTAAATACCGGTATACCGGCTGCATCAGCCAGTTCCACCATGGATTTACTTCCGGCGGAGTTGGTTGGACAAATAACGATAGCATCTACTTTTTGTGTAATGAAATCCTGTACCTGATTCAGCTGTTTGTTGCCGTCTCCGGCCGCATCCTGGATGATCAGCTGATATCCCATTTCTTTTGCCTTTTCATTCATAGCTGCCTCTATGTTATTATAGAAAACATGCGCATTGTTTAACAGGCTGACACCCACTGTGATGCTTTTGTCATTGGTTTCCTTAGGCTTTGAAGCCTCCTCGCTTCCCGCATTTGTTGCCACTGCCGGTTCCTGTGCGGCTTTCTGGCATCCCGCCAGACTCAAAACTACTGCTCCTGCAACTAAAAATCTCTTTAATGCTTTCTTCATGTTGCGTAACCTCCCATAATTTTTATTTATATCAAGTTATTTGATACCCAATCCGACATAGCCTGGAAAATCAGCCATACGGATGTAGCACCCGCATCCTGCAGTCCAATCGCCTTGTCCCCGTAATATTTAGCCCTTCCAAATCTGGCTTTTATCTCTTTTGTATATTCAACACCCTTTTTTGCTGCTGTTGCGGCCATGGAGAATCCCTCATGGATGGTCAGCCCTTGGGAAGCGGCGTGTTCTAACGCAGCAACGGCTGGCTCCAATGCATCCACCATAGTCTTATCCCCGACCCTGGCCTTCCCTCTTTGCATAATGGCATCCAGGGATACCCGGAAGCTTTCCGCAAAATCCGAAAGCCCAAAACAACAGGATGGTTCTCGACGGATAACACCGCTGATAAACATGGTACCAAACAAAACGCCTGAGGCTCCTCCCATGGTATCAAGCAGTATCCGCCCCAATTCCTGAAATACAGATTCCACGGATTCTGCTTCCAGGGAAGGAAGCTGTTCCAGGACCGCTTTAAATCCCAGTTCCATTCCCGTGCCATGATCTCCATCGCCTATTTTCATATCAATTTCTGTCAGATACGGCTCATTTATCACAATCCGGTCGGCAACACACAGAAAAAGCTGCTTTACCTGATCCGCATTTAGTTGATCCACATTCATCTGCTGCCTCCTTGAAACCGGAATAATGGGGATTTACAGGGTTTTTGATATAATTCTTTCAACTCATCATCAAGGATCAGTATTGATACGGAAAAGCCACCGGTTCCCTGAGGTGAAAAAAGGGTATCAATAAATGAATGAACATTGACAATTCCGTTTGCCTCTGCAATTTCACTCACTTTCCGGCTTACGATGCAAAGTTCCAGCATGCTGGTAAATCCGTAACCATTCACCATAAATGCAGCCTCACAGCCTGCCGGGACCTCATTTAACAACTGTTCCATGAGCGCTTCTGTTATCGCATCTGCTGACGAGAGCTCTTCCCGTTTCGTTCCGGGCTCTCCATTAAATCCCATTCCAAACTCCACAAAGCCATCCGGAAGCTCGCACATCGCCTCTCCTGATCCGGGCATATATCCCGGGGAGGTTGTTACACCAAAGGTTCTGGTGTTTTTGACTGCTTTCTCAACCAACCGTTTCATTTCTTCCAGACCATAGCCTTCTTTTGATGCTGCCCCCGCAATTTTAACCACAAAGGAAATTCCTGCTATCCCCCTGCGTTCCTCCTTTTTTTCCAGGGGAGCCGACGAAATATCATCGGATACATAAATGCAATGGGACTTAATTCCTTCCAATTCGGCCAGCTCCCGCACCAGTTCAAAATTCAGCACATCTCCGGCATGATTTGCCGCGATAAAAATGACGCCCTTATCATGAGGCACTGACCTTGTTACTTCCAATACGGTACGGGAAGGCGGCGCCGTATAAACATTTCCCAGGGCAGCTCCGTCAGCCAGGCCATCTCCTACAAATCCCAGAACCCACGGTTCATTCCCAGATCCTCCGGCAATGACCACCGACACCTTATCTTCTTCCCTTTTATTTTTAATACCCATAACGCCAGGTACCTTGCAGTACAGGTCCGGATTTAAGGATAGATAGCCTTCCAGCATCTCCGGTACCATCCGCTCCTGGCTATTGATCAGCTTATTCATAATTTCCTGCTTTCCCCCCGCTGCCACAAACTGAAATTTTGTTCCATACATACTGCTTTACAGACTCTCGGCCTCTTTTGCCATAAGTTTTTGGATCAATAACGGATTGGTTTTCTTTTAGAACCGCTTTCACCCCTTCGCTAAATGCGATTCGTAAATCCGTCGCATAATTGACTTTACAAATGCCTTCCCGGATGCATTCCTGCACCGTTTCATCTGCAAGCCCGGAGGTTCCATGGAGAACAAGGGGTATGGAAACCTTCTTCCTGATTTCCTTTAGTATATCAATGCGGATATTGGGAACCCCGGAATATACGCCATGTGCGGTTCCGATGGATACCGCAAGATAATCGATCCCTGTCTTTTCCACAAAATAAGCGGCTTCATCCGGTGATGTGAATCCTCCGTCGCCGCCCTCCAGATCATCTTCCTTTCCTCCCACACGCCCCAGCTCCCCTTCGACCGGTATGCAAGACGGATGGCAGGCATCCACAACGGACTTTGATATAGCCGCATTCTCTTCCATGGACAAATGGGAACCGTCTATCATAATGGAGGTATATCCCTCACGAAGGGCCTGCATCGCCAGTTCAAAGCTGCTGCCATGATCCAGGTGAAGCGCCACAGGGACAGAAGCGCGTTCGGCTGCTGCTTTTACATTCGCATAGTACAGGTTTAAGCCTCCGTATTTTACTGTAGACGGCGTCGTCTGCAGAATCACCGGCGCGTGAAGCTCCTCCGCCGCATCTATGACAGCCATAACCATTTCCATGTTTTCCACATTAAAGGCACCGACTGCATAGTTTCCTTTTTGGGCATCAAGTAACATTTTTTTAGAAGTAACTAACGGCATTTTTCTCTCTCCTATTCTTGTGACAATCATGAAACAGCCTCATGTTTATTCCACCCTTCTTACATCAATTTCCTTCTCATAATCATCTACCTTATCCATGGGTCCCAATCCGTTGCTCTCAGCCACGTTTGCCCCTACTGCCGCAGAACGCTTTAATGCTTGTTCTACCTCCCCCGGCTGATCAAGCCATACGCTTAAAAATCCGGCGAGGCATGCATCTCCCGCGCAGGCAGAGCTGACCAGCTCAACGTTCTTTGTACCTGCAAAAAATACAGATTTCCCATTATAAAAATAGGATCCCCGGTCCCCCAGTGTAATAAGGATATTTTGTGCCCCCTTCTCGTGCAGATAGTGGAGGGCATCGACCATATCAGCTTCATCCCGCATAATGATTCCAAAGATATCTTTTACTTCCTCATCATTGGGCTTAATTAAGTATGGTCGGTAATGCATCAAGTCCTTTAAGTAATCGGAACTGATATCTAAAATTACCTTTACCTGTTTTTTTCTGCATATTTCCATTACCTCATCATAAAACTGGTTTCCGATCCCCTTTGGCAGGCTTCCGCTGATTACCAGCGTATCTAAATCAGCAAGTCCGTTCATAATCCGGAGCATATCCTCCTGCTTCCGGTCAGATACATAGGACCCTTCATTTACAAACTTGAACTCCTCTTTCCCATCGTTTATAAAAATATTAATCCGTGTGATATCTTCCACCCAGACCGGAAAGGTTTCAATGGATTTCTTCTGAGTCTCTTCAACGATATACTTTCCTGAAAAATCTCCGAAAAAGCCAAGAACTTTTGATTGGATATGGAACCGTTTCAAACAATAGCTTACATTCAGCCCCTTACCATTGGGAGTATAAACAGCACCATACGTCCGGTTTACTACTTTTGCCTGTATCCCATTGGTTGAAATATTCATATCAATCGCAGGATTTGTAGTCAAAGTATAGATCATCTTCTATTGCACCTCACCTTTTTTCAGAACTTCTGCTCATTTGCCATTATATATAGAAATCCCATGAAAATCTTTTCAGAAATTGAAAACCCGGCAAAGCCAAGATACAAAAAAAGGGCCGGATTTTTCATCCGCCCTGTTATTTCTTTCGATAGGTTGATATGTAATCAATGATAATTCTGCAAATCATATGCAATGCAATTCTTGATGAGACTTCAAATTCTTTGATTGCCTGATGGGAATGCTTATATCCGATAAGGGAATAATTGCTGTATAACAACAGTTTGGACTTCTCATTACAGCAACAGGTAATCACTCGGTTTCCACGGTGAAAGGCTGTAAATGCAGAGGCGATCAGCTCTGGAGTTTCTCCGTTTAAAGACAAGAGAAACAAAACATCGTCTGCCTTTAGTTTTGAAGCTTTTACCTGCATGATGTTGGGATCGTCTGTGTAAAAGACATCATAGTCCAGAAGCTGAAGCTTTAAAGAAAACTCCTGCCCAACATAAGTTGTCGGCCCTCTTGCGAAAACTGATATCTGCCGGGCAGAATCCAGGCATTTAATAATCTCCAGAACATCGGTAAGGGAAATACGTTCATGAACTTTCTGTGCCTCAATAAGGGTTTTATTGAGTATTTCATTTATGCCTTGTATTTCCTCGCTCTTTGCCTTATTAACGGAGCGGTACCGGAGCTCATTGAATCCGTTTAATCCGCACTTCCGGATTGCTCTGGAAACGGTAGAGGGAGAAGAATAGGTCTCAAATGCGATATCAACAATTGACATCTCAGGAAGGGTATCTTCATGTGTATTAATAAAATTTACGATTTCAAGCTCAGTTTTTGTTAATTTATCTACGGTCTTTGGATCAAGCGATATGATCATGACAACACCTCCTGTCTCATATTTTTGAATCCGGCTCATCATTATTAAAAACTGTAGAAATTATATCACAAACAATAACGAAAATCTTTTCATAATTTACAAATATTGACACGCCCCAAAAAAACTGCGGCATCAGACCGATTAATCCAGCCTGATGCCGCAGCTAATAAAAATATCGATTATTCTTTTGTAACTAAATCATTTACGTTATCAGCAGTTACCAGTTCGTTGTCCAAAATCACATACTTGTCTACGTCTTTGCCCTGCAGATAATTGTATGCAGAGTTCAAAATAGCTTTTCCAAGGAAGAAAGGCGGTTCTGCAATTGTTGCATTAACCTTTCCTGCTTTAATGGCCTCAATGGTGTCATCAATGGCATCGCAGCCGATCATGGTAATCTCGTCCAGACGGCCGGCAGCTTCGATCGCTTCCAAAGCTCCAAGAAGCATTTCATCGTTGGCTGCATATAATCCGTCGATGTGGTCGTTGGCCTGAAGGATGTTCTCCATAATGCTCATACCCTTGGCACGGTCAAAATCTGCAACCTGGCAGGCAACGATCTTCATGTCAGGATGCTGGCTTATGGCTTCGTTAAAGCCCTTGGAACGGCTCTGAGCCACATTGGTTCCCATAATACCCTGGATTTCTACGATATTTCCTTTGCCTCCAAGTGTATCTACCAGATACTCGCCGGCCAGTTTACCGGATTTGATGGCATCGTAACCGATATGAGAAACCACTTCTCCGCCGCTTGCCTCACGGTCCATGGTAAGCACCGGGATACCGGCTTCGTTACATGCTTCTATGGAAGATACGATTGCATCCGAGTCACAAGTATCGATGATGATGCAGTCCGGTTTCTTGGTGATCAAGTTTTCTACATCCTTCATCTGAATTGATGGATCATCCTGCGCATCTGTAATATAAAGTTCTACTCCTAATTCGTCTGCGGCTTTCTGTACCCCGTCTTTTACATCCACAAAGAATGGATTTGTCTGAGTATTCATAGCAAGTCCGATTACGTATTTCTTCTCCCCTGACTTAGCCTCTGCTTTAGCTTCCGCTGTTGTCGTAGCTGCTTCTGTCTGTGCGGTCTCCTGTTTGGTTTCAGACGCCTTCTCTCCGCTGCTGCATCCTGCCAATGATGCAAGGACAAATCCTGCGGCTGCTACTGCTGCCATGTGTTTTCTTTTGATCATAATCTTTTTCCTTCCCTTCTTTTTTACATTAATAGTTTTATTTATTCTGCTTTCGCAGATAAATCCTTAACCTTTTTGTCCACCAGAACTGCAATGAGAACAACTGCGCCCTTTACAATATTGGTGGCGTGGGGATTTACATTCATAAGCGTAAGAATATTATCGATAATTCCCATGATCATAGCACCTACCACAGTAGGCAGCACAAATCCGGTTCCGCCGCTTAAGCTTGTACCTCCAAGTATGACCGCTGCAATGGCATCCATCTCGATCCCCTGTCCGCTGGTGGATTGTGCAGACCCCAGTCTGGCTGTTAAAACCACTGCCGCAATGCCGCTTAAAAAGCCATTAATGATGTAAGCCATCCATTCCGTCTTTTTTACGGATATTCCGGATAAACGGGCGGCTTCCCGGTTTCCGCCAAATGCATAAATGCTGCGTCCAAAGCTGGTTTGCGTCAATATGTAGTGTGCCAGCAGGAAAAGTGCTATCAGTATAATAACAGGCACCGGAATCCCCAGAACCGTACCTTTTCCAATAAATTTATAGGAATCTACCTTGACCGGAATGGGAGAGCCTTTGGTGTAGACCAAAACACATCCCCGAAGAAGGGTCATCATGCCAAGGGTAGCAATAAACGGAGGAATCCCGCATTGGGAAATAAAAAATCCATTTACGATTCCGCAGGTAATTCCGATTGCAACTGCTGTAAGTACCGCCAGAAAGGTATTGCCGGTGGAAGCCAGCACACCGGAGGCTACAACCCCAGCAAAGCCCAGAATGGAACCTACGGACAAATCGATTCCGCCGGTAAGAATCACAAAGGTCATGCCGCATCCGATGATGCCGGCAACTGTCACCTGCTTAAAAACATTAAACAGGTTGGAAACACTTAAAAAGCTTTCTGACAAAAAGGCGGCAAAGATACAGATTACCAGTAAGATCAAAACCGAGCGATATATATTAATTTGGTTGATTAACCGTTTCTTAGTTTCCTGATTCATTTTCACTTACCCCTCCAGACGCATGTGCTAATATTTTTTCCTGATTCATTTCCTGTTTGGAGATTTCTAACACCGTTCGTCCTTCCCGCATAACAATGACGCGGTCACTGACCCCAATCAATTCAGGAAGATCCGTAGAAATTACAAGAATGCTCTTTCCCGCTTCCGTCAGCTTGTTCATAATGGCATAGATCTCCGCCTTGGCCCCAACGTCGACTCCTCGTGTGGGTTCGTCTAAAATCAGAATATCAGAATCCGCTAAAAGCACCTTTGCAAACACTACTTTCTGCTGGTTTCCGCCGCTTAACTTTCCGGCAAGCTGCTGTGCAGAACTGACTTTAATATTAAGCGCTTTCACCTGTTCCTTTACACGGTCCATTTCCAGCCTGTTATCCAGCCGGAATCCTTTGGTCAGCTTTTTTAGAGAAGACATGGAGATATTTTCTTTGATGCTTCTTAATAAAACAAGCCCCTCCTGCTTCCTGTCATCTGAGACAAACCCGATTCCTGCTTCTAAAGCTTTTCTGGGAGAAGAACAATCCTTCTTTTTACCATGTACATAAATTTCTCCGCTGTCCATTGGAATGGCACCGTAAATCAGCTTGGAAAGTTCTATTGTACCGGCACCCAAAAGGCCTGTAATCCCTAAAATTTCTCCTTTGTGAAGCTTTAAGCTGACATCATGGACCCCACGGCTGTTTACTTTCCTGGCTTCAAATACCACTTCCTGGGTTTTGTAATCTCTCACCGGATACAGATTGGATACATTGCGTCCGACCATCATGGATACCACATCATCATAATCCGTCTCTCCAATGATTTTTGATGCAACGAATTTTCCGTCGCGGAAAACGGTTAGACGGTCCGAGATCTGAAAGATCTCATCCATGCGGTGGGATATGTAAATGATTGCAATTCCCTTTTTCTTCAGTTCCTCAATTGTCCGGAAGAGAATCTGGATTTCCTCATCTGCCAGTGCTGCGGTAGGCTCATCCATAATGATGATTTTTGCCCCGATGGTCAGGCACTTGGCAATCTCCGTCATCTGAGCCTCTGCCACTGACAGATTCTTTACCTTAGTCTTTGCACTGAATTTTAAGCCCAGATGATCCAGATTCTCCTGTGCATCCTGGTACAGTCTGTTCCAATCCACTTTCCCCAATGGACTTACCGGAAGTCTTCCAAGATACATGTTTTCTGCTACCGACATCTCCGGAACCATATTAAACTCCTGATAGATCATGGCGATTCCATGTTTTTCCGCATCTTTGGCAGAATGAAACACCACTTCTTTGTCATCCAGATACATAGCACCGGAAGTATAAGGCTGTGCTCCCGCGATTATTTTCATCAAGGTAGATTTTCCTGCCCCGTTTTCTCCGCACAGGGCATGGACTTCTCCCTCAAAGATCTCCAGATGAACCCCGTCAAGAGCCTTGACACCGGGAAACGTCTTTACGATTGATTCCAGTTTTAAAACTAACCTTCCTCCCATATGTTTTCACCACTTCCCCTTTGATTCCGGTCAATATGCGCATCCTGAGACCAATACTACGTTGGTATAGCCTGTAAATTCACCTGTCAGGATGATTGCCTTGGCCCCCTCAGTCATCTTTTTTAATTCTTTATGGGGCACATACTCCACCGGAATTCCTTCCGGCAAGAGAGCCAGCGCCTTCTTATGTAGTTCAGGGCTTACTGCAAGTGCCTCCTCTGCAAATATGGCCTTTTCCGTTACCATATACTTTTCTATTTCTTCCAGTACCTCCAGATAAGCAGGACTTCCCGGCTTCCAGCCCAAGTCCACCCGTTCCACTCCCTTGGGAATGGGAAGCCCGGCATCTCCGATTACCAGCATATCCATATGCCTGAGTTCTGCCATGACTCTTGCTAATTGTGGGTGCAAAATTCCTGTTTTTAACATGAGCGATTCTCCTTCTCCTGCTCTTTAATAAATGAGTCTATTTCTTCCCTGTCAGGCATGGCCGGTGTGGTTCCGATCCGTTGTACCGAGATAGCGGCTAATGCATTGGCAAAGGCTGCCGCCTCCCATAGATCCTTTCCTTCTGCCAGGGCTGCCACCAGGCCGCCATTAAACGCATCGCCAGCACCGGTCGTATCTACTGCATTGACACGGTAAGCTGGCAGGATGCCCCTCTTCTTTGGAGTTGCTAAGTAAACACCTTTTCCCCCTAAGGTGATCAGTACATTTTTAACTCCTTTTTCAAAAAAGTAATCTGCAGCTCTTCCTGCATTTTCTTCCCCATCAACCGGTATCCCGGTTAATATCTCAGCTTCTACCTCATTCGGCGTGATTAAATCCACTTTACTTAAAATGCTGTCACTGACCGGCTGTACAGGAGCCGTATTTAAAATGATTTTTACACCTTTTTCATATGCGATATCAATTACTTTTTCGACGGAAGAAATATTGGTTTCCAGCTGAGTCAGCAAGAATTCCGACTGATCCAGCAAATCTGAAATAGATTCTACTTCTTCATCTGTAATTGTGTCACAGGCGCCCAGAATGACAACTATTTCATTCTGGCTGGTGTTTTCATCTACCATGATCAGCGCACAGCCGGTCTCTGTCTGCTCAGTGCGGAATATCCGCTTGGTATCCATTCCCAGGGTTTTCATGGTATTTAAGGCCACATCTGCGAATGCATCCTCCCCAAGCTTCGTTACCATGGTCACATCAGCTCCCGCCTTATGGGCAGCTACCCCCTGATTGAATCCCTTGCCGCCCGGACCCATTTTAAAAATACTTCCTTTAACGGTTTCTCCCGGGACCGGAAGATGAGGGCTTCTTCCCATCAGATCCACTACAAAGCTTCCGAAAACTGTTACTTTTTTCCCCATAATCCTTCTCCTTTTTCTTATAGCAAGGCGATTCCGTTGCCTGCTCCTATCCGGTCTGCTCCGGCTTCTATCATGGCCCGTGCCTCTTCCAGTGTACGGATTCCTCCGCTAGCCTTTACTTTTGCCCTGTTTTCTACGGTCTGCTTCATGAGTGCTACATCTTCTGCTACAGCACCGCCTGTGCTAAAACCTGTGGACGTTTTTACAAAATCTGCTCCGGCTTCTATAGAAAGCTCGCAGGCTTTTACAATTTCCTCTTTCGTTAGGAGGCAGTTTTCTAAAATAACTTTTACAACTTTCCCCTGGGATGCTTCTACAACTGCTTTTATATCGTCACGCACCAGATCATAATTTTTATCCTTCATGGCGCCGATGTTCATTACCGTATCTACTTCATCTGCCCCTGCCTTCACTGCCTCGGCGGCTTCAAAAGCTTTTGCAGAAGCTAACATTGCGCCTAGAGGGAAACCTACCACGCAGCAAACAGCGACACCGCTGCCTTTTAATTCCTGTGCAACGAGAGGTACCTGGCAAGTATTCACACACACCGATGCAAATCCATATTCTTTTGCTTCTGAACAGTATCTTTTAATTGTTTCTGATGTGGCATCTGCCTTTAACATCGTGTGATCCACTAATTTTGCAATTTCCATTTTCTTCTCCTCTTTTCTTTCATTCTCTATCTCTCCGGATATGTAACCGGTTACATATCCGGGGTAAAAATAAACTGCTGACCGCAGCCTATTTTATTAATTCTGACCCGCGAAGCACCACCTGATATGGAACAAATATTTTCCTGTCGGAGCTTTTACTCTCCTTATGGGACAGCTTGTCAATCAGCATTGCCATAGCTTCATATCCCTGCCTCTTTGCATCACGTTCGATGGTTGATAGCCTGTAATCGATTATTTTAAGTGATTCAATCTGGTCAAAGCCTACCATTGATATATCCCTGCCCATTTTAAGTTTCTGCTCGGTAAGATACTTAAGGACTCCCAGACTGGTCTGGTTATTGGAGGCAAAAATTGCAGTCGGCGGATCCGGAAGCCGTAGCAATTCTTTTGTCCGTTCATAGGCTTTGATAATCTTGAAATCTCCGGATACAATATACTCTTCCTTAAGTTCAATCCTATAATCCATTAAGGCTGCCTTGTAACCCTTTAACCGGTCCTTCCCTGGCATAGAAGTGCTGGGACCTGTAATGATTGCAATCTTTCGGTGTCCGGCATGGATCAAAGATTCCACTCCTTTATAAGCAGCGGCGGCATTCTCTACAAAAACACCATCCAGACTGGAATTTTTAATATTTCGGTCAACTAAAACCACCGGAATTCCCTTGTTTTCAAATTGTATCAGCTTATCCCGAGTCACCATATCAAGCTCGGAAACCGGGGTAATAATCAAACCGGAAAGTCTTTGGCCTTCTGCCATCTGAAGGTATTGATGTTCCCTTTCCTGCATTTCACCTGTATCAAACAGAACAATGTTATACTGGTTATTGACCGCTATCTCTCCCATTCCGCTTATAACGCTGGAAAAAAACTCATTGGCTATATCCGGAACAATAACTCCGATACTGGAAGAGTCACGGGTGCTTAAACTTCTTGCTATGGCATTCGGTACGAAATCTGCTTCTTCAATCGCTGCTAAAACCTTTTGCTTCGTTTCGTCCTTTACATATCCGGACTGATTAATCACTCTGGACACTGTCGCAGAAGAAACACCTACTTTTTTGGCAATATCCCGTATATTCATTTTTAGAATCTCCTTTATGTAACCGGTTACATATGCATATTAACATATTGTATAACGAATGTAAAGCTTTTTTTATCATTTTTTACAAATGATTTGGAACCTTTTTTTGTATAATCAGAAAATAGTGCCAGATAAGAAGGTAATCCTTGACAGTTATTATGAATGGAAGAATGGTGAAAAATAGCACGGTGGCAATCTCTCGTTTGCCGCCGTGCTTCTGAAAGATGGCTTACTTTATAAAGCCTTCTATAAAAATGATGAACAATAGCTTTGCTTTCTTATATCATAAAATCAACATATCCTTCTCGTCAAACTTAAATTCAGGACCGTATGCAACCTCCCAAAAATAACCATCTGGGTCCGAAAAATAAGCATGATAACCGCCCCAAAAGACATCCTGCGGTTCTTTTTCAACTTGTGCACCGGCTTTTCTTGCTAATTCAATCACTTGATGCACTTCTTCCTTGCTTTTCACATTATAGGCCAATGTTATGCCACTAAAACCAGAGTGAATCTGCGGAGGATTGCTGTTGTTAATATCCTTTACTAATAAGTCAATCGGATATAGTTCCAGTTTTAATCCTCCTGAAGTATTAAAAAAAATTACCGGTGGGTTATAGCCCGTTTCGTTTGTCTGAAAACCTAATCCATCTTTATAAAAGCGGATTGAATCTTCCATACTTCTTACACCTAAACATATTACATTTATTCGGTTCATTTAACTCCCTCCTTGTTACTTTATTATTTAATTCCTGCAAATAGTATAATATAAGGAATACTACAACAGTATGTCTTATTTCTCATCTTATTTAAGATCTTTGAATGTTAGCGCCCCTTCAATTACCATAAAGTTCAAAGTTGGCAGATTTTCTGTTTTCATTTGTGGGTATATCATGATAATAAAATAGAATATTTGGTTTTTGGGTGAGATATAAAATTGATTATGAAAAGGTTGGTGATACCTCTATTATTATAAACAAGACAATAAAATAAAAGTTAATATTGATCACTTTATTTGATAACAAAGTGAAAAATGGCGTTGATACTAAAACCATAAGAGAATATGTTTTAAATACATATGCAGTTTTACATACAAGAGCAATTGAGGGAACATATGTACATGTTTCTGATAATAACTTAAAAAATATTTAAGTAAATTTATTGACGGTATAATCTATAATAATAGAGTGTATATACATTCAGCAATACCGAAAAAAGACGGATAAGATCATGACAGTTTCCTTAAATCTTTTTACCGCATCATATCATAAAAAGTACCCTGATAGTCAAGTACAGCCACTTTTTTGTGTCGAACTGTCAGGGTACCATTTCATCTATGGATTCTGAGGATTCTCCCCCAGCCACTCCACCTCCAGTTCATGCAGCATGGTCGTATTCTGCCACCCACCTGAACCTGTGGTCCCGGTATGCAATAGGCTCACGCCACCAAAACCGTTCTCTGTTATCTCTCCGCTCAAATCCACCGAATGATTATATCCATCCTTTGCCTGATCTGCCAACTGTGGAGTCTGGGTTTCCACATGGGCGGTTAGCTTTGTCCCCTCCGCCTTCATTGTAATTTTACAGCCGGTCAGATAGCAGGATGAAAGGACTTCATCGGATATGTAGCTTACCTGTCCTTTTTCATACCGGACAAGAACAAAGGCGCAGGCGTTGGATGCTGTCTCGGTACGGATAATCCGCAGACCATAGCCGGTCAGTGTTTCTGTGTCAAACTTTATGCACAGGTCCATATACTGGCCTGCGCTCCCGAAGCCCTGGCCCGCTATTTTTGCGGGATCCGCCAGAAGCTTGAAGCTCATACTTCCATACGTTCCTGCTACAGGTGTATACATAAGCCGTACGCCCTGGGTTCCCTGATAAATACCCATTCCTACGCTGCCATCTCCCGTTTCACCATAAATCCAGGGCTGATCGGTATCCTCCCCCTTCCAGCCGCTGTAATCCTTCATGTCAGCCGGTTGGAACGTATCAACGGTCCAGTATCCAGGCTTAATCTCCTTCTGCCGGACCACCGGAAATGCAGAAAAGTCGGTGTGGAAATTGTGGGCCGTCACATTTGCTGCTGTGATTTTGTATGGAAACATGGCTGGCACAGCTGATCCCGGATTGCTCCGGATGTGCTTTGGCTCCACCTTGGCGGTCAGATAGCTGCCGATGTCACCCGCCGTAAGCCGGTATTCATATTTGGGCTGATCCTGCGTTGAAACAGCAACCAGAATCGGGTTGCTTCCTGCTGCATCCTGGCTGCGGTACCAGGAAATCACTGACTGGTCTTCCCTGTCTCCCAGATTCAGGTCGTATTCAGCCGTCAGATAGCCCTCCTTCTCTTTTTGAACCGTCAATTTCTTTGTGAATGATGGTGGCTCCAGAACACTTGGCTTAACGGTCAGTTCCAAAGATGCCTCCAGCCCCTCCGGCGTCTTTGCATGAACCATAACCTGCTTTGTCTCGTCCTTCTCATTGATTCCCTGAATGGTGCAGGTCCCGTTCTCATGATCTGTAAGCGTCGCATAAGCCCCATCTTTTTCGGAAATTGTATAGGTCACAGCGCTGCCCGTTTCTTCCGTCTGATAGAAATACAGCACTTTGCTGGAAATAACCGCCGCATTGCTGCCGGATACAATGATATCTTGCGTTGTCTCCAGGGAAAGCATTGTCGGTACCTTGTCTGCTTCCGCCGCAGTAACGGCAGCTTTTACATCCAGCGGATCCCATTGGTCATTCCCTCTTAAGAGATTATAGGTATTATAGTAACTTTTTCCATCAGATTCTATCCGGTAAGCTTTCAAAACCTCCGATCCGGTCATATCCACAGTTTCCTGTGCGCCCTCACCTGCAATTGTAATGGGTTTCCCATTGTGCAGGATGTTGTATTGGTAACATTTTAAGGAAGCTGCCGGATATTTGGTCCAGGAAATTTCAAATGGAATGTTAAAATTGCTCTGATACGTACAGTCCACTGCCGCTATCGCGCCTCCCCGCTTGGTAAAATACTGCACAGGCTCTGTTTCCACAGTCAAGGTCACACACCGAAACGTACAATCTAAAAACACGGAACCAGTTTTTGTAGCCTCGGCCAGCGGTCTGTTTCCGTAAAAGTCAAAATCGCAGCCCACAAAAACTGCATTTCCGTTTATGGCATCATCTGTGCTCTCAAAATGGCAGTTATTATACAGGCTTCTTTCTCCGCCATTGATGGGACGAAGATTTAAGCGGCTGATAAAATTACAGTTTTCCGCAAACATCCTATCCCCGGACAAATCTGCCAACTGAGCCTGTGTAATGGTGGAGGTCCGTTTCTCATGATTTAACTCCGGCTTCAGCGCATAATCTAAATCCACACTGCAGTAATTGCCAATTGTTAAATTCTGAACCTGCAGTCCGGTTCCATTGTTATTGAACCGGAACATCGTATAGTTTCCGTCGGCACCGTGAGATTGGCCCCGGTTGCCAGCTAAAACCACATGGTCCGGGT
Organism: Lacrimispora sphenoides; assembly: GCF_900105215.1. Lineage (NCBI taxonomy): Bacteria > Bacillati > Bacillota > Clostridia > Lachnospirales > Lachnospiraceae > Lacrimispora > Lacrimispora sphenoides. The sequence continues at coordinate 1,307,767 of NZ_FOIP01000002.1, read as the reverse complement.
CTTGGGTAAGTCCCTTTAGCGAAAGCCACTCACAGTCCACCACCATACCGTAGGGAACCTCATAGCCTTCCGTTTTTTCCAGAGTATCTGACGCTTCCGGATCGTCAATCCAGTACACATATGGCGCAATATAAATCGTCATAGGCTCCTGCTCTGTGCCATTTTTCAACGCCTGGGCGCTTAAAGCCTCTGTTATGTCATTGTACACATAATCATAACGGCCTGCTGTCTCATCGGCCAGGGAACCATCCAGATAGATTGCCTTTGGACCGAGAGGAATGGTTTTTCCCTGATACGTGATATTAGTCCCGGCAAATTCAATGGGGTCCTCCACGTTTAACGGGATATACTTTCCTGCCGTCACAGAATCCGTTTCCGCCGCCACCGGCGCTGACTCATTTACGCTCTTGCTTCCGCCGCAGGCGCTTAAGGACACTGCCATAGCAGCCGCCACCCCTGCCGTAGCCCACTGTTTAACCTTTATCATGCTTTTCTCTCCTTTCACCTTTTTCACTTAAATAAATGGGGTCTTAAAGCCTGTTTAAGTGTTTTCACCTTCGCTTTTTATGTAAGTGCTTACACTTAGCTTTTTTAAATTATAGCACCTAATTCTTTATAATTCATTTCATATATAGTACAAAACATTGCAAATATTGACATTCTATGGCATGATTTTAATGTAATTCATGAAGGGTTTCAATTAAATGAAAGCACTTACTTTTTTTGTTGTTCTGTAACTGTATATATGTGAGATCTTCCGGATAGATGGACTTAAGCAGCATTACCGTGAAAAAGAAATACATCAGACTCTAGCCAACGTTACCAGCGAAAGGCAACTGTCCGATCAGGAAATCCTAAGAGTTTTAATGGGTTGTAGGAAACTGAAAAATCTCTTAAAACATAATGGAAAAATTCAAAGTTCAGCTAATCTCTGGAAAGAAAAAGCCCCTGCAGTTCCACACCGCAAGGGCAAATCTTATTGTATTCCGCGAATCCGCTTTGGCGCTGCAAAAGCGTCGTCTTTCCCATTACACACCGGCTATATCGGTCTTTGAAGTGTCTGGTTCTAGGACACAAGGTATGAAAGCATATAACTACCCCTAACTACTTTTAGACCTATTTCATGAATGACTGCCAGCAGCCGCCTTTCTTCCATTAAAAAAGATCTATAAAACAGTTCTAATACCCATTCAAGAATTATTACAGCACATTGCAGCCGATTTGTTTAGTAGGAAAGGTCTCAAATAGCCAACCGTATTGGAAAGCGGAAGGATTTCATCCGATAAGGAAATATTTAATGTATGAGTTATATATTCTCTTCTTTCAAGAATCCGTTTCCATAAACCGGGATATTCTTCCTGAATCCTTACTCTCAGAGCTTCATCCGCAATGGCAATACAATCTTCCGCGCTTACGCCCGTATATCCTGGTACGGATGGAATGATGTCAATCTGAAAAATCATTCCGCTTTGAATTCTATTTTCTGAGCCCGGATAAATAGGTGACGACATCCATTCCTCATCTGCGGTTAAATGTCCTGGATTTAAAGACCAGCCATACTGTTCTTTCGGCAAGACTGTCTCTATCAGCTGATAGATTTCCTTTCCAGTTTTATTTATCCTTAAATTTTCCAGCCAAGCAACGACTGCATTGTAATAAGGATAAACAACTCTTCCCAGATAATCCTTCTGGTCCTGAGGAAGTTCTGTCTCATTACTGACCACAAGACCAGTCCTGCTTGAAAGGCCTCCTTTGAAGCCTGTTGTAAGAGAAAATGCATCTCCTCGTTGAATCTTTTTTGCAGTGGGATAGAGATTCGCCTGCTGAAATCTCTCTCCAGTTGCGGCAATCGGTACCACTGTATTAACCTGACCATCTGCCGTTAAGTATTTGCCTATCTCGATTTCCGCCTTGTCCACTTCAATGGCATTTAGTGCATTTAAAATGCAGTTGGAGGAAAGATTGGCTCCGTATTCATAATGAGCGATTTCATTTGCATTATTGGTAATACGAACACCTTTATCTGGCCCTATAAATAAATCATTTGCATTCACTAAATTCACGTCTGGCCGTGCACTTCTCTTTAGTGCTTCAACAATATAGTAAGGAATATCAAAAGGACCTTCTTTCGCTTCAATGCCCGTAAATAGCTTCCAGCCCACTAGCCCTATTCTATTTGCCTGGTTTAACCCCTGCCGTTCAAAAATAGAATCCAAAGCAATTTCACTTTCCATAGGCTGGTTTGGCAGCGAAAAGGAAGGGACATGGATAACATGGCCAGGCAGCCGGGTATATTGGCTCATCTTTAGATTTTCATTTCCTAAGAGGTAATATATCTTGTGATCCTGTTTTAAGATTAGCAAAGCTTCCTCAAAGCGCGGAATAAAGCCGGTTAAGTATTCGAAATTCCCACTATGCTCCTTGTCTGCATAAATTACCAGATAATCGAGTTCTCTTTCCTTCATTCCGGCTATTATCTTATGATACCGCTCCTCCATCGTTGGGTCCGACAATAAAACAGGACAAACTTCATTGTAGGTTTTTGGCTCCGGTAAATTCGTATTTAAGTAAATTCGATCAAAATTTAACATCATAATTCCTCCTATGAATGAATTGCAGTTTATCCGGCGATAATTAAATCCACACCATGCTCCTGCAGATCACGTTGGAAATCCGGGGAGGGTTCTATATCCGTAATTAAAACATCAATATCCTCTAATGCGCAGACTTTGAAGAAGCCTGTTGTATCCATTTTTGTAGAATCTGCGACTGCGATGACTTTCTTGGCACAATTGACCATGGCTCTTTTAACCAGACCTTCCTCTTCCGTATGGATATAAAGCCCAGTACCGGTAATTGCGAATACTCCCAGCAGTGTATAGTCAACCCTGTACTGGGATAATTCCAGCACCGTATCGCTACCGTATAAAAACAGTTGTATCTGGTGCAGTTTCCCTCCCACCACTTTGATATCCTTATTACCGTGTTTTGCCAACTCAACCGCATGCGTTAAAGAATTGGTTATGGCGGTCAGGCTTTTGGAAGCCAGCAAGGGAATCACCGCTTCCACCGTGGTTGAAGAGTCAAAGATAACAGAGGAAAATTCTGAAATGAGCGGTTCTGCAGCTTCTGCAATCTTTTTCTTTGGAGTGGAATATATCTTCGATCTTTCTTCGTAGCCCATAATCAGGGCTTCTTTTTTTCCGTATATTGCACCTCCATAAGTTCTCTTTAATACACCTTTCTTCTCAAGCTTAATTAAATCACGTCGAACGGTGTCCTTAGATACATTTAATTGGTCCACCAATTCTTCCATTGTTACATTCTTCTTTTTTTCAACGATTTCCTGAATCTTTGCTAAACGTTCTTCCACAAGCATAGTTATCATCTCCTTACCCATCAAGTATACAACATTATGCATTGTCTTGCAATAGTTAAAATTATTTTAAAAAATATATTGCAAAATAATGCATGAAGTTGTAATATTCAATTATCACTATTGATCATTTCATTCGTCGCATCCATTTTTCATTTCTATTTACGCCGCCAGCGACAGCGGCAGAAAGGGGATTACATTATGAAACATCAAGTCTTTGGTACATTACAAAAAATCGGCAAATCATTCATGTTACCTGTTGCTGTCCTCCCCATTGCCGGTCTTCTTTTAGGTATCGGCTCTACATTTACCAGTACAGCTTATGGATCAATCGTAAAAGAAGGAGGTTGGTTGTATAAGTCTCTAAGGGTTGCGGCAGATAGCGGAAATATTGTCTTTGGGCTTCTTCCTCTCTTATTTGCCGTTGCAATTGCGATTGGCCTGGCTCAAAAAAGCAAAGAGATTGCCGCTTTATCCGCCGTTATTGCCTACTTTGTCATGAATATGGCCATCATGAGTATTGTTAAGAATTTTATGGACCTGGAAAAGCTTAATCAAACCCCAGGGCTAATAAGCAGCTTTTTAGGATTTGAAAATACGATGAATACAAGTGTTTTAGGCGGAGTTATCATCGGCTTAGTGGTTGCCCGGCTTCATAACAGATATTATAAAATAAAATTGCCTGATATGTTATCCTTTTTTGGAGGAACCCACTTTATCCCGATCATTTCTGCCTGCGCAGCTATTGCTATGGGAATTGTTTTCGCCATCATCTGGCCGCTTCTGGGACAAGGGATCGCCTTACTTGGTATAGGGATTGCAAAATTAGGTTATTTCGGGAGTTTCCTTTACGGTTTTATTCTGCGGGCGCTGATACCAACAGGACTGCACCATGTTTTTTATATGCCTTTCTGGCAAACTGCTTTAGGCGGAACTGCTGAGGTCAATGGAACGGTTTTAGAGGGAGCTCAGAACATCTTATTTGCCCAGCTTGCAAATGGAGATGTGATCAGTCCGTCTGTTGCAAAATTTTACTCCGGCAACTATCCCATTATGATGTTCGGCTTTCCGGCCGCTGCCCTGGCTATGTATCATACGGCTTACAAACAGAAAAAAGCTAAAATCAAAGGCCTCCTCTTCTCTTCCGCCCTTGCATCTTTCTTAACAGGCATTACAGAACCGCTTGAGTTTTCATTCTTATTTGTATCTCCGCTTCTATACTTTGGGATCCATTGTGTTTTAGGCGGCATCTCCTTTGCGGTTGTAAACATACTGAATGCAGGTGTGGGGTATACTTTCTCAGGCGGAGCCCTTGATTTCGCCTTATATGGTATTTTACCCGGGAACGCGCGAACAAACTGGATTGCCGTATTACTCGTAGGTTTCGCTTACGCAATTATTTATTATGTTGTTTTCCGGTTTGCCATAACGAAATTAAATATAAAAACACCTGGCCGGGAAGACGATGAGGATTCTAAATTATATACAAAAGCGGATTACCTTGAAAAGAAGAAAGCTGAGGCAAAAGAAAAAGCAGGTACATCCACAGATATGTATGTGCAAATCGTTGATGGACTGGGTGGAATGGATAATATTGTGGATTTAGATAATTGTGCTACACGTTTAAGAGTGGTTGTAAAAGACGCCGCAAAAACCGATGAGGCACTCCTTAAATCTACGGGTGCTGCAGGAGTTATTCAAAAAGGTAATAATCTGCAGGTGATCTACGGTACTAAGGTCAGTACCATCAAAACTGAATTGGAAGAATATATCGAAAGCTACAACAGGAGGAATCATAATGAAAATTAGAGATAATCTTTATCTGATCTCAGGAGGCAGCTATGGCGAATTGGGAAATGCCTATCTGATTAAAACCAAGAATGGTTATATAATGGTTGATAGCAGTAAACCGGATGCTTTGACGACTATCCGAAATAATCTAGCTTATTGGAAAATTAAAGAGGAAGAAATTTCAGCCGTTCTCCTTACCCATGGTCATGATGACCATGCTGGTTGTGCGGCCTATTTCCAGAATCAAGGTGCAAAAATATATGTTGGTGTAGATAATGAGACGCTCCAAAAAGGTGACTTTGGGCCAAATAGTCCCTTTACTAATCATATGGCGCCTCCCTGTGTTGCTGATGTTATACTTAAGGAGGATCAAATTTTAACATTTGATGACTTGCATATAATCGTTTATCCCATGCCCGGACATACCGATGGAACTATTCTTTATTATACCAAGGTTGATGATGACAGGATCCTATTTACAGGAGACATGTTTTTCGTAGAAGGGGAAACCGGGACAGATGTTAGAACTGGCTGGAAAGGGGACCTAAGTTATAATGCTGAAAAATTGGGGATAAGCTTTCAAAAATTATGGAATCTCAACTTAGATCCAAATATTATATTAGGAGGTCATGGGATTCCTCTCATCATCAACAACGCAAAGGAAGCAATTCGGTCCGCATACAAATACCATTTATTAAATAATCGATAACATTAAAAAAGCTGCTACTCAATTCCTTGAGTAACAGCTTTTTTTAAAGTAAATTACTAATTAAGTCTGACACGGTTTAAATCTTATTTCCACAAAATCTGCAGAAAATTAAGCTTCAACATTGATGATTTCTTTCTTGTTGTAAGAACCGCAAGCCTTGCATACTCTGTGAGGCATCATAAGTGCACCGCACTTGCTGCACTTCACTAAGTTTGGAGCGCTCATCTTCCAGTTTGCTCTACGTTTGTCTCTTCTTCCTTTAGAAGATTTGTTCTTTGGACAGATAGACATGGTTACACCTCCTTAAACTTTTTAAAAATATCCTGGATGACTGCCATTCTAGGGTCTGCAGACCTAATATCGCAGTCACAAGTCTCATGATTGAGATTTGTTCCACATCTATTACAAATCCCCTTGCAGTCTTCACTGCAGAGAACTTTCATAGGCAGGTTCAGTATGAGTTCATCACAAACCAACTGGTCTACATCCAGATTATAACCATTAATAAATGGTTGTTCTTCGAAATCTTCTACAATTCCCGAATCCGTTTCGCTCAAATCAAGAGCACGGATTACATCAAAACTTAGGTCAACACGTACCGGATCCAAACAGCGGTCACATGGAATGATCAAAGCTAATTTCGCTTTTCCTTCCACTACCAGCTTTTTGCCTCCAAGATTCATAATCCGCAGCAGCACAGGTTCTGCATCTACTACTTCATAATCACCGCCTGGCCCGTGATAGACCTTCATATCAAGATCGGGTGTGTAAGTTTTCTCTTTCCCTTCAAGGGTGAACAACTCAGTTAAATTAATAAGCATACTAGTCTCCTAATACGCACCTATGTTATTATACATATGGGTGCAACATTTGTCAACAAATATTTCCATATTTGAAGTAACAGTTCAGCCATACTAATGAATGGTATGGCTGAACTGTAACCCATACTCAACATCATGTACCATTTTATTCCGGATTATACCAGAGCTTTTGTCTCTCTTGCAATGGCCAGCTCTTCATTGGTAGGAATTACGCATACCTTTACCTTGGAATCCGGTGTGGAGATCATGACACGTTTTCCTCTTGCTTTATTGGCTTCAGCATCAATAGAAATACCAAGGTAGCCTAAATATTCACAAACCGCACCTCTGATCGGCTTATCGTTCTCACCCACGCCAGCAGTAAACACAATAGCGTCAACACCGTTCATAGCTGCTACATAGGAACCGATATATTTTGCCACGCGGTAAATAAATGCCTGGATCGCAATATCAGCCAGACGATTTCCTTCTCCCTGTGCCTTCTGCACATCACGGAAATCGCTGGAAATACCGCCGGACATACCAAGGATACCGGATTTTTTATTTAAAATGTCCAGTACCTCATTAACGCTCTTGCCTTCCTTATTACAGATAAACTGAATAACAGTAGGATCGATGTCACCGCTTCTGGTACCCATGATAAGACCCTCTAAAGGAGTCAGTCCCATGCTGGTATCCACGCACTTGCCGCCGATGGAGGCAGAAATGCTGGCTCCGTTTCCTAAGTGGCATACGATTACCTTGCCATTCTTATGATCCAGATCACAATAAGTTAAAGCTTCATTGGATACAAATTTGTGGCTTGTTCCATGGAAGCCGTAACGGCGAATGCTGTATTTCTCATAATATTCATTAGGAATAGCATACATGCCTGCTTTATCTGGCATACCCATACCGAAAGAAGTATCAAATACCGCTACATTAGGAACTCCCGGTACAGCTTCCTCACATGCTTCAATTCCCATAAGGTTTGCCGGATTATGCAAAGGTCCTAAATCAAAGCAGTCACGGATAACCTTTTTCACGTCTTCATTTACTACGATAGAATCGCTGTAAATCGTTCCTGCATGGAGAACCCTGTGTCCTACTGCAGAAATTTCACTGGTATCCTTGATTACACCGTATTTCGGGTCAACCAATGCATCCAAAACCAGCTTGATAGCAACGGTATGGTTCGGCATCTCTTTCTCTACTACCATATCCTCATTGCCTTCTGACTTGTGAGTCAGCTTGGAACCGGCAATGCCGATTCTCTCGCATAAGCCTATTGCTAAGACTCCCTCGTTCTCCATATCGATCAGCTGGTACTTTAAGGAAGAGCTTCCGCAGTTAATAACTAAAATTTTCATATTCCTTTGATTCTCCTTCATTTATTTAATAATTTCGCCGTACTGTTCTCTGCCACAGCTTGCTGCGTTGGATTCGTCTGTGTCAATGTGCATAGCTAAAGCATAATTTTCATTTACACGCACAACCACATCTCCGAAAATAAGGCTTCTACCGTCTGTGTCTATTTTCACAGAAACAACTTCACCATCTTTAACACCAAGCTTTTCTGCTTCTGCAGGAGTTGCATGGATATGACGTTTTGCAACGATCACGCCCTCTGTTATCTCAATTTCACCAGCAGGTCCTACGATCTTGCATGCACCGCTGCCGGCAACGTCGCCGGATTCTCTTAAAGGCGCAACAATTCCAATGGAACGGGCATCGGTTGCGGAAAGCTCTATCTGAGTCGCTTTTCTAACCGGGCCTAAAATGGAAATTCCTTTAAACTCGCCCTTGGAACCAACAACAGTTACTCTCTCCTCACAGGCATACTGGCCTGGCTGGGATAAAGATTTTTTCTTTGTTAACTCATAGCCGTTTCCAAATAAAATCTCAAGATGTTCCTGAGTTAGATGTACATGTCGAGCTGATGTTTCAACGATAAAATTCATACCTATCTATTCTCCTGTTCTTTTAATCGATGTTTTTCACCGATTCTCACTCTATTCTATGAGGATTCGCTAAAATTTTCAAGTGTTGTGCTAAAATAATTTGCATTTTTTGCGAAACAATCGCATAATAGAGGATAAGAATAAGAAAAAGGATATCTTTTAACATGAAAAACAAAAGTTCTCTAGCCGTTGGTATTATCGCTGAATACAATCCTTTCCACGATGGACATGCTTACCATATCAGGAAAGCCAAGGAAATCTCTCATGCAGACTATTGCATCGTGGCTATGAGCGGGGATTTTGTCCAAAGAGGAGCTCCTGCCATCTATGATAAATATACAAGGACAGCCATGGCATTGTCTTGCGGAGCCGACTTGGTAATCGAGCTTCCGTCTGTCTTTGCTTCCAGCAGTGCAGAGGATTTTGCGGCAAGTGGGATCGCCCTTCTTAACAATCTGGGAGTGGTTGGCAGCGTCTGCTTTGGAAGCGAATGCGGTAATGTGGAAAAACTTACCGGTATTGCTTCTATTTTAGCCACAGAACCCCCTGTTTATACGAAAGAGCTGCGCAGAGAGCTGAAAAAGGGGGCCACCTTTCCCCAGGCCAGAAATCTGGCCCTTATTTCCTGTGGAATCTTAAATGAGGATGAGGCTTCCATTCTGGCCTCCCCAAATAACATCCTGGGAATCGAATATTGCAAGGCTCTTTACAGGCAGAAAAGCCCAATGACTCCAGTTACAATATCCAGAAAAGGATATGGGTATCACGATACCAGTCTTGCCTCCGAAGGTTTCAGTTCTGCAACCGGAATCAGGAAAGCCATTTATGAAAATCCGGATATCCTGATGCAGGCGGAGTCTTCCCTGATACAGGTGCCGGATTCAGTAAAACAGATGATGTCCCAGAGCTTTCCTGTGTTTATTGACGATTTCAGCGCCTTATTAAATACAACCCTGCTTAAATTGGATTGCGAAGATATTCCCTATAAGAAGTATGCCGACGTTTCTGAAGAACTGGCAGCCAGACTCTTAAGGCAGCTTCCGGATTTCCTACCTTTTGAGGAAAAAATCAACCTCTTAAAAACAAGGCAATATACTTATACACGGATCAGCCGGGCGCTTCTTCATATCGCCCTTGGAATCACTGCCCATCAGGTTGTTTTAGGCCGGAACGCCGGTTACGCCCCATATGCCCGGGTTTTAGGCTTTAAAAAAACTTCCGCAGGTCTTATGGGAGAAATAAAAAAGAGAGGGAGCATCCCTCTCATCACAAAAACTGCCGATGCAAGACTCATTCTTTCCGGAGCAGCCTGGTCCATGCTCCGCCAGGATTTTTACTGCTCCCACATTTATCAGACCATTGTGCAGGACAAATATCGCATAAAAATGAAAAATGAGTTCACTCATTCCGTCGTCATCCTATGATGGCGGCTGAATGAATTCCCTGATCCTATCTTTATATAGAAGAAACCGGGATTTAGGAACTACGATTCCCTGTTTCCACATTTCAAGGAGCTGTTCAAACGTAACAAACTTCGCATCTACCACTTCTTCCTGCTGAATGGTTATGTCATTTATGGTAACCTTTTGTCTGGTGATATAAGTGTCCACAAACCGCTCTTTCAGACGGATTGCATGAATCAGGATGAGCTGCTCTTTTTCCGCCCGGATCCCAACTTCTTCAGAAAGTTCCCGAAGGGCTCCTTCTATGCTGGTTTCTCCCGCAAGAACAGAGCCCCCGGAGCATTCCCACATAAGACCGTAAGGCTTATCCGGATGCCTTTTGGTGAGCAAAATCTCCTGATTTCCATTTACAAGCCAGATATCCGACACAAGGTGATATTCTCCTGTACCAAGCGGTACTCCGCGGACATGGGTTTTTCCAGTGGCCACCCGGTTTTCATCATAAACATCCCAAAGCTCCATAAACCATTCCTCCCGAATAAGAATCAGCTGGTGCAGCTAAAAGTTTCCTCCGTTCCAACCCCAGTGATCCACTTCTTCATATTTCACATAAATTTTATCCTGGGCGATGGATAGCACATCTTTATAGATTTTACAGATCTCAGCGGTCAGCCTGTCGTAATCCCGTTCTGATGCATGACCAAAAATCTTTACTTCCACAAAAGCTAGCTTTGTATTATTATTTCCTTTAAAGTAAAGGGAACAGTTATCTTCAAAGCCAACCATAAGCCAGCTTTCCGATTTACCGGGAATGAGGCTGATGGCCTGTCCAAGCTTTGTTTTTAGTGCTGCTTTTTCCTCTTCTGATAATGCGACATTTACTTTCGAGTTGATGAAAGGCACTGATTTCTCCTCCTTAATTGTTTTATATATCATACCACATATAATCAAAAATTACCATCCACTTTCTAATTCTTATCCTCTTCTATAAGCAGGTCAGCAAGAGTCAGTTTCCCGTGGAGAAATTCCATGATTTCCTGGATCTCCCTTCGGTTATCTTTCTTTTCGCCCTGTTTTACTCCGCGAATCAAAATATTTTTCGGTGTATGCTCCATGTCGATGAATTCCAGAATTTGAGTCCGGTATCCCTGGTTTTCCAGAATTTCTGCCCTAAGTGCATCCGTATATAGAGCTGCCATCCGTTCCTGGATCAGACCATATTGAAATACGGGAGCCATAAGCTCCTGATGCATGGTTTTATTCAGCTCATGCTGACAGCAGGGAACTGATAAAATGACAGAGGCTCCCCAGCGGACTGCCTTTGCCAAGGCATAGTCTGTAGCGGTATCACAGGCATGAAGAGTTACTACCATATCCACATGGTCCACTCCCTCGTAGGAAGCGATATCTCCATGATAAAATTTTAACTTATCATATCCATACCGCTCTCCCAGGCGGTTACAGTCATCAATGACCGTCTGCTTTAAATCAAGCCCGATGACACGGATCAAATACCCTTTCAGCTCATGAAGATAGTAATACATGGCAAAGGTCAGATAGGATTTCCCGCAGCCAAAATCAATGATCACATTCTCTCTGCTCTTATCAAGCCTGGGTAGGATATCCTCAATAAATTCTAAGAACCTGTTGATCTGGCGAAACTTATCATATCTGGAAGCAATGACTTTTCCTTCCGCCGTCATGACTCCCAGATCCACCAGAAAGGGGACTGGTGTGCCTTCTTTTAATATATAACTTTTCTGTCTGTTATGCTGAAGGACCGGGGAAGGAGCCGCAATCTTTTGCTGCCGCTTTATCTTGATGCTTGGGCTTCCTTTCTTGCTCATCAGCACTCTGACCTGACCTTTCCTGGATTCCAGTTCCATCTGACGAAGCGTTCCATCCAGCAGATCAACGATATAAGAGATGCATTCTCCTGCAGAATAATTCTTATGAAAAGCCTGGTTTCCTACCAGCTCTTCCGCTTGAAAAATCAGGCTCCCTTTTAGCAAAAGCGGGCGTACCTTTACTTTGGAAACGCCCTGCTTATCTGATGGATTGCTGATTACGATCCGAAGCAGATTTTCATCAAGAAACTCTCTTCCAATCTGAATTAAATGTTCTTTTTCCTTTTCTTCCATGAAATTAGGCAATTCCTTTCCTATTTCTCGCCCATGCTCTTTGGGCATAAAGGTACACCCGATGGGTGTTTCAGTTTTCTGCATCCACCCAGCTTGCCCGCAAAAGCTCCGGGTAAGGTTCAAGATGCGCATAATCATTAAAACGTTCCATTAAAAAACGCCCTGTTTTTTCGTTCCAGTGCACTTCTGTAATACTGCAGTTCTCAAGGGAATTTCCAAGGAGACGATAATATTTCGGTTCCATATGAAGCAGTGCAGATGTCACGGAGCGGATCACGCCTCCGTGAGTCACAACGGCTACATTCTGGTAACCGCTTGCGACTATTTCTTCAAGGACAGGGATGGCCCGTTTCATCACATCCCCGGCACACTCGCCTCCGGGGTAGGGCAAATCCTGTTCCAGCCGTGCCTGTTCTTTCTGAAAATCCCCGTATTTTGCCGCTATCTCCTCATCCGCCATGCCTTCCATATCTCCAAAGGAAATCTCTCTAAGCTCCTGTCTTATGATGTGCTTTGCATTCCAGTACCGGTTTGCTTCCCTGGCGGTTTCCACCGCCCGGATCAAATGGCTGGAATATACCGCTTCAATGCCTATGGAGGCAAGCCGTTCCCCGACTAAGGCCGACTGACGTCGGCCTTCTTCAGATAGATCTACATCGATATTACAGAGTTTGCTGTTTTGCCGTCCATGGCGAATCAAATAGATATTCATTCCCTGTATCCATCCTCCACCGGTACTTAATTTTTAAAGCTGTGAATAGGCGCCGGAATCCGTCCGCCTCTGGTTACGAATTTCTCGCAGGAGTACTTGCTGACCGGCATAACAGGAGCATATCCCAATAAACCGCCGAATTCCACCGTCTCTCCCACGGATTTTCCAATAACCGGAATAATGCGGACTGCCGTTGTCTTCTGGTTTACCATTCCGATCGCAGATTCATCTGCAATAATCCCTGCAATGGTAGTAGCAGGTGTGTCTCCAGGAATTGCGATCATATCAAGTCCCACTGAGCAGACACAGGTCATGGCTTCCAGTTTCTCAATATTTAATGCTCCCATGGCTACCGCATCGATCATTCCCTGATCTTCGCTGACCGGAATAAACGCACCGCTCAAACCGCCCACATAGGAGGATGCCATAACGCCGCCTTTTTTTACCTGGTCATTTAATAGGGCAAGGGCAGCCGTGGTACCCGGTGCGCCTACCCGTTCCAGACCGATCTCTTCCAGGATTTCAGCCACACTGTCACCAACAGCTGGAGTCGGTGCAAGAGATAAATCAATGATACCAAATGGAACATTCAGCCTTTTTGACGCCTCCTGGGCAACCAGCTGACCCACACGGGTTATCTTAAAGGCGGTTTTCTTAATGATTTCACAAAGAACTTCAAAATCCTTTCCTCTGGCTGCTTCAATGGCGGTCTTAACAACCCCAGGACCGCTGACTCCCACATTAATGATGACATCCGCTTCCGTCACCCCGTGAAACGCTCCTGCCATAAAAGGATTATCATCCGGCGCATTGCAAAATACCACCAGTTTGGCGCAGCCGAGGGAATCAATGTCCTTGGTGGCCTTTGCCGTTTCCACTACAGTTTTTCCCATAAGAGCCACTGCATCCATGTTAATGCCTGTCTTTGTGGAACCTACATTCACAGAGCTGCATACACGGTCTGTACAGGCGAGAGCTTTTGGTATGGAGCAGATCAGGTTTTTATCCGCAGCGGTCATTCCCTTGCTCACAAGGGCAGAATAGCCGCCAATGAAATTAACGCCCACTTCCTTGGCCGCACGGTCAAGGGTCTGTGCAATGGTCACAAAATCTTCCGGACTCTTGCAGGCCGCACCGCCGACTATGGCAATGGGAGTTACAGAAATTCTTTTATTTACAATGGGAATTCCAAAATCCTTTTCAATCTCCTTACCTACTGCCACAAGATCTTTTGCAACGGTTGTAATTTTATTATAAATTTTTTCATTCACCGTTTTTAAGTCACTGTCACTGCAGTCAAGAAGACTGATGCCCATGGTAATGGTACGTACATCAAGCAGCTCCTGTTCGATCATTTTATTGGTTTCATTAACTTCAAACATATTTAACATATCGGGAACCCATCCTTTTCTTATGCCTTGAACTTGTTATCAGATACGGTGCATGCTGGTAAAAATCTCTTCACGCTGGCATTTCACCTTTACTCCGATTTCATCGCCAATTTGTTCCAGTTCATCAGCCAGTTCACCGAAAGGCTTTGTTGCATCATTGATATCCACGATCATCATCATATTAAAGAAGCCCTGGACAATGGTTTGGGAAATATCCAATATGTTCACCTGGTTGCCTGCTAAATAAGTACAAATCTTTGCTATGATCCCTACGGTATCTTTTCCAACTACTGTAATAATCGTTTTGTTCATAATGTTTCTCCTCTTTCATTAGAATTATATCATGGACCTGCGGTTCATAATCAACATTCAACCTTCGCGCCGATGAGCAAGCTTATCTTCGCTCTCTTGCGCTCGTTATATCGTAATAATCTCTGACATCTGATCCCTTTTTGCAACCGCTATGGAAAAATCAGATGCCTTAAATGGATTATCTCCTTCTGTGATCTCAAGCCTTACCGTCTCATAAGCAAGCTCTTCATAATTGTTCTCCTTGCTTAAGTGGCCCAGCAAAATCTTCTTTAAATTATCATGAAGAATACAGCACAAAAGCCGTCCCGCATTCTCATTGGAAAGGTGTCCGTGATCTCCCAGGATCCGGCGTTTCAGATAGTAGGGATAAGGCCCTGCCTGCAGCATATTTACATCGTGATTGGACTCGATTAATACCGCATCTAGTCCCTGAAGATGCTCAATAATATACTGGTCGTAATGCCCCATATCCGTGGCAACCGCAACAGACTTGTGTCCATGCTGGATCCGGTAAGCCACCGGCTTTACCGCATCGTGATCAATGGAAAAAGGCTTTACTTCCAGATCCCCAACATTAAAATCCACATCAGGCCTGATGGCACAAAATAATTCCCTGGGGTATTCCCCTAAATACTTCTGCTTTGATATCTCTTCCAGGGTCTCACTGGTCCCATAAATAGGAACCCCATATTTCCTGGCCAGAACTCCCAGTCCTTTCGTATGGTCGGAGTGTTCATGGGTGATGACGATTCCTGTGAGTTCACTGCCCTTTACTCCGATTTCGTTTAATCCCTGTTGGATCCGTTTGTTGCTTATCCCGGCATCCACCAGGATATGCGTGGTATCGGAGCCCACATAAATGCAGTTTCCGCTGCTTCCGCTTGCAATACTTACCAATCTCATATTATCCTCTTTTCAGCCCTGCATTCTGGATGATCCCCCCGCTTTTCCGGGTGTAATGGGATACCCACAGGGTATTACCCTCTGCTTTTCAATAATTCAGCCAGCTGCTGCTTTACATCCTCCATGGAACCGTTATTTTCAATCACCCGCGTACTGCGGTTTAAAAACTCAGATTCAGAGGCCTGACTCGCCATGATACGCTCCGAATGCTCTCTCGTATAGCTCCTGCTTTCCGCCAAACGGCGGATCCGGTTCTCCTTTGAAGCATGAACGTACCACATCTCATCCCAGCTGTCATCCATATTTTCATTCATAATTGCAAATTCTACCACAATAAGCCCTGCTTGGGAAGCAGAAATTTTATCCTCAATGGTTTTCCATACCATAGGGTGAATGATTCCATCTACGGTTTTCCTTGCGCTGTCATCCTCAAAGATACGTGCGGCCAAAGCTTTGCGGTCAATGGTTCCATCGGGGTTTAGAAGGTCTTCCCCCAAGGCTGACTTAACGGCCAGGTAGCCTTCTTTTCCCGGCTCCATGAGCTCATGGGCCACTTCATCCGCCTTGATTACTTCCGCACCGTATTCCTCTTTTAAAATAGAAAGAACCAGACTTTTTCCGGCTCCGACCCCTCCGGTCAATCCAATCACTCTCATCCTATCACCAACCCTTTATTCTCGTAAAGGCAGCGGCCCAGATGGACATGTCTGCATGTCCATCTGGCGACAGCCCATCAAATACTTTGCAGTCTGCTGCAAGGTATTTTACTTTGCATCAAACCAGGAGTCTCCTATATTGGCCTCTACTTCAAGGGACACTGCAAGGTCCGCAGCATGCTTCATTTCTTCCACAAGAAGCTCTTTTACCTTATCAACCTCATCATGATATGCTTCAATGAGAAGCTCATCATGAACCTGAAGGACGATCCTGGATTTTAATCCCTGTTTTCTCAAAGCATGATCCACCCGGATCATGGCAATCTTGATAATATCTGCCGCAGTACCCTGGATGGGAGAATTCATGGCGACCCGTTCTCCAAAAGAGCGCTGCATGAAGTTAGAGGATTTAAGCTCCGGGACGGGACGGCGTCTCCCAAACATGCTGACTGCATAGCCCTGTTCTTTCGCCTCAGATACAAGGCTGTCTAAAAATGACTTCACACCCGGATAGGTTTCAAAATATTTACTAATGTATTCCGAAGCCTCTTTTCTGGTAATGCTTAAGCCCTCGCTTAGTCCAAAGGAGCTGATTCCATATACAATGCCAAAGTTTACGGCCTTTGCGTTCCTTCTCTGGAGAGGCGTCACCTCATTTAACGGAACATGAAACACCTGGGAAGCCGTGATGGCATGGATATCCTCTGCCTGCCGGTAAGCGTCGATAAGACGCTGGTCCCCTGACATATGGGCCAGTACTCTCAGCTCAATCTGAGAATAATCCGCATCAACAAACTGGCATCCCTCCTGAGGAACAAAAACCTTCCGGATTTCCCTTCCAAGCTCCATGCGGACCGGAATGTTCTGCAAGTTAGGTTCTGTACTGCTGATTCTTCCCGTGGCTGTAATTGTTTGGTTAAAGGTTCCGTGAATCCGCTCATCCGGCCCAATGTAAGCTGCCAGCCCGTCTGCGTAGGTGGAATTTAATTTCGTCAGCTGTCTGTAATCCAGAATCAGGTTGACCACAGGCCAGTCAGATGCCAGCTTTTCCAATACATCCGCTGCCGTTGAATAACCGGTTTTGGTCTTTTTCCCTCCCGGAATCTTCATATGGTCAAAGAGAACCTCTCCTAACTGCTTAGGGGAATTGATATTAAAGGTTTCTCCCGTTTCTTCATATATCTTTTGCTCAAGCTCTGTGATGCGGACCTTTAAACGGTCACCATATTCCTTCAGGCGTTCCCTTTCCACGCGTATTCCTGCCTCTTCCATATGAAACAGGCTGTAGATCAAAGGCATTTCGATCTCATAATACAGCTTATCCATGCCCGCCTGTTCCAATGATTCACGAAGCAGGTCTTGGCTTTTTAAAGCGACATAGGACATATAGCAGATGCAGATAACGGCTTTTTCCTTATCACCCTCCAGCGCACGTTTAAAGGAGCTTTTTCCTAAAAGCTCTGTTTTAGATGGAATGGAGAGATCCAGATAATCCTCCGCCAGATCATTGTATTCATAGGAATCCTTTAACGGGTTTAACAGATATCCGGCAACTCCTGCATCAAACACCGGTTGTTCCGGCGTAAGCTTTAAAAACGCCAGCTGGCTCTTTAAGTGAAAAACAGTTGTCTGCCCCGCTCTTTTACAGACTTCCTCTGCTTTCTCTGCCAGATATTGCGGCGTAAGAGTCCCCTGGGGAATAAAGCAGTAACACTCTGTCTCACTTAGGCAAAGAGACAGAGCTGACACAGCCTTGTCCTCAATTACCAGCTGCAGCCCCAACCGACAACCCACTTTGCACTTTAAAAATATGGTTTCAGCTTCTGAAAGGTCTGTAACAGCATGAAAGTCAGATTCCAGGGAAGGTTCCTCATCTTCTCCAGGGAAAACGGCCGGAACAAAATCCATATCAATAATTTTCTGAATCTCTGCCTGCTGGGGAGTTTTTGTGTAGTCCAGGCTGATATCGCAATCCCTGCGAAGGGCAGCAAGTTCTACCTTACGCTTTATCTCTTCCTGATTCCCGGTAAGTGCCTCCCGGATTCTCTGAGACCCTATTTCTTCTATGTGGTTATAAATATTTTCTACATTATGGTACTCCCTGATCAACTGACAGGCAGTTTTCTCACCAATCCCCCATGCTCCGGATAGCGCAAAAACTCCGGCCAGGGACTCCGGCTCCAGGCCAAATTCTTCCCGTATGAGCTCTATGGAATAGGATTTAAACTCCAGACCCTCTTCTCTTACAACCGGTATCTTAAGGGTCACATGTTCTTCCACTGCCTGCAAAAGCTTTCGCTCCCCAGTCAGAAGCAGGACTTCCCCTTCCTCTTCCTGACACCTTTTTGCCAATGAGGCCAGAATATCGGCGGAAGTATATCCGTCCTTATCCAAAGCAGGAATATCCAGGGAAAGCAACGCCTCCCTTAAGCGCTCTTCCTCCTTTAAAAGGCCTTGGTTCACCGCCGTATTTTTATATATTTCTTTATGGCTGCCTTCTGTTTCGGAATCAAAGGCCACTGCCACATAGTCCGCTTCTTTTGTCTCTAAAAGCTTCACGATCAGGCTTTGAATCCCTCTCGCCCCATTGGAAGGAAGACCATAAAAGGCGTTCCTTAGCATACTGTTTCCATCTACTAAAACGATATTTTTTCTACTCATGTTTCCTCTTTCCTACCCATTTTTTTTGGCATTAAGGTATACCCGCAGGGTATTTCCTCTTTCCTGCCCATGCTGTTTGGGCATAAAGGTATACTAGGTATACTCATTGGTCACTTTCTCCCATCATAGTAAGCCCCACTGCAGCCAAATCCGGCATTGCAGAAGGACCGTAAAAAACAGTGCCATTACACTTACCGTAGCAACCGCATACCTGGCAATTTTAATACACCGTATAACCTGAAGCCTTTGTCTGGACTGTTCTATGGCGGCCTCCAGCGCTCCTTTTATATTATAATTCCCCGTTTCGGAATCCAGCTGCCTGATTCCCACGTCCACAGTAAAGTATATTTCCAGTTCCTCCCGGCAATCCGGGCAGGATTCCATATGTTCCAGAAATTCACACAGCTCTTCGTCTGTCAGTTCATCATTGATGTATGGCATAACCAGACGTTCTGCTTCCTTACATGTCATGGTCCAGACACCTCCTTAATTATATCTTTTGTCTATCATACAATATATTTTGCTCATTTTCAATTTAATAATCGTAAAAAAACACTTGCCAAATGGAAAATCCTATGATAAAATAATGAGCGTTGTAAGGAAAGGCCGGCATGTCGGAATGGCAGACGAGGCGGACTCAAAATCCGTTGATGGCAACATCGTGTGGGTTCAAGTCCCACTGCCGGCACTACACCCTTGGCAGGGAGCAAGGCTCTGGAAAGCTGAAACATTCAGTTTTCCAGGGCCTTTTCTCTATTCTGCGGCTTGTTCATCTTCGTATCTTACGGCATTTTCTGCAATACCTTACTTCCAAAATTTTCCTATACTTTTTCTTAATTCGGGGAAAATCACGGGCACAACTGCAATATTTGTGATATACTGTAAAAAATCAGCAAAAATGAAGGGAGGTAATCCTATGAAACGAAATACTGTTATCCCAGCCCTTTTCATCGGCTGCACCCTGATTTTAAGCGGCTGCGGACAAAAGAATTATGTTAAAACCGACGTGCCAGCCACTACCACTGCTGTAACAGGAGAATCCATGTCCTCTGCCACAGAAGCACCAGAACCTGTAAAGATCGAAAACCCGGATACCCTGGCTCAGCAAAAGGAATCGGGCAAGAACACCTCTGCCGCCGGCATCACCGCTGCCCTCCACACCTATAAGGATGGAAATGTTTCCATTCAGTATCCGGCTGTCTCCGGATTGGAGGATGGGGCCATGGAGGAAAAAATAAACGACCTGTTAAAAAGCAATGCCTTAGAGATATTAAAAGCCTATTCCGTCAATGTAGAAAAGGACAGCCTTTCCCTTACAGCCAAGGTAAACTCCGTAGACAGGAAGCGTATCACAGTTATATACACCGGACTCTTTTCCGGGGATGGAGCTGCGCATCCGGTCAATGTGTTTTTTACCAACACGGTTGATATGTCTCTGGCTAAGGATATAAGACTCACGGATTATGCAGATCCCAATGCGCTGGCTGAATACATCCGTTCTGATGACTGTCTGCTCTATGATGCATCTCCTGAACTTGCAAAAGCCTTAATTCCTTATTTTGTTCAAACCAGCATGGATACATATGCCAAAATGTTCCAAAAAGCTGATTTTCCCTTGGAAGCAGCATCCTCAGGCAACACTCCTGCCTTTCCGGAATCCTTTAGCTATGAAGATAGCGGTACCATAATTATTTCCATTCCGGTGCCTCATAGCCTGGGTGATTTTGCGCTGATAAAATATACTCCTGAGACAAAATAGGAAAAATAGTTGCCTTTTACCTCTTTCTCTGTTAGAATAGTACGGAAAATAAAAAGAAATGGGGTAGAAAAATGAGTAACAACGCAAAACTGACAACCCGAGATTATCTGCTCAGTATCAGACATATGTTCGTCATCTTCGTTGCAACCGTGCATACCCTAAATGACAGGTCACAATCTATCGTTGGCATTATTTTCAGCAAGCGACGGCAACTTAATATTCCACTGCTGTACTAAATTTAGAGTTCCTGCATTTCTTGGTTCCTCCTTTACTTTTCTGGCCGCTGCCACTGCAGTTATCCGGCCGGTTGGAACCGTGATCCCAGGAAACGTACCTTTAGTACAGGGTGGAATTATTTTCGCCCCGAGGGCCAGACCATCGTTGGACTGATTCTGATATTCGAACCTGGATTCGCACAGCTTGGAGAACTTAATGTTATAGCAGGCTCTATTACAAGAAACAGCTTAGGTCTGTCTCTAGCAGTCATAATCGTTGTTCTCATGAACCTCATATTACCGGAAACCCTGATACTCTAAGAGAATAAAGAAAGGATTTAAAACAATTATGGACTTTTCAATGGACAATGTAACCGTTTTTACTCACCCGCTTATTCAGCACAAGATCTCTATTTTAAGAGATAAGAGGACAGGCACCAATGAGTTCCGTGCCCTCATCGAAGAAATTGCAATGCTGATGGGATTTGAGGCCTTAAGAGATCTCCCCTTACAGGATGTAGAGGTGGAAACTCCTATTGAGACCTGCATGACTCCTATGATTGCCGGTAAAAAAATGGCTGTCGTTCCTATCCTTCGTGCAGGACTGGGCATGGTCAACGGAATCCTGGCTTTGGTTCCCTCTGCAAAAGTAGGCCACATCGGCCTGTACCGGGATGAAGTTACCCATGAGCCTCACGAATACTACTGTAAGCTGCCAAGCCCAATCGAGCAGAGAACCATTGTTGTGACAGATCCTATGCTGGCAACCGGCGGTTCCGCAGTAGCCGCTGTGGATTTCATCAAACAGCATGGCGGAAGAAACATCAAATTCATGGCTATTATCGCTGCTCCGGAGGGCTTAAAGAGACTCCGTGAGGCACATCCGGACATTCAGATCTACATCGGGCATCTGGACCGCCAGTTAAATGATAACGCCTATATCTGTCCTGGTCTGGGAGATGCAGGAGACAGAATCTTCGGTACAAAATAGCAGACAACTAAGGACCACTTAAAAACGCACCTTGATCCGGCATATCCTGCCGCTTCAAAGTGCGTTTCTTTTTGACTATATTTTATCCGATTCCTTTATATAGGATGCTAAGTGCGAACACTAACGCAGCAAGAAAAACATAGATGTATTTTGCAGTAAAAAGATAAGCCGCCCCTAAAGGCTTTTTCCTTCCCCTGTTTAATTCTTCCATGATCTTTCCGTCTTTTAAGACCCAGTAAATCATAATAGAGCATAAAACAGCGCCAAAAGGAACTACGTATATTGTAATCAGATCCATAAAGAATCCCATATAAGGCTCGTGTTCTATGAAGAGTCCTGGAATAAACACCGCTGCCCCTACTAAAAAAATAGCCTTCTTACGTGAAAAGTGCAAGTGGGTCTGTACAGCCTCTGAGCATACCTCAAGCATGTTTACCAGGGAAGTCACCCCTGCAAATAATACGGAAAGGAAAAACAGCACTGCCACCCATCTTCCTGCCGGAATCATGGAAAAGACCTTTGGTACTGTGATGAACATAAGAGGCGGGCCGCTTGCAGGATCCATCTGGAAGGCAAAGACCGCCGGAATGATGGCAAATCCAGCCAAAAGCGCAGCAACTGTGTCAAGGAATGCAGTGGTAATGGCTGCTTTGGGAATATCTTCTTTTTTATCCAGGTAGCTTCCGTAAATGACCATTCCGGATCCTGTAATGGATAAGGAAAAGAATGCCTGACCCATGGCCATGACCCAGGTTTCCGGCTTCAATAAATATTCCCATCTGGGAACCAGCAGATATTCATAGCCAGCCATAGAACCAGGAAGAAAAAATACTCGGATCGCAATGATCGCAAACAGGATGAAAAAAGACGGCATCATGATTGCATTTACTTTTTCAATCCCCTTTAAAACACCCCCTGCTAACACAGCCACAGTAATGACCACCACAAGGAAATGCCAGGGTACGCTGCCGAATTTTCCTGTCATGCTGGAAAAGTATTCCGTTGCCTCCGTATTCATCATCACGCCGCTTAAGGAACCGAACAGATACTTAAGAACCCAGCCTACAATGATGGCATAGCCAATTGCAATGCCAAAAGACCCGATCAAGGGGATGGCTCCAATAAATCCGCCTCCTTTTTTCCCTCTGGTCTTCATGGCATAGTCGTAGGAACCAATAGGGCCTGTCCCCGTCAGCCTGCCAAAGGCAAACTCGCCGGAAAGACCAACCATACCAAACAAAAAAATAAAACCAAAATACACCAATAAAAAAGCGGCTCCCCCGTACTGCCCCAGGCGGTAGGGAAACATCCAGATGTTCCCCATACCTACCGCAGAGCCAACAGAGGCGAGAATAAACCCAATCCGAGAACCAAAGGTTCCGTTCTTCGCCGCAGTGTGTTGTTTATCCATTGTACTGTTCCTTATTCCTCAATGATTTTTTTCTCTACGATTTCACCCTGATTCTTATAGATGGAGTTAGCATCTACACAGCCTCTGACGCAGGAAAGAGGATAAATATTGGATTTTGGTCCGATCACGGTACCAGGATTCAAGACTGCACCGCAGCCAACTTCTGTGAAATCACCTATGATCGCACCGAATTTCTTAAGACCGGTCTCAATATCCCCGTCTTCTGCATGAACCGTAACCAAAGACTTATCGGATTTTACGTTGGAAGCCAGAGAAGAAGCACCCATATGAGACTTATAGCCTAAGATGGAATCTCCTACATAGTTATAATGAGGAACCTGCACACCATCAAAAAGAATGGAGTTCTTAATTTCAGAAGAGTTTCCTATCACTGCGCCTTCTCCAATGATGGCGTTGCCTCTGATAAATGCGCAATGACGGATCTGTGCGCCCTTACATATGATCACATGCTCACCCATACATGCTGTTGGCGGAAGATTGATGGATTTATGGATCCATACTGCTTTTCCTACGTGAACATACTCATCCTTTGGTAGACGCTCTCCCAGAGAAACAATGAATTCACTGATTTTCGGGAGGATTTCCCATGGATAAGTGGTCTGCTCAAATAATAATTTTGCTATTGTATGGTTAGTATCAAATAAGTCCTGGTTTGTCATATCTTCTTTTTTCATTTTATATTCTCCTATTTTTGTTTATTATAATTAGCTGCCGCAGCATCAAATACACCATGCAGATCGTAATGATTATTGAGTCTTAAAACTCCTGCGGTCCGCCCGGCAACAAAATTCTCCAGCTTCTGCATATACTCTTCCGGGGTTATGGACCCCTCGGCCACATAAGTCAGCCCTTTTTCCCAGCTTGCCGTCAATTCCGGATTAAGAAGCTGTCTGATGGAAGCATTGACTACGTCGAAAATCATTTCTCCCAATAGAGTGGGAACAATTACCTGGGTTTTGCTGTTCAAGGAAAGATACTTGATATTGCACAGCTTTTTTAAAATCTCAGCCCGGGTAGCACTGGTTCCTATTCCGCTTCCCTTTATCTGGGCGCGGAGCTCTTCATCTTCTATAAGCTGTCCGGCATTTTCCATGGCTAAGATCATGGAACCGGATGTATAGCGCTTGGGAGGGGAAGTTTCTCCTTCCTTAATCGTCAGCTTTTTAAGAGGAAGCTTCATTCCCTTTTTCAGGGTGCCAAGCATGGCAACGAATGCGGGATTATCCATTTGATTCTGAGAGGATTCCTGGTTGTTCTCCTCTTGTCCATTTTCCTCAGAAGGCTTTTCTCTGTTTCCTTCATCCTGCTGCTTCTTTTTCCCCCAGGACACCTCTGCAACTTTTAAATAACCCGCTTCCAGCATGACCCGGAAATTGGCATAAAAATGTTCCTTTCCTGATACCTGATTCGGGGCAGGATCTGTAGCAGGGTTCCCAGTATCCGCCATAAGCTCCAGGGCATATTTCTGATAAACAGCCGGCGGATAAAAGACACTTATAAATCTTCTTGCTATGACTTCATAAACTTTCAACACCAGGGGAGACAGTCCCCTCAATGCGCCAAGTCCCTGGCCGGTGGGTATGATGGCATAATGGTCCGTTATCTGCTTGTCATTGACATACCTGGTTTTTTCAATGGTCTTGTAAGATCCCTTCTCCATAACCTCTGCCGCTGCTTCCGCCATAGGTTCAAAGCCCTTAAGCCCGGCTATGTTCTTATGGATCTCCTTTGCAACCGCCGTAGATAAAACCCTGGCATCGGTTCTTGGGTAAGTGACCAGTTTCTTTTCATAAAGCTCCTGAACCACCTTTAAGGTCTCATCAGGACTGATCTTAAACATCTTGGAACAGTCATTCTGAAGCTCAGCCAGATTGTAAAGCAAGGGGGATTCTTTGTTTCCTTTTTCTTTTCTATGGAAGCAACGGTCCCTTCCATGGGATCCATGAGAGACAGGGTGTTTATCAGATCTTCTGCATATTTTCGTTCCTTAAAGCCGTTTTCCTTATAAAGGAACGGGGATTCGAAATATTTGGATCCTGGAGCACTTCTCCACTCCCCATCAAAATCCATACCCAATAATTCGGGATTCGCTGCATCCTCTCTGGAAAAGGTTCCGATCACACGGTAAAACGGTGTTTTAACAAAGTCCCGAACCTCTCGTTCTCTCCGCACCACCATCCCCATGACGCAGGTCATGACCCGGCCAACAGATATTACCGTATTCTTCCCGCTTTTTAAGTAATTGGAAATATGCTGCCCATACCTTAGTGTAAGCAATCGGGAAAAATTAATTCCCATGAGATAATCTTCTTTTGCCCTTAAATAGGCTGAGGCAGAAAGATTATCGTATTCGGATTCATCCTTTGCTTCCCGGATGCCTCTTAAAATCTCATCCTCTGTCTGAGAATCAATCCACACACGTCTCTGTTTCTTGTCCTCCACTCCTGCCATTTGCGCCACCAGGCGGTATATGTACTCTCCTTCCCGCCCGGAGTCCGTGCACACATAAATGGTATCCACATCAGGACGGTTGAGCAGACTGCTTACAATCTTAAATTGTTTTTCAGCGTTTGGGATCACCTCATACTTAAATTCCTTGGGAAGAAAAGGAAGGGTGGATAGGCTCCACCGTTTGAATTTGGGATCATAGCTTTCCGGATAGCTCATCGTTACCAGATGCCCTACGCACCAGGTTATGATCACCTGATCCGATTCTATATATCCATCCCTGCGCCTTCCATTCACCTTTAAAGCATTGGCAAATTCCTGGGCCACACTTGGTTTTTCTGCAATGTATAACGATTTTGACATATATCTCCCTACCGCCTTATGATAGTAACCTGTTCATTATAACACTAAAATTCATGAATGGCAAATCTTTCTGATAACTATGCCTTTGCGGAGCCTTTCCTTTTATATTCAGATAAGAGGACGGAGGTGAACATCAGCACACATCCTGCAGCCAGTTTTATCGTCACCTGCTCCTCCAAAAACAGAACGGAAAACATCAGGCCGAATACAGCTTCAAAGGATAAAATAATGGAGGAAGTATTGGGAGTCAGATGCTTTTGTCCCACATTTTGAAGAAGAAAACAGATCATCGTGCAAAAGATACCCAGATATAACAATCCGGTCATCATGGAAGTGTCAATCACGGTTAAATCTAAGGAACCTTCCAAAAGCGGAGCAATTACCCAGCTTAAGATCGCAGCCATGACCATCTGGATCACAGTCAGGATAATGGGATCATGATCTTCGGTATAACGATCAATAAAAACAATATGAAACGCAAAGAAAAAGCCGCATACCAAAGTCATCAAATCCCCAATATTCACGGAAAAGTCTCCCTCCAGGGACAACAGCGCAAGTCCCAGCACTGCGATACCTGCTGCTGCCACATTGTTTCTGGAAGGCTTTTTTCTGTTATAAAACCAATGAAGAAATGGCACCAGGATCACGTATAATGTGGTGATAAATGCATTTTTACTGGCAGTGGTATATTTAAGCCCATAGGTCTGAAAAAAATAACTGACAAACAAAAATACGCCTAAAAGTCCGCCGCACATCACATCCGATTTACTGATCTTTTTCACCCGCTTCCAGAATACGGCTACCAGCGCAACAGACGCAATGGTAAAACGTAAAGCCAGCAAGTAAGCCGGAGTAACCACTTCCACCGAATTCTTCATCACAACAAAGCCGCTGCCCCATATGATGGTTGTTATAATCAGACCCAAGGCAGATAATGCCTTAATCCCTTTTCCGTCCTGTTTATTCATATGTACACCTAGATGTCCTTTCACAAAAGAGCAGGGGCGCAGTATTCTGCGTCCCTGGTTTATTTTACCTGCTCATTTCTATTTTATATTAGAAAACTTGTAAATGGTTGTTGTCTTATATTCTTCGCCGGCTTTTATGACTGGAGACTGGAATTCCGATTTGTTTACGGAATCAGGATAATACTGGGTTTCAAAGCAATAGCAGCAACGCTTTTCGTATACCGCTCCGCCTTTGCCCGTCATTCCATTTTTTAAGAAGTTTGCAGTGTAGAACTGTATTCCAGGAAGGTCTGTATATACCTCCATCCGGATGCCTGTCTTATCTGATTCCGATGCGGCACACAGGGAAACCTCACCTTGGGGGTGGTTTAAGACCCAGTTATGATCATAACCTCCGCCGAATATCAGCGCCTCATAGTTCTCATTGATATCCTGCTCAATAGGTTTCATCACAGTGAAGTCCATAGGAGTTCCCTTAACAGGGGTGAACTCCCCGGTGGGAATCGAACCTTCATCCGCCCTTGTATATGTATCTGCATCAATCCAGACACGCTGCTTCATGGCATCTGCACCGTTAAGTCCATCCAGGTTAAAATAACTGTGATTGGTAAAGTTTGCTACGGTATCTGCATCGCAGATCATATGGTAGGAAATATCAAGGCTGTTATCCGGTGTAAGCGTATAGGTTATTGTAATGTTAGCATTCCCTGGGAATCCCTGATCTCCATCCGGTGAAAACAGAGAAAAGCTGACACTGGTTCCAAGATCATTTTCCTCTGCCTCACTGTCCCAAAGACGGCTCTGGTAAAGATCCGGGCCGCTATGAAGATTGTTAGGCCCATTATTAGGATCCAGTTTGTACTCTTTTCCATTAATACTGAATTTCGCACCTGCAATACGGTTGGCATTCCTTCCGATGGGAGCTCCAAAATGAGGCGGATTTAAAAGATATTCCTCCGCGCTGTCAAATCCCAGGACCACATCAACCACAGCACCATCCCTGTCAGGCACATTCATATTGACCCAAACTGCACCCAGATTTGTGAAAGAAGCGGAAACTCCGTTTCTATTTACCAGTGTATACAAATACACTTCCCTTCCATCGGGCATGTTTCCCCAAAGCTCTTTCTTGTATGCCATTTTCCTTCCTCCATATACCTTTTTACTTAAAGCTCTCTCCCTTTCAGTCGAGAGCTCTATGATCCAATCATTCTTTGGCTTTGATATATCCCTTTGCGGTTAAAAGCTCTGCTGAGAGAACCGCACCGCCGGCCGCTCCGCGGACTGTGTTGTGGGACAGACCCACAAATTTATAATCGTAAACCGAATCTTCTCTTAAACGTCCTACTGAAATTCCCATTCCTTTTTCAAAATCCACATCAAGGGTAACCTGTGGACGGTTATCCTCTTCCAGATACTGTATGAACTGCTTGGGAGCGCTTGGAAGCTCAAGTTCCTGCGGAAGACCCTTAAAATTCACTATGCGGTCAATTAATTCCTCTTTGGTAGGCTTTTTGCGGAATTTCACAAATACAGCCGCCGTATGTCCATTTAATACAGGTACCCGGATGCATTGGCAGGTGATGACCGGTTCACTGGCTTTTACGATCTCTCCGTTTTCAATCTTTCCCCAGAGGCGAAGAGGTTCCTGCTCGCTCTTTTCTTCTTCTCCTCCGATATAAGGAATGATATTTTCTACCATCTCCGGCCAGTCCTTAAAGGTCTTTCCGGCTCCGGAGATTGCCTGATAGGTCGTAGCCACCACTTCATAGGGTTCAAATTCCTTCCAGGCTGTCAAAACAGGAGCATAGCTTTGAATGGAGCAGTTAGGTTTTACCACAATGAATCCACGGTCTGTGCCCAGACGCTTTTTCTGATCCTCAATGACTTCAAAATGCTCAGGATTGATCTCAGGCACCACCATAGGAACATCCGGCGTCCACCGATGGGCACTGTTATTTGATACGACCGGTGTTCCGGTCTTTGCATATGCTTCCTCAATGGCCTTTATTTCTTCCTTGGTCATATCCACAGCACTGAAAACAAAATCAACACTGGCAGCAACCGCTTCCACTTCATTTACGTTCATGACAGTTAGATTCTTTACGGCCTCAGGCATTGGAGTGGTCATTTTCCAACGGTCGCCCACTGCTTCCTCATAAGTTCTGCCAGCAGAACGAGGACTTGCTGCCACTGTCACCACCTCATACCATGGATGATTCTCCAGAAGAGAAATAAATCTCTGTCCCACCATACCGGTTGCTCCTAAAACGCCAACTCGCAATCTTTTTTCCATCGCTTTCTCCTCTTTTCTTTTCATTTTGTAATCTTATCATATGCTAAATTCTTAACTATCCTATAACAAAGTGAAAAAAAAATCAATATTTATTCGCCAGAAAAATACATTTGTACGCCATACGCATACATTTCTTTAAAATGTATGCTGGAGTAAAGCATTAAAGGCGCACCTTGCTGCCCTTTCCGTCACGTTTTCCAATCTTCAGCCGGTTTAAATGGACCTCTTTTTCCTTGTAATGAATGATAGGATCCTCGCCTAAAAGATACACTGTCTCCAGCTCCTCGCCTGGCGCCAGCTTGATTCCCCGCACGCCTCTTGCATTCTTCTTCATCTCAGGAATCTCTTCCGTCTGGAAACGTAAAAATACGCCTGCCGACGTCTGCAGCACCACATCCGTCTGTCCTTCCACAACCTGAACGCTGATGACCCCATCTTCGTCCTGAAGCTTAGTAGCCGCTACAGTCCTGTTATTTGTTTCAAATTCCTCGCCCGGTACCAGTTTTACAAGAGCCTGTCTGGTAGCGAATAAAAATTTACGGTTCTTGAAGCTCTGTGCATGGCATAGGTGTATGATCTCTTCCTTTGCCCCATCAAACTTGCTTAAATTATCAATGGGCGTCCCTTTATCCCGCAGCTTGCCGCCTGGAATATCCAGGACCTTCACCTGATGTAAGTTTCCCGTATTGGTGAAGATACATATTTTATCCGTATTCAGACAGTTTACCACATAAGGATTCTCTGTTTCAATGGTTTCTTTGTTTCTTTCATAAGTATTCTTATCAAGCACCTTACAGTAACCAAAACGATCCATGACAAAGGTGACCTCTGATACGGCGACTGCGTCTTCCTCATAAACTGCTTCCCTGCCATCTTCAATAAGAGTTCTTCTTGGAGTCGAATATTCAGCTTTGATATTGTCTAAGTCTTTTTTAATGACTGCATCCATGTTTTTGCGGCTGGACAGGATTTTTTCATATTCAGCGATTTTTGCAAGCGTTTCCTTATACTCCTTTTCCAGCTGAAGGATCTCTAAGCCGATCAGCTTATAAAGACGCATTTCCAGAATGGCTCCCGCCTGTTTTTCCGTAAAGCACAGCTTCTTTGCATCCTCTTCAAATCCCTTGACCCGGAAATTAATATTGGAGATATCTCCGGTCATCAAACAGTTCTTTGCGTCTTTTAGGTTCTTGGAACCTCTTAAAACAGCGATGATCAAGTCAATGACGTCACAGGCTTTTATAAGGCCTTCCCGGATCTCTTTCTTCTCTAACTCTTTTTCCAAAAGGGTCTGATATTTTCTGGTGGCATTTTTATATTGGAAATCCAGGTAGTTTTTAAGGATTCCCTTTAAATCCAGGGTTTCCGGGCGCCCGCCTGCAATGGCCAGCATGTTGACACCAAAGGTATCTTCCAGCTTTGTTTTCTTATAAAGGATGTTGCGGATTTTCTCCACATCTGCATCCTTTCTCAGCTCCAGAACAATCCTGATCCCATCTTTGTTGGACTGGTTGGAAATATCTACCACATCCGTAAGCTTTTTGCTCTCAACCAGGTCTGCCACATCGATCAGAAATTTATTGATTCCGGCTCCCACCATGGTGTAGGGGATCTCATTGATTACCAGTTTATCCTTATCTGCCTTTCGTTTTCCAAGCTCCACTTCTATTTTGCCTCTGAGCTTGATTTTTCCTGCGCCGGTTTCGTAAATGGCAGGCAGATCACTTTTATTGGCTATAATACCGCCAGTGGGGAAATCCGGCCCAGGTAAATATTCCATTAATTCCTGTATGGAAATATCCGGATTGTCAATATACGCACGAACCGCATCTAACACTTCACCCAGGTTGTGAGGGGGAATGCTGGTGCTCATGCCTACCGCAATCCCTTCCGCCCCGTTGATCAGTAAGTTAGGAACCCTAACTGGAAGAACTTCCGGTTCCTTTTCCGTTTCATCATAATTTGGGACAAACTCGACCGTCTTATCCAAGTCCTTTAAATAGACTTCCTCTGCGAACTTTTCCAGCCTGGCTTCTGTGTAACGCATGGCTGCCGCTCCGTCGCCCTCAATGGAACCGAAGTTTCCGTGGCCGTTGACTAAAGGCATCCCCTTTTTAAATATCTGGGACATGACTACCAAGGTTTCGTAAATGGAACTGTCTCCATGGGGATGGTATTTACCCATGGTATCGCCCACGATACGTGCCGACTTCCGGTGGGGCTTATCATGGTTTAATCGAAGCTCGCTCATGTCATATAATACTCGCCGCTGTACCGGCTTTAATCCGTCTCTTGCATCCGGGATCGCTCTGGCTGTGATCACGCTCATGGAATAGTTCATGTAGCTCTTCTGCATTTCCTCGGAATATTCTGTTTTAATGATTTTTTCTGCCATTATTCCTTCTCCTTACGCGTCAATCTCAGCTTCATCCGCATGCTCATAGATAAACTGCCGCCTTGGAGGCACATCGCTTCCCATGAGCATTTCGGTGATTTCCGAAGCCATACGGGCATCTTCGATTTCCACCTGTTTCAGCACCCGCCTTTCAGGGTCCAGAGTGGTTTCCCACAGCTGTTCTGCATCCATTTCACCAAGTCCCTTATACCGCTGCAGGGTAAATTCTCCCGTATGGGTCCTGCGGTAGCGCTCCAGCTCCTTTTCATCATAAAGGTACTGTTCTTCTCCCCGCTTTGGAACTACCTTAAACAGAGGCGGCATGGCTATAAACACATGGCCGTTATAAATAAGCTCCGGCATAAACCGGTATAAAAAGGTGAGAAGAAGGGTATCGATATGGCTTCCATCCACATCGGCATCGGTCATAAGGACGATTTTATGATACCGCAGCTTTGAAATATCAAAATCATTGCCGTATCCTTCGGAAAAGCCGCAGCCAAAGGTATTGATCATGGTCTTAATCTCCGCATTGGCCAGAACCTTGTCCATAGAAGCCTTTTCTACGTTTAATATCTTTCCTCGGATCGGAAGAATGGCCTGATGCTGTCTATTACGGGCCGTTTTCGCAGAACCGCCCGCGGAATCTCCCTCTACGATAAAAATTTCACATTCTTTTGCATCCCTGCTTTCGCAGTTTGCAAGCTTTCCGTTGCTGTCAAAGGAAAACTTTGACCTGGAAAGCATGTTGGTCTTTGCCTTCTCTTCCGCTTTACGGATCTTTGCAGATTTTTCCGCACAGCCAATCACTGCCTTTAAGACTTCCAGATTCCGGTCAAAATACCGCTGCAG
Source organism: Lacrimispora sphenoides (assembly GCF_900105215.1). Taxonomy (NCBI): domain Bacteria; kingdom Bacillati; phylum Bacillota; class Clostridia; order Lachnospirales; family Lachnospiraceae; genus Lacrimispora; species Lacrimispora sphenoides. The sequence continues at coordinate 1,275,232 of NZ_FOIP01000002.1, read as the reverse complement.
CTCATCTCCTGCCACAGTGAATACCGCCTTTGTGGCATCGGCGCTTGCAAGCTTTGTCTTTGTCTGTCCTTCAAAGATGGGATCCGGATGCTTTACCGCAACCACGGCAGTTAAACCGTTTCTCGTATCGGCTCCTGTAAAATTGGCATCCTTTTCTTTTAAAATCCCCAGCTCTCTTGCATAGTTATTGATCATCTGAGTAAAACGGGTCTTAAATCCAGCCAGGTGGGTTCCCCCTTCCTGGGTGAAAATATTGTTGCAGAAGCCCAGGATATTCTCCTCAAAAGTATCCACAAACTGCAGGGAAACCTCCACTTCAACCTTATCCATGGTTCCCTTAAAATAAATCGGATCGTGTATTGCATCCTTTCCGGCATTTAATTCCCTTACATAGGCGATGATTCCATCCGGTTCATGATAAATGACGGTTTCCTCTTCTCCCTGCCTTTTGTTCACATAGGTGATATGAAGATCCGGATTCAAATACGCAGTTTCATGAAGACGGCTTTTCAGCCACTCCGCTTTAAAACGAATCTTTTCAAAAATCTCCCCGTCAGGCAGGAAGTTGATTTCTGTTCCTGTCTCTTTTGTTTTCCCTAACGTGGGAAGCAGGCCATCCACCAGTTCTACCGTTGGTATGCCCCGCTCATATTCGTCGTAATGAATCAGACCATTCTTATATATTTTAATTTTCATGTGGGCAGACAGGGCGTTCACAACCGAGGAGCCGACTCCGTGAAGGCCGCCGCTGGTCTTGTAGGCGTCATTGTCAAATTTACCGCCTGCATGAAGGGTAGACAGTACTACTCTCTCTGCCGATATTCCCTTTTTGTGCATCTCCACCGGAATTCCACGTCCTGCATCTTTTACGGTACAGGATCCATCTGCTTCCAGGGTGACCCATATCTGACTGCAGTAACCGGCAAGATGCTCGTCCACCGCGTTATCTACAATCTCATAAATCAAATGGTTCAATCCCTTTGTCCCAACACTGCCTATATACATGCCCGGACGTTTACGAACCGCCTCCAGGCCTTCCAATACGGTAATACTATCCGCATTATACTGTGCTTTTGCCATGTTACTCCTCCACATCTGGTATTGTCATTTCCCATTATACAATGCCTTTTCCAGTTTTGGCAAGTTTCTGGCATTTTTTTTGCTAAATTCATAAAAAAGTATTGAACTTTTCCAACAATCTATGCTATAATATAAAACGTATCGAATGAGATTATGCAGATATAGTTCATTGGTAGAACATCAGCTTCCCAAGCTGAGGAGGCGGGTCCGATTCCCGTTATCTGCTCTGTGATGAAGCCTTAAATTCCTTGTGCTGCAAGGGTTTGAGGCTTTTTTTAACAAAATGAATACACTTGACTACACCTTGTTAACATTAAAAAAGCATTCCGAATCATTTCAAGAGTTTCATTCTTTGGTAATGGATTATAGATATATCCTAATGTCATTTGTGTGTCCGTATGTCCAAGTAAAATGCGTATCTCATCAGTCGGAACGCCATTCGCATCTAATTTGCTAGCGAATGTCTTCCTTATCTTATGTGTTGACTTTTGAGTTATATTAGCTTCGACACAGGCACGTCTCAAAGCGTTGCCTACACAGTTTGACTATAATGTCTTTACCATCTCTTGTTGCAATCTGGACAAAACGGTTGACGTTCATCGTCATCACACCCTTTGATCCGGTAGCAACACACCCCGCCCCAAGAGTATAAGAGAATGTGTTGTCCTGAATTTCGTTTCTTAACCGGCAACATGACGCCAACGAATCCACACTATCACTTGTATATGTAAAGAAAGAATGCTCTTCAGTATACATTTCCGCCGTAAAATCCTTGTATTCCTTATCAACATAATCATTGCCATCGTTGAGCAAGTTCATTGTTTCCACAGGAAATGTTAAAACCGTTTTAGATCTTTCGTGATTAAACCATTTCATAAATCGCATCTGTGACCAACTAACACTCTTCCATACAGGCTACGTACCATCAGGAAAAATAAAGTTATTGAATATTCCATTGAAATATTCCCTATCAAAAGAAGCAATATTTCAGAAAACATTTTGAAAATTCCTCGCAGCAGCTGGCTGACTTAATGAATAAACTACCTGTTCAAAGCATCAGTGATGATTTTATCGATAGTGCGATGCTTGTTTGAAAGATCTACCACTTTAGTGGAAGTGCTTGTATGGATAAGTTAAATATGTTCATAGCGCTCGTAATAGTTTATGAGTTGATCTTAATTTATGGTATCTCAACCAAATCACAGACAACGATACAATTACTTTCCGATATACGGTCGTTGTTGACGGTAGTCCAGTGCAAAAAGAAATTTACGATGGTAAGTGCGCAGTGACATACCTCAAGCCCGGAGGTGAAGTCGCCAGTGAACGCGAGGGAGTACGTCGTGAGCCTACTTATTGGCGCGATGGTATTTCATATACGTTTGAACGCACAAACCGTATGGCTCTTGACCGTCCAACAATCACAATCGCAATTCCCGCCACGCGTCTCGGTATTGATAATTTTACTCCTGCCGCTACGCAGGATCGCGCCGTATTTTAATAGAGTGAATACGGAGTACGAGAATAAGTCCCGTCCACCGAGCGATAATGGAAAATTTTATATCTATGTGCCGGGCGGAGAGATTCTTTCTCGCAATGCGGCTTATTTCTCCTTACGTCCGGCGAAAGACTATGAGAACGGACGCGGGGCAGGTATTTATGTAACAAAATTTATTGACCCACCCCTGGGTCAGATGTGCCTTTGTGTGCGAATTGAAGTACAGCTTCCACACGGAAAGCTCAAGAGAATGCGAAAAATGCTCGCTGGTAATCTACCTGATGAAACGGAACGGTTTATCCGTGAATTTGACAGCGAAGGGTTGCGTTCCGCACTCACTCTCGAAGCAAAACAAAACGCAATCCGTAATTTTTTTGCGAGAGGAAAATTATTGTGCGTTTATCGCTAATGGTAGCATACTTGCAAGAGAGAAAGGTACTGAATTGCCAATGAAGGCCGCACTGCCTTTCCAGAGTACAATCGAGGACGAAATCGAAATTGTTGGTGTGCGCGGCATGGGTGTTCGGCGCGGCATAACTGTTATAACCGGTGGTGGATATTCCGGCAAGTCAACGGTACTTAACGCTATTTCGGCAGGAATATACAACCACGCCGCGGGCGATGGACGTGAGCTGTGCATAACCGTTAACAGCGCCGTTACGATAACAGCAGAGGATGGACGCGCTGTGTCGAGCCTGAACATCTCGCCGTTCATCAAGTGGATTCCCAACGGCGACACTCAAATTTTCTCAACAGCTAATGCTTCTGGCTCTACATCACAAGCCGCAAATATTATGGAAGCCATAGAATGTGGCTCAACACTTCTTCTTATTGATGAGGATAGGAGCGCGACAAACTTTATGATTCGCGACACGCTGATGAAAAAGCTTATTGAAAAAGAACCAATTACACCTTTTACTGATCGTGTGCGTGAACTTTCGACCAACGGTGTATCAACAATACTGGTAATCGGCGGAAGCGGTGAATATCTCTCCGTTGCGGATAAAATCTATATAATGGATGACTTTGTAATCAATGACGCGACTTCGCGAGCAAAAAGCATCTCGCCGGCACCTTCAGAACCTCCGAGCATCGCTGATTGGACAACGCGGCGAATTTTAATTAATAACCGTTTCACGTCATATCCTGAAGGTAGCGGCTCCGAAAGACTTGAGGTATCCGACACAGGCTTCATAGTAATTGGCGATGAGTGCATTGACGTTCGCGCTCTGCACGACATCGCAACGACGGCACAGGTGGATGCGCTTGCATTTATGCTACGTTTTTTGCAACGCGGAGCTGATGACGGCAACGAACTTGAAATTCTGGCGCGTGCAATGCGCGGTCTTACTTGCAATATGACTACGCATGAGATTGATGTTGCCGAGCACGTAGGCAAATTATACGCACAAATCGAGCAAGAGGGTATAAATATCGTTGATACAGTTTTTTTTATAGCAATGAATAGATTCCTTGACTTGCCTCGTGAGTTTGAGTTGCGCGCCGCCATAAATCGTATGAGATGTACAACTTTTTCAGTTACGCGGAAAATCAATTAATTGGTAAAATATCAAAGCACTCTGTGGACAATGCTTATCACAGAGTGCTTTGATAAACTAAAACAAAAGTCTTACCCTATGATGACGATTTTCTTCTCAAAATAGTTTTATTTCTACAATTTCTCCATACTATCTACACATAATAATATTATCCTTTATGTATGCTAGTAAAATGCAGATATATTAAGAAAGAGGTAGTTAATATGATGAAGAAACTAATTTCACTCGTATCAGTAGTAGTATTGGCACTGTCTATGGCAACAGTTGCATTTGCAGCTCCTACAAATACACGGTACAAAACAGAGGCCGCCGCCTATGGCGCTTGCGGCGGCTTAGGGTATGACCTGATGAGAGATGCCAACGGAAACTTTTTAAGCCAAGAAGATTTTGAGGCCAATCTCGACAAGGCGATCGCAGACGGCGATATTGCTTCTGCTGACAGGGGATATTATGTTAAAATGTACGATTACTGTGTGGCAAACGGCGGCAGCTTTGGAGGAAGAGGCTTCGGCGGTCGTGGTTGCGGAAGATAATCCCTGACAAACAAACGAGAAATTAAAAAGCACTCCTTGTAGGCAAAGCTTGCAGGGAGTTTTTTATCCTCCTTACAAGGTTGTATTTCTCCTTTGGTTATTGTTTTAAATACTCTACATGCTCTTATAGATTTCTTTTATTACATATACCTTTTTTCTTATAATCCTCTATTGACTTATACTAATTATTGTGTTATGTTAAAATAGTATTTTAATAAAGTCTTGATTTCGCATATATACGTAAGTCATTATTCTATTGATGATTTACTTATATATGCGATTTTTGGTTTTAACAAATATAATTTTTATTTAAGGAGGTATCTTTCATGAATAAAGGTACAGTAAAATGGTTTAATGCACAAAAAGGATTTGGCTTTATCAGCGACGGGCGAGGCACCGAATATTTCGTTCATTTTTCAGGCCTGGCTATGGACGGTTATAAGTCATTAGATGAGGGACAGTCTGTAACATTTGATGTAGCAGAAGGTAATCGTGGGCCACAGGCTGTTAATGTTCGTCTTGCATAAACCAAGTGATAAAAAAGACTGCTTATAAGTGGTCTTTTTTATTTATGTCTTCTATCAAAATTTCTTTCAATGTTTTCTGGCAGCACCTTTGGTTCAACAACCTCTTCCCATTCAATGTCAGCTACCACATTATCTTCAAAATCTTCTTCTGTATATCCATATTTATAATAATCGTACCACCATAAATCTTTACCGGCTATCATCTTTAATCATTTCCCCATTTCTCAATTTAAAGAACCATTTCTTGGCTATAAATAACTCTTAATTTTCTCATACGCGTCACTTGGTACGATGTTCTTATAACCAAAGTCGTATAGCCTAAGACGCAAAGAAAGACGATAGTGAATAAATCTATCGTCTTTCTGACTTCGGCTTAAACGAAATCGGAAACCAACTCACAAATTATTATAAGAATTGACTTCAAACGTCATTTCGCCATTAATATATCCAGCATTCATCTCTGTCAAACAGCCCCTTCCCCATCTATTCGATGTGCGCTTATCAGTCCAGTTTAAATAATCACGTTCTTCCTCATAAATCACAGCAAAATAACACTGGCAATCCAGTTTCATCTTCTGTCTATATTCTTTCATTTTTTGGATATCACGTTTAATAACATTTGCTGTACCCTGAGAGTTTCCATATTCATATTTTAACTCAATAATTGCAACAATTTCTGTGATCATATCTTTCAAGAATCGTTTTTCTTCACTACCTACTTTTACAATCACGATATCTGGACGATATTTTAGTCCTCCCATATTTATATAATATTCTGGGTATATACGAAGATTGTTCTCTTTTAAAATGCTATCCAGTTTTCTTCTCATATGATAATATAATGCACACTTTAGACTATCTTCTCGTAAAAGGCGATATTTATCATAATCGCTTTTTACGTCTACTTTCCAAATTTCTTTTATCGTTCTGTCAATTTCAACTAAAACTGTTTTATCCATAGTATTTACCTTATAAGAAACAGTTCTTTTATTTATTCTCTTTTAGCTTTACAACATCATATAAGTTAACACTCATATCAATATGATCTGCATCGTCATTCCATTTTACATAAGCCAAACCAAATATTGTACCCTTATCTATTGTACCATCTTTAAATGAGCCGTCTTCTCGATTATATTTTCTTACCCTATCACCTTTTCTCAACACAGAGAAATTCTCTACCTCCTTCACCCATACCCCTTAGAATAGTTATTTCATTCGCCGCCAGCTTTGAAATTGTAAATCGGTTTGATGACGCTTTCAATATCTACAGTAGCAGCAATGTTATTTACGATGTCTTCCATACCTTTATATGCCATTGGGCATTCGTCTAAAGTTTCTTTATTTACTGATGTCGTATAAATTCCATTCATTTGCTTTTTAAACTCTGATACAGTAAACGTCTCTTTTGCTTGCGACCTACTCATTAATCTACCAGCTCCATGTGGGGCAGATTGATTCCAGTCATCATTTCCCTTTCCAATACATACTAGGCTGCCATCCCTCATATTTATAGGAATAATCAAGCGTTCTCCAATTTGGGCTGATACAGCCCCTTTCCGGAGAATCATATTGTTTACATCTATATAATTGTGAATTGTTGTAAATTGTTGAGTTACACGAACTCCCATTCCTTTAATTATCTCATCCATCATTGCCTGACGGTTATACATCGCAAACTCCTGTACTATTTTCATATCATGGATATACTGCTCAAATAATTTTCCGCTTACGTAAGCAAGTTGCTTTGGTACATTTGTTCTTTTCACATTTTTCAGATCTGACAATGCCTTCTGAATTTCATTCTCTCTGCCTTGTTTCTTCAACTCATCAATTAGGTTCTCTCTGTCAGAAGACGATGAGCCATTTAACACCTCATATGCTTGATTTTGATAAAAATTAGCCACTTCAAGCCCAAGATGACGGCTCCCGGAATGAACAACTATATAAATATTGCCATCATCATCCTTATTACACTCAATAAAGTGATTACCACCACCAAGTGATCCAAGGCTCCTCTCAGCTCTATCTAAATTTACCTTGTCTACACAATATAATTCTTCAATTTGGCATTTGTCAAAATATCTGTGCGTTTTAGTTCTAACATTGAAGCCTGATGGAATCTTTTCATAAATTAATTTATCTAGTTTCTGCAATTCGATGTGTTTTTCTTTAATCTGGACACATTCCATCCCACACCCTATATCCACTCCAACAAGGTTAGGAACAATCTTGTCAGTAATGGTCATCGTAGTACCAATGGTACAACCAGCCCCAGCGTGAATGTCTGGCATTAATCTTATTTTGCTTCCAGCAACAAATTCTTGATTTAATAAAAGCATTACCTGTGCTATTGATGCCTCATCTACAACATCTGTAAATATTTTTGCTTCGTTATATTTTCCTTTTAATCCTATCATTATTCCCTTTCATTCCTCTTGATCTTATCCAACTTTTTCTTCTTTATATTTATATGTCTTACCCTGGCACGAGGTAAATATTTATCACATTTTTGACAGTATCCTTTATGATCTGCCTCTCGCCCCTTCTCGCACTTTCCCGCGCATATGTAATATTTGCAGGGAGTTTCTCTATCTTTAGCCATATTTACACCTTCAGTTTTCGTTTCACCATTCTTTCACTCCTACCAACTTCTTTCAGCCCATACTAAGCATTTAACAATATGTAGGAATCAAGACATGTATCACTGAAAACACATGTCTCAATTTCTTTTTTTCTCACAAAAACTGATGCATATCTTCGGAAAGCTTTTCTTCAAGGCTAATAAGCCGTTTCGTAATATCTTTAGGCTTTTCGTCAGCCGCCTTATACTGGTTTAGATACTTATTGAGCGATTTTACGCCCATATTGCATCCATCAGTTATCAAATCAGCAATTGTATGATCTGACTCCTTCATAATCAATTTCACATTTGTTTTTATCCACGACATACCTTTAGCCATTGGGTTCGGCTCTTTGCCGTCGTCATGAAGTTCATCTAAGAGGGTGCGAATTTCCTCTTTTAATTTAACATGTTTATCTTTGCAGTCAATCAGATATTTTTTCAGCTTATCATCATAGGCATATTCTAAAACTTCATCAATTGACGCAACCCCCATTTTTATCCCTGCATCGCACTCACGTAACAGTTTTATTGTATCTGATTCTCTCATATTTTCATACAACTCCTTATTTTATTGTGTAAAATAAGTATGTCTATTTTTATTGTTTATATCCAATTTTCATTTTTATCCCCTTCTTACATATTACGTATAGATGTATCTGCAAGCCAACCATGAGCACACATAAAACTGAACTTTTAATGGACTTCACAGTCTGTTACTGAAAGTCCATTCCTTTTAGATGGCTTAATTGACATTCTATATCTCTACAAGTCCGTCAAAAAACCTTTTCAGAATGCTTAACTCATGTTCTGAAAAAGAACTTATTAATTTGATTAATTTATTTAATGACTCTTGATGAAATTGTTCATGGAGCAGAAATACTTCTTTTCCGGCTTTTGTTAAGGCGTAATACTTTTCTTTTTTATTGCCCGCTTTAAAGTCACACACAATTAATTTTTTTGTAACTAACCGGTTTGTAATTTTTGAAATTCCACCCTTTGTAATGCTCGTTCCAAGAGAAATATCTGTAGCATTTGTAAATTCATTACTACCAATATAGGCAATAACATGCAGTTCTGACAAAGATAACCCTTGTAGATTATCATAGACACTAACTTCTTTTGTTAATCCATTGTAGAATGTAGATGTTGAAAAGTCTTTTATATTGCTGCGATTTACAATGGTAAGAATTTGTTCAATAATTTGATTCGCGTTTTTATTCATACTGCACCTCACTATTTGTTTCCATGTAAATTATATTTCTAAAACTCTTGACAGTCAAGCGAAATAGTTATATTATAACATTATTTCCATGGAAACTATATTATAATAAGGAGCATTCACTATGTATATTGATCTAACAATCCCAATTGAAAATGAAACCTTTAAGAATCTCATTGGGAGCAACAATAAGGATATTTTAGTACAGAAATTTGGTCATTTTGGAACACATTTTGATGTAATGGATAAGGAATTCCCTTTGGATTACTGTGAAAGAAAAGGGAAAATATTTGACGTTTACCATGTCACGGAAAGAGAGATTACAGTATCAGATATTCCTTTGCAAGAAATTGAGGAAGGCAATTTTGTGATTTTGCATACAGGCATTTTAGAAAAGTACGGATATGCTTCAAAGGAATATTTTGAACAGGCTCCACAATTATCACATGAGTTGATTCAAAGTCTAATTAAGAAAAAAATATCTATTCTGGGCATAGATATAGCAGGTGTACGGAAAGGCAAGGAACATGCCGAAGCAGATCAACTTTTTGCCAATCATGATGCATTTATCGTTGAGAATTTGAGTAGTCTTTCTAAATTAATGCAATATAAAAACCGGAATTTTATAGTTCACACTTATCCATTGGCACTCAAGGGAGTAAGTGGTCTTACCTCCCGTGTAATTGCCGAAATCCCCGAGAAAAAATAATTTTACAATGTTTACGACCCTTTTTGCCATAATTAACTATCATAGATACACCTTGCTTTTGAAAGAAAGCAGGTGTATTCTTTTCAGTCGCCCCTCCGCAAAATAAAGGAATTGCATAGATATATGCTATCCCTTCCAAAATCATATACCTCCAAGGAAAACAGCATTTCATAGCATTATAGAATATCTTCATATTCGTCATTTACGATATTTATAGCTCTTCTGACTGCTTGATCTATAAATCTAATATTGTCATCATCCATAATTATTTTTAGCCGTTCTACAGTCTTGTCTATTTCTGGGCATAAATGCAGCTCGTCTATTACCTCGATTAAAAAATCAGCCATATCCTCAGAATCCGTTGCCTTATCACAGTTACCATAATCTTGTATAGTAATTAGTCTATCTAGCAAACCATTTTTCATAACATTCTCACTTTCTACCGACTTGAAAACCGGATTTTATCGTTCAATTATATTTGCCTATAATTCATCTGTCCTATATGCTTATCATCTTTATCAATGAAAAGCATAGCCCTCTGTAACTACTTCAAATGAGTTTCTTCTATTCAATATTAACTATACTAAAGCCCTGTTTATTCGCCTTTTCATCAAAATTCTCCCCATCTATATGAATGCAAAAAACTTGACTTCTATATTCTTCAGGCACTAATTCACATAATTTTCTTAATGATGTATGAACACTGTCTTTTGAATCATCTATACATGTATCATGATATACTAAATTTCCATGCTTTAAAAAATTAAAGATATCGATATTAGTCTCATAGGTATCTCCACTATAAAAAATGCTATTTCCTATATCAAACCTTAAAATATACGAATAAGTATTAAGTGGCTTTACATGTTTAGTTATTTTTGAGTTTATATTTAACCCCAATGATTCAATTCTTTTCTCATTGGAGTCTAATATTTCAAAACTTTCATTTTCTTTAAGGCCTAATAGCTCTAAAAATACTTTCATTCTTTCTTTTTCATTAAAGTATACTTTTGTTGCTATTTTATATTTCCAATAACAAAAGCCAATAAATCCACCTAATGAACCTATATGATCTGAGTGCATATGAGTTATTAATATATGAACCTCCTTAACCCCATTCATTAAATTTTTCTCTAAGATTTTTTTAAATACCGTTTCTCCACAATCAATTAATAATAATGCTTCATTTTCTTTAATATATGCTGATGTATTGGTTTCTGTAGAATGATATCCAGAACCTCTACCTAAAAATATTAGTTTATTCATAAACTACTCCTTTTTATTGATTCACTATTACGTCCAATAAAATCAATCTTTCAAATCTAAGTATTTACTTGCTACATAAATTATAACATACCATCATTCTACCACATTACTTATCGTATATAAATGACATTCTCTGTTTTCCAGCCTCAATATTTTTCTTTTCTAAACAGGCATATCTTTCTGTGATTCTTAGATCACTATGACCTAGCTGACTGGACACTTCCAATAATGCCTGGCTTTTATCAGGAGCGTTTGTAATATACTGGTAGGCCATCGTTTTTCTAAGTCCATGAGTCCCTATCTTCTGTTTAATGCCAGCCTCTTTCCTTATATTCTCCATTATCTTCCACCACTCTTTAGGATTGATATTTTCACCTTTTTGGCTTTTGAATATATAGGCAACAAGCTCCTGCTCTGAATCATAGTTATTTAACCAGGTTAACCAATTAGAAAGTGCAATTTCAAAATCATCATTCCAGGATAGTTCAATGTGTTTAGCCTTGACGATTTCCCCGCCATCATCTCTCCTAATCGTTTTTTCAGGTACGTAATCAGCCAATGATTTATAACTCCAATCCGTATCAAAAATATCAGACCATTTAAGGGAGCAAAAATCTCCACCTCGTAGGCCTACATTGATAGCACAAACAAACATTGTGAGGTTCCGCCTTGCAATTTTCTCTTTAGATAAAGAAGCAGCGTATTCAATTCTGTCTTGGAATATCTTATATATCGCAATGATTTCATCACGTTCATATAAGCACTCCATTTTTGTAGATTCTCTTATGCCGATCTTTTTCTTAGATCCATAACGCAAATCTGGTGTGCCATCCGCTTTTAAATGAGGATATTTGATCACGTCTGCACTCTTATTTTCCATTATACAGCGACTCTCCTGCATAGCTAGCATATTGACTACCTCCTTATAATTCATTGCCTTATAAGCACTATAAAAGGCACTGGATTATTATTCTCCAATGCCCATTTACTGCTAATTATTTTTACTTTCCCATTATAACTAAATCTCCAAAATCTTCAAAGCCATTCTTTTTATAAAATTGAAAAGATGGAAAATCTTTTTCTGTATTTAATATTATACCATTTAATCCCTCTTTTTTAATATCCATTTCAATTTCTTTAATAAATTTACTCCCAATGCCTCTTCCTTGTAAAGCATAATTTATACAAAATTCATCTATATAGTATTCAAATCCTTTTATCCAAGGTTTTTTCATACCAATACTTAACCCTTGTATCTTTCCATTAATACTAATCACATACCCTAAAAAATAGTTATTAGCAAAATGATTCTTAAAAAAATCTCTAACCTGGTCTCTTGATTCATATTCGTCATTCCAAGGTTCTCTCGAAAAAGTTGAAATAAATAGATCAACGCTTTCATCTATCATATTTTCTTCCATTCTGGTTACTACTATATTTTCCATTTCCCTATATCTCCAAGTAATTATTTGATTATCCCATAACTTAAGTTGTTTTATCATAAAACTTAGATTTTATTTCCGGCTAAAGCTTTCCACCTTTTAGCCGCATCAATTAAATTTCTATCTTCTAAATGGCTAGTTGCTAAACCGCAATATTCATAAAATTCATTTTTATTTCTTATATTTGAATAAATAAAGTCAACTGTATTAGGATCACAGAATGATAACACATTGTCTACATATATAGATTTTGTATTATAACACCCCTTATTCATGCCATTATCTCTATAACCGTCTTCTGGTAACAAATCCTTACCTTTCATAAAATTAAAGATTACTAAGTCATCTCCATAATGAAGATATTTAACAACTTCTTCTAACGACTCAAAAGTAATTGAGCCTTCTTCTAAAATAACCACTTTACCTATATAGTCTCTATATGGAAAATATCCACCTTTACCCCACATATTTATGGAACTCTTACCGATCTTACAAAAAATTGCTCCGTTATGTTCTTCTTTAATTAAATCATCTAATGTCATATTCAAAATCTCCTCAATCAAACTCAAAATTTATTTATCATTCATATTCTTATAAAAGTCGATAATTTATATTGATTCAAGTATTTTTCATTAAAATAAGATATGAGTTTGTCACACGCATTACGCATTTCTTTCTGTTTATTATGCTCTTCAATTTGTTTCCTCTCACAATCCTTGCACTTTAAACAGCTTTCTTCTTTTGTTCTATTCCAGTCATCCATGTAGTGTCTTTCAATTACAAACCCTTTACCGCACGAACATGATCTCTTGTTAGTGCTTATTAATTCCCAACTCATTGTGCTTCGCCCCTCATTTCATCTTTAATATTTTATATAAAATACATTGACATCTAAATATTATTATATTAATCCAATAAAACAATCCTTTTAACTATGCTACATTACTACTCTCTTTTCGGAAACAACGCATTCCAGTAGGAGTCTGCTCCCAACCTAGACTTCTTTTTAGCTGTTCCCAATCGTCAGATGACATTACATGAGTCCCATGTGCTGCCTCAATAACCACCATATACTCATTGCCGCAACAAAACATACCAATCACTTTATATCCATCTAAGCCATTCATATAATCTTCCTACATTATACTATTTTCATAATACAAAAGCCACTAGATTTTCATAATCCGATGGCCGTCAGCAATGTATTCTATTCTTTATTTGTAATGCCCGTTGTTGATTCTTTTCGTCATTTCTTTCTTTGAATATTTACTAGAATCTCTCATGATCCCATCTAGTTCTCTTGTGTTCTCAGCCGGTGTGTTAGGTGCCGTACTTTCTCTAAAAACAAGCCTATAATTAATCCTATAAATGCTAATGCTCCCATATTATCATCTCCTATTTATTTGGTAATTGCTTCTCTATTATTTTTACCGTTTCAAGTTATTGCCACGCTCCACTCAATCGCCTTCTAATCACCATATCATACCATCGAAATAGTTCTTTCATCAGTAAAATATCAGTTTACTTGATTAAATTGGTGCATAAAAAACTACTAACTTAATTAATGATAGTTAGTAGTTTTCTTTGCTAATTTATTGATAGATTTATTTATCCGTTACTTGTTTAAAAAGTTTTTACTAATTTCAATAAACTCCTCTTGATTTGACAGCATTGCAGGATGTCCGCCGCTTTCAAACAAATACTGTTGTCCGTGTTCTATCTTATGAAGCATATTCTTAAATAAGGCTTCATAAAAACCACATGGAAATAATGGATCCTCTTTACTTCCAGTAAACAGCACCTTCGGTTTTAATTCATAAAGCGACTTATGGAAAAAGTTCCTTATATGATTTGCATGAGCAATCACGGCGCGTGTGTCCGCATCTACGACACGTTCCCAATCTATGCCATTCATCATTTTATAAAACATTCTTGCACCATAATCATTTTTAGATACCTTACGCCCCTGTCGCAGAGCTTCAGTTATATCCGGATTTGCCTGTTCGCCTTCAAAACTATCAGCAATGAGGTGACTAACAAGATCTGGGCGTTCCAGCGAAACATTTAGAGCTGCGAGAGCACCGCCACTTGTACCGATAAGTTTTACATTCCGGTATTTCTTTTCTTCCAAAAAGCAAATTACTTGCATTCCTTCATCATACCATAAGTCTTCTGCTAATTCTGTAACACGATCAGATTTCCCATAACCAAGAAAATCAATTAAGATGACTCTATAGTCCTTTGCATACTTAGATGCAATATCGGAAAACATGACAGATGATGCTGTATTTCCATGCAGCATCAGTAAAGGAGTACCTGTACCAATCTCTTGATAGTAAATCTTCTGTTTTTGATAAATAAAATAAGCCATATAAGCCTCCTGTTTTTCTATAATTCTATTATTATAGTACAGCAAGGCCGAATATTTTTTGAAACGGCCTTGCCGTTACATCCAAATCCCCATCTTACAAGGCTCCTTCCAAATTCCAGCTTTACGCTTATTATTTAAAAACTCCTTAAATAGAATATCACTAAAGTTATCAACTATCAATATTAAGTTTCCAATGTACATTATTTCATTTATTAATCTCTTTGTCATTCGATCTAAAATCTGATACAATGTAACCACATATGAAAGGAGATTATCAATGAAAAAGAAACATGAAGCTGCTAAAGTTAGTGACGAAAAGGTAAAACTCCCTAAAGCTAACGAAAAGTTAATTGATCAAACTTATTTCAAAATAGACAAAAACGGAAAAGTTACATATTCTAAAAAGCCATTTAACCAAACTAACTAGTTTATTGATTTCTTATTGACATCCTATAGTTAGCCTAATTTATTATTTTCTATTTATTTCCTTAATATTTTTTTAGATTATGTCCATATTAATATTGTGTTCAATAACACATCATTATAAAACGGAGGTGTCAGGCTATGGATGGCAATGCGGAAATAACAGTTAGCTGTTAGCGAAGTGTTGTTAACAGCTTAACCCTTAGTTCGAAAAATGTCCCCAAAATTAATTTGGGGACATTTTTCTTTATATCTTATGATTCCAGTACAAAGAAATGATTTTTTCAACGTTAAATTTACGCCTAATTTCTAGTATGTAAGCGTCAAATAAGTTGGTGTATAGAAAAACAGACAACCTCTGTTTATAATTGAAGGTTGTCTGTTAGCGACAAAGTTTTTGAACCATTGGATCCCATGGCATATATTCTTCCAGATATTCTGGATATTCAAGAAATGCAGTTCCGGGAATATCGCTGAGAATGAATTGGATATACTTCCATGGATTTAATCCATTGGCTTTGGCGGTTTCAATTAAAGTATAAATACCTGCACTTGCTTCTGCCCCTTTGGGACTTCCTGAGAACAGCCAGTTCTTGCGGCCGATTGTAAATGGCCGGATGCTGTTCTCCGCCAGATTGTTTGATATGCTGCAGTTACCATCAAGAAGATAATTCAACAGTCCATCTTTTTGGTTATTCGCGTACTGAAAGGCTTTGCCCAGTTTGGAACTCGGAAGTACTTTAGGTGAGATTTCTTTTACCCATGACCAAAAGGCATCCAGTACAGGTTTTTCCTGTAGTAGACGCTGTTCTTTCCGCCCTACGGGGGATAGGATTTCCAGTTTTTTCTCAATCTCAAAAAGTTGGTTGATATATTTGACTGCCTGAGCTGGAATGGTTGCTTCTGGGCTGTCTACATCTTTGGGGAGAGTTTCAACAAAGTATCTCCGTAGATGGGTCCAGCAGATGCACCGGATAATACCAGATACTTTTTCATATCCTTTGTAAGCATCGGTATGAATGAATCCATGGTATCCCTCCAGATATTCCTGAGGATATTTTCCGCTTCGCCCTGGTTGATATACGAACTGGCGAATTGGCTGCTCAAAGCCTTTGATAGAGCAGTATACCCACATATAAGAATCCGTTGTATTCTTTCGATTTGGTTCATTCATGACCTGTACGGGTGTTTCATCTATGTGAAGGTATTGCTGCTCTAATAGTTTTTTATGAAGGAGTCCAACAACCGGGGAAAGCCAGTCCCGATAACTGGTAAGAATCCAGTTTGACATCGTTGCACGGCTTAAGGCTACTCCGAGGCTTTCCCATTCCTTTTCCTGACGGTATAAAGGAACAGCAAGTTCATACTTTTGATGAATGACCCATGCAACCGCTCCGGGGGAAGCATAAGAGTGTTGGATTACCGGATAAGGCATTGGAGATTTCTCCATGTATTCTTTTCCCTCCTTACGGCACTTTCTGCATTCAAAGGTCTCATGGTAATAATCGATGACACGCACTTTAGCAGGAATAAATTCAATTTCAGTACGGACGAATTCCTCCCCAACAGATTCAAGTGGAGTGCCGCAGGTTTCGCAGAAGCGGTCTTCTTCCGCAAGAGTACAAAGTTTCTTTTCATGGGGGAGATCCTTCAACAGTTCTTCTTTTTGCCCTTTGTGTTTGCGGCGGCGATAAGACGCAACATCTTTCAAATCTGGCTCTGCCGCCTTCGGGTCCGAGGAGGTTTCAGCTTCATCAAAAAGAGACATCTGTCCCTCGAGTCCAAGAGATGATGTCTGCTCCGTAGTCCTGCCATAAAGTTTTCTGGTCAGAAAAACAACCTTTTCGTGAAGAAGAAGGTTTTCTTTTTCTAACTCAGCGATGCGGTTTTCGAGATTTTCAACCTGATTGTTATGCGCCATTGATGACAGTCCCTTTGCTTTTTAACTGTCATAATTATACCATAAAAGCGCCGTAAAATCCAGTAAATACGGCACTTTTCGGCACTTTATATAATCATTTCTGGATAGGATTTTTTCACTGCTTTTGGTTGGTTGATGGACAGCCCTTCCATGAGCCACCGGAACTCCTGCCCCGATATTAGCCTCACTTCAGCCTGTGTCCTGGGCCACTGGAAAGTTCCATTCTCAAGTCTCTTATAAAGTAAGACAAAACCATCGCCCTCCCAGAAGAGAGCTTTGATGCGGTTGCATTTACGGCCACAGAACAAAAACAGGCTGTTGGAAAAAGGATCAAGTTTGAAGTTCTGTTGTACAATGGCGGACAGGCTATCAATGGATTTGCGCATATCCGTATAACCGCAGGCAAGATAGATATGTTCTGCCTTTGAAATGTCGCCTAACATAGATGCCTAATGGTACGAAGAGTATTTTCGATTGTTTCCTGGTTTGCCCCATTTTGAATTTCCAGAGTCATATTTCCAATTCTGATGATGACAGCGGTTGATGAGCTGGATTTGGCAACTGCATACGGAACTTCAGCAAACATGGAGGGATGGGAGACAACTGTTGAAACTTTAGGTTTTCTTTCAGCAGGAATCGTATCAAACGCTTCATGCTTGATTTTGCGAAGCCAGTAATAATAGGATTTTATACTGACATCATGAGCGGTACACCAATCAGACACTTTCTGATTGCTTGCCCTGCATTTTTGAATCCGCTCTATCCAAAGGCTAAGTTTTTGGGAATGAGTCGCTACTGTTAAGCTATCCATAGATAAATCTCCAATCCCTTAAGGTACTTAAGTTCCTTAAGACTTTTAGAATTAGAGCTATTATCTCACAACTAAAAGTAAAAAAATACACACCGACTTATTTGACGCTTACCTTTCACCCATTAGAGCCCGCCCATAACGGGCAAACATAAAAAAGCAACTACCTTTTAGATAGTTGCTTACATATAAGCCTATGGGTATTAACCTATTTCATCTGTTTCCAGTATTTTGATAGAAAAGCAAATGTAATAATAGGATTTATTAAACCGGTTAATGAGGTTATAATACCTATATCATGTATTGCCACATTTAGAACCATTGTAATTATTGTAAAAACTATAATGGCATAAAAAGCAATCTTTCTTTTCTTAATTAACAACAGTATATAAGCTGCGCAGCCAGCGACACCTATAACAGCCAAATCAAAAAATCCTGCTGTACAATTGACAATTAGAGCAAGAGCGCTAAAAACGATGCAAATGATACTCCAGATTTTAATACCTTTACCAAATACTAATGTTTCTTCATTCATCTTATTACCTCTTTCTTTTTATAATACTACATTATTATAATCGACCTTACCAATTAATTCTTAATGCTTTTTTTTAAAAACAAAAGAAGCTGAGTGTTTTGAACCGTTTCTGAATTGACGATAAATGGTAATAGACAATGCTCTAATCATATTTTGAATCCTCCATTCAAATCAGCATTTTATTGTTTTACATACTTATATCCTATCAGTAATGCAACTCCTACGCTCCCATCTTTGCACCTGTGTTTGCGAATATCTTTCAATGGATATTCCATGATATCTTCATCTGTAACCATATTTGTACTAAAGCCATTAAATTTCTCTCCACATAGCTGACATTTAAAAGTCGACTCGTATGGTGTAGATGGATTTCTATTAATATTCTTGTTCATTTTTTCTTCCTCCCTATATTTCACTAATGAAAACACGCTTTCAATTAAGAAGAGAAAATCTAGTAGATAGATTCACTCTTCGTTAAAAAAAATAGTCGATAACGTATGACTATTATCGACTAATGACTTCATTCTCTTATGGACAACTTTTCGATTCTATACATTAATAAGGTCTTCTACGTTTTTTCATAGAATACCTTATTGTAATTACTTTATGAATTTTTATTACTTGGAAGATGATATATAAATATCTTTCAACAGTTAATGCCTAGCCTTTGTTATGGACTGCTTAATTCAGAACTTTAAATTCTCTTTATACTTTTTCCATACCAACAAGCTATTCACAAAGGAGCTAAGGAACAAGGCAAAGCATAATAGGGCTTCAGGTCCAATAAATATTTCAGGAAAAAATTTTCGGGATATAATGGATAAATATACTACCACGGCAAGGGTTGCCAACCCGTCTACGTCAACTCTGGGAATTGGATGGATTTTCTCTCTAAGCCATTGACGAAAAAACAGCAAAAGTCCCAAGCTAAAAGGCAAGAGCAACCGTAGAATCATAATTTGATACATGTAAGCATAGAATTGCTCGTTAAGCCGTGTATAGTGTTTTATTAACTCTGTACCACCAATCAAAATAGTTAGACATGCTAGTGTAATAAAAATGAAGAGAAATGCGAAAAGTATAGTCTTTTTCATGGCTGCCTCCTATGATGAGATGCAACTACACCTCATAACTTATTCTTATAATAATTTATTATCATGCCTATTACAACAAAAACTTGAATATAATGCCATATTTTTTCTATTTGTAACCATTTATGAGGAAAACTCTTTTTATCTTTTATCCGAACACATTCATCTATACTCATCAATAAACGCTTCTGTTGTAATCATACCTTCATACCAACAGGCAGCTCCTGACATTACTCTCGATCCGTTTAAATAACTCTCAAGCTGCCTTTCAAAGTACCCAAGCATATCATCATCAAATACCGCCTTCAGTTTGTCAAAGTCCTTGCACTGTTCTAATTCTCTATACCCCATACAAAACACCTCCTATATTAAATCTACCGCTAATTATGTGCGGTTAGTGACCTATGCCAGATCAACCACTAATTCTCCTATGGTAAGCAGCAATCACTTTCTGACTGCCGGGAAGAGTAGATGACGATGGGAATGAAGTAGAAGAAATAGCCTATGTTCCTACGCAAGAACAACAGGTTTCTATTCTTACTGGTTTGCATGATGAAACAATGGAAACCTTGGTAGACTTAGACTATAGGCAAACAGCTTTAGAACTTGGATTAACAGAATAGAGAGGAGATAAACATGGCAAGTATATTAACTTATAACAATTGTAAGAAACTGTATACCACAAAGAAAACTAAAGATGAGCTGACTCCAGATTTTGTTGAAATGCAACTTGGAGTTGTTGACGTTTTTCTGATGGCTGGAAGAATTACTGAAGAACAGTATACCGAATTAATGGCAATATTGAATTGAGTGGTTTCTAGTTTTAAAAGTGAATTAGAGAGGGAATAGTTGAGTTTAACACTCTTCTATTCCCTATTTTTTACTACATGAAAGTACTCTTTTATCGGGTTATGGTATGTAATTAGAGTAGCAAGACGAGTAATAGCGATTGACAAAGATTCGGATAGCTTACAGTTGTAACAATTTGGCCCGTACCGTTGTTTTAGTAGCCACGATTCTGTTTTAGTTTATTATCTATTTTACGCAGTATTATATATTTCCATTGCTGGTATCCTCTCCAATAACAGGATTTATGATACAATATTAGTCATATTCTTTTTTATCATTGATCTGATGTATTTTTAGCATAGTCGCTCTTGCTATAGGCTGTGCAATAAATGCTCTACTGCAAAGGAAATTGCAGTATTACGCGACCACTTATAAAAGAATAATCGAATTGGCTCCATATTAACTTGCATGTTTCCTATCCATGATCCAATTACAGTTAAAAAATTGACATTAAAAATACCGTACACAAAATATTTATAACGATGTCCAGAAGAGGCTGATTTGGCCTCCAGCCTGTAATAATGTGATAAAACAGGATATAAAAAACTAAAAAAATTTTAGGCATACTAAAATTAATTGTACACAATGCCGAATTTTCATATGGAATTTAAGTAACAATGTCCATTGTAGGTGTGAATCCTTAGTGATAAGATTATTGAATAAAAAATATTTAGAAAAATAAGGGGAGTTTGCTTGTGAAAAATTCAGACATGTTTAAACGTTATGGACTGTTTATTGCAGGAGTTATAATCAGTGCATTGGGAATCAGCCTTATAACAAAAGCAGGGCTTGGTACATCACCGATTACAAGCCTTGCTTTTGTGTTGACCTTTATCTTTCCTAAGAGCCTGGGCGTATTTACAATGATGGTTAATTTTGCTATGTTTCTGCTACAGGCTGTTCTTTTGGGAAAAACCTTTAAGAAGATCCAGCTTTTGCAGCTTCCTGCCGCACTTCTGTTCTCCTTGTGCATTGACGTATGGATGTATCTGCTCTCCTTCTGGCAGGTGGGAAATTATCTGGGTGAGGCTCTGATGCTGCTCTCAGGCTGTGTATTCTTAGGCTTTGGAATATCACTTGAAGTGATTCCCAATGTGCTTATCCTGCCTGGAGAAGGTCTGGTAAGGGTGATAGCAGGGCTTACAGGCTGGAGGTTCGGCAGGGTTAAGACCGGATTTGACCTGAGTATTGTTATCGGTGCTGTGATTGTGTCTGTACTTGTGACAGGCAGCGTGCTGGGAATCAGGGAGGGAACAGTGATCGCTGCTCTTATTGTAGGAAGTATTTCTCACTTTTTTATAGACAAGGTATCTGGCCTGCTTGCAGGGTGGCTTCCCGCTTATACCAATACAGGGGATGTCTGTCTGTAGGCGTTGTTTCTGTTGGCCCGCCTTTTATCAATAGCACATATTTTCTTTTTATTGTTAAAAAATATAGAAGCATTTCAGCTCCCATATTTTAAGCAAATCTGAGTTTTATTATAAATCAATGTGTATTGTGTAATCTACATTTTTCAGGCAATTTGTCGACTCGCACACTTTTGAACGTTGGTTGACGTATACTCTCTTGTTTCGCTTGTCATGTTATCAGTACGCCAATTATTGTATTAATAACCGGATATCCTATACACGCACTTATATTACCATGACCCATTTGCATGATTCCATATAAAAAACCAGTTTAAATTCATGACGTATGCCACCTATAATTGCATCGCACTTGAATTCTTTTGATGGAATTCCGTTATAATTTTTATCTTCAGTGCATTTTATGATTATATCAGAAATTGTTTGTATGATACCGTCGTCGCCTTCAAACTTAAAGCTAAGTGGACGAGGGCTGCAATTAGCGGTAAACCATGCCTTGCAAGCAATATTATACATCTTACCGTGTAGCTCTCCGCTATCAATCTCTTTTACATTTGTTCCAATCCCAAATGCACCCATGTTACCTTACCACCTATAATATATTTTGAGTTTCATAGTTCACGGTTCTCTTTTCACGACTGATTCCGCCGCTCATATGGTCAACCTTGTCTGCCTTAATAAAACTTGCCCTCACAATAGAATCTGTGCCAAATCTCTTTCTAATATCATCTACTGCCCTATCCAATCGTTCTAATTTTTCGTAATCCAGGTCGTCAAATAAATTAAGCTGTCTTATTTCTTCTGTTACTACTTGGCTAGTGTGAATTCCGAGGTGTCGAATTGGAACCTTATCCCACATCCCATCGAATACTTGGCAAGCCGCTTCATAGATTTCTCTTGTAATATTTGTCGCTGTCTTTAACTTTTTCTGGTGGCTGTAATATCCAAGGTTATAATCCCTTATCCCCACGGATATTACTTTGATTTTCACATTGTCATCTCTTAATCTCGCACTGACCGTTTCCGCTAATGAGAGCAAGACTAATTTTGCCGTATTGGAATCCGTAACATCAAATGCGATTGTAGTACTGTTACCATAACCCTTATTTGGTGGAGGTACGGGTTCAACTGCCGAGAAATCAATTCCATTTGCAAAAGACCATATGACCTCCCCGTGTTTGCCGAAATGACTTTTAATGATTGATAAATCAGTCTGCGCCAATTCTCCTATGGTCTTGATTCCCAGATTCCGTAATTTCTGAAAGGTTGCCCTGCCCACGAAAAATAATTCTTTTACAGATAATGGCCACATTTTTTCTTTTATTTCACTTAGCCACAGCGTATGCACCTTATCAGGCTTTCTAAAATCTGATGCCATCTTTGCAAGGACTTTATTATTTGAAATACCAATGTTCACTGTAAAGCCAAGTTCTCTATAAATACGCTCTCTTATTTCATTTGCAATATCTTCTGGCTTCCCAAATAATGATTCAGTGCCAGTCATATCCATATACGCTTCATCGATGGAATACTGCTCTACTACGGGGCCATATTCCTTCAAAATACTCATAAACGCTTTTGACGACTTCTGATATAGATTGTAATTGGGCGGCACAAGTACAAGATCAGGACATTTTCTTAGTGCTTCAGGCACGGACTCCCCGGTTTTTATATGATACTTCTTTGCCGGTATACTTTTTGCAAGAATAATACCATGTCTCTTTGTAACGTCACCACCAACCGCCGATGGTATATCGCGCAAATCTAAATTCCCACCCAAATGGTGTATTCGATATACTGCTTCCCAGCTCAGAAAAGCAGAGTTTACATCGATATGAAAAATTACCTTATTCACATAATCACCTCTAACACATTATATTCGAATGTATGTTCGTATAGTAGTGGAAATTAATGGAAGGGGTAAAATAAAGAAGTAACTTCTAGTTTCAATGAATAACTTCTATTTATGTCGAAGTTAGTGCTATACTTATTTTCATAGAACCGTCTGGTCAGAAAGGATGGTATATATGAGCGAGAAGAAACATGATGGAAAACATCTTACCTTGTCCCTTAGAATTCTAATTGAAAAGGGGTTGATTGATGGAAAATCATTTGTTGAAATAGCACGGATAACTGAAAAATCACCAAGTACAATCTCTAAAGAGGTGGTGAAGCACAGAACTTTCTGTAGAAAAGTTGACCAGAAGAGAGTAATTCCTTGCAATAATCGTTCGGGCTGTACAATACGATTCTTGTGTGGTAATAGTTGCAGCAATATCTGCAAGATATGTAGGGAGCCAGGAAAGCAATGTACGGATTATTGCTCAAAATATGTTCCGAAAGAATGCGAAAGAGTGAAGAAGCCTCCATATGTCTGCAATGGCTGCAATAAAAACGGTAGTTGCCTTATGCAAAAAGCTTACTATACGGCACAATATGCTCAGGATGAATACTTTAACGTATTGGTCTCATCAAGAGATGGGATTAATCAAGACGCGGCAGATATAGCGTTTCTGGATCAATTAATCTCTCCTCTTCTCAAAAAGGGACAATTCATTGCACATATTTATGCAAACCACGGCAGCGAGATTCCCTGCAGTCGTGTCACGCTCTACAAATACATTGATATGGGATTGTTTACTGCACGTAACATTGACATGAGAAAAAAAGTTCGTTATAAACCTCGTAAAACCCCGACACGTGTCAGTTTTGCGGCTAGAGAATTCCGAATCGGACATACCTATGAAGATTATCAAAAATACATGAAGAAGCACCCAAATGTTCCTGTAGTTGAGTTAGATACAGTGATTGGGAAATCAGGTGACGAACAAGTACTTTTAACTATTTTCTTTCGCAATTGTTCCTTAATGCTTATTATTCTTCTAAAAGACAAAACGCCCAATTGTGTTATAGAGACCTTTGACAGGCTAACAGAGGCATTAGGAATAGATGTATTCCAAAAACTTTTTCCGGTAATTCTAACGGATAACGGAACGGAATTTCAAAATCGTGTGAGAATGGAATGTGATCCAAATGGAGAGATCCGAACCAAGGTTTTCTACTGTAATCCGAATGCTGCCTGGCAGAAAGGCATGATTGAAAAGAACCATGAGTATATCCGTCTTGTAATCCCCAAAGGGTACAGCATGGACAGTTACGCTCAAGAAAATATCACCAAGTTAATGAACCATATCAATAGTGAAGCAAGGGACAGTCTGAATGGCTGCACACCATTTAAACTGTCCCTAATGCTCCTTGATCATAAACTGCATGATGCACTTCATCTAAAAGAAATCGCACCAGATGAGGTAACATTGCGTCCTGAACTGATAAAGAAATAAGTTAACTTGGCACAGACGGTTCCATTGTCTTGAACTTAGTCCTATATTTTTGGCATGTGGAACTTAGTCTCGTACACTTTTTCCAGATGTCTTAATAAGGTACTACTAAAAACCGAAATGATGCCTTAATCATTATTATAGACCCATGAATCGTATTTGTTAAGTAAAGAATATGTGGAAGTAAGTACTGTTTTTGCAAGCATTATGTCTTTTATAGAAGTTACTTCTTTATTTAACCAAATGCCGAAAACCTCCATTGCGAAGATTCTCGGCGTAAATTCAGCTACCTTGTTCAATTTCTGCTTTTGATATAAGTAATTCCTTTAATTCCGATAAAGACATGTTTTGCTCTTCAAGTATAGTTGAAACTTCTTTAAACTCTTCTAACTTAATTTCATCTTGTATTTGCTTCTCTTTTTCCTGAAGTGTTTTGATTTCGTTCTTATATTGTTCTATCGAATCTTGTGTATTTTTTAGTTCATCTCTAAGTTTTACGAGTGGTGATTTGCGGACTCCACGTGGCATAGTATCTCCTCCTCTACATAAAAATATTAATATGTAAATTATACCACATATTTCCAAATCTATACAATGGATAATTATGGTAATAAAACAAATTCATATATAAGCATACTTAATAAAACGAAGTATATTAAAAATGTTTATATATACATTTGTTTGTATTTTCTATTTTGTAGTAAAATTTTGACCCCACAGTTGAATACAGTTTGGATGAAGTACCACTTTCTCCTTTATTTTACGTCATTTTTTGTTGGTTTGGCGGGTCCGATTCCCGTTATCTGCTCTGTGATGAAGCCTTAAATTCCTTGTGCCGCAAGGGTTTGAGGCTTTTTTTAACAAAATAAATACACTTGACTACACCTTGTTAACATTAAAAAAGCATTTCGAATCATTTCAAGAGTTTCATTCTTTGGTAATGGATTATAGATATATCCTAATGTCATTTGTGTGTCCGTACGTCCAAGTAAAATGCGGATCTCATCAGTCGGAACGCCATTTGCATCTAATTTGCTAGCGAATGTCTTCCTTATCTTATGTGTTGACTTTTGAGTTATATTAGCTTTGACACAGGCACGTCTCAAAGCATTGCCTACACAGTTTGACTATAATGTCTTTACCATCTCTTGTTGCAATCTGGACAAAACGGTTGACGTTCATCGTCATCACACCCTTTGATCCGGTAGCAACACCCCCCATTGAAATATTCCCTATCAAAAGAAGCAATATTTCAGAAAACATTTTGAAAATTCCTCGCAGCAGCTGGCTGACTTAATGAATAAACTACCTGTTCAAAGCATCAGTGATGATTTTATCGATAGTGCGATGCTTGTTTGATAGATCTACCACTTTAGTGGAAGTGCTTGTATGGATAAGTCAAATATGTTCATAGCGCTCGTAATAGTTTATGAGTTGATCTTAAAACTCTAAGGACTAAGTAGGGATATATCCCTACTTTTTCTTTTGTTAATTCTAGGTTTCGTTGTTTTTTTCCACGTTAGCTCCTTTCCTTTAAATCCTCTCTTTCATCTTATAAATATCGTACAATATAAGAGTAGGGAAATACTCCCTATTCTTATTTTTTTTGTTATGATGAGGTTGATTGGTTAACGTCGGCAAATATGGGACGCAGCTCCCGCAACTGAAAGTGTTAACCTTCACTCATTATCATGAATTCGATTAAGCAAGTTGGGATTCGCTCCCGGGTAAAGAACGAAAATGAATCGATAACTGAGTGTTGGACCCAATCATACTAATTCACAAAGGAGGAACACCATGATAGCTGTAGGCATTGATGTATCCAAATCTAAAAGTACCGTAGCTATAGTACGTCCCGATGGAACTATCCTATTATAACCTCATGAATTCGCTCATACCAGCAGCGATCTTTCACAGCTTTCAAACCTGATTCGTTCTTACCAGGAAGACGCTAAAATCGCCCTGGAATCCACCAGCCACTATCATTACCCAATCGTTAAAGCTCTTCTTAATGAGAACTTTTCTGTCTTTGTAATCAATCCTTTCCTTGTTAAAAAGTTTATGGACAACAATATCAGAAAAGGAAAAACTGATAAAAAAGATGCTGTCCGAATTGCCTATTTTGCTTTAGAAAAGTCATACCAGCTGAAACCTTACAGCCCTGCTGATCAAAAATACGATGACTTAAAATTTCTCTCAAGGCAGTACAACCAGTGTGTTTCCATGAAAGTCAAAGCCAGAGTACAAACAGCTAATCTCCTTGATGAAATCATGCCTGGCATTCAAAACATTATCCCCATATCCTCCAAATACTTAGAAAACACACTATTCTATGACTTCATAGAAAAATATCAAAACTATGAAAAGATCGTCCATATGGGGGAAAAGCGATTTATAAATAGTTATATTTCCTTTGCCCAAAAGCACCGTTGCAGAAGCTCCCATAAGAAAGCTCTTGCTATATACGAAACTGCCTCCAATAGTATTATTACTCGCAGCCTCGATGTCAGTACTTCTCTTGCGCTCTCTCAATGCCTTTCACTGCTTAAGCAGACCAGTTCATCCGCTGATCTGTTATTGCGGCAGATGCAGTCAGTAGCATATACGCTTCCTGAATATAATGTTGTTCGATCGATGCATGGCGTTGGTGATCGCTTAGCCCCTCTCCTGATTGCTGAAATAGGAGACGTTCGCAGATTCACCAGTGCCAAGGCGCTTAATGCTTATGCCGGAAACGATGCTCCTCCTTATCAATCAGGACAGTTTGAAGGAACAAACCGGCATATATCCAAACGTGGTTCTGCATACTTAAGAAAGACCTGTTACCAAGTCATGCACTCGCTAAAAGTACATAAGCCTGAAAACCGCTCCCCTTTTTTCATATTGTAAATGAAACCATATTAACAAATAGAGTACCACCAAACTCACCAACTATCAATATTCAATTATCAAAGAACAATAATCCTTTAAATATTCGTTTACTGGATTAACTTCTCAGTTTTGAGTACAAAAAAACCAACTACCTGGTTGATAGTTGGTAATCTATTTTATCTATAAAACAAATTCTAGAACAAATTGACGAAATAAA
Organism: Lacrimispora sphenoides; assembly: GCF_900105215.1. NCBI lineage: Bacteria > Bacillati > Bacillota > Clostridia > Lachnospirales > Lachnospiraceae > Lacrimispora > Lacrimispora sphenoides. Next base: position 1,246,982 of record NZ_FOIP01000002.1, on the reverse strand, counting down.
GAATTAACAATACAATCTGCGGCATGAATAAGCTAACTATAGATGCTACTATTGCCAGCAATATAAAACGCCTTCCCCTACTCTTAATTTTCTCAGCGGCAATTTCCTCGGTCTCTCCCACCCCAAGCTTGCTCTTGTCAATCCTCTTTGAAGCACCAAATATATCCCACAGTCCTGAAATCAACATCAGCAAAGCTCCAATCTGTAGCATTCCTCTTTCCCCCTTAGTATGAATTATATGATTTATCATACCGCATTTGCTATCAACTATTAATATTCAATTATCAAAGATCAATAAATCCTAATTTTCATGATGAATGCAATATTGATGGTCCCTGCCAAGATCACAGTACCAATCTGGCGGCTCCTGATCCGAACAATTACACATACTTTCACCATCGCCGCCAAGACAATCGCCAACCACTTGCGCTGTCCCCAGCAAGTCACACCTCGCTAACCAGCAACAAGAAGTATCCAAATATGTGAAGCTTTTTCCGCAATCCTTACATTTCATTTGTGATCCTTTCTCCCTCCGGCCCTGGTCCTGCCCGTCAGGCCGGAAGGTTATGTCAGCTTGTTCACTCTTTTTATGTAAACGCATATATTATTGTTACGAACAGATTATCAAACGTAGGGGAAACTCTTTGCACTTCTTTCAGAGAAAGAACACCTCATTATTACTTCTTCGCCCTAGTTCCTGATAAAATGTTCTGTAGCACTTTGATTGTATTGTGCACTCCTGGGGTGGAAATCATAGGTTTTCACCCCTTTTAGGTTAAACCCTATTTTTTTCACTCTCATATACTTTTTCTTGCCATTCCAGATAAATTTTTTATAATAAATGTAGTAAAACTCGGCAGAACATTTAGGAATCGTATTATTATGGTAAAGATTATAATTGTCCAACATCATTTAAGGAGGTATCCATATGAGCAGAGGAATCCATGCCAAATTCAGGTTACTTAATACAGAAAATGATATTGCATATTATGCTATGGTGGTTCAGACTTCAGTTTTCCATATGATGAGGATATCTTTAACTCTCTTGATGGAAGAATTCAAATTCCTTTGCATCTTTTCAATGACCGTAATGCGATTGCAGATGCAATTGAAAATCAAATAATTCAGGTTACGCCCTGTTATTATGCCGAATTTAACTTTGAGAATTTCGATATATTCGCCCTAATAACGATTCAAAAAATCATATCCCTTTATCAAACGACCAACCAACTGCCCAAAGAAGGTATGTGGGTCTGTTGATATTTTTTCCCATGCCTTTTCCTTCCTCATAGTACTACGGGAAATCCTAATTTTGCTTATTCCTTTTAGAATATTGCTCTATCATAAATTCCATTTGTTTCTCAGTTTCTTTCAGAATTTCAGAATAGGTTTTTACCACATCAACCGTATCTATACATTCTGCAAACCACTCTTGTGTGCATGATTTGATATCCTCAACTGAATACATCTTATTTCCTTTCTCCCTTCAGCCCAACACTCTGGGAAATACTAATCATACTCCTCTATCCACTCAAACGGTTCGCCACAGGTATGGCAAAAATTCTGTCCAAGCTCAATTTCATCTTCTCCATACTCAGGACATTCATATTTAAAAATCCCTAGCGCCAGATCAATTTTTATCTCTGCTATCCCGATTTACTGTAGTTCATAACAAAAAAACTACAGTTTATCAAACTAACCATTCTTTTATTTATGTATCAGGTATTATTACCTTAGAAAAAACAGGATTGTATTTTTCATACTTGCTTTCTCTAAGTAAAAACCTTTTCTCAGCCAGAAGTCGCCCCCGATCTTGCCAGCTACTATAATTTTACGGCATATAACTCTGGAAAATCATTTTGGGAGAACAAGGCGAATGATGGAAGCATGACAGGAGGTATATACAATGACTATTATTGTTGTTTCACGTGTAATTGTAACGTTTTTTGATTTGATAATGGCTTTGCGGTACTGGAGAAATAAAAATATAGATGGCGTAGTGTTCTATTGTACCTTGGCGATTATTTTAGCAATAGCATTTTAGATAGAAAGATCGGGAAATACTAATTTTGTTAATCCAATAGTTGCTCTGTTTTATTTCTTTGCCATTCGATCTAAAATCTGATACAATGTAACCACATATGAAAGGAGATTATTCAATGAGTAAGAAACATGAAGCCGCTAAAGTTAGTGACGAAAAGGTTAAACTCCCTCAAGCTAACGAAAAATTAATTGATCAAACTTATTTCAAAATAGACAAAAACGAAAAAGTTACATATTCTAAAAAGCCATTTGATCAAACTGATTAATTTTTAACGATTACCCGGCATGCATTTATTTATATCCTACGGCCCCGGCACTGCCAGTCAGGCCGGAAGGTAATATGCTGGGTGCCTCAGTCCATGCACGATCTGCTTGTGATGTCATGATGCCAACCATTAGGGTAACAGACAGATACTCCGTCCTCAATTTTCTCACAATCCCCGTTTTAATTTATTAATCCGCCTTTTATCATGTATGTTCCCTTCTTTTCTCAACCTTTATTGTTCTGTAAATCTAATTATGTACACACAATTACCAACATCATCGTATCCAAGCTCACTTAATCTTGTCTAATCATATCAAACGCTTTAATATTTTAACATTATTGTTTCTTTTATATTAAGTATATAACTAATGTGTATAATCTATAGAATTTTATTTACAAATTCATCATTTTGTGATATTATTTAATCAACTCTTCTTAGGGTGCCGCTTTTCCCCAAAATTCGCGGTGCTCTTTTTTTGTTTTCAAAGCTCTTTATTTTTTCTATTTAATAGGGTATAATGATATTACCTTGTCATGAAAGTCCGAGTATTTTAATATCCCCTACTTGGACTTTCTTTTTTGTTAATTGTAAAATCACTATTCTTTATCTCCTATATGATATACAATGGAAGTATAAGGAGGTGCAGACTATGGATGCCAATTTACTATTTGACGGTTTTATAACTGTTCTCAATCTACTATTTATAACTGTAGGCCCAATTTTATTTTTTGTAATATTATATTTTGTAATAAAAAAAGCAGTGAAGAATGCAATCCGTGAATCAAGAGATTCATAATATAGTTCCTTTACACTTCTTCTGTGCTTCGCTAAGTCCTAATTTAATTACATTAAAATAACTATTCATTACATTAACCGTTCTTTTGCTCAGATATTGGATATTATTATCTTAGAGAAAAAACAGGTATTACATTTAAAATCCCTTACTTGTTTTTTCAGTTATAACCTTTTTATTGCCGGTAGGGTCCCCCCGATCTTACCGGTCTTCCCCATTAAAATGAAATGTGTCTTTCAACTCCGTTCTTTATATGGTTCTGGTAAATGCCGCCATGCCTTTACCTCTCCAAAAATACTCCCCCAATACCAATCATCATAAATTCCGTCGTAATTTTTGTGGCGAATACGTTGCACCTTCGTAATCAAACCTTTATTGGTTTCTACAATTACGTTAATTATATGCTTGCCAATATACCTAACATCATCTCCGGTAGTTTATCTTTTGTAGTTACCCAATCATTTTTAATACCAATAATCTGTTGTTCATCAACCAAATCATAAAAGTGTCTTGGGTCAATTAAAGTTTCTCCGTAATCACAATCGTAAAGTACACATCAATTCCCACATAACCAAGGTTTTCAAAAACTATAAAATATGCTATTATGAAACTAAACTATATAAGGAGGCACTATGACACACTATATAATTGTAAAATTTCAAGATACTGTATCTATTAAAGAAGAATTAATCAGCCAAATTAATGATCTTTTTTCACATGCAACCGAAGTCCCCGGTATCCACCAGGTTCATATATTTTCCTCTTGCATTGACAGAACAAACCGTCATGATTTAATGATAAAAATGGATCTGGAAGCTGATGCTCTGAATGTATGGGATTCATCAGAGATTCACCAAAAATGGAAGGATGATTTCGGGAAATATCTTGCAGCCAAGACTATTTTTGATTGCAATGAAAAGTGTTAATATGGCTTTAAAAGTCTTATCTATAGTTAATTGATAGTAATTTACTCACATGGCATTATCCAGAAGTGGCTAATGCCACTTCTACCTGTTCATAACAATATAGTATAAAATTTAAATTATCTCAATAATTCAATTCATAGCATGGAGAGTTTAGCCTTGCTCTACAAACTATTTAAAAGTCCATACATGGTCATCTCAATCACGAATCATAAAATAGTTATTTTATTCACCGCCGGTTTTGAAATTGTAAATAGGTTTGATGACACTTTCAATATTTACAGTGGCAGCTATATTATTTACGATGTCTTCCATACCTTTATATGCCATGGGGCATTCGTATAAAGTATCCTTATTTACAGATGTCGTATAAATTCCATTCATTTGTTTTTTAACTCTGATACAGTAAACGTTTCTTTTCCCTGTGATCTGCCTATCAATCTACCGTCTTCATGTGGATCAGATTTATTCCAGTCATCAATCGTAACCATTAGCTCAAAGAACTAAAACCATAAGTTCATCATCAAAGTACGAATCTTCAATCTTCAAACCTCTTTTGTCAATTCCATATGTTTTAAAACCTAAAGACTGATAAAGTTTTTTTGCAGGTTCATTACTTGCGGTAACAGTTAAATATACTTGTTCAATCCGTTCTATTCCCTTCGCCTTTTGAATCGCCTTAATCATTAAGTTTCTTCCGGTACCAAGCCTACGGAAATGTGGGCGAACATACATTGCAACAATATGAGCCTTGTGGCTAAGTTTAGTTTTGGTCTCCAAGATTAGTGTAACTGTTCCTATCAGTTTATCGTCTTCAAATGCACCGAATATATAAAAATGCTCAAATTCCAACTTGCTTTCAAACTGTTCAATTGGAGCCGTTACTTCGCTTTCATAGCTGGTACTGAACGCTTCAGGATGAGACTTTAATGCTTCTAATCGAATTTCCCTATAAAAATTGACATCTTTGAGTTCCAGACGTTTTATTACCATTAACTATTCCTCCTAACTTTACGGATAACCCATATTTTATCACATTTTTGACAGTATCCTTTATGATTAGCCTCTCGCCCCTTCTCGCTTGTTATTCAATGTTTCTTTGAATTGTTCTTCTATGGTTAAATATTTCTTTTTGGCTTCACATTATGCTCATCATGCGTTACTAACATGTACAGTTAATTAAAATATATATCACAGCCAAACAGCCCAATCGCCGTAATCAAAAGTACCGCCACCATGATGAAGGTTACCATCGACTTTCAACTGGAGGAAAGCGTCTCGCATACGGCTCAGAATCTCCGGTTGTATATCCAGACTGTGATGAGCCGGAAATACTTTTTTCACGGGCAGTACCGCTATCTTTTCAAGCGATGCGAGATATGCCTGCGGATCGGTGGAAGGGTAATACGCAAACAACGTATCCTTGTAGACAAGGTCGCCGGTAAATAAATACCACGTTGTGGCTCCCAAAAACACAGATGCCCTGGGGAATGCCTGGTGTATGTAGTACAGTAATCTTACACCCACCCAAATCGATGATATCACCGTCTTTTAGTATCCTTGTAGGCATTCCCTGAAAGATCTTGTAAGTGTTGACATCATAACCCTCCGGTAAATCACATCGATCTATGACCATATTCCGGATAGTATCCATTGCCAGCGGGTATTTGCCGTTAAGCCAGTTTAGTTCCGCCTCATGCATTTTAATACTGATCGCTAGCAGTCCATGAATACTACATATAAGCTTAATTTACGCGAAGTTGTTGTTTGCTCTGTTCAGCAAACCAATCATCAACTGCTTGCTTACTAAAATATAGTCGATCATTAAGTTGAACATAAGGAAACCCTGGCCACTCTCCATTCAGAATGCTATTTTCTAAATCGTAACGAAGTTCATTATCAATTTTGTCATAATTATCGCCATAACTTTCGCTATTGTTTTCATCATAATTCGGAAATAAGCCTAAATATTGCTTCAAATCATCAATTTCCATAAGGTCAGGATAAGTATTGCTATTCGTTATACTACCGATAAAATTGCCCTGCATAGGGCGATCAGCAATAACGTTTGCAAAAATCAATGTTACAATACATAAAATTAAAGGAAGGCTATTTTTCCAGTCCCAGTTTTTGTCTAACTTCATTTGAACTTCCTAAAAATAAATCTTTTTATTCCACAAACTCTTCCATAATTCTACCACATTACTTACCGTATATAAATGACATTCTCTGTTTTCCAGCCTCAATATTTTTCTTTTCTAAACAGGCGTATTTTTCTGTAATTCTTAGATCACTATGGCCAAGCTGACTTGATACTTCTAATAATGCCTGGCTTTTATCCGGAGCGTTCGTTTCTATAATATGTTTTTTATAAAGATTGTATCAATATCGCTACCATAATTTATCAATTTATCTATCGGTTTAAATCCATACTTCTCATAAAATCCTATTAAATTAGATGGGATAGAAACCGTGGTAAATTCTTATAAAATATCTCTTTCAAACCGTGTTTTCATAAAAGACTGTTTTACTCGTAATCGAGTAGGAGGGGAATTTTGTAAATTCCCCGACCTCTCACACCACCGTGCGTACCGTTCGGTACACGGCGGTTCAATCAACTTAACATTAAACACTCCTTGCGGTGTAATAGTCCAACATGGAGACTAATCCGAATCGGGTTAGTCTCTCATTATTTATAGCCACGTTCACTGCACCCTTATTACATATATAGGCTATCCTTGCTCCTGCATATGCCGTTCTAAATGCAGTTCTTCTGTCTATCCCTAACTTCATAAGGTTCTTTGCTCTGTTTTGTGGTGTCTTCCAGTGTTTCCAGATACACATGCGAAGTCTATATCTGATGTTACTATCAAACTTCTTGCATAGCACTTTCATACTTCCGATTTTGAAATAGTTTATCCAGCCACGTATCAACTGGTTTAGCTTCTCAATCTTATATGAGTTACTGACACCCCAGCTTCGGCATGTTAGTTCTTTCATTCTTGCCTTGAACTTTGCTACTGATTTGGCGTGTGGCTTGGCTTTATATTGTTTGGCCAATGAGTCATAGTAAAATCCAAATCCGAGATATTTAATTCCTTTGGGGGTATCCACTTTACTTTTGCTGACATTCACTTTTAATCCAAGCTTTTCTTCTATAAACTTCGAAATGCTCTTCATTACTCGATTTGCAGCCAGTTCACTTCCGACCATTATGATACAGTCGTCTGCATATCTGACAAAGTCCAGTCCTCTTTGTTCCATTTCCTTGTCCAGTTCATTCAGCATGATATTTGCCATCAATGGCGATATATTTCCGCCTTGTGGTGTTCCGATTATGGATTCTTTATATTCATCGTCTATCATAATTCCACTGACTAAGAACTTTCTAATTATGGAGATTACATCTCCATCTTTGATAGTTCTTCCGATTATGGTCATCAGTTTGTCATGATTTACTGTGTCAAAGAACTTTTCAAGGTCAATATCTACTATCCAACTATGTCCATCGTTCATCATTTCTAATGCTTTCAGGACTGCTTGCTGTGCCCCTCTGTTTGGCCTAAATCCGTAACTTTGGTCATGGAATTGTTCCTCATAGATCGGTGTTAACACCTGCGCTACTGCTTGTTGGATAAATCTGTCAGTTACTGTTGGAACTCCAAGATTTCTGATTCCACCATCTGGTTTTGGTATCTCCACACGTCTTACTGGCTGAGGTTTATATTTTCTTGTCCTCAGCTGTTCCTTAATTGTTTCGCCATTTTTCGAAAGGTATTCGCCCAGTTCTGTGTACTCCATTCCGTCCACTCCTGCGGCTCCTTTGTTTCGTATGACTTGCAGATATGCCGCATTGAGATTATCTTTACTTACTATCTGCTCCATTAGACTATTTGTGTCCATGCGTTGTTTCCTTTCTGTCCCGTTCCTCTAGGCCACCTTTGACGTTATCGACAGGTGTTGCTTTGATTACAAGCCGGAACCTACTTCAACTGATTGATTGTTCGTCCCTTCGCTCCATTTCCATTACAGTAACTTCCTCACTACTATGGACTATGCTGACTTCTCACAGTTCGTTGTTACTCGGCAAATGATACCGCTGTGAGACCTCCCCGATTAAGGTACGAGCTCTTTCCTCTCATCTATCCGACACATTTACTCCTACTTCCAGCAACTTTTGGACTTCGTCTCTTTATGCAGACTTATCCGTATTTCAGAGCCTAATATGTGATTTCTGTCCGTCGGACCAAGAGTTTGCCTACAGCTTCCTTCGGATTCCACCTCACAATGAACACCCTTGCTGTTTAGCTATGTGCTTCCTCGTTGCCTAGGCGCACTTGGGACTTTCACCCATTAGAGCCCGCCCATGGCGGGCAAACATAAAAAAGCAACCACCATTATAGATAGTTGCTTCTATATAATCACCTTATTACTCTTCGCTTCAATATTCTCTGAGTTCTCTACTCTGTACATAGGTATAGACATGTATGTTCTGGCTGCTGCTAAACAGATCGGGCAGTACGCCTATGAGCGTCAACCTATTCCATCTGTTTCCAGTATTTTGATAGAAAACAAAATGTAATAATAGGATTTATGAAACCGGATAATGAGGTTACAATACCTATATCATGTATTGCCACATTTAGAACCATTATAATTATTGTACAAACTACAATGGCATAAAATGCAATCTTTCTTTTCTTAACTAACAATAGAATATAAGCTGCGCAGATAGCTACACCTATAACAGCTAAATCAAAAAATCCTAATGTACAATTGACAATTAAAGAGAGTGCGCTTAAAACAATGCAAATAATGCTCCAAATTTTAATACCTTTACCAAATACTAATGTTTCTTCGTTCATCTTATTACCTCACATTTCTTTTTATAATACTACATATTTATTTCGACATTACCAATTAATTCTTAATGTTTTTTTTAGAAAACAAAAGGAGCCGAGTGTTTTGCACCGTTTCTGAATTGACGATAAACAACCACTGTTCCTCCAAATTTTTCACTTAATTCAAACTCCGGGACAGCCAATCCGACCTCTTCGAAATCACAACGCGGCTTCTTCCCCTCTGCTTCTAACAAAAGGTGTCCATGCTCAATCGAAACGTGAACACAGACACCTTTATATAAAATGATGCTATTCAATTATCAAACCTCGCAAACTACCCTATCATTCCTCTAATAGTTTCCCAAATGTGACCGTTTGCATTTTCATGCTACTATTAAAATCTAACCTAGTTTTTGTTTCGGTAATTACAGCAATACACCCGGAATAGTCGAGATTAAACACTCTTCTATTCCCTATTTTTTACTAGAAACCATCAAATTTTTCAAATGTAAGAACTCTTTTATCGGGTTGTGGTATGCTAATTAGAGTAGTTTATTTTTCCTTACGACAACAGTCACATACGCGATTGACAAAGACAGGCTTGCCATCCGGATAGCTTATAGTCGCAACAAGCTGCCCTGTGCCATTGTTTGTAACGGTCACCGTTACCGGGAATACACGGCCGTCCATTTTAAAACAACAACCTGATGGTTTCAGCTCACGGACTGTAAAGTTAAACACACCGGGCTGGTTGAAGGTAAGCGCCGGGAAAACGATATTGCCGCACGCGTCGTTTGTAGCTCTTGCGACCTCATTGCCGTTTTGATCGAAAACTGCAAAGGTGAAGTCATTACCGCACAGGCGCCCGCCGCAAAGACATTTTTTTGCCCGAATAGTCGCTGTAGCAGGCTGTAGCGGCTGCTCGAATGTGTTCGTGAAGCTTGGAAAACCGTCCGGGAAACTGACGCTTGCTACGAGCTGTCCGTTCCCAGTATCGATTACGGTGATGATGACAGGGAAAACCCGTGTGTCCGGCGTCCAGCCCGTTGGAAAGCCAGTTTCGCGCACTGTGAAGCTGAACACTCCGGGGGCATCGAAGGTTATGGCCGGAAATGTCACGTTTCCAGCGGCATCGTTTGTTGCCATGGCGACAGGGTTGCCAGCTTGGTCGAAGACGGTGAAAGTGAACTGTCCCGCTTCCAGTGGCGCGCCGACAGCAGTTTTAATGGCAGTTAAGGTCACATCCGTCGGGAAGACAAAGGGCGTCCCGTTGGTGTAGCTGATATCGAAGTTGTTGTAGCCCTGTGTGAAAGGTACGGTCCAATGAGTGGCGAAAATATGGGAAAAATAGAGAGCATCGTCAATAGGGTTACGGTTGAATGCGCGTGAAGCCTGGTTTACTGAAAAGATGACGTCGGAGGCTACAGTGAGGTTGGCTAGTTCAGCATAAGCAATCCAGATTCCTCCGCCGTCGAGGCCTGCAGTATTATTCGTTATTGAACAGTTGGCAACCGAAACAAACGACCCCTTGGTGATGATACCACCGCCATCCGTGATTGCGCTATTATTGGTAATTATGCCACCTGTTATTGTCAAGACGGGGGTATCCCCAGGTATTTCTCCCATTGAAATTCCGCCGCCAAAGTTTGCCATGTTATTTTCAATCGTTCCACCTTCGATGTTGACAAAGTTAGCAGGGCTGAAATTCGGATAAGTCCAGATTCCACCGCCATAGCTTACCGATGTGTTGCCGCTAATCACAGCATTATCGCTTATTGTCGCGGTTGAAGTAGTCCCAAATGAAAGTATCGCAATGCCACCTCCGCCCCTGTCCTGTCTCGTAGGGTCGCCGCTGCATAAGGCGCTGTTGTTGATGACTTTCGCCTCCCCGAAGACATTAACTGTGCAACCTTGAAACCCGTAAATCCCGCCGGCAGTTGCAGCCGCTTCATTTGCGCTTACTTCTGCAGTGCCATTTAGGTTAAGCGTAGAATTGTTTAAAAAGATTCCACCGCCGCTTCCTGCCGTGTTATTAAATATTTTTCCGCCGCTCATTTCGAAGGTATTTCCTTCCTGGACATATATACCTCCGCCTTGATTGCTGCCAGTTGTAATAGTGGCACTGTTTTGGGTGATCAGACCGCCAGTCATAATCAGTTCACTAATCTTACTTTGAACACCAATACCTCCGCCAAAATTTCTGATACTGTTGCCTATTATGGTGCCTCCATTGATTATAAGAGCAGCCTGTGCAACTATGGTGGTAAAGACGTTGATTCCGCCGCCAAATCCCATGGCTGTATTATTGCTTATTTCGCCTCCAAGTATAGTGATGATAGTATTTTGTGCGTTTATACCACCGCCGTCATTTGTAGTAGCGGTATTGCCGGTTATTGTCCCGCCATTGATAGTGAAGGTGGAACCTAACACCGCCGACCTTCCGTCGACAGACATGCCGCCGCCGGAGTTACTTGCTGTATTGCCGATTATTTCTCCTCCGTTTAGTGTAACGTTACAGCCAGAAGCCACAATCCCGCCTCCGAAGATGGCGCTACAATTTGTAATAATTGTATCATTATTTATGATAAGCGTGCTTCTCGTGGTATCGCCCACGACTTGTATAGCACCGCCATTAAGGGCACTTTTACAATTACTGAAGGTGCAGCCGTTAAGCTCTACAGAGCAGTTTGAGCCGAATATAAACAGACCTCCACCCGTACCACCACCATCTAGGATTATACCGCTGTTAACTGTCATGGACACATTAGAAATGGGCGTGACACCTGTTGTAAAGTGGCGGAAAGTATCTCCTACAGGAACACTAAGCGTAACATTGCCGTTGATGGCGTTTATGAGGTTGATGGTTAAGGTTTTTGTTATCCCTGCCGCACTTGGGAAAACTATATCATTTTGAATGAAAAAATTAATTGTATCCCCGACTTGTGCGCTTTGTATTGCCGTTGTAATATCGTTAAAAGTAAAAACAGCTATATTTATAATACTCATGTTGCTTGTCTCCTTTTATTGTGAAGTCTTAGTATTTTCATATAATATATATATAAATATATATTTATATATTATATGTCAGAAGGGAGCGAACTGGCCCTTTTCAACCTTTCACCTAATTTTTTCAAAAGAGGGTATTCTCTATGGTAAAAAAGGAAACGAAGCCCGAAACGCTTTATATTGTGAAAACGTTTGAGCCGGTAACTGTTGGAATATGCTCTATATGTATTCGATAGAAATGTAATACAGGCTCCAGGAGAATTTTAAGCTGGTTATCTCAATCCGGAGTTGCTTTATACGGAATTGTCTAAATTAATAAATATGGGTGGCTCTCATGATAGTAGCCACCCTTCCCTTCTGTTTTAGTTTATAATAATGAACCATTAATCGTTTATAATACATTACTTCTAATTTATGATATGCCGTCTCAATGGTAATCCGCACATTTTTAGGTGATTATCTGCTAGTTCAATTACAAGTCTATTATAATACTTCTTTTGTTAATTATTTTACCTTTTTTATTCACAATGAAATCTTCTATAATTTAATATAAAGTTTTACCAGCTATTTTTTACAAGCATTATGGAAATTTTTGGTAGTTGATATTAGGTATTAGCTGGCAGGGTAGAGAGCGAATTAATCATTCTAAAAAATGCACATCTCGTCTATCCGTCCCATATAATATACTGTAAATAACGATATTGAGGTATTATGTTATGGGTTGCTCTAACTTTGATGGCAGAAATAATTGTAGATGCAGATGTGAATGTAAATGCGAATGCGAGCGCGTTGATCCTTGCGCGGAAGAAAGAAGAAGATGCTATTGTGAAGGATTTCGTGATGGATGCAATTGTGCACCATGCTGCGGAAGAAATGAAGAAAGATGCGAAAATAAGTGGGATTGCTAGTTAATATAAAGTGGCGGGTTTCCGGTATTCGAACCCGCCATTTACAATATTTAAACTTAATGAGCTGCAGCTTGTGAGCGTATCATAATTAGAGAGAACACCCAACGAAAAAAGTGATTTTTTTAATTCCGACAAGGACATGTTTTGCTCTTCAAGTATTGTTGATACTTCTTAAAATTCTTCTAATTTAAAAGAACATACCAAAGACCATAAGGTCTTTAAATTCATATTTCATCCGCACCACCTCCCATCTATGTATGATGGAAAGCCAACGCTTTTGCATTAACTCGATTGTTCTATGTGACTATGGTAACATATCCCATTTCTATGTGCGATAATTTTTCCAAACATTATCCATACATATCCCCGCTACATTTTACAAAGGAATAATCCCCAAATGCCCAAGCAATATTTTTAAACCAATTAATACTAATATAATACCTCCGGCCAGCTCCGCTTTCGATTTGAACCTTGTGCCGAATACATTTCCTATTTTAACACCGATCATGGATAAGGCAAATGTTGTAATCCCGATAAAAGAAACCGCCGGAACGATGTTGACCTGAAGGAAGGCAAAGGATACACCCACAGCCAGAGCGTCTATACTCGTGGCAAGGGCAAGGGGCAGCATCTCGTCGGGCTTTAAAGTGGCTTCCTTGTTTTCAGGCCGCTTTCCTCCGGGGCAGTTTCTGTCTTTGCACGTTTCAACCGGACAGACTCTGTCAGGACATCCCCCTCCTTTAAAACTTTCAAAAATCATTCTACCGCCAAGAAAGCAGAGCAATGCAAACGCGATCCAATGGTCATAGGAGATAATCTTGTCCGCAAACCATGTGGCTGCAAAATACCCGATAAGCGGCATAACAGCTTGGAATATACCAAAGTACAGACCTACAATCATTGCCTTTTTTACGGTTGTTTTCTTCATTGTCAGCCCGGTGCAGATCGCCACGGCAAATGCATCCATAGATAGCCCCACAGCAAGAATAAAGAGTTCAACTAAGTTCATTTTACTTCCTCCGTACTAAATCGTTTATTCAACAAAAAAGACTCCCGTACAACCCTGTCAGGTTATACTTGAGCCAATATAAAGAAAAAGACCTATGTATAGCCTGGGCTATACATGAGTCTCGTTTTTTAAGACAAGCCAGACCATCATGGTCAGTATGTTGACTTGACACGCGGCAGTCCGCGCAAACTACTCCCTCATGAGCTATTCTGTTGTGTTGGTAGTATAACATGGGTATGCAGCCGCTGTCAATCTTTCTCACTTAATACCTTACCCGGAATCCGCTTTCTTTCACTGGCGGGATCTCTGCCGCCTGGAAGCTGTCAATCATAATGTAACGATCCTGCCTTAAATGGTCAAACAGGCGGTCTATTTCTTCTTCCCGCCCCTGCAGCTCCATTTCCACCCGACCGTCATCTAAGTTTCTTACCCAACCAGTAAGGTTAAGGCCCCGGGCAAACTGCTGGGTTCGGAAGCGGAATCCCACCCCCTGAACCCGTCCGCTGACATAAACATGCTTTCTAATTTCACCCCATTTTTCCATCGCATTCACCTGCACCCTGACCTCCTTAATGACAGGGTTTCTCCTTTATTAATAATAGTCTTATCAATGGTCACATATATTTAATTATAAAAAACGAACTTGTTTTCCGGCTGACTCTTTCCGCAATTTTGTGTAAAAAAACTCCTTATAAATAAGCGCTCTCTCCTGGAATCTTTTACTAATTATATCTTTTTATGGGGAGTTTGGCAATAATTACGCAATTTAAGTTTTTTTTCAAGTAGGGGTTGATTTTTTACCATTTAGCTGTTATACTATCAAAGGTTCAGACCTTATATTATTATAACCGGATTGCTTCCGTAGCGCAGTTGGTAGCGCAACGCATTCGTAATGCGTAGGTCGGGGGTTCGAGTCCCCCCGGGAGCTTTATAAAAACCTCGTTTTTACGGGGTTTTTCTTGTTTTATAAGATGAATTTAGTTATAGATAAATTTGACAATATCTAAATGACTAACATTTGACTAACGTTTTTTATTATCTATCAGCAAGCCTACATCTATTGAATATGTATAATTCAAATATCAAATTAAGACCATATTAAATGGGCTGTGCACTAATAAATTTATCAGTCACAACCCATATTTTTAAATAAAATCATTATGTGATTTTTTATATTCCATAAATATTGTCATGAATAAGTTCAAATACCACAGTTAAAAATTTCTTATTCGTTAAATCATCATCAGTGCAATTCTCTCTAATTACTTCCCCAACAATATTATTAAACTCTGCCTCACTTATTTCTTGGCAATTCTTTTGTAATTCAATAACACCATGAACTATTTCATCAGGAGTTTTCTGTTTCATTATGCCACCTCCCGGCCAACCACCATTTCAAACAGTTCTTTGAACGAATCGGCATAATACATAGGCTGTACCTCGCGCTGGCACTGTGGGCTTACGGCATTCTCGCCGTATTTTAACCCTTTTTCAGTCAGGGCATTATATTTCTTGGTTCCGCTTGGGCTTGAGGTTGATTTCCTGGTCCTCTCTTCAAGGTAACCCTGTTCTCTCATTAAAACATTGAAGTTCTTTGCTGACATACCTAAATCAAATTGTTTCAGTAAATCTGTAGCTGATTTTAATTCCCGGCTGCCGTTATACTCATACTTAGGAAGGAATTCTGTCGGTAGGTCGTAGCTCTTATATAACTGTCCGATCATCAGTAGCTTGCTGGCATCATTTACACGGAGTATGTCAGCTACAACGCTAATACATTCCACCTGCTCCTTGAATGATATCTGTTTACTATACTGTATTCCCTTTTCAATGAATTCCTTCATCTTGTCAAAGGCTTCTATGTATCTGGCTGTGTAATGTACCCCTTTCTTACCCTGCAGTTTATTGGCGATCATATCGCAGCCTTTCTTTGTGCAAAGGAAGCAAGGTCTTTCTTTTCCCTGCGCATCTACATAAGTACTTGGCATAAAATAGTCTAGCGAACGGAATTCTCCGTTGGCTAAATGCCTAATGTATCCGTCTATTTTTTCCAGTAAATCCGCATGTCGCGACTCTACGACCGTCGCTACTTCTCTACTATCTGTTAAAAGCTGCCCGTTCTGCTCAAATACCGTTAAACCATACATATAATAAATCTCCTCTCATTTTTCTTGATTCGCCGAAAGGATCATGTTATACTATATACATATCCTTTCTGGATTTTGTTGTCGGAGTAAACACATCGCTCGCCAAAGTTACTGTGTTTGCTCTTTTTTTGTTCCAGTTAATTCATTAAGATAATGATCAATTTTTACCCTATCATATAATGACCTCCTTCCAATCTTAACCTCTGCACCAATAGACCTGGCAAACTCTACTCCTCGATTTCTTCCCAAACTCAGGTAGTAGCACACTTCACTTGCATCTAATAACCTTTTATCACTTTTCCCTGTCATTGTTTGTTCTTGTCTTTCTCTCACAATTGTCTCCTTTCGAAAATCTATTTATTTTCTTATCGATTCTCTATTTTGATTTTATCATGTTTTATTGACTTTTTCAATTGATTGCGGTAGAGTATAATAGAACACTGATTTTCGTGTAACTTGATTTTCGATTTCGGAGGGTTGTATGGGACTTGAATTCGAATTATATTCCATGTATCATAATACTGATGCTAACACAATGGGTATTACCACTCCATTAGGTTTA
Source organism: Lacrimispora sphenoides (assembly GCF_900105215.1). Classification (NCBI taxonomy): domain Bacteria; kingdom Bacillati; phylum Bacillota; class Clostridia; order Lachnospirales; family Lachnospiraceae; genus Lacrimispora; species Lacrimispora sphenoides. The sequence goes on along the minus strand of NZ_FOIP01000002.1, from coordinate 1,230,484 downwards.
ATGGAAGAGGAGTACGCTGTCGGAGAAAACTTTTTAGAATATCTGAATTTGGATTTTAATTACTATAATGAATTTTATAAACTTTATGATGAATTTCATATAGCAACACTACTTAATAATCCAAAAAAGATAAAAATTAAAGAACAAATATTTTTGGAATCATGCAAGAAAATTTACACCTTACGAGCTGACAAATATGCAGCTGAAATTAATGATTTAGAGAGGAGCTTAGAAGAGTCAAACAAGAAAAAAGGTACAAACAGTTCTAAAGAACTTAAAAAGTTAAATGTATTAAAAACTGGAATGGAATTTTATTTAAAAGATTTTAATGAGATGAAAAATGCAAGCAGTTTTCAAGAGCTTGAAAAGTTAGGTGTATTAGAAAGTGTGTTTCTGTTTGCTTTGGAAATTTCAGATTCTTCTGAACATCCATATATATTCCACTCGCAAATGCCTTTAGGACGTGATCTTAATATCAAAAAGTATCAGGACCGTTTTAAACAGTTAATTGATTTCTGTTTTAATAAAGATTACTCTACAGAGTTAAATAATCTATCAGCATGGGAAAGATATTATTTATGGCAAATCAAAAATAGCACAATCAATCACATTTCTGTCATTGAATTTTACGAACCTACCATTGAATGCAGTTATGCTATATTGCCTAATAAAGATTTTTCATTTGACAATAAACAAGAAATCATAGATGGTAAATTAAATAATAAAGCAATCCAATCGTTAAAAAGCCTCGAGGCATTCCCGGTAAGATTGAATCATTGCAAAACGCCAACGGAATATGCATTTTGTGAATTTCATGCGATGTTAGACTCAAATATAAAAATCAAACGCTGTGATTTTTGCGGAAATTATTTTATATTGTCAGGCAATTACCATACAAAATACTGTTCAGATTGTAAGAATAAGGCGATAAAAAGTGCCAGGAAAAGTAAGGTGGATTCATCTCCAATTCTAAAAGAATACGAAAAAGCATACAAGCGCATGTATGCCAGACGATTAAAAAACACAATGTCCAATAAAGAATTTGGTTTATGGACAGAGAAAGCATCTGCCACACGTGATGTTTTTAATGAAAAATACAATTCTGCATCGTCAGAAGACCTGCTAAGGGAATTCAAAGACTTTCTAGGAAATAAATAAACAAGTGAAGCCAGGCGCCTATAACCTGGCTTTTACTGTTCCCTCATTCATATAGTGCAAAAAAATTAAAGGGACGAGTCTCGAATGCCCTAAAGTAAATAAAAGATTTTTAATATTCTTTAAATTCTGCCAAATAATTCTGAAAGTAATCATCCTTTTTTCCAAGCCATGTATACATCATCAAAATTTCAAGATTTTTCTTGTTTCCTTTCAAAAATGGCTTATTTCCAAATTTACTGCAATAGCTATTTATATTAAACAGATTTGTCCTTTTTTTGTAATTATATTCATAAGGGTGTATATTATAAGGATCGTCTACTTTAATTTTGCTGCCAGGAGGCCACATGTCAACATTGTCATCAAATTCATATATCAAATATTTTTGAATGGCAGCGGCTAAATTTACATTATACTTCCTATATGTATCATTAAGCCATGTTGTGATATTCTCAGAAATTTTAGGAAAACCAAAGTACTCATATTCTCTTTTTGTAACTACAGCATGGTATTCTTTTATAAACTGGTATAACCTCTCTGTTTCGTCTTTTAAACAAGGACGTTTCTTTATCAGCTCAGCATAGCAATTATAGGATATTGTCCTAAAATCGCTATCTTCAAATGCAAGAAGAAATCCTGATGTATTTTCACAATATTTTTGTATGGTTTTATTTACCTGATGACCGGTTTCATCATATATCATCAAAAACCATTTAATAAGTTCAGGAGAATACTCTCTAAGTGCTTTGGCATATTTATTAAAACGTTCATTCTCTTCTGCTGAGTGATTTTCAGCACCTTCTATGGGAAGATAATTATCGAAATATTCAAATATATAATCTATGGACTTTTTAATGTTACTTACCTTTTGTTCCATATCAAATTCATTTATATGATCTTCCGTTTTCCTTTTGGCTATATATTCTTCTAATCTTATCATTCTAAACCTCTTTTCTACTCCGGGCTTTAACATGCGCCTCATCTCTCATTGGATATACCTGCATTATACTATTTTTTGTGAGGTTGTAAAATCCCTTTTCGTGTAGACATAGTAAATGGGCCCCAGCCGGAGAACTGGAACCCATAGTAAATAAGAAAACCCCGAAAACACAGTGTTTTCCGGGGTTCTGCTGTAATTCGATTTTCTGTCTGCTTATCTCTTTGAGAAGTGGGAATGCCTAGGTCATTAGTTAACCTTGGTTATTGTATAACTTCCATTAGAGTTTTTAGCCACCTTCCACTTATCACCGTTATCATCTTTTACCGTTCCGGAAGTAACTATCTTTCCAGATTCATTTACCATATAATTTTTTCCGTCTACCGTTACCTTTTCATATTTCATGCCTTCTTCAGCACAAACTACCTGACCATTTTTATAAAGATAACCTTTTGCCACTCCGGTAAAAGAGCTTCCTTTCTCTCCTATTTTACCGCTGTCAGAGAAATAATATGTACCATCATCTAAATCATCCGAATCTTTTATCGTCACCTTACCCTGCTGCATTTTTCCGCTGCTTTCATCAAAAAAATACCAAGTGTCACCGTTGGAATTAACTTTTCCGGTAACCATTTTTCCATTTTTATCAAAACAGTAGACTTCGCCGTTTATTTTAGAAACTCCATAACCGGATGCAATGGAGGTAGTATTATTGGAAGCAGTGTAGGCAATTCCTTTTTTAAAATAATACCAGCCTTCATCTGTGTTTCTTCCTTCATCACTGCCTTTATCATTTAAATAAACCCAGCCTTCCACGCGGTCACCATTTGATGGTCGGTAATATTTATAAATAGTGTTGGAACCGGACTTAAACTCGACCCAGTTTTCCAACATAAGTCCATTCCCATCAAAAACATAATAGGTATTGTCAATTTTTTTCTCAGTATTTTTGACCATTTTTCCATTACTGTCGAAACAATACCAGCCGGCCTCATCAAGGGAGACATCATCACTACCTAAGTCATCAATGTATTTCCAGCCTGTTGTAATTTCTCCGCTGTCTTTCAAATAATAAATTGTGTCATTATCCTGGATCCATCCAGTATCCATTTTTCCTTCTGAAAAATGATACTTTGTTCCGTTAATAGTCAGAAATCCATCCTCTTTTGCTTTGCCGGAACTCTGGAGATAGTACCAGTGAATTGCCCCGTCCTCATCTGCCGCCTGCGCCCATTGACTGGTTAGCATGGCACCTGACTCATTTACGATGTAGTAATTACCATCATCAATTAAACAATTGACAGCCATATATCCATCACTGCCAAGATAATACCATTGTTCTCCTGATTTTTTCCAGGTATTAGTAACGGCATAACCACTGGAATCCAGATATTGATATTTTCCATCCTTTTGAACCCAACCCTGAGCCGCCGCCAGTGCAGTAAAACTAATGGTTGAAACTGCCGTTGCCATAAAAAACATAATTAATAATTTTTTTATACTTTTCATCTTGGATCTCCTTTCCTTTGATCTGATGATACATTATTTTAATTCAATATTATCATTATCAATAATACTAGTCAAGATTAGGTAGAAAATGTAAATAAAATTAAAATAAAAGTAATTTTTGAGTTTGCAACGGAACTGGCTCAATGTGTATTTTTATACTATAGTTCTAGATGTTACTGAAAGGTTAGATAATAGTATATATAAAGAAAACCCCGAAAACATAAGCATTTCGGGGACTGGTAAATTTTTGAATTTGTGAGAATCCTATCTCTTTGAACGTTTGGATAACTTTTTACCCTGTATTCCTTACGTTTCCTCTTATCTTTGTTCTCTATATGCACGCTATTCTACTTTCTTGTGGTTTTCTCCTGTTTCTTCTATATTATATATATCGGCCTTAATACCTTTTTGTTTCATTGCATCGATCACCGCTGCTGCCTCTGTTTTACTAATCGTTTCAGTGAAAAGCAACCCGTACTTTCCTTTTTCAATAATCAGCCGTGCAGGAAAGCCTTTTTTCTTTGCCATTCCTACTGCCCCTATCACCTCAGTTTTACGTTCAAATGCACCTTGTATAATTTTATACACCGATTCTGCCTTTGGTACTTCCTGCGGCTCTTGCACGTTTCCTGCTACCGTTTCCGGTTGTGTCTTTTTGCTGTCATTGTTAATTCTCCTGTCTATGCTTAGTTACTTTAAAATGCCCCTATAAACTGTACGCCACTAGAATCCGTTACATACAATGCACATTCCAACGGGTGCCCGGCTCTTGGCTCGAAGTAATAATCCTTCCCACCAATCACCTGCCAGCCTGTGACCGCATATCCGTCCGGATTGAAATAGTACTTATGACCGTTGATGATCTTCCAGCAGGTTTTATAATAAGTAGTTTTTGAATCTGCATACCACCAGCCGTTGTTGTCCTTATTCCAACCAAGGGTATATGTTGGCTGCTCCATAATGCTCCAGTCTGGACGCCCATACCCCATGATCCTACTCTCAGTCAGGTTATAGGACTTCTGGCATACTCCCCCGCCATTCTCAATCACACCGCTGGCCCCGGAACTGGTTTGCATTGTGGAATCCATGCCGACTGAAAAAGGAGGCTTTAGGCAGCCTGTTTTTAAAGGTATAAGAGAAGATAAAGCAGCAATAGAGTGTCAGGTATAGGCGGGTAATGGTATTCCATGCCTGTCTTTTTGGTAGAGTGGCAAATATGTATTAATTAGTTTCCCACTCTACCAAAAATGGGTACTGAATATCAAACCCTCTTATACATTAATGTAAGTTATTTAATTCAAATTTATTCCATTATTAGTAAAACTAATATCAAAAATTTCATCATCTTTTATATAAAAGCTGATAGAATATGCCTCTTGTATATTATCATCTATTGGAATTCCTTTTTCATCAAGTTCTACTTGAATAAGCTTTCCATCTTTTACTATAAATAATCCAAAAACATAAAGACTCATTTTATTATATTCTAATTCATCTGTATGTTTTACAGCTTCATTTACATCTGGATATTTCTTTTTGTATCTTTGACTTATTTCTTTTTCTTTGTCATTAATTGGGCGAAGTACTGGGTAACAGTCTCCAGAAAAATAAAAATCTGTCAGATCATAGTTTGATAAAGCAACTTTCGCATGATCATAAAGTTTAACACCCCTTTTAGTTTGATACTTTTTGTCTTCATCTCTATGATATGACAAATAAATTAAATCGCCCTTTGGGTAATTAAATAATTTCCCGTCTGAATCATAAATTGCAAAATCCTCAACCGTCCAAGCCTTTTTATCAGCTTTTGCATTACAGCCTACTAAAAATAGTAAGGTTATAAATGTAGCTAAAACAATTAGTTTCTTAACGCTCTTCATTTCAAATCCCCCCCTAAATCATGATGAGACGATTATATTACATAACATATTATTATTCAAGTAACTATTTAGCAATTATTGGTAACATTATAGGATTATAATTTGATGCTAATAAAAAGGCGGGCCCGGAAACCGGATACCGCCTTATCAAACTATTCTCTTACTCTTACATAAACACGCCCAATGATTTTTCCTTCTGTATCCTTTGCGCTAATTAAAACCAATCCTTTGCTCAGTGCTGTAACTTTTCCTTTGCTGGTTACATTAGCTATCGATGAATCCATCGGAACCCATGTAATATTTGCTGTATTAGTAAAATCATCCGCTGTCAATCTGGCTGTTTCACCAACTCTTAAATCAATTGCAAGTCTATAATCGTCTGCATTCTCTACTACTAATACGTTTATGTAGTCCGTATAGGATCCGTCCGCACTCTTAACTGTTATGACTGTATTACCAGGTGCCAGAGCTATCACAATCCCTTTTTCATTTACTGTAGCTACGGTTTGATCTGAGGAAGACCAAGACATTTGTGTATTTACATTTAAATCATCGTCTACACTTAATCGGAGTGCTTCGGCAACCTCTAAAACTACTTTTAATTTAGCTTCGGTTGTGGGAGGTGTTTGTCCAGCAATTGGCGTAACTGAAGCTTCGTTGGAATTAGTTATTTCTACACCTGCATTAACTGAACTTACAACATAGTAATATGTAATTCCATTGGTAACTTCCGTGTCTGTATATGAAGTTTCTGTTATATCACTAGCTATGGTTGTATACGGGCCTCCTGCAGTTGTGGCACGTTTAATGGTATAGCTTGTGGCGTTTGTTACTGCATCCCATGTTAAGTCAACCTTAGAATCTCCACCAACAGCTTTTAAATTTGATGATGTATTAGAATTTGTTGTTATAGCTGAATCGTAAAATTGTACATTATCTAAATATCCTTTGTAAAAATACCTCCCCTGATTCGAACTTGACGCATCACTTCCAATATAAGTAGGCGAAAAATTAGTTTCTGTAGTACTCGCGGCCGTTGTTTGTGCAACAGGAGTTGTCATATCGTCTAAATATAATTTAACCGCATTCTTATTTGTTGTTCCATCCCATGAAAATAAAATATCATGCCATTTTCCATCGCATATACTTTCAGGTGTTTGAATCTCAAAATTGAGTAAATTAATACCATAGTATGCTACAATATAAAGAGTTTCAGGTCTTGCTGTTAAAGTGGGGTAAAGATTACCTCTATCGTTAAACGTATCCGCCCCAATTGCAACAAAGTATCCTGTTCCATGAGTTTCTGTATTACCTGCACTCATGATAAATTCAGTTTTGTTCGAAAAAGTTAAAGGATCTTTTTTCACTTTGAACCTAAATGCTTTTGCACCTGATTTAAAAGAAGATGCGACTTTTAAATAATCGTTAGTTCCATTAAAATACCTTGCTTTTCCCTCTCCATTATAACCATCAACTAATTCATCTCGATTTGCACCATATCCTCTGCCATTAGATGGACTACTTCCTGTATCAATAATATTACCCATACTATCATTATCAAAATTAAACACATGTACAGGTTTAATACTTTCATCTATTGCATCGGCAAAAGTAGTGATCTGACCTATAAACAATACGCTAACCATTAAATATACTACCGCTGCTATTTTACGCAGTGAATTTGTCTTCATGCAAAATTCCTCCAAGTTATTTTGTGTAATATTTGTTAATATTCTAAATTTATAAATGAAAGAACAGAAAATAAAGCCATCTTTTAAATGACTTATAAGTTTTTTGATATAATCGATTATAAATTTCATGAAATCCGTTTAGTCACAACAATTTAGAATATGTTCTTATAATATCAACTTTTGCAACTAAAATCAACCTTTTTACCAAATTCTGGTAATTAATGCAGCGCTCCAGCCTGTTCCGGTGCGAGCTTAGATATTATCATTCTCATCAATCAACCAAATCCCTTGAGCACCATCCTGTACCCGTGTTTCTGGCTCCCATGTGCCATTCTACTTCCCAATAGTCCGTATTTAGCTCATTGGCATTCCTTCTTTCTTAAAACCCTATTTTTTCTCAATCCCACCACTTTCCCACTATCTTAATTTTCTTACTTGCCCCAGCTAAATCAGCTTGTGTCCATCTCCTATCACCTAGCCTTGAAGAAAGTAATAATCTTTATATCGAAATAAATCCTAAAATAGGTATACTGCACTTGCTCTTTTTGCCCTTAGAAGGCTTTTTATCTTTTATACATACAATAGGAAGCTACATTTATTAGATGAAAGAATGCGAAAAATAGTATTGACATTTCAAAATTAGCGGCATACAATAACATATAGAAAATATTCTATGTGAGGTTGTACTATGGAAGAAAAATATATTCAGAATGCCAAAGTCCTTAAGGCTTTGTCCGATCCAAAACGATTACGAATTGTCGATATGCTTTCTTGCGGTGAGCTGTGCGCCTGTAGTATTTTGGAGAAGTTTCATATTACCCAGCCAACCCTATCCCATGATATGAAAGTGTTGATGGGTGCTGGTTTAGTGAAAGCAAGACCGGAAGGTAAATGGATTTATTACTCATTGAATGATGAACACCTAAAAGCTTTTTATCAGCAGTTAGGAGAGATATTCAATTCGAAACCCGATTGCATTTGCCATCGTAAAGGTGGTGATATATAGATGCATCACTGTCACCGCAGTTGTCGGTGTCATGTTCCTTAGGGGAAATTTGGCACCGATAAAAAAATTGTCGTAATATAGAAAAAATTCAATATGACAGGAGCATAATTATATGAAATCAGATAAGCAAACAGACATAGGCTTTTTTCAAAAATATCTCACCGTATGGGTTATTCTCTGTATGGTGATAGGCGTATTAATAGGAAGGTTTTTGCCAGCTATCCCCGATTTTATGAATCAGTTTGAATATGCCAAAGTATCTATACCGATGGCAGTTTTAATCTGGCTGATGATTTACCCTATGATGATGAAAGTAGATTTTCAAAGTATTAAAAATGTTGGCAAAAATCCCAAAGGGTTGTATGTAACATGGATTACTAACTGGGTTATTAAGCCGTTTACAATGTATGCATTAGCTTCACTGTTTTTCTTTGTAATTTTCAAAGCATTCATCTCGCCAGATTTGGCAACGCAATATCTGGCAGGCGCGGTACTTTTAGGAGCTGCACCATGTACTGCGATGGTTTTTGTGTGGAGCAGCTTAACGAATGGGAATCCTGCTTATACCGTTGTACAGGTAGCAACCAACGACCTTATTATTTTAGTAGCCTTTGTACCCATAGTAAAATTCCTTCTTGGCGTTTCCAATGTTTCTGTACCGTGGGATACTCTAATTTTATCGGTAGTGCTGTTTGTAGTAATTCCGCTGGCAGGTGGAATGTTGACCAGAACACTGGTAATCAAAAAGAAAGGTGAAGAATATTTCAACAATACTTTTGTTAAAAAATTTGATGGTGTTACAACTATAGGATTATTGTTAACGCTGGTACTGGTTTTTGCGTTCCAAGGAGAAACAATAATCCGCAATCCTCTACACATTGTCTTAATCGCTGTACCACTGATTATTCAGACGTTCCTGATTTTCTTTATCGCTTACTTTACTGCCCGACTACTGAAGCTGCCATACTCTATTTCCGCACCAGCCGGAATGATCGGCGCGTCAAACTTTTTTGAACTATCTGTCGCTGTGGCTATCGCACTGTTTGGTACCAGCTCTGCCGCTGCGCTTGCTACTACCGTTGGGGTCTTAACTGAAGTACCCGTGATGCTTTTTCTTGTGAAAATAGCAAATAAAACCACCCATTGGTTCCCAGAACCCAATGTCAAAAAGTAATTTGAACAAAGTCACATTGATAAGGAGGATTTATATGGTTGGCGAATTGAGCATTAACAATATGAATGATGTATCAAACAACCAGAAGGCTGTTTATGGGCTAAATAATATGAACAGTACCACAAATGATATAAAAACTCCATATAGTTTAAACAATATGAATGGAGTGTCAGAGGATGATACTAAGATTTACAGCATTGACAATATGTGTGGTAAATGCTGACCCTGGTCATGACCAAAGTGCCGTCAGGTTAATAATAGTAAACTCGAAAATAGCACTCAAAAATGGTTTTCAAAGGAGGGAACAAACCATGTCAAAGAAATTAAGTATTGATTTTCTTTATCTGGACTTGAATACCTGTGATCGTTGCATGGCTACGGATAGCACATTAATTGAAGCTCTTGCAGAACTTTCCGGTGTACTAGAAGCACTGGACTACCAAGTTATAGTAAACAATGTCAATATCACTACAAAGGAACTCGCAGAACTATACCATTTTTTAAGCTCCCCAACCATACGGGTGAACGGTTTTGACATTTGTGGCAACGTCACCGAAAACAACTGTTGCAGCTGTGGCGAAATTTGTGGTGACAATGTGGATTGCAGAACATTTACCTATGAGGGCAAGACCTACGACCAGCCTCCAAAAGCAATGGTTATAGATGGTATCTTACGCGCAATTTATGGGGAGTTCCCGACTGAAAGCCTCTCCTACACACTGCCTGCTAATTTGGAACGCTTCTTCACGGGACGCGATTCTAAAATAAATTCAATGAAAGAAGGTAACTTTATGAAAACAATGCAAATTTTTGAACCTGCTATGTGCTGCTCGACTGGACTTTGCGGAGTAGGGGTTGATCCCGAATTACTTCGTATCTCTACTGTACTTGATACGTTGAAAAAGAACGGCGTAACTGTTGATCGTTTTAATCTCAACAGCGCACCAATGGAGTTTGTTAATAATAAGGCTGTGAATGACTTCATCAATGATAAAGGGCCGGCTGGCTTGCCCGCTACCCTGATAGACGGAAAGATCGTTTTGACCGGCAAATACCCCACCAATGCGGAGTTTACAGAGTGGTTAGCCCTGTCCGCCGGTCTGTTGGGAAAACCAGTAGAAAAGGCGCAGGGAAATGAGGGCTGCTGCTGCAAAGGAGGTTGCTGCTAAAGTGAATTTATTCGATCCACTTACTATCAAACTTACAAAATACCTTTTCTATACCGGCAAGGGCGGCGTGGGAAAAACCAGCGTTGCCTGCGCCACCGCTGTATCGCTGGCAGATAGTGGAAAACGGGTGCTGCTAATCAGTACCGACCCAGCCTCTAATTTACAAGACGTTTTTTCGATGGAGCTAACAAACAAGGGGACTCCGATTCCCGACGTGCCTAATTTAGTTGTGGCGAATCTCGATCCAATTAAAGCCGCTGCTGAATATCGGGAAAGCGTCATTGCTCCTTATCGCGGCAAACTTCCTGGCGCTGTTCTCGCTAATATGGAGGAACAGCTTTCTGGCTCCTGCACCGTGGAGATCGCAGCGTTTAATGAATTTTCCAATTTTATCACAGACGGTAAAATACAACAGGAATATGACCATATTATTTTTGACACCGCACCCACTGGCCATACGCTGCGTATGCTTCAGCTTCCGTCCGCATGGAGTGATTTTATCAGCGAAAGCACTCACGGTGCCTCCTGTTTGGGCCAGCTTTCCGGTCTGGAAAGCAAAAAGGTGATTTACAAGCAGGCAGTGGAAACTTTGGCAGACGGGAACCTGACCACATTAATCCTTGTGACACGTCCCGAAACAGCACCGTTCAAAGAAGCAGCACGGGCTTCCGGCGAACTTTCCTCCCTAGGAGTTCGCAATCAAATGCTGGTTATCAATGGTGTACTAACTGAATACAGCGACTCGCTTTCTTCCAATCTGTATGAGAAACAGCAGACCGCAATTAGCACTATGCCGGTAAGTATACAAACGCTTCCGCTTCATATGGTTCCCTTGCGTGCCTATAACGTCACAGGGCTTGAAAATGTGCGTGCCTTGTTAAATACTGACCATGTAACTGTACACAACGAAACGCTGATTGCCGTTCATGTTCCTACGTTGAATAATGTGATTGACGAACTGGCAGCAAGCGGTAAGCGCGTTATTTTCACGATGGGTAAAGGTGGCGTAGGTAAGACAACTGTTGCCGCTGCTGTTGCATTGGGTCTTGCAAAACGTGGAGAAAAAGTTCATCTTACAACTACCGATCCTGCTGCACATCTCAAATTTGTACTAGACGAAAACTGTGGTGTTTCTATGAGCCATATCGATGAGGCCGAAGAACTGAAAAAATACCAGTCCGAAGTGCTTGACAAGGCCCGCGCGTCTGGTATGAGCGATGGAGATATTGCCTATGTTGAGGAAGATCTGCGTTCTCCCTGCACACAGGAAATTGCTGTGTTTCGAGCCTTTGCAGAAATAGTTGATAAAGCCGACGATCAAATAGTAGTGATTGATACAGCACCTACCGGCCATACCTTGCTTTTGCTGGAATCCACTCAAAGTTACAATCATGAGATCCAGCGAACAAAAGGTGAAATCCCTGAATCAGTGAAGAAACTTCTTCCAAGGCTGAAATCTGATGAAACCGAAGTTCTTATTGTGACCCTGCCCGAAGCAACACCTGTTTATGAGGCATTGCGTTTGGAGGATGATTTGAAGCGGGCAGGTATATCCGCTAAGTGGTGGATTATCAACCAATCATTGTACGGCACGGATACCACTAATCCTATGTTGGCGGCAAAGGCATCAAATGAGGTTGAATGGATTAATCGTGTTGATAAACATTCTGGTAGTAAATTTACGTTAATTACATGGAGTGGTGAAGAAATCAAAGGCGACCGTTTATTAACACTTTGAAAGGACGAATGATATGGTAAAGGTAGCGTTTATTTGTGTTCATAATTCTTGCCGTAGTCAAATTGCAGAGGCGTTAGGCCGTCATCTTGCAGGTGATGTTATGGAATGCTATTCAGCAGGAACGGAAACCAAACCACAAATTAATCAAGACGCTGTGCGTCTAATGAGACAGATTTACAATATTGATATGGAGGCAACGCAATATAGCAAACTCTTGGCAGAAATCCCACCCGTGGATATTGTGGTGACAATGGGCTGCAACGTCCAATGCCCATTCCTGCCATGTAAGCGTCGTGAGGATTGGGGATTGAACGATCCTACTGGCAAGAGCGACCATGAATTTATTGAAACAATTCGCGTTATTGAAACAAGGATTATAAATTTAGCCGAAGAATTAGGCCGATAGAAAATGCCGCCGTCATTATAGTCATATACTGATTCGACAACGTGTTCTTAGAATCTTGAGAAGTATTATAAGAGGTAGGGATATAGATGCCCTACCTCTTTTTGTAGAGTGGCAAATATAAATTAATTAGCTTCTCTCACCATTATCTTGAGATAAAGCTGGTACTATTACTATCATATCGCCATAAATTGAAGCTTAATTCTTATTTTATTAGCAGCCACAACGGTCTCTATCACAACGGTCTCTATCACAACGGTCTCTATCGCAACGGTCTCTATCGCAACGGTCTCTATCGCAATCATTATCGCAGTCGTTATCAAAATTACATCCACAGCCGAAATTAAAACATCTATTAAATCCGCAGCCGAAATTGCAACATCTATTTAATCTGCAGCCGCAACATCTATTACATCCACAGCCGAAATTGCACCCACAACGTCTATTAAAGCAACACATATATTATATACCTTCCTTAGCTAAGATTGTACTATAATGTATGAGCTAAAAAGACAAGACGTGTAATTGAGCATTTCCATGCTATCATACAACCAGTCCCGGATACTGCAGCGCCCCGTTCTGATCCTGAATGGATAACAGATGGGTTATGGTAATTTAATATAAATAAAGGGCGGGCCCGAAATTGAATTGAACCCAAAATGTTGGATAAAAATCTAACATGGAGGGTTCACTTCATATTGGATACCCGCTATACTATACTTTACTCTATATCTTAAATTCATACCCATACCCTGAAGTACGTCATACTCCGTACTTTTCTACTAATTCCCAAAATTAAGCTTTTTGTATTTAATCAACCGGCATTACAGTCATTATCTACATTGATATCAACACTTATAAATGTGTTCGTTAACATATTCATGTGATTTGCTTTCCTTTTTTGTGTTGACAAACTCATTTTGTAAATGTATACTCAAATCAATGGGTCGGGGGTTCGAGTCCCCCCCGGGAGTTTTATAAAAACCTCGTTTTTACGAGGTTTTTTCTTCATGTAAAGAATTACTTACACAATGCAATTGAAACTTTTTATGCTTGAAAGGAGAAATTATGTTAGAGATTATTTTACCATTCGTTCTTACTGCTGCAGCTGTAATTGTCCTGCTTGGTATCTTAGCAAGCGGATATGTAAAGGCACCGCCAGACAGGGCTTTCATTATTTCAGGATTAAAAAAAGAGCCAAAGATTTTAATCGGACGCGCCGGAATTAAAATCCCATTTCTTGAACGATTAGATAAGCTTTACCTTGGTCAGATGACGGTGGATATCAAGACAGAACAATCTGTGCCAACCAATGATTTCATCAACGTGAATGTGGACGCTGTTGCGAAAGTAAGAATTGAACCAACGGAAGAAGGAATCAAATTAGCTGCTAAGAACTTCTTAAATAAAAACCAGGATCAGATTACCCAGGACTTACAGGATTCCCTACAGGGTAATATGCGTGAGATTATCGGTACTCTTACTTTAAAAGAGATCAATACTGACAGAGATTCCTTCTCCGATCAGGTAATGGCAAAAGCATCAAAAGATATGAAAAAACTTGGGATTGAAATTGTATCTTGCAATATCCAGAATATATCCGATGAGAATGGCCTTATTAAGGATCTTGGTGCCGACAATACGGCAAGAATCAAGAAAGACGCTTCTATCGCAAAAGCTCAGGCGGAAAGAGACATTGCTATTGCTCAGGCAGAAGCGGATAAAGCCTCTAATGATGCAAGAGTACTCGCTCAAACAGAGATATCCCAGAAGAATAATGAACTTGAGATCAGGAAGGCTGAATTAAAGAAAGAATCTGACTCGAAACGCGCGGAAGCGGATGCAGCCTATGAAATTCAGAACCAGGAACAGCAAAAAACAGTTCAGACCGCTACGGTAAATGCCCAGATTGCAAAAACAGAGCGGGAAGCAGAACTAAAGAACAAAGAAGTTGCCGTTATGCAGCAGACTTTGGAAGCCGAAATTAATAAGAAAGCCGATGCAGAACGTTATGCGGTAGAACAAAAAGCTTCCGCTGACTTGGCAAGAAGACAGCGCGAAGCGGAAGCAAAGAAATACGAGCAGGAAAAAGAGGCAGAAGCAAGAAAAGCCCAGGCGGAAGCAGAAAAATTTGCTATGCTCCAGGAAGCCGAAGGTATTAAAGCCAAAGGAGAAGCAGAAGCTGCTGCCATTCAGGCGAAGGGTCTTGCAGAGGCGGAAGCAATGGAAAAGAAAGCGGATGCAATGAAGAAATACGGGCAGGCCGCAATGATGGAAATGATTGTGCAGGCATTGCCAGAGATGGCAAAGGCAATTGCAGAACCATTAGCTGCAATTGATAAGGTTACTATAATTGACAGCGGGAATGGTGATACAGGTGTAACTTCCATGGGGAGCTATGTACCAGCTGTCTTAGCTAAGACGATTGAGTCTGTAAAAGAAACAACCGGTTTGGATATCACAGAGATCATGAAGGCAAATACATATGATGCCAAGGTAACCAGAAATGTAAATATTACTGGAATTCCTGATGGTACAAATATAAATGAACCGGCAAGTGAAGTAATTGTTGCAAACATCAGCAAGGATATTGCTGAAAGCACAGATAAAGAGTAAAAACAGAAAAAGAAAAACCATCCTTATACAGGGTGGTTTTTCTCATTTATTAATCTTATTTTTATCATATATCCGAACTTTTTTCCTTTTTTGCTTTATACATCTTTTCATCCGCCCTGCGTATAAGCTCCTCCGCAGTCACAGGAACGTCCTTCATGGTTTCTATCCCAAAAGAGATGGAAAGTGGCCCCCCTTTTACAGCCTGGCTTAACGGCATCTGCTCAATTTCCCTTTGAATGCATTCAGCAATTGCACGCGCCTGGTCTTCTTCAACGCCGCTCAGGCAAAGAAGGAACTCATCTCCTCCATATCTCGCAGCCCAAACATCTTCATGAGAAATATTCCGGGCAATGACTTCACCTGCTTCTTTGATCGTTGAATCCCCCGCCTTATGCCCATAAAGGTCATTAATTGATTTAAAATTATCAAGATCAATAAAGCATACGGACAATGGCTTATGCTTTAACAAAGCATTAATAATATCAACCGGAAGGCGCTCATCCACAAAACGCCTGTTATAAAGGGTTGTAAGGGGGTCTCTCACCGCCGCATCATTAAGCTCCTTTATAAAGCGGGAAAATATTTCTCCTTGGTTATAATCACCGTTTCCCACCAGCATTGTGTCAGTAGCATTTTTTAACAGCTCAAGTACCGCCGGACGATCGGCGTTATCAATGGGAATAGCTGTAACAAGAAGAACCTCTTCCCTGCTTTTTTCCATTTTTACAAAGCTTTTATTTTCCTGATAAGCTCTAATGGAAATACAGTTATCACAAATCCTGTTGTTTTCCCAATAATGATAGCATACATCCGGTGTCCCGGTTAAAGATGACTGGCGGTAATCCAGCACCCTTTTGTGGAGCGGATCAACCAAACGTACGATATCATACATTTTATAAAAAAAGTCCAATTTGTCTTTTATCTCATCCAGCGAAATATTATCCATTTTAACCCCGTAATGCTTATAAACTCCGTATATAATTTATAAGTGGCAATATCGTTTCTTTATTTATAAAATCAACTTTTTTTCCGTAGCTTGCCAGCATCTCTTTGTCTTCGTTAGTCAAAGAATTCTGGTCCTTTTTTGCGGTCATCTTGCAGACAAGAGCCATCATTGACCGATGTATGGGACTGAGTTTGGAATAATCCATGGCCCCGCGTAAATGGAATACTTTGATCTTATCCTTCATTTCTTCGGTAAGATCCTTATACAGGCTCTTTTTAATATGATCCGTGTTGACTGTATCGGAAGGATCAGCCAGTCCGCAAGTGAAAATTACCAGATTCTTGTTGGAGAACTTGGAGAAGTTCTTTGTTAATATCTTAAGCCCATTGACGCCCCCCGCATAAAGACCGCCGCCTAAAATGATGGTATCATACGGTTCCAGATCACTCGCCTTTATATCTTTACCTTCAAACAGATCACAGGATAATTCCTCGGCGATCCATTCCGCATATTTTCTGGTCGCTCCATATTTTGATTGATATACTACTGCAATCTTCTTCATAACAGGCTCCTCCTATATTCTTTATCTATGACAAACCTATGTATTCCCAATCGTTTTATACATCAATCAAAAAATAACAGCGCTCCTATTTTAAAACTGTCCCACTTAACGCAAAAAACCCCAGGCTGCTCCTGAAGGTTTTTAGTATGACCTATCCGAGAATCGAACTCGGGTTTCCGCCGTGAGAGGGCGGCGTCTTGACCGCTTGACCAATAGGCCATTTACAGCATATTATTGATACAGAATCGAGGCGACAAGATTCGAACTTGCGACCTCTGCGTCCCGAACGCAGCGCTCTACCAAACTGAGCCACGCCTCGATTACGTTAGGTAGTATAATACATATTCCAGCGGATGTCAACCTTATTTTCAAAATTTTTTTATTATTTTAAAATTCTGGAAAAATTTCAATAAATTTCTGTTACTACCTTGTCCG
The DNA here is from genome assembly GCF_900105215.1 of Lacrimispora sphenoides. Taxonomy (NCBI): domain Bacteria; kingdom Bacillati; phylum Bacillota; class Clostridia; order Lachnospirales; family Lachnospiraceae; genus Lacrimispora; species Lacrimispora sphenoides. The sequence continues at coordinate 1,213,263 of NZ_FOIP01000002.1, read as the reverse complement.
GAAAAGTCCGGGCCTTAGGGGGAATCTTATTCCCCCTGTTAACCCAGGTCAAACAAGGACAGCTGATTGGATTCCGGGAGTTCAAAAAGAAGTCCTAAGTCTCCCATCAGATCACAGACGGTCTTGCTGACCTTTGTCCTGTTTCTGAAATCTTCCCTTGACAGGAAAGTTCCATCCTTCACCGAATCCACGACGGCATCAGCCGCTTTTTCTCCCAATCCGTCAATACTGCTTAAGGACGGCATCAATTTGCCGTCAAAGATCTGGAAATGCCTTGCCTTTGCCCGGTAAATATCGATGGGCATAAAGTCATACCCTCTGGCATACATCTCCTGTACGATTCTCATATCCCTTAGGGTGTCCTGCTCTTTTTTGGAAAGAGTGTCGATCCGCTTCCTATAGTCGGCCAGATAATACTCCAGCTTATCCCGTCCCTGGCACATCATCTCATAGCTGAAGCCGTTGGCACGAATACTAAAGAAGGAGGCATAATAAGCCAGAGGATAAAACACCTTGCAATAGGCAATACGCCATGCCATCATAACATAGGCGGCCGCATGGGCCTTAGGGAACATGTACTTAATCTTTTTACAGGACCAGATATACCAGTCCGGAACTCCGTGGGCGGTCATCTCCTCCTCCCACTCCTTCTTTAACCCTTTTCCCTTTCGGACGCTCTCCATAATGGAAAAGGACAGTCCCTCTTCGATTCCCATTGATATTAAATAAACCATGATATCGTCACGGGTACAGATTGCCGTCTGAATGGTAGCTTTTCCCTCCTGAATCAGGGCCTGGGCATTGCCCAGCCATACATCCGTACCATGGGCAAGACCGGCAATACGTACCAGGTCAGAGAAATACTTGGGCTGCGTGTCAATTAACATCTGCATGGCAAAGTCCGTACCAAACTCCGGAACCCCGAGGGCTCCGAGCTTACATCCTCCGATATCCTCCGGCGTGATTTTTAAGGCTGAGGTGTCCTGAAACAGCGACATGACCTCCTTGCTGTCCAGGGGAATATCCTTTACCGGATCAAACCCAATTAAATCCTGAAGCATACGGATCATAGTAGGATCATCGTGCCCCAGAATATCAAGCTTCAGTAAGTTGTGGTCAATGGAATGGTAGTCAAAATGGGTGGTTACCGTCATGGTGGTCATATCATTGGCAGGACGCTGAACCGGAGTAAAGGAATAGATCTCCTCTCCATGAGGAAGTACAATAATTCCACCCGGATGCTGTCCAGTGGTTCTCCTGACTCCAACACAGCCTTGCACGATCCGGCTGATCTCGCAATTGCGCTTTCTCACCCCATGCTCTTCATAATAATTTTTTACATAACCAAAGGCAGTCTTATCTGCCAGGGTACCAATAGTCCCTGCCCGGAACGTCTGGCCCTTGCCGAAAATAACCTCTGTATAGTCATGAGCCTTACTTTGATACTCACCGGAGAAGTTTAAGTCAATATCCGGCTCCTTGTCTCCCTTAAAGCCCAGGAAGGTTTCAAATGGAATATCAAATCCGTCTTTTGCCAGCGGACGTCCACACACTGGGCAAACCTTATCCGGCATATCACATCCCGCCATACCGGAGAACTGTTTTACTTCTTCTGAATCAAAATCATAATAATGACAGGATGCACAATAATAATGTGGGCTTAAGGAGTTTACCTCCGTAATTCCTGACAGATAAGCGACAAAGGATGAACCGACAGAGCCTCGGGAACCAACCAGATACCCATCCTCATTGGATTTCCAAACCAGTTTCTGAGCGATGATATACATAACCGCAAACCCATTGGATATGATGGAATGAAGCTCTCTCTCCAGACGCTCCGTAACAATTGTCGGAAGGGTTTCTCCATAGATGGCATAAGCCCTGTCATAACAGATCTTTCTTAAATCTTCATCGGAATTCTCAATGACGGGAGCACACTTATCCGGGCGTACCGGAGAAATCTTCTCGCACATATCTGCAATTTTTCTTGTATTTTTAATGACTACCTCTTCCGCCTTATTTGGCCCCAGGTATTTAAATTCCTTCAGCATTTCCTCAGTGGTACGCAAGTACAAAGGCGCCTGATCGTCGGAATCCTTAAAGCCCTGGCCTGTCATAATGATCCTTCGGTAAACCTCATCCTCAGGATCCAGAAAGTGAACATCACAAGTGGCGCAAACCGGTTTTCCAAACTGCTCACCCAGGCTTACGATCCTTTTGTTGATGTCGATTAAATCCTGTTCCGACTTTATTGAACTTTTCTCATCTCGAAGCATAAATGCATTATTTCCCAAAGGCTGTATTTCCAAATAGTCATAATAGTGAACCAGCTTTGCAACCTCTGCGTCGGAAACTCCCCGAAGGAGGGCCTGATACAATTCCCCTGCCTCACAGGCGGAGCCTATTATCAGTCCTTCCCGGTATTTATTAAGAACACTTTTGGGAATCCTGGGCCTTCTTGCATAGTAATTAATGTGGGAATAAGAGATCAAACGGTAAAGATTTACCCTCCCCACATCGTTGGCAGCCAATATGATCACATGATAGGTAGGAAGCTTTTTAATCATATCCGCCGTCATGGCGCTTAGACCATTAAGCTCGTCGAGAGTTTCCACGCCCCGTTCCCGGATCATTTTCACAAATGCCACGAATATTTCAGCTGTACAACCTGCATCGTCTACCGCTCTGTGATGGTTCTCCAGAGAAATATTAAGCGCCTTTGCAACTGTATCCAGCTTATAACGGTTAAGTTTCGGAAGGAGAAGCCTTGCAAGCGCCACCGTGTCAATGACTGTAGGATCAAAGGCCAGGTTAAGCCTGGATGCATTATAGGCGATAAAGCCCACATCAAAGGATGCATTATGAGCTACCAGGACGGAATCCCCGCAAAACTCAAGAAACTGCGGCAGTATTTCATCGATTTTGGGGTAAGGAAGAACCATATTGTCATTGATGCCTGTAAGCTGCTCGATCTCAAAAGGAATGGGCACGTCCGGATTCACAAAGGTGCTGAATTTATCCGTAATGATCCCATTAATTACCTTTACCGCTCCGATTTCGATGATCCGGTTCCTGGAAGAACTGAACCCAGTTGTCTCGATATCAAATACTACATAGGAGTCCGACAGGCCCTGGTTTCTGGATTTTTCCACAAGCTGCTTTAAATCATCTACCAGATACCCTTCCACGCCATAGATCAGTTTAAAGGAATCTCCCTTATCCAGAGCATGATTTGCATCCGGGAACGCCTGGACACATCCGTGATCGGTTATGGCAATCGCAGGCATTCCCCATCTCTTTGCCCGTTTTACGATATCCTTGACCTCTGATACGCCATCCATATCGCTCATCTTTGTATGGCAATGGAGCTCCACCCGCTTTTCAAGGCTGTTATCCACCCGCTTACCGGTAAAATCCTCGGATTTCTTGATTCCAACCACTGATCCGAGAGTCAGCTCACCGTCAAATTTATCAATGGTGGTAACGCCCTTGATGCGTATAAAGCTTCCCTGCACCACTGCAGCTTTTAAATCGTCAATCTGCTCTTCCCTGGCAAACATTTTCACCGTGATCGTATCTGTAAAATCCGTCACATCGAAGATCATAATGGTCTTCTGGCTCCTCAGCTCTCTGCTGTCCACAGTTAAAATCTTGCCTCTGATGGCAACTTCCCCGATCTCACCATCAATCTTTTCAATTTCTATGATTTCCTCGTCAAAGTCACGGCCGTATAATACATCCGGGTTATCTGAACGGCGTCCGTAGGAGCCGCCGCCCTTTTTATAATCCTTCCACTCCTTTTTCCCGGAATTTAAATCTCCGGTCTTAGCAGCTTCCTTCTTCCCTCCCATACGCAGTGCAGGCGCAGGAGCCTGGGAAGCCTGGCCTGCAGGAGCGAAAGCCGTATATTCTGCAGTCATAGCATCCAAAGAAATGCCATCTGCCATGGATGGACCGCCATCTCCCCCGCCGGACCCGGCACCATACTCTATCCGGTCTTCATCATTCTGTATCGCAAAGGAGGTACGGCTTACAATTTCCGCTACCTCCCGCTGCATCTGAAGCTCTTTTTGCTTTGCCAGCTCATTTTCCTTGGGTTCCACATATTCGTACTGGACTTCTACCGGCATGTTGCACCGTTCATGGAAAATCTTTTCCAGAACTCGTTTTAAGTCTCCGGCCTTTTCATGGGTAACTATGGTATCCTCCACCGTCATCTTAAGAAGATCCGGTTCAGGAAACTGGAATTCCGCCTTTCGGAACATGTTGTATTCAATAATGCTGTAATTTTTAAGTTCCATTAAAAGACTGTCCTTATAGGCCTTTAACAGCTTCTGTGGCGTGTACTGGCCCGATAAACGGAACCGTTCGATAATCTTTATGGTAATCCGCTTCGAGGGAAACAGCTGGTCCTTGATCCCCTTTTCCAGCCCGTAAATATTTTGTTTATGTATGAGCCTCGGGCTCATAAGGTAAATACGAATAGAGCTTCTATCCCTGCCTAAAGTGACCTTCTCCACTTCCACCAGATTTAAAAGCTCCCGTAATTCCTCTGTAATATGTAAACTTGGAAATACCTCCAAAAATCTTTTTGACATTCTATCACCTATTGCATCTTCATAAGCTCTTCCTTTAGGGCCTGAAGCAGTTCATCTTCCGGAACCTTACGGATAATCTCTCCTTTTTTCATCAAGAGGCCTTCTCCGATTCCTCCCGCAATTCCAAGATCCGCTTCCCTGGCTTCTCCAGGTCCATTTACCACGCAGCCCATAACAGCTACCTTAATATCCAGATGGTCGAATTCTGAAACCAGTTTTTCCACCTGGTTTGCCAAAGAGATCAGATCGATCCTGGTCCTTCCGCAGGTCGGGCAGGATACCACTTCTACACCGCCCTTTCTTAAACCAAGTGTCTTTAAAATCAGCTTTGCGGTCTTCACTTCCTCAACCGGGTCTCCTGTTAAAGATACACGGATGGTATCTCCGATTCCTTCATGAAGAATGATTCCCAGACCTACCGAGGATTTGATTGTCCCGGAGACATAAGTGCCTGCTTCGGTTATTCCCACATGTAGAGGATAATCAGACTGCCTGGCAATCAGTTCATGGGCTTTGACGCACATGAGCACATTGGAGGATTTAATGCTGATGACAAGATTTTCATATCCCAGTTCCTCAATCATCCGTACTTTTTGAAGTGCGCTTTCCACAATACCTTCTGCAGTCACCCCGCCGTATTTCTCTATCAGATTCTTTTCAAGGGAACCGCTGTTTACACCTACCCGGATGGGAATATCATACTCTCTGGCCTTTTCCACAACCGCCCGGACCCGGTCGGCCGATCCGATATTCCCTGGGTTAATCCGGATCTTATCCGCTCCGGATTCTATGGAAGCGATGGCCAGCCGGTAATCAAAATGAATATCCGCTACCAGTGGAATGGAGATCTGCTTCTTTATCTGCTTTAAGGCAGCCGCCGCTTCCATGTCCGGCACCGCAACCCGGATGATATCGCAGCCAGCCTCTGTCAGGGCTTTAATCTGACTTACTGTCGCATCCACATCCTGTGTTTTTGTATTGCACATAGACTGGATCAGGACCGGATTTCCTCCGCCGATTACCCTGTCTCCGATGCGGATTACTCTTGTTTTCTCTCTGCTCATACGTTCCTCCATTCTGCATATACCTCAAAACCGGAAGCAACCCACTGCGCGAGTTCCATCCGGTTATTGCGGCAGAAGTCAAGGGAACATGCATGCATATTCCTTTGACCCGCCGCCTGAGTAATTATGGTTTTCTCACGTAAACCTGCTGATATCATTAAACACCACAAAAATCATGAGGGCCATAAGGGCGGCCATGCTGATTAAATTAACCAGGCCCTCCTTCTCCGGATCCATACGCTTGCCTCTGATGGCTTCAATAATCAGAAACAATAGCCTCCCTCCATCAAGGGCAGGGATCGGAAGAAGATTCATAACGCCTAAGTTTGCGCTCAGAAGGATACACATGCTGATTACATTCATAAGTGCCGCTACAACACTGACCGTAAGTCCAGCCTTAACAGAATCATCAATCATAACTACAATGCCTACAGGGCCGCTTAAATCATTGACACTTGCCTTGCCGGTAAAGAGCATGCCAAGGCTTTTTACTGTCAGCTTTACATCGTATTCCATTTCCATGTAACCGTATTTAACCAGCTCGCCAATAGAGGCAGCCTTTTTATTCTCAGGAGCAATGATAATACCAATCAGATATTTCCCGCTTTCCTTTGAATACTGTGGATTAACAGAAACAGAATGAATGCTTTCAGTTCCGGTCGTTGGATCCATTCTGGAATATTCCACAAGATTCATCTTCTCTTCAGGCTTTAAAAGCTTATAAAGAATATAATCCCGATACATGGATACACTCTCCCCATTGATCCGGAGCAGCTTATCTCCAGGCTGGATCCCTGCCTCATAAGCAGGCGAATTTTCTGTTACTTCCTTTATATAGGTCGTATCATATCCGTTCATCCCTACCAGAAGTACAGCCAGGAAAAAAGCTAAAATAAAATTAAAGATAGGACCGGCTGCAATTACTGACATTCTGGCCGGAATCGATTTATTCTGGAACGCCCGCTCATCGGGATTTTCCTCATCTTCTCCCAGCATCATACAGGAACCGCCCAAGGGCAGCGCCTTTATGGAATAAATAGTCTCACCTTTCTTAAAACGGACCAATCTTGGTCCCATGCCGATTGAAAACTCAATCACCGCGATTCCGTTCATTTTTGCGAATAAAAAATGCCCTAATTCATGAATTAATACGATCAGCCCAAAAACCAGAATCGCTACGATAACGCTGGACAATTTACCACCTGCTTTCTATATATTCATAAGCTGCAGCCTCTGCTTCAAGAATTTCCTCTACTGTTGGATTCTCTTTTACAGTATGCCCGTTCATAGCTCCCTCTATCATATCAGTTATGGTTGGATATGAAATTTCTCTGTTCAAAAATTTGGCAACTGCCCGTTCATTGGCAGCATTGAATACTGTTGGAAGTGTTCCGCCTTCTTTCCCGGCAATATATGCCAATTTTAAACCAGGAAAATTTACCATATCCGGTTTTTCAAAAGTTATTTGATTAATGGTCCAGAAATCCAGACGATCTCCGGGAAGATATCTCCTCTCCGGATAGAAAAGTGCATACTGGATCGGAAGCTTCATATCCGGCGTTCCAAGCTGGGCCATGACTGCTCCATCCTCAAACTCCACCATGGAATGAATCACGCTCTTAGGCTGGATTACCACTTCTACCTGGTCCATTTCTACTCCAAAAAGCCATTTTGCTTCCATCACTTCAAGGCCTTTATTGACCATAGTGGAGGAATCTATGGTAATTTTCCTGCCCATAGACCAGTTGGGATGATTTAACGCATCCTCCACCTGGACTGACTCCATCTCTTTTCTGGTTTTTCCACGGAAAGGACCACCGGACGCTGTCAAAAGGATCTTATGTATGGCTTTTTTATCTTCTCCGTTTAAGCACTGATAAATGGCGCTGTGCTCGCTGTCCACAGGGAGAATCTTCACTCCCCGTTCCTTTGCTAAAGGCATAATGATGTGCCCGGCAGTTACAAGGGTTTCCTTGTTGGCAAGAGCAATGTCCTTTCCAGCCTCAATAGCTGCGATGGTAGGACGGATTCCAATCATACCAACGATGGCAGTGACCACAATTTCTGCAGAGCTTTCTGTGGCAGCTTCCATAAGGCCTTCCATTCCGGAAACAATGCGGACCGGCAAATCCTTTACCGATGCCGCCAGCTCCCTGGCCTTATCTTCACTCCATACACATGCGATCTTTGGATGAAATTTTCTTATTTGCTCCTCTAACAGGCGGATGTTACTGCCTGCCGCCAAGGCGGTCACTTCTATATCTTTTTGATTTTCAGCCACCTCCAGAGTTTGTTTCCCGACGGATCCCGTTGAACCCAGGATTGCTATTTTCCTCATCTTATGCTGCTAACTCCTTTTCTTTTCCAATTTACCAATTTTTAAGCCAAATAATCTTTTAACGTAAAAATGTTACTGCAAAATAAATGGCAGGTGCCGTAAAGAGCATGCTGTCAAAACGGTCCAGAATTCCCCCATGGCCCGGAATCAATTTTCCATAATCCTTTACCTGATGATTGCGTTTGATAGCAGATGCTGCCAGATCCCCAACCTGGGAGATTACCGCTCCAATGGCACAAGCCAGTCCACAGGCTGCCTGGGGATTGCGGATCTCTGTCATGGATCCTCCAAAAAGAGTTGCATAAAGAATACCCAGAAGAGCTGCGCCGGCCACTCCGCCGATTGCCCCTTCTATAGACTTTTTAGGACTGAGTACAGGAGCCAGCCTGTGCTTTCCTATAAGCATACCCACGCAATAAGCACAGGTATCACACCCCCATGAACTTAAAAATACCAGCCACACCAGATATTTCCCGTCTGCCATGGCACGGACCTGATAAAGATAAGACAACATGACTGTAACATAAAAAACTCCAAAAAAAGCCACCGTCACCTCTTCCATCTGATACCTTGGAAAGGCAAATACATAAATACTCATAAGGATCATCAAAAATGCAATGAACATGAGCATCATAAACTGCTCTCCATGAAACCACAGCAGCCCATAATAGGACAGGGCCGTTAAATATCCCATAAATCCCAACGGGTTTTTCTGTATCTTCATCACGCGATACAACTCAAACAAACCAATCATAGATATGGAAAGGGTTGTTGCAAAAAGCAATACTCCCCCGCTTCCAACTGTAAAAAGAGCTATGATAACGAGAATGACTCCGCTTATCAGTCTGGTTGTAAACATGGTGTTTCCTCCCTCCGAATCACTTCACTCCCCCAAATCTTCGTTCCCTACTATTGTACGCTGCAATTGCCTTTTTCATTTCTTCCATATTAAAATCAGGCCAAAGGCAATCCGTAACATAGAGTTCCGTATAGGCCAGCTGCCACAGCAGATAATTGGAAAGCCGCAACTCACCGCTGGTACGTATAAGAAGATCCGGGTCCGGAAGTCCTTCTGTATCCAGATAAGAAGAAAAAACTTCTTCCGTCATATCCTCCGGCAAAAGCTTTCCTTCTGCCGAATCCTTCATGAGTTTCCTGGTAGCACGAACAATCTCATCACGGCCGCCGTAATTAACAGCAATGATAAAGGTAAGACCTGTATTATCTTTCGTCTCTTCCACCAGTTTACCGATTCCCTCTATAATATCCTTGTCAAACCGATCCCTATCACCGATCATCTTTACACGCACATTATTGGCTTTGGCGATCTTCAAAAGCCTGACCATATAATAGCGGAAAAGCTGCATTAAGGCTCCAACTTCATCTGAAGTACGTTTCCAGTTTTCCGTTGAAAAACCATAAACTGTCAGATACTTAATTCCAAGCCTTGCTGCATCCTCTACCGTTCTTTCTACGGTCACGCATCCTTCCTTGTGGCCCACGCTTCTTGGAAGCCCACGCTTTTTTGCCCATCTGCCATTGCCATCCAATATAATAGCAACATGCTCCGGAATCACCATATTCTCATTCCTTTTGTCCATATAATGCCGCTCCTTTTAAAACAGAATAAAGAGTCTGCAAAGCAGACTCTTGCGCCGGAGCGCGGTTTCTTTAGCAACCATACTTCCTTAGCGCAGAGTGCGCATCCTAACGGAGCGCTGTTTTATAAACCTGGGAATTCCAATTCCAGATATATAAAACAGGACAGGCAAAATGCCTGCCCTTATTCAAGATTTTTATACTGTAAGAAGATCCTTTGACTTTTCTTCAATCATTTTGTCTACCTGGGCGATCATCTTGTCTGTCAGCTTCTGAATCTTGTCTTCAGCCTCTGCCTGCTCATCTTCAGAAATTTCCTCTGACTTTAACTGCTTTTTAAATAAGTCATTGGCATCACGGCGGATGTTACGGATAGCGACCTTGGAAGCCTCTCCTTTTTTCTTAACATCTTTAACCAGATCTTTTCTGCGTTCCTCAGTAAGCTCCGGAAATACAAGGCGGATTACATTGCCGTCATTGGTGGGGTTGATTCCCAGTTCAGAAGTGAGAATTGCCTTTTCAATTGCCTTTAACAGGCCCTTCTCCCATGGCTGGATCACAATCATACGGGCTTCCGGAATAGAAATGTTGCCGACCTGCTGGATAGGAGTCGGTGTACCATAATAATCCACTCTTATTTTATCCAGCACATGCGGGTTGGCACGTCCTGCGCGGATGGTCATATAGTCATTCTCCAGCGCTTTTAATGTCTTGTTCATCTTGTCTTCGTAAACCTGTAAACTCTCCTGCATATCGTCCTCCTGGTTTATGCGGTAACTATGGTACCGTTTATTTTTCCCTGCATTGCATTAGCAATGCCATCTTTTTCATTTAAGCTAAATACCGCAAGGGGCATTTTATTTTCCATACACATAATGGAAGCCGTTAAATCAATGACACCAAGCTGCTTCTCGATGACCTCCTGAATGGAAATCTCCTCATATTTAACAGCATTGGGATTTGTCTTCGGATCACTGTCATATACGCCGTCAATGGATTTTGCCAGTAAAATATAATCTGCCTCCATTTCAATGGCGCGAAGCGCAATGCCTGTATCGGTTGAAAAATAAGGATGGCCTGTTCCCCCGGCAAAAAATACAACTTTACCCTCATCAAAATACCGGTTAGCTCTGTCCTTGGAAAAAAGTTCTGTCATGGAACCACACTCAAACGGGGTCAGTATCTGTGTACTCATCCCGGCATTACGGAAAATCTCTGAAACATAAATGCAGTTCATTATTGTAGCAAGCATGCCAATCTGATCCGCCTTAGGGCGGTCAATGGCATCGCTGGTTCTGCCTCTCCAGAAGTTACCTCCGCCAATAACAATGCCTACTTCGACACCTGCATCCACGGATATTTTAACCTGCCGCGCGACCTCTTTAACAGTCGCTTCGTCAAAGCCCGTCTTATTCGCACCAGCAAGAGCTTCGCCACTGAGCTTTAATAATACACGTCTTGGATTCATAGCCTTAACTCTCCTGTACTTTTGTATTGTCTTAGGAGATTATAACATACTTTCCTAGGGTTGGAAAGAGGAAGTTTGCAGGCAGGGAATAAAGACCCGGCAAAAGCAAAGCACCCGGAAAATAATTCCCGGATGCTTTCTAAAAATTCAGATAATCCTTACTATTCCATGGTAGCATACTGGAAGAACCAGTATCCATATGGTGAATACCATGTACCCTTTAACTTAGGATCCTGTAACCATGGCTGGCTGTAATAAGCAACCGGAGCTATAGCGGAATCCTCTAAAATCATGTTCTCTGCTTCGTGCAACAATGCATAGTGCTTTGCAACATCAGAAGTGGAGTTTGCTTCATCAAGCTTCTTATCAACTTCAGGGTTATTGTACTTACCATCGTTATTACCGCTGGTGGACTTAAATAAGTTCAGCATATTGGATGGGTCGTCATAGTCTAATAACCAGCCGTTACGTGCGATCTGGAAATCTCCTGCACGACGGGTAGGTGTAAAGGTAGACCATTCAACGATCTTAATGTCCATATTAACTCCCAGTGCTTCCTTCCAGCAGCTCTGTAAATACTCAGCTAATGGTTTATGGAACAACTGGTCATTCGTCATGTATTCAATGGTTGGAAATCCCTGACCATCTGGATATCCGGCTTTTGCAAGAAGTTCTTTTGCCTTAGCAATATCAGCTTCATGATCAGCAACATTAAAGAAATCGCCGCCATTATTTTTACGAGTCACATCTTCAAAGGAAGAACCATTTTCAGCATCAGAGATGCCAGGTCCAACGAAATTTGTTGACGGAGCATAAATTCCCTGCATAACAGTATTGGCAACATAATCACGGTCAATGGCAAGGCTCAACGCTTTACGCACATCCGGGTTATTAAAAGGTTCCTTCTGGGTCTGGAAGCTTATATAATATGTACCCATGGTGGATCCTATCTGGAAATCATCGGTAGTTCTAAGGGTTGGAATTTCTTCCGTAGGAAGGGTTTTAATCATGGATACTTCACCAGCCTGGTATGCGCTGTAAGCTGCATTGGCATCTTCCATCAGGACGAATTTTAAGGTATTTAAAGTAACTTTGCTTGCATTCCAGTAATTTTCATTCTTACCAAAGGTAATATGAGAACCTGGTACCCATTCAACCATCTTTAAAGGACCATTGCTCACATAGGTCTCCGGCTTTAAGGTCCACTGGTCACCATTTGCCTCAATCGTAGCCTTCTGTACAGGAACCATGGATGCATGAGTGATCAGCTTTGAGAAATATACACAGGGAACAGACAGCTCAACCACAAAGGTTTTATCATCAGGTGCGGAAACAGCCAGAGCATCCAGATTGCCTGATGCTGCGTCTTCATATCCCTTTACATAGCCAAGCATATCTCCTGCATACGGAGCTGCCGTATTAGGATCAGCAAGTCTCTTCCATGAATATACAAAATCCTCGGCTGTCAGCGGTGTGCCATCGCTCCACTTTAAGCCATCACGAAGATGGAAGGTATAGGTAAGGCCATCCTCAGATACATCAAAAGATTCAGCCTGACCGCCCACAATCTTGTTCTCTGGATCAACGATCATCAGAGGTTCATACGCATGAACAATAATATTAGCACCATCTGCAGCGCTGTTCAGTGCCGGATCAATGGTCTCGGGATTTGGACCAACCTGCACTGCAAGATCAAGTGCTGTAGAAGTCCCATCCGCGGGTGCTGCAGTTTCGCCGTTAGCTGCCGCAGTTGTGTTTGTGTCAGAACCTGCTTTCGTGCCAGCGGTATTATTTCCGCCGCAAGCGGAAAGAATCATACCGGAGGTCATAACAGCAGCCAACACAAGTGACATTTTTTTCATAAACCGTCCTCCTAATAAAATTATATTCTATCAACGCAATAACGCTTTAATCAGTTACTGCAGCGACTTATTCTTTAATATAACATAAAAATAGTAAAATAGCAATGATAAAATGGTATATTAGAAAAGAATAAATGAAGGGTAAAAAAACACCCAGGAAATATTCCTGGGTGCAATTTATAAATAACAGTTTATTAGTCCATGGTAGCAAACTGGAAGAACCAGTATCCATATGGAGAATACCATGTTCCCTTTAACTTAGGATCCTGTAACCAGAATTCATTCCGGTAATTAAGCGGTGCAATGGCTGCATCGTTAAGGATCATGTTTTCTG